>DATKPQ010000166.1:0-49784 GCA_035523995.1 Acetobacteraceae bacterium | reverse complement strand
CCGAGGCTTACCGCTGATACCGTCATCCGCCGCGTTGGAAGCCTGGCAATCGGCGGGAAGCGGCGGCTTCGCGATGGCTCGCGTTCGATGAAGTTCTGAGCTTCATTATCAAGACGGTTATACCGGCCGGCGGAAAGATTGCCCCATGCCTGTCATTACCTCAGTCCGTCCGGTAGGACGCCAGGAAGCAACCTTGCCTCATCCCCCCTCGATCTTCGGAATAAAGAAAACCTCCGCCCCGTCCTTCACCGGCACCAGGAAGTCGATCTCGAACAATTCCCCGTCCACAGCGACGGTCGTCTCGTTCTCCAGCGTCTCCCCCAGCCCGGGGAACTTCGCTTCCATCTCCCGGATCACGCCGCGCAAATTCCGAGCCTGCACATCGAACTCCCGCACGCCGCCGGTATAGCGTGCGGAAAAACCGCTGGTGAACACCACCCGACAGTGCCCACCAGCGGCCACCACTCCGCCCCTTACGCGCCGGCCTTGGCGTCCAGCGCCGCCCGCACCCGCGGCGGCGACATCGGCAGTTCCGGCATCCGCACCCCCACCGCGCGGTCGATCGCATTGGCGATCGCGGCCATCGGCGGGCAGATGTTCACCTCGCCCACGCCCTTCGCGCCGTACGGATGTGCCGGGTTCGGCACCTCCACCAGCAGCGCGTCGATCATCGGCAGGTCGGATGCCACCGGGCAGCGATAATCCAGGAACCCGGCGTTATCGAGCTGGCCTTTCGAATTGTAGATGTACTCCTCGTTCAGCGCCCAGCCGATGCCCTGCACCACGCCGCCCTGGATCTGCCCTTCCACGTACGAAGGATGGATCGCCCGACCCACGTCCTGGGCGGCGACGAAGCGCAAGATGGTGACCTTACCGGTTTCCGGGTCTACCTCCACGTCGCAGAACTGCGAGGAGAAGCCAGGCGCCTGCCCGCCCGCATTCACCGACGCCGCCGACGTGATCGGCCCGCCGGTCGCCGCCGCCTTCGCTGCCAGCGCCTTCAGCGACAGCGGTTCAAATTTGCCGACGTTATCGCCGGCCGGCCTGGCGAAGCCGTCCTCCCAGATCACCGCCTCGGGGTCCACGTCCCAGATGATCGCGGCGCGCTTGCACAGGTCCTTGATCACGCTCTTGGTCGCGTTCACCACCGCGGTGCCGGAGGCGAACGTCACGCGCGATCCGCCCGTCACGTGTGTGTAGCCGACGGACCCGGTGTCCGCGACGATCGCCCGCACGGTGCTGTAATCCACGCCCAGCGTCTCCGCCGCCATCAGCGCCATCGACGCGCGCGACCCGCCGATATCGGGCGAACCCGTCGCCACCAGGACGGTGCCGTCGGCATTCACCTGGATCGTGGCGCTCGATTCGCCACCGCCGTTGAACCAGTAGCCGGAGGCAACGCCACGCCCCTGGTTCGGCCCCAGCTTCGTCTTGTACGCCGGATGGTTCTGCAATGCCTTCAACGTCTCGGCATAGCCTTCATGCGCGTGCTTCGGGCCGAAGATGGTCGGGGTGCCGATATGCGCCGCGTTCTTCAGGCGCATTTCTACGGGGTCCATGCCGATCTTCTGTGCGCACATGTCCAGCACGCTCTCTACCGCGAAGGCGGAGATCGGCGAGCCGGGCGCGCGATACGCCGCCGCTTTCGGCCGGTTGGACACCACGTCGTAGCCCACCGCGCGCATGTTCTCGATCGCATAGGGCGCGAAGGAGCATAGGCAGCCGTTCATGACCGGCGAACCGGGGAACGCACCGGCCTGGAACTTGAAGATGCCGTCGGCGGCGGTGATGGTGCCGTCCTTCTTGACGCCGATCTTCACCCACATGGAAGAACCGGAGGTCGGACCGGTGCCCTTGAAGACTTCCTCGCGACTCATCATCAGCCGCACGGGCCGGCCGGACTTTTTCGACAGAAGCACGGCCAGCGGATCGAGATAGGTCACTGTCTTGCCGCCGAAGCCGCCGCCGATCTCCGCCGCATAGGCGCGGATGTCGCCGATCTTCATGCCCAGAAGCTGCGCGACGAACGCGCGCATCTGGAAATGCCCCTGGCTGGAGGTCCACAGCTCTACCTGCCCGTCGGCGCTGTAGTTGGCCGAGCAAGCGTGGGGCTCGATATAGCCCTGGTGGACGGCGGCGGTCTTGAATTCCTTCTCGATCACTACGTCGGCTTCGGCGAAACCCTTGTCCAGGTCGCCGATCTTGAACTCCAAACGCTTGGAGATGTTGGAGGGTTTCGTTGGCGCTGGCTCGATGCCGCGGGTGATCATATCGTCGAACAATAGCGGGGCGTCGTCGGCCATCGCGTCGTCAACGTCGATGACATGCGGCAGCACTTCGTAATCGACCTTGATCAGCCGCAGCGCCTCCTCGGCGATCGAGGCACTGGTGGCCGCGACCGCGGCGACCTGGTGACCTTCATACATCGCCTTCTCGCGCGCCATCACGTTGCGGGTGATGTGCCAGAAATTCTGCGCCACGCGCTCCGGGCCGACATATTCGAACTTCTGGTCCGGGAAGTCGTGCGCCGTGATCACGGCCTTCACCCCGGGCAGCGCTTCCGCGGCGGAGATGTCGATCGACTTGATGCGGGCATGCGCATGCGGCGAGCGCAACACGCGGCCGAACAACATCCCGGGCATACGCAGGTCGCCGCCGTACAGGGCGCGCCCGGTCACCTTGGGAACTCCATCCGGACGGATCGGACGCGTGCCGACCCACTTGAAACGCTTCGTCGACTCGGTGATGACTGAATCGTTCACGGCTCCACCCTCGCTTCGTGACTGGCCTGGATTGTCGGACTGGCCGGCAGGTTTGCGCAGAGGCCGCGTCAAGGCAAGACCCGGATGCCGCCTGTGGGCGAGGGGTCAGCGTTGGCCGGGCGGCACCGCATCCATCCAGCGGCCGATGGCTGCCGCGGCCGGCGCTACGAACAAAGGCGCGGCGTGCATGACCAGGCGGCCCGTCTGGAAGAACTGCGTCAGCACCAGCGCGACCAGCACGAGGGCGGGGATCATCAGCAGATCGACCGGCCGGAGCATACCGCGAAGGTCGCGGCGACCGGCTTGTCGCCAGCCGAGCGCGCCCACGGCGAACAATACCAGAGTGGGCAGGGCATTCAGCAACAGTCCTCGGGCGGAGACAGACGCGCGCAGGTTCGTGAGCAACGTGGCGAGATAGCCACCGGGATGGAGCTGATAGGCGTTGCCGGGCAGGTGCAGAAACAGCAGGGCCGCCGCGTAGACCGCGATGGCGGCGATCGCCGCCATCCATGGCGCCGTGAGGCGTTGGCGGTCCGTGGGTGAGGTGACGCAACGCAGCGTCAGCCAGAGTGCAAACACGATGGCGAATTTTTCGTTGGCGAACGTTCCGGGTATGATCAGGGTCGCGAACCATGCGGGGCGCGACAGCAGGTACAGCCCGGCCGTGATCAGCAAGATTGCGAAGGCGTCGATGCCGAAGAACTGGGTGTAGAGGATCAGCACGGACAGCAACACGCCGGACGTTACGGCCTCGCGGCGGGGCAGGCCGATGCGGTCGCGCGCGAGGCGGTACATCAGCAGGCCGGACCCGAGTAGGGACAAGTAGGATAAGGCGGCGAGTGCCGCGGTCGCCTGTGCGTATTGCGGTGTCAGTGCGGGGGGCAGATTGGTCAGACGCAGCGCGGGTAGCAGGTAGTACAGAGGCAGTGCGGCGACCATCGTGAGGATGCGGTAGCCGTAGGGCGATTCCGGGAATGCCCCGCCCGGCGCTCGCACGAGCCAGAGGAGGAACGGCGCGTAATCGTCGCGGGGGACGGTGTTGAATACCATGATGCGGTCGATGGTGAAGAACAATGGCTCCAGTGCGATGGCGAATGCCGCGAGGATGCCGAGAAAGCAGAGCCAGGATTTCATGGCGGTGGAACCGTGCCGCTGCGTGCGAGTGCGGGCTTCATCATGTCGCTCCGGCTGGCGCAGCGTGGCTTTGCGAACAGCGCGCGGCGAAGGTGTTCGTTTCGTTCACGCACGTGACCGATATTGCCCCCTCGCCTTGTTCGCCGCAATGATGGGAAGTGGAGGGCCGACCCGCCTCGGCCGCAGGCAGTGCACCGACCGGGGAGATTCGTGGTATCGGATGACGCTCTCCTTCATGGCAATCGTTTGCCCATTGTGGAGTCCTGCTCATGCCCCAGCATATCGGCATCGTCGCATGCTCTGCCGAAGGCGCGGCACTCTGTTACCGCACCATCTGCACTGAAGGACCTCAGTTCCTCGGGCCGCATGCGCATCCCGAGGTTTCAATGCACACGCCATCACTGGCCGCGACCATGGAATGGATCTACCGCAACGACTGGCAGGCGGTGGGCGGCATCATGCTTGCCTCCGCGGCAAAGCTGGCGGCAATCGGCGCAGAGTTCCTGATCTGCCCCGACAACACACTGCATCAGGCCCATCCGTATGTCGTACCGCGCTCGCCGCTGCCCTGGCTGCACATCGCCGACGTCGTTGCCAATGAAGCGGCGGCACGTGGATTTCGCAATCTAGGCCTGATGGGGACGCGCTGGCTGGTGGAGAGCGACGTGTATCCCGGCATGCTGACGCGGCGGGGACTGCGCTTCCAACGGCCGGACGCCGCCGAACGCGAGGAGATGAACCGCGTCATCATGGACGAACTGGTCTGCGGCATCTTCCGCCCGGAGTCCGTCGCCTGGCTGCAGCGCGTCATGGCGGGGATGCTCGATGCCGGCTGCGATGCGATCGTGCTGGGCTGCACGGAGTTGCCGTTGGTTCTGAGCGACGCGAACGCGCCGTTGCCGACGCTCGATTCGACGCGGCTGCTGGCGAGGGCGGCGCTGCGGCGGGCGGTTGAGGGCCCATAGCTCTCCTTCGTCGCCGCGCCATGCCGGTGTGGCTTGACGCGGGCACCGTGCGCGGCCCCACAATGCCGCCAGCCCGTAGGAGGAATGGCGATGACCGGCATTCAGGCCATCGATCGGATGATCGACACGGAGCGCGGCGTCATCAGCCGCGAAATCTTCGTCTCACCCGAACTCTATCACGCCGAGCTGGAAAAACTGTTCTCGCGCGCCTGGTTGTTCGTCGGCCATGAAAGCCAGATTCCCAACCCAAACGATTTCTTCGTCTCCCGCATGGGCGAGGAATCCGTGATCCTGTGCCGTGATGCACAAGGCAAGGTACACGTCTTCCTGAATTCCTGCCGCCACCGCGGCATGAAGGTCTGCCGCTACGAGCAAGGCAACACGTCCTTGTTCGTGTGCCCGTACCATTCATGGAGCTACACGACCGACGGCAAACTGCAGGGCGTGCCGCTGTACCGCGCGCTGTATGAGGGCACGCTGAACCGCGACGAGTGGCCCCTGATCGAGGTGCCGCGGCTGGCGATCTACAAAAGCACAGTGTGGGCGTCGTGGGATCCCGCGGCACCGGAACTGCTGGACTATCTCGTCGGCGCGGTCGATCACCTGGACCAGGTGCTGGATTGCCGTGACGGACGGCCCGGCGGGTCGGAAGTGATCGGCGTGCACAAATGGGTGTTCCGGTCCAACTGGAAATTTGCCGCCGAGAACTTTCTGGGGGACACCTATCACAACCCGTCGCACCGGTCGGTTGACATGATCGGCATCGGGCCAAGCGGCCAGCGCGCGGTAAAGGGACGGCGCGACAACGAATACAACAAGGGTCAGCATGTGTGGGTGGCGCATCCGGCGGGGCACGGCATGCACAGCGTGCTGATGCCGGATGCATCGGAATACGTGCCGTCCTACCAGGAGTATCCCGTGGTGGATGAGTACTTCCGCCACTGCTTTTATGAACGGAAACGCCGGCTGGGGCAGAAGGCTCGGCTGCTGCCGTTCACTGGCTGCATTTTCCCGAACACGGCGTATCACGGGCGGCAGCCTCGCGCTCTGTGCGTTTGGCATCCGCATAGCCCGACGGAAACCGAAGGCTGGCGCTTCTTCCTGGTCGATGCCGATGCTCCGGCGGAAGTGAAGGATGTGCTGCGGCGGTTCTATATGCGCTACTCCGGTCCGGCGGGGATGACAGAGCAAGACGACATGGAGAACTGGCTGTACGCGACGGAAGCGAGCAAGGGGACGATCGCGCGGCGCCATCCATTCAATTACCAGATGTCGATGCGGGCATTTCAGGTTGATGAGCCGATCCAGGGGGATGTGTCGCTGCAGATCACCGAACATACGCCGCGGAATTTCTACCGGGTGTACTCGGCGTATCTTGATGGGGCGGATTGGGGTACGCTGGTCGGACGCGATCGGGCGCCAATGCAGGAAGCGGCGGAATAGATATGGCGTTGCGAGGAGCGTAGCGGCGAAGCGATCTCGGTCGCACTATGCACGTTTTGTCCGGGCGTCCCCCCGAACGAGGTAGCTTCATCGGTCCGCTCCTCGCGATGACATTGGGCGCTCCATACACCCTTCTCTGATTGGGTGGGCGCATGTACTCGTCAACCCCTTGCCTCGTCACTGCCCCGGCCGTGTCAGCCGCAACTCCTCCAGCAGAAAGTCGAGACCACGTGTCCAGGCGATATCAGTGTCGCCGCGAATGTCGACGCTGCCGGCGTGCAGTCGCTTGCCGGTAGCGACATCGCGAATCACAAGGTTTATGTTGAGGATGAGGTCGGAGACTTTTTGCACCCAGCCGGTGACGGCAACCTGCGCCCCTAATTTGCGCGCCAGATCGGTTGCACACGGACCGCAATCCTGCAGGTCTGTATGGCTTGCCTCCGTCGCGACCGGTTGTGTCGACAGCACATCGTAGCGCCCGGACCGCTCCAATGCGGCGCGCAACTGCTGCGTGATCAGCTCGATCCGATGCCTATCGGCGACACTCGGCTGCTGCATTGGTCCCGCCAGGCTGGTGTCATCCAGTGCGAAGCGAAATACCGCCGCGCGGAGCGGTGCGCTATTGGCGGCGGCCGGGATCAGACCCAGAAGCAGAACTGCAAGAGCGAGATAGCGCATGCGCCAATGTCCCACGGGGTGTCACGCAGCGAGGATGCAAATGTGCGCGGCGCGCGGCAACCGGACCAGGCTCCGGCAAAGCTCCCCCGACCTCTGACGAACATGTGCTGGTGGTCGGGTCGTTCTCCGGCAACTGTCGGGCAGTCAGTCGCACGCCTGCACGATCAGGTGACATACCAGGTCGTAGCGATGGATCTGCTGCCGCTTGCCGGGGTGGTCGGATGGTCCCTGGAGAGATAGCCTCGGCTGTATCGTCAGCGGGGTTTCCGCTATGTCTGCGCCCGCGTTGGGCAACAGGAGGAAACGTGCCGCACGCCTTGCCGCCCGATCTGCGTTCGCCTGCGGAAAGTGTGGCGCTGCCGTGGGACGCGGTGCGCATGTTCCTGGCGACGCGCAGCCTGCGGCTGGATACCGATCCACCGCCGCGCCAGTTCGCGGGCGGGCTGGCCAACTTGAATTATCTGATTCACCTGGATGGCAAGCCGTACGTTTTGCGACGTCCGCCAATGGGCGAACTGCCAGCGGGCAGCCACGATATGGCGCGCGAGCATAGGATCCTGTCCCGGCTGCCTGACGCATTACCGTTCGTGCCGCGCAGCGTGCTGCTGTGCGATGATCCGGGGATTATCGGCCAGCGTTTCCAGATCCTGGAGTATCGCGCCGGGTTGGTGATCCGCGAGCATGTGCCGCCGGACCTGGCGCATCGGCCGGAGATCGGCGCGCGGCTGTCACAGGTGCTGTTGGAGACGATGGCGGCGATCCATGCTGTGGACACATCTGCGATCGGCTTGGATGATCTGGGGCGGCCGGAGGGTTTCCTGGCTCGCGCGGTCAGCGGCTGGCGCAAGCGCGGCTGGGCGGCGAAGGAGGACGGCACCGATCGGCTGCACCAGGAAGTGGGCGCCTGGCTGGAGCAACGGATCGTGCCGGACGGAAAGCCGGGGTTGCTACATAATGATTTCAAGCTGAACAATATGATTCTGGATCCGGGTGATTTCTCGCCGGTGGCGGTGGTGGACTGGGATCAGGGAACGCGCGGTGATCCGTTGTTCGATTTTGCCACATTGCTGAGTTATTGGATTCATGCTGATGACCCGTGGGCGATGCACGATATGGCGCAGATGCCGGCCGATGAGGCGTGTCTGTATCCGCGCGAGCAAGCGGTGGCGGAATATGCGCGGTTGACGGGACGGGATGTGTCGGAGTTCATGTTCTATCGCGTGCTGGCGCTGTACAAGCTGGCGGTGATCTTCCTGCAGCTTGGTCTGCGTTGGCGCGCAGGCGCTACGGCCGATCCGCGGTATGAGAAGTTGAGCGCGATCGGAACCGGCATTCTGGAATTCACGCATGAGATCGCGCAGGGACGCGCGTTCTGATGCTCGGCTCGTGCGTCATTGGGAGGCGCGACCGTCCGTCGGCATTGCCAGGAACGCGGCGACGAAGCAATCTCCTTCGCGTGGCGCACAAACCGTTCATGCCGGCAACCAAACGAGATTGCCGCGTCGTTGCGTTGCTTGCAATGACGACGGTTGACCGTGCCTTGTAAATGACAACAGGCTGCCACGCCTCGCATTAGCGCAGTATGACATCGCACTGGCCGCAACGATGCTGCAGAGGTGACCCATGGACTTCTCCCTCTCTCCCGAACTGCAAGAGCTGCAGCATCGAACGCGCGCGTTCATCCGCCACAAGATGATCCCGTTGGAAGCCGATCCGCGGCAGACAGCACATGGCCCGACCGAGGACTTCCGCCGCGAGCTCGTCGCTTTGGCACGTGACGCCGGATTGCTCGCGCCGCATGCGTCGCCGGACTATGGCGGGTTGGGCCTGGACCATGTCGGCAAGGCGATCGTGTTCGAAGAGTCCGGTTATTCGCTGCTTGGCCCGGTCGCCATGCATATCTTCGCGCCCGACGAAGGCAACATCCATCTGATGGAGCAGGTGGCGACGAATGAGCAGAAGGAACGGTGGCTAAGGCCGCTGGCGCAGGGGGAAACGCGGTCGTGCTTCTGCATGACCGAACCGGCTCCGGGGGCGGGTTCAGATCCTTCTGCGATCAACACGACGGCGGTGAAGGACGGCAATCACTGGGTGATCAACGGGACGAAATGGTTCATTACCGGCGCCGATGGCGCGGCGTTTGCCATCATCATGGCGAAGGATGAGAGCGGCAACGCGACGATGTTCCTGGCCGACATGGACCAGCCGGGGATAGAGATCGTGCGCACGATGCAGAGCCTGGATCAGGCGTTTGCCGGCGGCCACGCCGTGGTGAAGTTCAACGATTTGCGGGTGCCGGCGTCGGATATTCTTGGCGAGCCTGGTAAGGGCTTCCGCTATGCGCAGGTGCGGCTGGCGCCGGCGAGGCTGACGCATTGCATGCGCTGGCTGGGTGCGGCGCGGCGCGCGCACGACATTGCGGCGGAGTATGCGCAGCGGCGGGAAGTGTTCGGCGCGAAGCTGGTGAACCATGAAGGCGTCGGCTTCATGCTGGCCGATAATGAGATCGATATCCGCATGAGCCGCCTGGCGATCTGGCATACGGCTTGGTTGTTGGATCAGGGCGCGCGCGGCACGACGGAATCCTCCATCGCCAAGGTGTTTTGCTCCGAAGCGATCTGGCGCGTGGTGGATCGTTGCGTGCAGGTGCTGGGGGGTCAGGGTGTTACCGGCGAAACCCTGGTGGAACGGTTGTTCCGCGAGGTGCGGGCGTTTCGAATTTATGACGGGCCTTCGGAAGTGCATCGCTGGTCTTTGGCACAACGTATCGCACGGCAGGGGCCGAACTGGTGAGCCCAATGGGGGACGCAACCTTCGACCTGGGTGGAAAAGTCTGCATCGTGACCGGGGCCGGACGCGGCATTGGCCGTGGCATGGCGGAAGCCTTGGCGCGGCATGGCGGCTTTGTCGTGCTGGTGGGGCGCACGCCGGCCACGCTGGAAGAGGCCGCGGCAGCGATCGGTGACCGCTGCATGGTGCAGGTGGCCGATGTGTCGCGCGAGGCGGACGTGCTGGCGCTGCGCGATGCGGTGCTGGCTCGATGCGGACGGATCGACGTGTTGGTGAACAATGCCGGGGTGAACCCGATCTTTCGCACCATTGACCGCGTGTCGCTGGAAGACTGGCAGAACATCATCGATGTGAACCTGACCGGCGTGTTCCTTTGCTGCAGACATTTGGGCGGCGCGATGGGGGGCGGCGGGTCGATAATCAATGTGAGTTCGGTGGCGGGGCATGGCGGGCTGCCGCGGTCGGTGCCGTATTGCGCCTCCAAGGGCGGGGTCGAGATGCTGACCAAGGCGCTGGCGCTGGATTGGGCCGGGCGGGGCGTTCGGGTGAATACGCTGGCGCCCGGATGGGTGGATACTGACCTGACGCACGGACTGCTGGAGCATGACGTGCATGGGAAGCGGTTGTTAGAGCATACGCCGATGGGACGGTTCGCGACGCCCGCGGATATGGCGGGGGGCGTGGTGTTTTTGGCTTCGGATGCTTCGGGGTTCATGACCGGGCAGAGCCTGGTCATCGATGGCGGGTGGGGGGCGGAGTAGCCGGGCTGCCGCGGCCTTTCTGCTGACAGTGGGGTGTCAGCAGATCATTCGTGCCAGAGCAAGAATCGCGAAGCTTGGGTGGAGGGCCGGTGCTAGATTGGGCCCGTTATGCACGACCAGGGATTCGCAATATTCTCAACCGCCATCGGTTCCTGCGGCATTGCCTGGGGTCCACGCGGCGTGACCGGCGTGCAATTGCCGGAGCGGACGGCACAGGCAACGGGTGATCGGTTGCGGCGGCGCCATCCGGATGCGACCGAGGCAACGCCTCCGTCCGATGTACAGCAGGCGATCGATGGGATTGCCGGGCTGCTGCGCGGCGATGCGCAGGACCTGTCAGGCATCGTGCTTGACATGGCTGGTATCCCGCCGTTCCGTCAGCGGCTTTACGCTGCTTTGCGGGGCATCCCGGCCGGGGCGACGCTGTCCTATGGCGAACTGGCCGCGCGGCTTGGCGAAGGCTGCACCGCGCGGGACGTCGGTGAAGCGATGGGACAGAACCCGTTTCCGATCATCGTGCCCTGCCACCGTGTTCTGGCGGCCGGCGGCAAGGTGGGCGGGTTCTCGGCGCCTGGGGGCGTCACCACGAAATTGCGCATGCTGGAGATCGAGGGTGCGAGGGTTGGCGAGGCGCCCACTTTATTCGATGCCCTGCCGTTGATGGCACCACGCCGGCGGCGTTAGGGGGCGTGCCCACGACGGAGGGTGTGCGGTGATCCGATCCTACCATGCTTCGGTCGCGGCAGGGATTTCCGGCCATGACCTGTGTTTGCGCAAGTCAAGAATTTCATAACGGGTCGCTAGCTGTTCATTGAGCAGCGTCGGCAATTCCAAGGTTATCGCCTCTTCTAGCCGTTCGAGCCTCCAATTGCTGGGACCGAAGGCCGTGGCTTCGACGCTTAGGCGAGTTCGCTGATCGTCAGCCCAGTATCTCCCCGCACGACGCAGTGTGGTCGCTCCCAATGCGACGCCGGTGCCGCGCGGTCTGCTTTACTCATTTAACATGGAGAAAAGAACGAGGACCAGTAGAGTCGAGGAGAGGCGCGGTGCCGCATGACGGTCCGTTTCCCCTCCCCGCTCATCAAACCGGACGTGCGGTTCTCCCGCATCCGGGATCCCAGCCGCGTCATCACCGCATCCGTCCACGCCATCGCCTCGGCCGCACAGCCGCGGCTGAGTATGACGAAGTCGTCCGCGCAGTTGATGATGTGCGCCTGCCAGGCTTCGCTTCTGCCGCTCCTCCGCCAGTGCTTCAGGAAGCGGTTCATGTAGAGGTTCGCCACCAGCGGGCTGATGACACCGCCTTGCGGCGTGCCTCGTTTGCTGGCCTTGCCCCCCTCCATGCGCTTCTTGCCATCTGCTCCGGTCGTTTCGACCGGCGCCTTGAGCCACTGCTTGATCAACCGCAGCATCGCGGGGTCCACGATGCGGCGGGCAATCGAGCACATCAACTCGTCATGCGGGATGGTGTCGAAGTACTTGCTCAGATCGGCATCGACCACATCGGTGTGGCCCTGCCGCAGCAGGCCCAGCACCGCCTGGACGGCCTGGCCCGCGCTGCGGTTCGGCCGATAGCCGAACGCCGCCGGTTCCAGGTCCGCTTCAAAGATCGGCTCCAGCACCAGTTTCGCCGCGGTCTGCACCACCCGGTCCTTGATCGTCGGGATACCGAGTGGCCGCTCGCCGCCACCGGGCTTTGGGATCATCGCCCGCCGCACCGCCTGGCACCGATACGTCTTCGCACGTAGTTCCTCGCCAAGCCGGGACAGCCAGTCCTCCAGACCCGCCGCTTCGATCTTCTCGAACGTCGCTCCGTCCACCCCCGGGGCGCCCTGGTTGGCGCGGGCCAGGTCATACGCGTGGCGCAGAATGTCGGCTCGCCAGACCTTGTCGTAGAGCAAGTAGAACCGGAAGTCCGGCTCGGCCTTCGCCTTGCCATAGAGTTTCCTCTGCAGAGTCCGGATCGCGTCAGGTGTTGCCAGGCTCATCGGCCAATCACCCCACCTCGTCTGCTTCGAAAACATACCAGAAGTCAGGGTCCTTCCCTCCACCGGCATTACCCGGCTTCAGCGGTACTATGACCCTGTCCGACTCCCGCACCGGCCGGCACCTTGCAGCACCGTTGAGGCCGCTACCCTCGCCATATGCGGGTCTCCCCCAATTACCTGGCTGACTGTCTCGACGTGCGATGTCCCTTACCCCGGTGGACCGGCCCAGGTGCATCTGTCGGCTGCTTCCCAAGACCGTGCTGCCTTCCCCGTTCTCCGGCCGGGTCGGCGTCCACAACTTCCCTTTCGAGGCTTGCTCAGACTTCACTCGCGTTACCGCCCATCGATTCGCTCGACCACCCGAGGTGGCCTTTGTCGCAGGGCTTCGATCCAGCCGGTTGCCCGACCAAACCGCCTGCCAGCTACCCGGCCAACCGACCGTTACCGGGATGAGACTCTCACTCACTAGCCAACCACGCCGTTGGGGCGCACCGGAGGGCACGGAGCGAGCCATGAGATCGGCGCGTGGGTTGGCTCGGCGACGACGATCAGTGCCGCAAGAACAGAGGCAGGTCTGCATTGGCGAGCATGTATCTTGTTACGCCGCCAAACAGAGCCTCGCGCCACTCGCCGTGGGCAAATGCCCCCATGACCAACAGGTCGGCGCCGGATTGATGGGCGGCGGTGAGGATGCGCTCGCCGGTAGAGGCGTCTCCGTCGCGTACAGCATATAGCTTCGCAGGAATGCCATGCTCCGTCAGGACGGCAGGCATTTCGGGTGGGCGATCGGCGCATAACACATGGACGGCCCTGGTTTTGCGCAACAGCGGTACGCTGGTGCGCACGGCTTTGACGGCCCGCTCATCGTTGTTCCAGGCAATGGCGACAGTCTGACCAAACGGTCCGCGAAAGCCGGGCGGCACGACCAGCACTGGGTTGCTGGTATCGAACAATGCGGCGTGCATACAGTCGTGCATGCGGGCGCTTGCACGATCGACGGGACGGGCGACCACGACAGCATCTGCGCGCCGGCCATGATCGGCTATGACGTCGGCAGCGTCGCCCTCCAGATCCAGCCAATCCACATGGACGCCATGCGACAGCGCCAGCGGTGTGTAGTTAGCGACCACGTCGTGGAGTTGGCCCGCCCAATTCTCTTGCTCGGCACGAATGGCGGCTTCACGATCCGCGGTCAGCACCTCCTCGGAGGGGAAAATCGCTGCGGCCGGCGGCATGCGCACCGCTACAGCCTTGAGGCGGCCGCCACCGCCGATTTCCAGCAGGCGTGTGCCGGCATCGAGCAAGGTCCGCGCAGTCTCGGGCTTATCGAGAGCAGCGACGATTACGTCTCCCATGCTGTCGTCTCCCGAAAGCGCAGCTGCGAGGCGTGGACGATGCAGGCTGCCGGCGCTCGCGTATCCAGCGGTTACGGCAAGAAGGCAGAGAACGACCGACAGGGCAACATTGCCGAGTGCCTGCGCTGGCCGGCCATCTCGTGCGAGCTCGAGCGTTTGCAGGCTGAAGGATGAGAAGGTGGTGAACCCGCCGCAGATGCCGATCATGACAAACGCACGCACATCGGTGGGGACAGAGAAGCGCCCGTCGCTCGTCGTCAGCGTGCCGAAGAAGCCGATGATGAACGAGCCGACGATGTTGATGAGGATCGTGCCCCACGGGAACTGGGGTCCCGTGATGCGCGCCGCCACGATCGCGAGCCAGGCGCGCCCGACGCTGCCGATTGCTCCGCCGATTGCTACCGATAGATAGAACACAAGCCACCTCCGCCATGTGATACGCGGTGATGGCGAGACAGGTGGTGTCGGATACGGGACTCCCACCGCGGGCCACAGCCACGCACGGTAGGAGTCATCAGCCCCTGAGGGCGGTTTCGGGGGACTCCATCCCCATCAGCGCGCGGAGGCTAGTGGCAGGGGTGCCGGAAAGCAAGGCGGAGCAGCAGCTTGGGGCGATCGCCTTGTCACACCTGCCAAGAGAATTTCTTCACCGTGGATGCGGATGTCACGCTGGTTGTACGCCGGAAAAGCAGCCTCAAGAGATGGCGGTCAGAGTGGCCGGTGTACCTCGCATGCCAAAGGCAGAGCATGCGCCGTAAGGCGTGGCGCAAGGCGGTCCCAACGACCCGCGCCAATAATGCAGCAACCGTTAGCTCTGTCAGGGACGCTGCCGATGCGACGATAAAGTTGCCTCCTGCGGAGAGATGATTGACAGGGGGCACAAGGATATCGTGTTCGAACCTCGCGGCTGCGAGGGGCAAAATCGCCACCCAACCAAGCACCATGGCGACATCGTTGGCGGACCATGGGCGGCCGATGATTGGTCCTGCTGTTCCCATCCGTGCCTTGATCCGACCAAGGGTCACCGCGATTGCCATGTGGCTCGACTCCCCACTGTTCCCTCTATGTTCTTCTATCTGATGATCGATCGGGACGTCAATACCGACCACCCGGGCGCCGGCCGATGACCAGGAGCTGTGGTTGTTACGCAACAGGCCAAGCTTGCAGCCGGTGCCCGCCGCACCGCCTACCCGGGGCCACGCACTCTCGGATGCCGGTAGGCCCGGCGAGTGTTGTTCAGATCAACTCGAGACGCACCTTTCGGCCGATCATTTCAGCGGCCCGCCCCTACGTCAGTGGTGTCAGCTTGCCATCCGTCGGATCGAGCAAGCGGCTGATCTGACCCCGGCTCGTGCCCATACGTTCGGCACGACGTTTGCGCGACAGGGGCTGCTCTTTCATCGCTTGCTCGATCTGCCAGGTGAGCACCTCCTTGATGGCGACGGCCTGGAACGCCTCGCGTGTCTCCTCAGCGTCGAGGAACTCTTCGAGAGTCGTAAAGCCCTCGGTACTCAGTGGTGCCTTACGTTTCGAGGCGAGCGGCAGTTGGAGAATGTCCCTCGGTGGTGTAATCTCTGAGGCCCGTCTCACGGTTTTGAGGCAGTGGTATCAATACCCACTCACTTTATTGCTGCCGATGGGACATTGTACGACAAGCCAAGTGCGCCGATCCGTTTTGCGGTCCGGTCGGAACAGGCGTCGACGCCGTTACAGCAAGGAAAGTGACTTCGGTGGAAATGCATCTCGGCGTGCCAGCAGTGCTGCCGCACGCGGCGCGTTGGCAGCATTGCTCCTTCTATCCTCCCAGAATGCAAGCCGTAGCGCAAACGAGGACTAGAGAGCGAAGGATCTACCTCCCCAGCGTCGGCATCACATACTCCGGCCCGCGCCGCGCACCTCCCGGCCAACGCTGCATCACCGCCTTGTACCGCGTGTAGAACCGCACCCCCTCCGGCCCGTAGATATGATGGTCGCCGAACAGGGACCGCTTCCACCCGCCGAAGGAGTGGTACGCCATCGGCACAGGGATCGGCACATTCACTCCCACCATGCCGATCTGGATCGCCTCGGAGAAATCCCGCGCCGCCCCGCCATCGGCGGTGAAGATCGCGACGCCGTTGCCGTATTCATGCGCATTGACCATCCGCGTCGCCGCGGCCAGGTCGGGCGCGCGTACCACGGACAGCACCGGGCCGAAGATTTCCTCGCGATAGATCCGCATGTCGGTCGTCACGTCATCGAACAAGCAGCCGCCGATGAAAAACCCGTTCTCATAGCCTTGCAGCTTCAGGTCGCGGCCGTCCACCACCAGCCGGGCACCTTCCTTCACGCCGAGATCGACATAGCCCTTCACCTTCTCCCGGTGCTCGCGCGTCACCAGCGGCCCCATCTCGGCCTCACGATCGACGCCCGGTCCGATCTTCAGCGCCCGCACCCGGGGCTCCAGCTTCCGCACCAGCTTATCGCCGCTGTCACCCACCGCCACGGCGACCGACACCGCCATGCAGCGCTCGCCCGCCGCGCCGTAGGCCGAGCCCATCAGGGCATCCACCGCATCGTCGAGGTCGGCATCCGGCATCACCACCAGGTGGTTCTTCGCCCCGCCCAGCGCCTGCACCCGCTTTCCCGCCGCGGTACCGCCGCGATAAATCGTCTCGGCGATTGCGGTCGAGCCGACGAAGCTGATCGCGGCGATGTCGGGATGCGCGATGATCGTCTCCACCGCCTCACGCGCGCCCTGCACCACGCTGAACACGCCGTCCGGCACGCCGGCCTCCTTCATCAGCTCAGCCAGCTTCAGAGACGCGGACGGGTCCTTCTCCGACGGCTTCAGCACGAAGCAGTTGCCGCAGGCCAGCGCTACCGGCGCCATCCACAGCGGCACCATCAGCGGGAAATTGAACGGCGTGATGCCGGCCACCACGCCCAGAGGCTGCCGCACCGACCACGCATCCATCCCCGTTGCGATCAGGTCGCTGTATTCGCCCTTGATCAGGTGGGGAATGCCGCAGGCGAACTCCACCACTTCCAGGCCGCGAGTCACTTCGCCGTCGGCATCAGACAGCACCTTGCCGTGTTGCTCCGTGATGATGGCGGAGATTTCCTTGCGGTCGCGCTCGAGCAATTCCCTCAGCTTGAACATGGTGCGGGCGCGGCGCAGAGGCGGCGTGCTGGCCCAGGCCGGCCAGGCGGCGGCGGCGGCGGCAACCGCCTTGTTCACCTCGGCGGTATCGGCGAACGCGACTTTGGCGGCGATTTCGCCGGACGCGGGGTTGAATACGTCGCCGAACCTGCCGCTGGTGCCCGCGACGTGCTTGCCGCCGATGAAATGGCCGATTTCGCGCATGGTGCGTCCCTCCAGATCGCCAATAACCCGTCATGACCGAGCCCGACCCGGCCATCTTCCCAAGCTGATCGGGCGTCGCTCCGCGCGATGCCGACCCGATCGTTCGCACGTGGATGGCCGGGTCAAGCCCGGCCATGGCGAGGGCGGATTAGGCCGATTTCCAGTCCGCCGCCAGTCTGGGGATCTGCGCCGTTCGGGGGATCGGCGCCGCGGACGCGTATCACCGGTCATGCACCCTTCGCGGCCGGATTGCCCGGCTGGCAAGCTGAAGGAGATCGAGCCATGGCGACATCACCTGCATTCCGTTGCACCACCGCCGGTCTGGCGGCGGTCGCGCTGCTGGCCCTGGCCAGCCCGCAGCCCGCGGCGCGCGGCTGGTGGTTCCGTGGGCCGCGCGGCGGGATGTGGAACCGCTCGGTCACGCATCACAACAGACTACCACGCCGTACAACAATGGTAACGGCAATTTCGGCCGTACCACCACCACAACTGGGCTGGCCGGCACGACCACGCGGCAATTCAAAAAAGTGTTCAACCGCGGATGCACGCGGATGGGCATGAGTCCGGCGAGGCAGGCTCACAGTCAGCCTCCTCTCACCACCATCGCAAGCTGCAATATGCCGTTGCCCGGGCGCGCAATCTGCGTGCAGCCACGTGGATCTGCGAGTGAAATGATGTCCGGCACTCACGGAAAAGCAATCCCGACCGTATGGTGCACGTACTGTCCGTGGCCCGTAGGAGATTGCTTCGTCGCTCCGCTCCTCCCAATGACAAGAGGTGGGCGCGAGTCGCGAGCGCGTAACGCGCGCTTGTCTGATCACGAGTACTCAGCGATCGCTACTGGATCGCACTGGCCGACCTGGCTTGCTCGCGCAGCACAAATTTCTGGATTTTGCCCGTCGAGGTCTTGGGAATCTCGCGAAACACGAAGGTTTTGGGCACTTTGAAATGCGCCAGCCGCTCGCGACAGAACGCGCGCAATTCATCTGCGGTCAGTGTCGTGTCCGGCTTCAGTTCGATGAACGCACAGGGCGTCTCGCCCCATTTCTCATCCGGCTGCGCCACCACCGCGGCGCTGAGTACGGCGGGGTGGCGGTACAGCACGTCCTCCACTTCGATCGAGGAGATGTTCTCGCCACCTGAAATGATGATGTCCTTCGAGCGGTCGCGAATTTTCACATAGCCATCCGGCTGCATCACCGCGAGATCGCCGGTATGGAACCAGCCGCCGGCAAATGCCGCTTCTGTGGCAGGCAGGTTGGCGAGATAGCCTTTCATGGTGATGTTGCCGCGGAACATGATCTCGCCCATCGTCTCGCCATCCCACGGTACTGGCTGCATGGTGTCGGGATCGAGCACGGACATCGCTTCTTGCAATGGCGTGCGCACGCCTTGCCGGCCGTTGCGCTCGGCGTGCTGATCGATCGGCATCGGGGTCCAGGCGGCATGCTTGGCGCAAACCGAAGCCGGGCCGTAAGTTTCCGTCAGTCCGTAGACATGCGTAAGTTCGATGCCGATCCTCTCGGCGCCTTCAATGATGGCGGCAGGCGGTGCGGCCCCGGCGACCTGGCCGGCAACGCGATGGCGAATGCCGGTGCGCAGCTCGGCGGGCGCATTGATCAGCATGGAGTAGACGATCGGCGCGCCGCACATATGCGTCACGCCATGAGTGCGGATTGCGTCCCACGCAGCCTTCGCCTCGACGCGGCGCAGACAGACATTCACGCCGGCGCGTTCGGCAATGGTCCAGGGGAAGCACCAGCCGTTGCAATGGAACATCGGCAGCGTCCAAAGATACACCGCGTGATGCGGCATGCCCCAGTTCAGGATGTTGCTGACCGCGTTCAAATGCGCGCCGCGATGATGATACACTACGCCCTTCGGATCGCCGGTCGTGCCGGATGTATAGTTCAACGAAATCGCGTCCCATTCGTCGGATGGCGGTTGCCATTCGTAACCGGGATCGCCTTCTGCCAGGAATTGCTCATAGGTGAGATTGCCCACCAGTTCGCCATCCGGGCAGGTGGGGTCGTCGATATCGATCACCAGCAGCTTCGTTCCCAGCAGCGACAGAGCCTTGCCGATTACGGGCGAAAACTCGCGGTCAGTGATCAGTGCGCGGGCGCCGCCGTGGCGCAGCATGAAGGCGATCGTCTCGGCGTCCAGCCGCGTGTTCAGCGTGTTCAGCACGGCGCCGCACATCGGCACGCCGAAATGTGCTTCATAGATCGGCGGGGTGTTTGGTGCGATGACCGCGACGGTGTCGTTGCGACCGATCCCACGCCGTGCCAGTGCGGATGCGAGCCGGCGGCAGCGCACATAGGTCTCGCGCCAAGTATAGCGTTCGGTGCCGTGTATCACCGAAGGCTTGTCGGGATACACGTAGGCCGCGCGTTCCAGGAAGGTCAGCGGACTCAGCGGTGCATAATTGGCCTGGTTGCGGTCTAGACCTGACAGATAGGCGCTGTTGCTGGCCATGGTCGTCTCCATCCGTCATCCCAGTGTTCTGGCGGTGAATTATACAAGTGCGGCGGTATTGCGGAAACAGGACGGTGCCGCGGCAATCCGTTGCGGGGCGGCATGCAAAAGGAATTCTTTTCTCCCAGAGGCAGGGGCCGAGCGTCGCAGCACGGCCTGGCACTCCCTCCCCAGCCCGCTCTCACAGGAGGAGCCTTCTTCTCCCGGGCCGGGATCTTGCCTTAAGCTCCCTGCCAACGCGCACCCAACGGAGGGAACCATGATGGAATTCGGCGGCAAGGTGGCTTTGATCACCGGGGCGGGCAACGGTATCGGCCGCGCGGCCGCGCTGGGCTTCGCCAGCCGGGGCGCCAAGGTGGTGGTGGTCGACCGCGACCAGGCCGCAGGCGACGCCACCACCGGAATCATCCGCCAGCAGGGCGGCGACGCGCGCTTCCTTGGCGCCGATGTCACCAAATCCGCCGACGTGCAGGCCTATGTGAAGGCGACACTCGATGCCTATGGTGCGATTGATTGCTTCTACAATAATGCGGGTATCGAGGGCAGCGTGGCCCCCACCGCTGATTACGACGAAGAGATGTTCGACCGCGTCATGGCGGTGAATGTAAAGGGGGTATTCCTCGGCCTGCGTCACGTGCTGCCGGTAATGATCAAGCAGGGACGGGGCGCGATTGTGAACACGGCGTCCGTGGCGGGGCTGGTGGCGTCTCCCGGCATGCCGGCCTATGTCGCGTCCAAGCACGCGGTGATCGGGCTGACCAAGACCGCGGCGGGCGAAGTGGCGCGGTCCGGCGTGCGGGTGAACGCGGTCTGCCCGGGGCCGATCGATACGCGTATGATCCATTCTTTGGAATCCATGCTGAATCCGGGAGATCCGGCCAGCGTCAGCGCCCGCTACCAGTCCAACATCCCGATCGGCCGCTATGGCACGGCGGAGGAAGTTGCCAACGTGGTGATGTTTTTGTGTTCCGACCTCGCGGGCAATGTGACCGGAGCGCAATACGTGGTGGACGGAGGGCGAACGGCGACGGGCGGAGCGGTCACCAACAACCTGGTGCGCGCGTCATGATCACCGCCATCGTGCTCTACGACCTGCCGCCGGAGATCGACCGCGAGGCGTGCCGGCAGCATTTCCTCAAGATCGCGCCGGACTTCCTGCGCGTTCCAGGATTCGTGCGCAAGCAGTTCATCCACGATGTGAACGGCGGCGTGGCGGGCGGTAGTTATATCTGGGAAGACCTGGCGTCGGCGAAAGCGTTCTATAACGGGCCATGGCTGGAGGGCATCCGCCAGCGCTACGGCTGCGAACCTCGGGTCATGTATTGCGAAACTTTCGCCATTGCCGACCAGGCCACGGGCTATGCCGGCGCGCCGGAGGAGTTTCAAAAAGCGTTGGCGTAGTGGTTATGCGCGTCATTGCGAGGAACGTAGCGACGAAGCAACGGTACTGCTCGTGAGTATCACCCAACGAGGTTGCTTCGTCGCTTCGCTCCTCGCAATGACATTGGTCTACCGCGTTTGTTGAATGGCGGACAAAATCCAATGCCCGCCAGGCGCGCGCAGGAAGGTCCATAGCTCCGTCGCGGTGACATGCTCGTTGGGGCTGCCGTCCACCACTCGTCCCATCCGGTCGCGGGTCACGTCGATCATGGAAAACCGCATCGCCACCGTAGCGTAGTCGCGTCCGTTCTCGCGCCACGCCTGCGCCAGGTCGCCTTGCAGCAGGTGCACGTCGCGCACTTCGTTGCGCACGCCGCGGCTCTCCTGGTCGGCCAATTGCTCGGCGAAATACCCCAGCATTTCAGGCGAAGTCATCGCGCGCAGAGCGTTCAGATCATGATCACTCCACGTTGCCTGGATCGCCTGCAGCATTTGCTCGAATGCCTGGTAATCGGGGGGATTGATGGGAATGGGCTGGGCGCCGCCGCCGCCCATCGGCATCGGCCCGGGGCCGCGGGCGAAGACGTTGGGACCGCCCGCATAGGCCGGGTAACCGCCGCGGACCAGGCGCAATACCAGGCGCACGAGCCAGACGATCAGCAGGATCTGCAGCAGGAAACCGAACAGGCCGAAGAACCCCATGCCGCCATGCCAGAAACCATGTCCGAACAACAGGCCGCCCAGGCCGACGCCGATCAACCCGCCCAGCAGGCCGGACATGAAGGGCGACCCGGACCGGTAGCCATAGCTGTACGAGTTGTACCCGGGCGAACGATAGTCCGGGGTCAGGCTTCGCTGCATGGGTGCACCACCGTACGGCGCTATTCTGGTCGCCGGGGGCGCCGACCAGGTCATGCCGCCGCGGCTGCCAAAGGAGCCGCCACTGCCCGCCCGCGCATCCGCGAGCCCGGGGGCGAGGGCCAGAGCCAGCGCAGCGACGGCAGCAATCAGCCAGGAAGAACGAGGCATGGTAGTTCGCCGTGTTGTGAACACGACCGATATATGGGCGTTACAATCGCACGCGGACAGGGGCTGGCGGCGGCGCTGGGTAAAATCTCCTCACGCCCCGGCCAGGGTCATCCCTTCGACGCGTACTGTCGGCGAATCGGTGCCGCGGCGGAACACCAGGTCGTTCGCCGGGGTGAGGTGCGCGAACATGTCCAGCAGGTTGCCGGCAATGGTGATCTCGGCGGCCGGCTCGGCGATGGCGCCGTCGCGGATCATGAAACCAGCGGCCCCGCGGCTGTAATCGCCGGTGACGCCGTTCACACCCATGCCGATCAGCTCCGTCACGAAGAAGCCCAGCTTGATGTCGGCCATCAGCTCCGCCGGGGTCAGCGGACCGGCTTCCAGGAACAAGTTGCTGGGCGCTGGCGAGGGCGGGCCGCCGGTGCCGCGGGAGGCATGGCCGGTCGACACCATGCCGAGCTGCCGGGCGGATCGGCTGTCAAGCAGCCAGGTCGTCAGGACGCCGTCGGCGATCAGGTCGCGGGTCTCGGTCGGGGTGCCCTCGCCATCGAATAATCGCGAGCGGAGGCCGCGGCGGCGCAGTGGGTCGTCGTGGATTTCCATACCGCCGGGGAAAATGCGTTGGCCGAGCTTGTCCTTCAGGAAGCTGGTGCCGCGGGCTACCCCGGCGCCATTGATGGCGCCGGCGAGGTGGCCAAGCAGGCTGCCGGCGACTCGCGGGTGATAGACGATCGGCAGCTTGGCGGTCTTTGGCCGGGCGGGGTTGAGCCGGGCGACGGCACGGTCGCCGGCGCTGCGGCCGATTGTGGCGGGGTCGTCCAGGTCAGCGAGGTGGACGGTGCCGTGGGAATCGTAGTCGCGCTGCATGGCGGTGCCGCTGCCGGCCAGCGCCGCCGCGGAGACGGAATGGTGCGTGCGCACGCTGCGGCCGGCGAAGCCGGCGGAGGTCACCAGCAGCCCTTCGGAACGGCTGAAGCCTGCCTCGGCGCCCTCGGAATTGGTGACGCCATGGACGGCCAATGCGGCATCTTCCGCGGCGGCGGCGCGGGCGACCAGCGTCTCCGTGGAGGGCTCGCGGGCGTCATCCAGATCCAGGTCCAGCGTACTTGGGGGGGCGGCGGTATCGGCCAGACCGGTGAAGGGATCCTCCGGCACGACGCGGGCCATGGCGACGGCGCGTTCGGCCAGTTGGGCGAAGCGGGCGGGCGAGACCGTGGTGTCGGAGACGATAGCGGCGCGTTTGCCCAGGAAGACGCGCAGGCCCAGATCGCGGCCTTCGGCGCGCTCGACATGCTCTGTCTGGCCGAGGCGGCGGGAGACGGAGAGCGAGGTGCCGGAGATCAGTACGGCATCGGCGGCGTCGGCGCCGGCAGCACGCGCATGGGCAACCAGATCGGAGAGGAGGTCAAGCAAATCGGTCACGCCTCGGGTTTCCTTTGCCAGCGGGTAGGGGCGCGATCAGGCCAGTCGCACCAGTCCGTTATATGGGCTGAGTTTCCGGTCGACGGTATAGCGGTTGACCGGCTCCGTCATTGCCTACGCCACGATAATGCGATCGAACGGGCCACGAATTCGATCGAACGGGTCACGGTGGTCGAGTGGCAGATCGGCGACCGCGGCGGATGCGCGCCAACCGATTCAACGGTTCGTCGAAACCGCGTGCCAGCGTCGCGGTGGCGACTGCCTCCGGACGGACCGAGAAGTCCGGGCGGCCGATCCTGGCCTTGACAGCGATCTCCCAGATGACGGCAGTGCTGAAGCGTCCTTGGTTGTGCGGGATTTCAATCGCGTCCCGCAACGAGGCCGGCGGACAATGCACTCGCTCGGCTGCCGGGTTCCTTGCCGTTCGCTTTACGCCGCTAACCGCATTTTCCGCCGTACCAGATCCGCCGCCTTCTCGCCGATCATGATCGTCGCCGCGTTGGTGTTGCCTGATACCACGGTTGGCATCACCGACGCGTCGACCACGCGCAATCCACCGATGCCATGC
Source organism: Acetobacteraceae bacterium (assembly GCA_035523995.1). GTDB lineage: Bacteria > Pseudomonadota > Alphaproteobacteria > Acetobacterales > Acetobacteraceae > JASHVB01. Next base: position 25,685 of record DATKPQ010000166.1, on the reverse strand, counting down.
ACGCGCAACTCGGGATCCACCACCGCCATCGGGTCGATCCCCATTTTGCACGTGCTGGTGGGGTGGAACACCGTGGTGCCGCGATTGCGCGCATGCTGCAGCAGCTGCGCGTCGGTCTGCACCTGGGGGCCGGGCAGGAATTCTTCTTCGACGTAAGTTTGCAAATGCGAAGTCGCTAGCAAGCGGCGGCCGAGAAACAAGCCGCCAGTGATGGTGCGGCGGTCGGTTTCGGTGGCCAGGTAGTTGGGAAAGATCGCCGGCGCGTCCTGTGGGTGCGGCGATCTCAGCCTGATCTCGCCGCGGCTTTCGGGGCGAAGCTGGTAGACGATGACGGTGAAGCCGGAGAACTTGTGCAGGCCGTCCTGCGGCCGGTCGGCACTGAAGATCGAGATCGACATCTTTATGTCTGGCGTTGCCAGTTCCGGCCTTGTACGCGCGAACAATGCCACCTGTGCCGAGATGGCCGCCATCGCGCCGCGGCGTCCGAGATAATACTGCAGGGCAGTGTTCAGCATTTTCAGCGGGCTCAGCATGATGTCGTTCACTGTGATCGGGAACCGGCATTTCAGCTTGATCGGTGCCGAATAATGATCCTGCATCGCCTGTCCCACGCCGGGAAGATGGTGCACCACCGGAACGCCAAGATCGGTCAGGTGCTGCTGCGGCCCGATGCCGGACAGCAGCAATAGCTGGGGAGAGTTGATGGCGCCGCCGCAGAGGATCACCTCGCGCCGGGCGCGGGCGGTGACGGCGAGACCATCCTGGCGGAATGCCACACCGACGGCGCGGCGGCCTTCGAAGATGACGCGTTCCGCGAGCGCGCCGGTGAGGACTCGCAGGTTACGGCGTTGCGCTGCCGACTTGAGGTAGGCGACGGCCGTGGAACACCTCCGGCCGTTGCGCGTGGTGGTCTGGTGATAACCGACACCATCCTGACTCGCGCCGTTGAAATCGTGATTGGTGGGAAAGCCGAGCTCGTTGCAAGCGCGGATGAATGCCTCGCACAGCGGATGGCCGGCCTCGACATCGGACACCGCCAGGGGACCGCCGGTCGCGTGCCAATCGTCGGGGCCGCGTGTCTGGTGCTCTGCGCGCTTGAAATACGGCAGCACATCCTGCGCTGACCAGCCGGCGCAACCCATCTGGCGCCAGAGGTCGAAATCCTCGTGCTGGCCACGGATATAGACCATGCCGTTGATGCTGGACGAACCGCCCAGCACCTTGCCGCGCGGCCAGAAAATCTTGCGTCCGGCAGCGCCAGCGTCGGGTTCCGTCTCGTAACACCAGTTCACCGACGGATCGGCGAAGGTCTTGCCGAAACCCAGCGGGATGTGAATCCAGCGGTTCCAGTCGTCACCGCCGGCTTCGAGCAAGACGACGCTGGTGGCGGGGTCTTCCGTCAGCCGGGCCGCCATGACGCAGCCGGCCGAGCCGGCGCCCACCACGATGAAATCCGCCTCGATCGCGTCCTGCGGCATGTTCATGGTCGTTTCCTTTCCCCACGCCGGTTAGCGGTGCCCGGCGGTCGGCTATGCTGCGCAGATCGTGCGGGTACTGGTGGGGAGGTCAAGTTCGCCGCGCAGATCTGACCAAGAGTCCTGGGTCACGAAAGCAACCCCAGATACGGTGAATATGATGAGTCCCTTGGCGTCGCAGTCGAATGGGCGACAGAGTTCCCACCCTGCGGCAGGCTATCGGCAACGCGCATCGCCGACCTTGTTGGCGCCGGCTTCCCCGCCGGCATCTGATCGCGGCTCGAGAACGACATTGTCGATCAAGCGCGAGGAGCCGAGCCGTGCGGCCAAGGAGGCCAGGGCCGGACCGGCAATATCGTCCAGCTCCTCCAGCGTCTCGGGATCGGCCACGCTCACGTAGTCCATCGCAATTTCCGGCCGGCCAGACAGCACCGCCTGCATGGCGCGCCGGATCCGGGAGGCGTTCCGTTCCCCGTCATCGAACCGACGCCGAGCCTCGACCAGAGCGCAGTAGAGCGCCGGCGCAGCGGCCCGTTGCTCCGCCGTCAGATATATGTTGCGGCTGGACATCGCGAGACCGTCCGCCTCCCGCACCGTCGGCGCGACCACCACCTGCACCGGCAGGTCGAGGTCGCGCGTCATGTGACGGATCACGACCGTCTGCTGCGCGTCTTTCTGGCCGAAATAGGCACGCGTGGGTTGGAAGATGTTGAACAGTTTGGCTACCACGGTCGCTACACCAGCGAAATGGCCTGGCCGGGCGGCGCCCTCCAGGTGGGTCCCAACCCGGCCAACGTCGATGCGGGTGGCACAGCCGGGGGGATAGATCTCCGTCGGCTCCGGGGTGAACACCAGGTCAGTCCCGGCGGCCTTCAACAACGAGAGGTCGCGTGCAAGGTCTCGCGGGTAGCGCGCGAGGTCCTCGCCCGGACCGAACTGGGTCGGATTGACGAAGATGCTCACGGCCACCGCACCGCAGTCTCGCTTCGCCTGATCTACGAGGCTGATATGCCCTGCGTGCAGGTAACCCATGGTCGGTACCAGGCCGAGTTCGGGAAACTTGCGGCGCGCAGCGCGAACTTCGGCGATTGTCGTGACCACCTGCATGTCAGCCGAGTCCCTTCAGAGCCTCGGCCAGGACTGCCGGCTCCATGGTCGAGCTTTGTGCGTCGGTGGGGAAGCGCGCTTGCGCCACATCTTCAATATAGGCCTTGAGCGCCGCGTCGATCGCATCGCCGAGCATGGCGAACGGTTTGGCGTGACGCGGCGGCTTGCCGTCGCCCAGGCCGAGAATATCGTGCCAGACCTGCACTTGCCCAGCGCAGCCCGCGCCGGCTCCGATCCCGATGGTCGGGATCGCGAGCCTGCTGGTGACCGCCTGGGCGAGCGGCGCGGGCACGAGTTCGAGCACGACCGCGAAGGCGCCCGCCGCCTGCAGCGCGAGCGCGTCCTCGACCAGGCGCCGCGCGTCGGCAGCCTCTCTCGCCTGGACCCGTACGCCGAGTTGGTGCTGTGACTGGGGCGTGAAGCCCAGATGGCCCATCACGGGGACGCCCAACTCGATGAGCCGGCGCACCGTGTCCGCCACGGCGCTGCCACCTTCCAGCTTCACCGCCTGGACCCCCGCCTCCTGCATCAGCCGGCGGGCGGCGGCGATCGCGTCCGGCAAAGTGGCATAGGTGAGGAAAGGCAGGTCGCCCACGACCAGGGCCCGCTGGCTGCCACGCACAACGGAAGCGGCGTGGCGGGTCATGTCGTCCAAGGTAACCGGCAGGGTGGAATCATGGCCCTGCACGACCATGCCGAGCGAGTCGCCCACCAGCAGCAAAGGAACGCCGGCGCGATCGGCCAGCCGGGCGGAAGGGTAGTCATAGGCGGTGACCATGGCGATGCGCTCGCCCCGATCCTTCATCCGCTGCACGTCGCGAAGGTTGATTCGCATGCGAAACTCACATCCATGACGTCGGCACCGAAGACGCCGCGTGCAGGAACATGAGTGACCGGCTTGCGGAAAGCACCCCTCCCTCGGCGGGAATTTTCGCGGCCGGCGACGAGACTTGCGGCACGAAGCGGGCAGCCGAGCCCAGCTTGGGATCGCATCGCTCTGGCTGCCGTCGATGCCGCCGTGTCAAGGCGGCCCCCATGTCCGCCCGCAGTTCTTCGGAACCTGCCGGTTCGGTGCCACGGCGCCGATCCGTCTCAACGGCGATTTCATCGACTTTGGGACAAGTGCATTTCGCGTGGCGGCGGTTTCCTGCCGCCGATCCTGATCCATATGCCTTTGTGTCTTGTTAAGCCGGGACGACAGCGATGTTGAGGCATTGTGGATGGCAGTGGTTGATTGCTGCGGCGGCGATGCTGGGAATCGCACTGATCGCGGCGTCCGCATCGGCAGCGCCTTCGCCGAGCCTGGAAGGCGCGTGGCTAACGGCGAATGGCCATGGCGTGGTGCAGATCGCGCCATGCGGCGACGGGCTCTGCGGCCGCATCGTCGGGCTCGACCGGGCGCCTGGCGCGCCGATGCCGACCGATGCGCAGGGTCAACCGCAATGCGGGCTCACCATTATCTCGGCCGACAGGATCGGCCCCACCGGCACGTGGCATGGCGAGATTACCGATCCACGCGACGGCAATTCATACCAGACACGGCTGTCGGTGAACGATCAAGGTGATCTTCGCCTTCGCGTGTTCATTGGCATTCCGATGCTGGGGGCGACCCAGGTCTGGCACAGGTTCACAGGCCGGCTCGGCGCTGAATGCCGTTTCGCATGAGAGTTCCAACCGACAGCAGGGAGCGAGCAATGCTCACACAACACCTTCCCAACATGGGGCGCCGTACTGTTCTTGGTCTCGCGATCGCTGCCATGGCTGCCGCGCCCTGGCGGGCATCGTTTGCCGATCCGGCCGACTCAGCAGCACAAGGACCGATCGTGCGCCTGGACAATGCCTTGCTGGCAGCGATGAAGTCGGGCGGCAGCGCGTCGTTCAATGCACGCTATCGGGCGCTGGAACCGGAGGTGGAGCGAGTGTTCAACCTGAATGCGGTGCTGGCAGCGTCGATCGGGCTATCCTGGGCGACGGTGCCGGAAGCACAGAAGGCCGAGCTGGCAACGGCATTTCGCCGCTACACCGTGTCCACATATGTCTCGAACTTCAACAGCTATAACGGCCAGAGTTTCGAAATATTGCCGACGGTGCGTCCGGTCGGCAACGGCGAGGTAGTGGTGCGGACGCGGTTGATCCGCACGAATGATTCGCCGGTGAAGCTGGATTACGTCATGCGGCAGGGGCCGGGCGGATGGCAGGTGGTGGATGTGCTGACCGACGGCTCGATCAGCCGCGTGGCGGTGCAGCGCTCGGACTTCCAACAATTGCTGATGAGCGGTGGCCCGCCGGCATTGGTGGCCGGGTTGGGCCGTAAGGTCGCAAGCCTGTCGGGCGGCATGCTGGGCTGATGCGCCGGTCCAAGGGGGAGATGGTTTGACAACGCGTCCCCCGGCTCCCATCATCTCTAACGACCGAGGGGAGCCCCGCCGGACGGGGGCTGAGATACCGTCAGTGTCGCGGCAGGCGACGGCGCGGTGACCCTGGAACCTGAACCGGGTCATGCCGGCGGAGGGACGGGAATTTCGGCAACCGAACTTTTCCCGTTTCCTTCCCGGCCCGCCCATGCCGCCTAGGAGGAAACGCCGATGACCGTGCAGTCTAAAACCACTGCGAGGCCGAGCAATGTCACCACTGGCCCGATTGTCGGCTCGCGGAAGATGTACGGTTCGCCGGAAGGCCGCCCGGATATGCTGGTGCCGTTCCGCGAGATCGCGCTCGATCCGGTGGCACGGGAGGAAGCGTTCCGCGTCTATGACACCTCTGGCCCTTATACGGATCCTGCCGTCACCATCGATCTTTCTGCCGGCCTGCCGCCGGTGCGGCGCGAGTGGCTGGCGAGGCGGGTCTTTGACCGGATTGCCGCGCGCGCGGTGAAGCCGGAGGATAATGGCGGTGCGACCGGCGACAAGCTGGTGCCGGAATGTCCGGCCGATCACCCGGTATATGGCGGCAAGCCCAGCCAGCCCGTGACGCAAATCGAATTCGCCCGCGCCGGCATCATCACCGACGAGATGATTTACGTCGCGCACCGCGAGAATATCGGCCGTTTGAAGATGCTGGAGGGCGCGGAAGAGCGCCTGGCCGATGGCGAAAGCTTCGGTGCGGACTTGCCGGCCTTCGTGACGCCGGAATTCGTGCGGCAGGAAGTGGCGCGCGGACGGGCGATCATTCCCGCCAACATCAATCACCCGGAGCTGGAGCCGGTGATCATCGGCCGCAACTTCCTGGTAAAGATCAACGCCAATATCGGCAACTCCGCGGTGACGTCCGGCGCGGCAGAAGAGGTGGAAAAGCTGGTGTGGGCGATCCGGTGGGGTTCCGACACGGTGATGGACCTGTCCACCGGACGGAACATCCACAATATCCGCAGCTGGATCCTGCGTAACTCGCCAGTGCCAATCGGCACGGTGCCGATCTACCAGGCGCTGGAGAAGGTGGACGGCGACCCGGCGAAGCTGGATTGGGACGTGTTCAAGGACACGCTGATCGAGCAAGCCGAGCAAGGCGTGGATTACTTCACGATTCATGCCGGCGTGCGGCTTCCGTACGTGCCGCTGACGGCCAAGCGCGTGACGGGGATCGTGTCGCGTGGCGGCTCGATCATGGCGCGGTGGTGCCTGTCGCATCACAAGGAATCGTTCTTGTATGAACGGTTCGACGAGATCTGCGACATCATGCGCAAATACGATGTGTCGTTCTCCTTGGGCGATGGGCTACGGCCGGGGTCGAACGCCGATGCCAACGATGCGGCGCAGTTCGCGGAGCTGGAGACCCTCGGTGAGCTGACGAAGATCGCCTGGGACAAGGGCTGCCAGGTCATGATCGAGGGTCCCGGCCACGTGCCGATGCACAAGATCAAGGTCAACATGGAAAAGCAGCTTCGCGAATGCGGCGAAGCGCCCTTCTATACGCTGGGCCCCCTGACCACCGATATCGCGCCCGGCTACGACCATATCACGTCGGGCATCGGTGCGGCGATGATCGGCTGGTTTGGTACCGCGATGCTCTGCTACGTGACGCCGAAAGAGCATCTGGGGCTGCCCAACCGAGACGACGTGAAGGTGGGCGTGATCACGTACCGCATTGCGGCGCATGCTGCAGATCTGGCGAAGGGGCATCCCGCGGCGAAGCTACGCGATGATGCGGTGAGCCGGGCGCGGTTCGATTTCCGCTGGCAGGACCAGTTCAACCTGTCGCTCGATCCCGATACGGCGCGCGATTTCCACGACGAGACCCTGCCCAAGGACGCCCACAAGGTCGCCCATTTCTGCTCCATGTGCGGCCCGAAATTCTGCTCCATGAAGATCACGCAGGACCTGCGCGACGAGGCTGCACGGATGACGGGATTGGAGGAGAAGAGCCGGGAGTTCGTGCAGAAAGGGGCGGACTTGTACGTGCCCGCGGTGGCAGAATAGGGAGCGTCAGTCCCTCTGCCGCCGCACTCGGGGGACACGGCCGAGCATTGGCACTCGACGCCGCCGCTTGGACGCTGTCGCAGGGAAGCAATAGTTTGGCCTCTGCCGGCGGGCCCTGTCACGTGCGGCGGGGCCTGCGGGCCCCAATCCCCAACACGACAGCAAGCAGGCGCATGATCGCCTGCGTCGCTGTCGGGTCGACATGGCCGATTGCCTGATCCATGTCGCAGCATCGGACCGTGTGCCGCCAATCCACCGTAACCTGAGAAGGGGCTCGCAATCCGCGGGTAGCCACACCACGCAGCCCTCGCTTAAGCTGACTGGCACGATGGCGGGCGATCCGTTCGGGAGAGGACGCATGGGCAGACATGCGTTACGTGTGACGCACTGGACCGCCATCGTCAAAAAAGTCTCCTAACCGCAGGTCGCAAATCGTGTGCGCGCTGGCCCGGCCGCCGCCGCCGGCGGCACGGAGGAAGGGCTTGCTATGACATCATCCCCCGCGCTGCGACCGGCCACAGGCATTCGACCCGTCCACCGCGTACCCCCACATACCAATCGTAGCGATCCACCGTCGGGTCGCAGTGTCCTGGCACCAGCCGCAATTTCTCGCCCAGCTTCGGCATCGCCGTCTCTGACCCGACCGACAGCTTGCCATGCTCGTCCGACGCGGACACGTAACGGATGTCTGGCTGCTGCCACACCGCGGGCAGACCCGAATCCACCGCCACCGCCTTGTGCCCCGCGTCCAGCACCGCCAGTCCCGGCTTCGGCGCACTCATCACCGTCGCCAGCACGAACAGCGCATGGCGGAACGTGCCGACCGGCGCGCCGTCCGCATCCAGGTTGCGCGCATAGTCCGCATCCATGAACGCGTAGCTGCCGGCCTGCATTTCCGTGTAGATGCCGGACACCGCCTCGAGTTCGAACGTTCCGGTGCCGGCACCGCCGACGATCGGGCAATCCAGTCCCTGTTGCCGCAATTGCTCTACCGTGCGGCGCGACGCATCCACCGCGCCGCTGATCATCGTGCGCCGCTCCTCGACCGTGCGCTTGTGCTGAGCGCTACCGTGATAGGCCTGCAAGCCGCCAAACATCAGGTGCTTCGATCCTGCAATTTGCTGCGCCAGCGCCACCGCCTCCGGCCCCGGCGCGACGCCGCAGCGTGCTGCACCGACATCGATTTCCACCAGCACCGGCAGGCGAATCCCGGCATCCGCAGCCGCGATTTCCAGCGACGCCACCTGCGCGGCGTCATCGGCACACACCGCAACGTGCGCGATCTTCGCCAGCGCACAGAGCCGCGCCAGTTTCGCCGTGCCAACCACTTCGTTGCTCACCAGAATATTGGGGATGCCGCCCCAGGCGAGCACTTCCGCCTCGGCCACCTTCTGCACGCATTGCCCGACCGCACCGCGCGCCATCTGCAACTTTGCGATGACTGGCGATTTGTGTGTCTTGGCGTGGGCGCGCAGCTTCGCCCCGGTTGGGGCCAGCAGCGCGGCCATGCGGTCGAGGTTGAATTCGAACGCGTCGAGATCGATCAGCAGGGCGGGCGTGTCGATCTCGTCTTCCCGCATACCTGGTTGGGCTGGCGGTGTTTGCAGCATGGCTTATTCCTTCCAGGGGCGGCACGTGCCGCCCGGTGCGATCCAGACTTTCGCGGCAATGTTGCCGGTAGCGGTGGCCACGACAACCGGCACCAGGCGATAGGCATCACCTTCATAGACCGCGAGCCGCCGTGCCGCCGCAGCATCCACGTCCACCACGGCGCCTGTCACCTCGCTGTTGCGGCGGCGGCGCAGCGTGGGCCAGCGGGCGTTCGGCAACGCGACACGCTGCCAGCCATGCAGGATGGCAGCGATGCAGCGGCGGGGAGCAGCGGGATCGCCGCTGCGTTCTGCCAGCGTGGCAGGGTTCAGCAGCGTGCCGTACAAGAACAGCCGCATTCGTCATGCCACGAAAGCGTAGGCATCCATGCGCAACGTGCCGTAGCGGGTGCTGGCATGCAGTCGTGTCGCGCGTGCGCCTCCGCCCGCCGCGCCGAGCGCCACGAAGATCGGCATCAGATGCTCGTCCGTGGGATGCTGTGCCGCCGCGTGGGGCGCCTTGCTGCGATACGCAAGCAAATCGCCGGTACGGTTTTGCTGTAGCGCCGCATGCATCCAATCGGCGAAGGCGACGACGTCGGGCGCCGGCGCGACGTCGGGCGTCGCGCGGCGCAGGCGGCCAAGATCATGGGTGAACGTGCCGGACCCGATGACAAGTATGTTCTCGCGCGGTAATGCCGTCAGCGCCTGGCCGAGGAGCAGATGATGCTCCGGACCTTGCTCGGCCTGCAGCGAAACCTGCAGCACCGGGATGTCGTGTTCGGGATATATCAACGACAGCGGAACCCAGGCGCCGTGATCGAGGCCGCGGGCGCTGTCGAGATCGGCGTTCAGGCCTGCATCGCGTAGCAATGTCTCGATGCGCTGCGCCAGTGCGCTGTCCCCAGGCGCCGGGTAGCGCATCGCGTAAAGCGCTGGGGGAAAGCCGTAGAAATCGTGGATGGTGTCGTTGGTCTCCACGGCGCTGATCGCCGGGTACGGCGTGTCCCAGTGGGCTGATGCGATAACGATGGCCTGCGGACGAGGCAGCGACATGCCCAGGCCCGCGAGGAAGTCGCGCGCCGGCGAGGGCTCCAGCGCCAGCATTGGCGAACCGTGGCTGATGAAGAGCGTCGGCAGCATGGCGCGCTTTCCTTGATCGAACCCGCGGATGTAGCCACGGGGTGGTCAATGCGGCAACGCTGCGGCGCAACTTCGTGCTGAATGCTGGAGGATGGGCGGAGGGGTTGGAACGGCCCCTCCCCCCAAGGCTTGGTCCGTTTCGCGGCCCAAGCCCGCAAGGGGAGGAGAGTCGTTGGTTATCGCGTCAGGCGATCACGACGTCGGCGACCAGTTCTTTGCCCCGTGTCTCCGGGCCCAGCATGATCGCAACCGAGAAGCTGAGCGCGGCGGCGATTGTGCCGACGAGCATAGGCATGACGTACCCGTAGCCCATCGTGGTAGCGAGATAGGCCAGAATCGGCGCTGTCAGGCCGCCCCAGACCGCGCCTTGATGGTAGCAGAAGCCCGACGCGGTGGCGCGCACCTCGGTGGGGAAGCGTTCGGCGAGGTATGCCGGTGCCTGGTTGGCAAAGCCGCCCGCACCGAAGGCGCCCTGCGCGACGAAGGCCCACCAGATCAGGGTAAAGTTGCCCGTCAGCAAGTATAGCGGCGCGATCGGGATTGCGATCAACGCGGGCAGCACCTGCGCTGCTTTGCGTCCGATCTTGTCAGCGACAAACCCCCAACCGACGCTGGCAAGGAAGGTCACCAGGTTGGCGGCGACGCCGATACCCCCGATGGCGGCGGGTGACAGCTTCAGATCCACCTGTAGGTGGGTCGCGAACAACACGTTGATCGAGTAATAGAGGATAAAGCCACTCGCCATGAACCAGCAGCAATTTAGGGTGTTGAGTATCATGCTCGGCTTGAAGATGCTGAACAGCGGCACCTTCACCTCGCGCTTTTGGGTGCGCTGGATGTCGCGGTTCTGTACCCAGACTTCCGGCTCCTTCACGAAGAAACGGACATAGAGGACAGCGAAGGCAGGCAGGACGCCGACCCATAGCATGCCGCGCCAGCCGATCGAATTAAAGAACAGACCGTAGATTGCGAAGGATAGCAGAAAGCCGAGGCCCCAGGAGCCTTGCAGCACGCCGCCCATCAGGCCACGGGAGCGCTGCGGCCAGGTCTCCATGGCCAGGGCCGCGCCGGCGGGCCACTCGGCGCCCATGAACAGGCCCAGTACTGCGCGGGCGCAGAACAGGAAGAGGAAGGTGGGGGAGAAGCCGGCGGCGAAGTTGCACAGCGAATAGCCGAGGATGGCGATCATCAGCGGCGCCTTGCGGCCGATGCGGTCGCCCACCCAGCCGGAGGCGGTAGCACCCACCAGCCGCATCCACAGAGTGATCGTGAAGACGAAAGTCACCTCGGTCATCGAGACATGAAAGGTCTCGGCAATGGGGTGCATGATCAGCAGGAAGACGGTGAAGTCGAACGCATCCAGCGTCCAGCCCAACCAGGCTGCGATGAAGGCGTACCATTGGTCCTTGGTGGGTTCCTTCCACCAAGGGACCTGCTGCGGGCCGGCCGATGTCGGCGCTCCGGCGCTTGAAGAGGCCACGTGTTAGTCTCCCTGTATTTGGCGCGGATCAAGTCCGGACGCCTGTTTTTCCATGTCCGCGAACCTTCCGCGGGGCACCGGACCTGACCGCACCGCCAGGACGGCGGCGGAACGGCCAGGTCACGGGTGCGGCCGTGAGCGTAGCGTCAGGTTTTGTGGAGAGGCAAGGTTTACTTGCGGGGTAAACCCCTACACGGTCATTTCTTCTCGCGGCACCGCCGGGGGCGGACCGTGGCCCGAAGGATGACGTCCCGCGGGCATCTCATCTGGAGCGCTGCTCCACCTGGCGTTCCAGCAGCAGCGGGACGAGCGAGACCGGCTGTCGCGGGTGAAGCGCCGCGGCGATCTCCCACCGTGCCGCGCGCCTCAGGGCAGGCGGCACAGCGCTCGCGTTCAGAAATCAGGCAATCACGACATCGGCGACGGGTTCCTCGCCCCTCGTCTCCGGACCGAATGCGACAGCAAGGGCGAAGCTGAGAGCCGCGCCGATCGTGCCGATCAGCATCGGCATGACGTAGCCGTAGTGCATGGTTGTGGCGAGACAGGCCACGATTGGTGCGGCCAGGCGGCGCCAGGATGGCGTGTTCGTCAGAATCAATGGGCGCTCAGCACGTAGCGACCCGATCACCCTCACCTTCGGTGGCGCGCCTTGGCCTCTCCAGCGCGCAGCGCGGGAGAGGTTCAGTGTCAGCGGAACGTATAGACGCTTAGCGCATTCTCGCGGAACACCTGGCGCTTCTCTTGCTCTGTCATTTGGAAGTGGAACGCCTGGTGTGGATCGTCGAAATCCCAGTGCGGGTAGTCGCTGGAATACACCATGCGGTCCCAGCCGATCCATTCGAACACCTGGCGCAGGTCCTCCGGATGCTCGGGCTCCTCCACCGGCTGCGTCGCCCACCACAGATTGGTGCGCATGTATTCGGACGGCGGACGCTTTACCGCCGGCACCTCGTCGCGCATCTTCGCCCAGTGCGCATCCAGCCGCCATCCCAGGGGCGGCGCCCAGGCGAAGCCGCCCTCGATCAGCACCACCTTCAACTTCGGAAACGCCTCGAACACACCTTCGAAGATCATGCTCGCGGCCTGGTTCTGCATCGAGTGCACCAGCCCATGATGTTCCTCGATATAGAATTGCGGCCAGCCACCGGCGGACGGCGACGCGGCAAAGGTACCGCCGACATGCAGCCCGATCGACAGCCCGTTCGCCTGAGCGGCCGCGAAGATTGGCCAATAGCGGCGCCGGCCGATCGGTTCCGTCGTCTTCGACCCGAGCTGGACCTGGCAGAACCGCCAGTCGCCGGCGCGCTTGTCGATCTCCTTCACCGCCGCGTCCGAATCGTCCTGCGGCACCAGGATCGAGGCGCGAAGCCTCGGCTCCGCATCGGTAAATTCACAAGCCTGCCAGTCGTTCATGGCAGAGCATAGCGCGGCAGCCTCATCCAGGTTGCGCGATGCATTGCCGCCGAGCAATGGCTCCAGCACGCCATAGGCGATGTTGTAGCGGTCGAGCAATTGCTCGGCGATGAAGCCGACATCCGACCCCGGCGCGCCGCCGTTGGGCGGGAAGGAATCACGGCGCGACAGATACGGCTGGAAGCGCGGATAGGCGCCGCGGTCGGCATAAATGCCGTAGGTGAACTTGCCGTACTCGGCGACATGCTTGCGCCAGCGCTCCGGCAGGTATTGCTCGATGGCGCCGGGCCTGGGGAATGGGTGGACGTCGCAGTCGATGATTCCGTTGGTCTGCGCAGCCTGCGCCGGCCGGTCCAATACGTTGACGGGTGCGTTCATTGCACGGTCTCCTTGAGACGCGGGTAGGTCTCCAGCGGATTATCGACGCGGATGCGCTGCCGCAGCGCCGGCGACAGGCCATCCGGCAGGATCTTGTCGCCTTCGAATTGCCAGTGCGGATAGTCAGACGCGAACAACAGCATGCGGTCGCTGTCGATCATGTCCATCAGCCGTTCGATGGTCTTGGGGTCGGGCGGCGTGTCGATCGGCTGCACGGTCAGGCGCACGTTTTCGCGAATCGTATCGGCGGGCGACTGCTTCACCCACGGCACTTCCGCGCGCACGCCGCGCCAGGTCTTGATGGCGCGCCACAGGAAGCCGGGCAGCCAGCTGACGCCCGATTCGATCAGTACCACGCGCAGGCTGGGGAATTTCACGAAGATGCCGTTGCTGACCAGCGACAGCAACTGGTCCTCGAACACGTTGGAATTGGCGACGTAGTCCTGCACGTAGTGCGACGGCCATCCGGTGGACGTCGGCGCGTAACGGTACATGCTGCCGGCATGCAGCCCGATCGGCAGGTCGTGCTTCACCGCGGCTTCATAGATCGGCCAGTAGTAGCTGCGGCCGAGCATCATCTCACAGGCCACTGGCATCAAGATCTGCACGAAGCGCCTGTCGGCGGCGCGGCGTTCGATTTCCTCCACCGCAAGATAGGGCGCCTGCGCCGGCACCACGATGGAGGCGCGCAGGCGGGCGTCCTGGTTCAGCCAGTGCTCGATAATCCAATCGTTTACGGCGGAACAAATCGCCGCCCCCATGGTCTCGCTGACTGCGATCTGCCCACCGGTGAGCGGATTGCAAATCGCCATCCCGATGCCGAACGCATCCAGCGCGTCACGCTGCATGTCGCCCAGGCTGCCGCCAGGTCGCTGGCCCTTGCGGCGCCAATCGGGGCGGCAGGTGATCGGGGCGTTGAGCGGATAGCTCATCATGTCGAAGCCATCGAGGCCGCGGGCGACGAAGGACTCCTGCCAGAACGGCTCCATATAGCGCAGGAGCTGCTTAATCTCGGGTACGCCGGGGTGGATATCGCAGTCGATCGCACCAGGGGGCTGTGCAGTCATGGTCTTCTCCCTGGTCGGGAGTCTAGGGGTGCGGAATACGGGGGTCAAACGACCGAGTCGTCTGTCATTGCGAGGCGCGTAGCGCCGAAGCAATCTCCCGCGCGGTATTGCTTCGGCCCTGTGGGCCTCGCAATGACAAGAGGGACCCTACACAATGAACCTTGCTGACCTGCCAACGCCTTGCCTGGTGCTGGATCGCCGCATCCTTCAGCGCAACGTCGTCCGCATGGCCGAAGCCGTCGCCCGCCACGGCGTCGACCTTCGGCCGCACATGAAAACCGCCAAATCGATCGACGTCGCACGCCTGGCGTTGCAAGGGCAGACTGGCGGCATCACGGTCTCCACGCTCGCCGAAGCGGAATATTTCGGCGCGCATGGGATCGCGGACATCCTCTACGCCGTCGGCATCACGCCGCAGAAGCTCGACGAGGTCGCGAAACTGAACGCGGCCGGCGCACGTATCATGGTGCTGACCGACGATCGCGAAACCGCGGCCGCCATCGTCGGGCACGAGCACCCTCCGCGCACGCTGATCGAGATCGATACCGGCGAATCGCGCGGCGGCGTTCTGCCCGAGGATGATGCCCTGCTGGAAATCGGCGGAATCCTTGGCCGGCGGCTGGCCGGCGTCATGACCCACGCCGGCCACTCCTATGGCGGCCGCTCGATCGCGGAGATCGCGCGCATTGCCGAAGCCGAGCGCAGCGGCGTGGTGCGCGCAGCCCTGCGTTTGCGGGCAGCAGGACACGCGGCGCCGATCGTCTCGATGGGCAGTTCGCCCACCGCGCTGCACGCCGAAAGTCTCGATGGCATCACCGAAATCCGCGCAGGTGTCTACATGTTCGGCGATCTGTTCCAGGCGGAGATCGGTACCCATGCGATGAATGACATTGCCGTCACAGTACTCACCAGCGTTATTGGCCGGCGCCCCGGCCGCATCCTGGTGGACGCCGGCGGACTTGCCCTCTCGAAGGACCGCAGCACGGAAGCGGCGCCGCACGATTATGGGTTCGGATTGGTGCTGGATCTCGCCGGCCAGCCGATGAACGGGGCGATCGTGCGCCGCGCCTACCAGGAGCATGGCGTCATAGAGATCGACTCGACCGGCCTGCATGTCGGTGACAAACTGCGGATCGCGCCCAATCATACCTGCATGACCGCGGCGGCCCATAACCGATATCACGTGATTGACGGCGGCGAGACCGTTGTTGCCATCTGGCCGCGAGTCAACGGCTGGTAACCACCTGTTGGAGTCCTAATCCGGCACCCTATCTGTCTCTGATCCACCCGAGCGAAAGGATACGTGTCTTCCAGCAGACCGGTCCCGAAGAGTGGGGATCTTATCCCGGATCATCCGCGCCGGTTTCTCCGATTCTGGCGCTGGTCGGGTTCGTGGGTCTGTGCCTGCTTGTTGGCGCCTCGGCGGATGCGCTTGTCGCAAGTGCCGCACACACGTGGTACCCCTCTTTGGCCCGTCCGCCCGGAACGCCGCCCAACTGGGTGTTCGGACCAGTGTGGACGGCGCTTTACGTGCTGGACGGCGTGGCCGGATGGCTGGTGTGGCGCCGTTGCGGCGCGGCGCGACCGTTGCGGCTTTGGGGCTGGCAACTTGCCGCCACCGCACTGTGGACTCCGGCCTTTTTCGGCTTGCACAGCCCGCCTTTGGCGCTCGCCGTCATGGCCGTGCTTCTGGTCCTGATCGGCTTCACCATTCATAGCTTCTACCGTTTGCAGCGCGTTGCTGCCTGGCTGTTGCTGCCGTACCTCGCCTGGACGCTTTTTGCCGCTTACCTCAACGCTGGCTTCTGGTGGTTGAACCGGATCTGAGTTAAATTGGCGGCATGCAGACTCGCCTGATGCACAGCGCCGTTTTCGCCGCCGCCCTGGCGCTTTCCGTCACAGGGCTTGCGTCCGTTGCCCGGGCACAGATCACCCCAGGTCCGGGTGGGATGATCGATCCGGGCTCGCTGCTGCGGCAGGGCGCCGCCATGGCGCCCAAGATGGAGCCAGCGGCGCCGCAGAACAGGGCACCGGCGCTGCCGGGCGCGGCAGCGAACACGCAAGCCGCCGCCCCCCCCACCACGAATCCCAACGACATGTCGCCCAACGATGCATTGTTTGACGCAATCAATCGAGGTGACATCGCCGCCGCGCGCGACGCATTGAACCGCGGAGCCGAACTGAGCGCCCGCAATATCCTAGGCATGACGCCGATGGACCTGTCGGTTGACCTGGGGCGCAATGACATTTCCTTCCTGTTGATGTCCTATCGCAACACGGACACACCGCAGGGGCCGCAATCAGCGCAGGCGACGGCGGCGAAAGAGGCGTTGCCGGCAAAGGTCGCTGCGGCGAGATCGCGCACGCATGCCCAAGTGGTGCCGGTCAAAGACGTCGTGGCCGCTGCTGCGCCGCAGCATAATCCACGGCTTTTCGCCAATGACGGTGGCGCGCCCGTGCCAAGCGCTGGCTTCCTGGGCTTCGGCGGGTCTCAGCCGGTGCATTGACCGGCCGGCGGCAAACCGCCGCGGCACCCCCCGACCCCAGACCGCTGGTTGGGATGACCCGGATTTCATCGAGGTCACGCCAGTGCGATTAGCGACGGCCGCGCATGGTCCGCATATCCCCCGCAGGATTCATTAACCTGGGAAGGGAACAACCATGCGTTACCAGGATGCGAAAGAGACTGCCCAGATGATGCTTCGCCTGCACGGGCTGCGGGCGCAGGCAATCGCTCAGGAGCGGGCCGCCGAGATGCGTCAGCAGGGCGACACCAAGGGCCTCGATCACTGGCAGCAGATCCACACCGCGATCTGTGAAATGCGCCAGCAGGCGCGTCAGAAGCACTACGGCGAGAGCCACGCCGACTATCGGTCCTGATCGCCCGCCGCGTGCGCGGCGACCGGCGGGACGGACCGGCTGAAGAATGGGCCGATCAAAGGACAGAGCGCCTGCCCTGGCCCCGCCCGTGGGGTACTATTGCAGGGCCGCGGCAGCCTTCATTACGTCTGCCGCGTGGCCGGTGACGCTGACTTTACGCCATGTTTTGGCGATATTGCCGGCGCGGTCGATCAGGAACGTGCTGCGTTCCATGCCCATGTATTTGCGGCCGTACATGGATTTCTCGACCCAGGTGGCGTACTTCTCCGCCACTGCGTGAGCCTCGTCGGAGGCGAGCGGGAAGGTCAGCTTGTATTTGTCCGCGAATCTCTCGATCGGCTTCATCTTGTCGGGCGAAACGCCGATCACGTCGATGCCGATCTTGCCAAGTTGCGGCAGCGCTTCCTGAAACGCGCAGGCCTCCTTGGTGCAGCCCGGGGTGTCAGCCTTAGGGTAGAAGTACAGCACGAACGGCCGGCCCCGCATCGCCGCAAGGCTCACGGTGCGTCCACCGCTCGCCGGTAAGGTGAAGTCCGGCGCCGCATCGCCTTCCTGTACGCTCATGCGCGAGTCCCCCCCGTGGTTCATGGAGATGCCAGTGTCACCGGATGACGCTGCCATGCAAGCGGACGGCGCAATTCACGGCAATGCGCGCTACCCCCCCTCCGCGACGATCCGCCGGAACACATCGCCCACCCCCGCGGCAAGCTCGTCCAGTCCTGCGCGCAGTCCCGCCAGATCGGTTGCAGCGACGCCGGCCTTCGCCGTGGCGCAGAGCAATGGCCGGAGACTTGGTTCCGGCAAATCATCGGGATCAGCTTTGCCAGCGATGATTCGCAGCATGCCCTGCACGGTGCGCCAGATCCGGTCGGCTCGGATCAGCCGCGCGGCGTCGTCTCCGCCCAGCAACCCGGCGGCCGCCAGGCGGTGCAACGCCTCACAGGTGTTGGGATTGCAAACCGACGGATCGCTGTTCGCGGCGCGCAGTTGCAGCATCTGGGCAATGAATTCGATGTCCACCAGGCCGCCCGGCCGATGCTTCACGTCCCACGGGCCCTCCGGCGGATGGTCGCGCCGCATGCGCGCCCGCATGGCGGCGGCGTCTGCGCGGATCTTCGCCGGATCGCCAGAAGCGGCCAGCGCTTCGGAGATCGCATCCTGCACCAGCCGCCGCAGTGGCAGCGGGCCGGCAATGACACGAGCGCGCGTGAGGGCCATCCGTTCCCAGGTCCAGGCGCTTTCCGCGTGGTAGCGGCGGAAGCTGTCCAGCGACACGGCGACGGGTCCCTTGTTGCCTGACGGCCGGAGGCGCATGTCCACAGCGTAGAGTTGTCCGTCCGCGCCCGGGGCAGTCACCGCCGCCACGAAGCTGTGTGCCGCCCGGATGAACCACTGGCTAGCGGGCATCGAACGGGCGCCGCGACTTTCGGTCTCGTCCTGCGGATGGGCGTAGACCAGCATCAGGTCGAGGTCGGAGCCGGCCATCATCTCCCGCCCGCCCGCCTTGCCAAGCAAGACCACGACCATCGCGCCGCCTTTCACCGTACCAAACCGGGCGACGAAATCCGCCAGCACCGGCGGCAGCAACGCAGCCAAGGCAGCATCCGCGAGTGCGCTGCGGTGCTCGCCGGCGGCGTCGGCATCCAGCCGCCCTTCCATCGTGGCAACGGAAATCGAGAAATCCAACTCCTTCACGGTGCGGCGAATGATACCGATCGTGTCTTCCAACAACCGTGCATCGCGCAGTCGGTTGCGCAGCAAGCGCGCGGGGGGTTCGTCCTCCTGTGACGACAGCAGGCCTTCCAGGGCCGCCGGATGCTGCGCCAGGTAGTCGGCCAGCGACGGCGCCGCGCCCAGGATGGCGACAACCCTTTCCAACAGCTGCGGGTTGCGCTGGAACAAGGACAGCAGCTGAACGCCGGCGGGTTGGCGGGCGATGAAAGCGTCGAACCGGGCGAAGGCCGCGTCGGGGTGGGGCTGTGCTGCCAGTGCCGCCAGGAGCACGGGTAGCATCAGGTCCATCAGGCCGCGCGCACGTTCCGAACGCAGCGCACGGACATGCCCGGCTTTCCAGCCGCTGACGGCGGCCACGATACGGGATGGTTCCGTGAACCCCATGGTGTGGAGCGCGGCGAGAGTTTCCTCCGGCACCTCTTCTCTGCCGAAATCCAGGGCAGGTGCGGCGGCGGCTTGCTCCTCCAGTGCCTGCGGCACGCGTTCGAACACCTCGGCGTAATGGGAACGGACACGGGCGAGGCGGTCCAGCAGGGCGTCGGCGAAGGCGCCGGCCCAAGGAAAGCCCATGAAGGTTGCGACGCGTGCGAGGTCGTCAGGGTTTTCCGGGAGGGAATGGGTCTGGCGGTCGGCGATCATTTGCAGACGGTGTTCGACCTGGCGGAGGAGGCGGTAGGCGGCATCCAGTTCCTCCGCGGCCCGGCGCGGAATGTGTCCAGCCCGGACGAGCAAGCGCAGGGCGTCGAGAGTGCCGCGGATCCGGAGGCTGGGATCTCGCCCGCCCCAGACGAGCTGGAGGGTCTGCACGAGGAATTCGATCTCGCGAATCCCACCCGCGCCAAGTTTGACGTTGTGCCCGAGTACAGAAGCCTCTCCCGCGCCAGGCGCGGGGTCGGGCCGCGCAGCGGATCGACGCGAGGTGCAGAGCGTCAAGGGTGAGGGTGATCGAGTCAGTCCGCTGCTTCCTCTTGTGTTTGCCTGTGAAAGGGTTCTGGCCTCCGCGGCACCGTCAACTGGCGCTTCGTGCCATGTTGGTGCGCTTCGCGGGAAAGATTTTGCTTGCGACGGTAACGGATTCTTGGCGTCAATCCGCTGCTTCATCGCATGGATGTCTGCCACTGCGGAGAAATCCAGGCCGCGCCGCCAAACGAACGGCCGAATCGCCTCCAGGAACGCCGCCCCCAGCGCGAGGTCTCCCGCGACCGGCCGGGCTTTGATCATCGCGGCGCGTTCCCAGTTCAGGCCCATGCTTTCGTAGTAGGTAATCGCATTGGTGATCGCGACGGCGGGCGGCGTCGCCGCCGGATCCGGCCGCAACCGCAAATCGGTGCGGAACACGTAGCCGTCGGCGTCCCGCGTCTCCATCAGCGATACCAGGCCGCGGGCAAATCGTGCGGCGAAGCCGGCCTTGGCGTCCCCCTCGGTGGCTTCCGTGTATACTGGCGCCGTCGGGTCATAGAGCAATACGAGGTCGACATCGGAGGAATAGTTCAGTTCGCGCGCGCCGAGCTTGCCCATGCCGAGGACCGTGAACCCACCCCCCGGCCCCGGATTGCCCGGATCGGGCAGTCGCAGCTCGCCGGCATCGTGCGCGGCGCGCAGCAGAAAAGCGACAGCGCGGGTCAGTGCCGCTTCGGCCAGGTCGCTGAGCGCGGCTGTCACTTGCTCCAGCCGCCATATCTCGCCCACGTCGGCAACGGCCGTGGCGAGGGCGACCACGCGCTTGGCGCGCCGGAGCGCGGCCATGACCTGGTCGCGCCGGCTGTGGATCGGCATGGCTGTGAGCATGGCGAGCGCGTCGTCCGCCACGCGCTGGGGTCCGTGCGTCACGAGCGAACGCAGCGCCGCGGGTTCGCGCACCGCAAGGTCGGACAAATAGGGGCTGTTGCCGCCGAGCGCAGAGAGCATGGCCCGCACGGCAGGCCGTTGAGCGAGGCGGGCCTCAGCGGAGCCCAGTTCGGCGAAGCGCTCGATCAGGCGGTTGGCGGCGGGGATGTCGTGGGCGGCGGGCCACCGGGCGGGAAGCTGGAACGAAGCAGGCATGATGGCGCAAACCATATGGCTCTCCCTCCGGTTGTGCGAGGGGGGCGGGGGGAGGGGGCAACCCAGGTAACAGGGCTGCTCGCTACCTGGCTCCTCTGCCCAGCCCCCGCCTTCGCATTGTGATGCGCTTCCACCGACACGCCGCGCGTGGCGCCGGGATGGTTCTGCACCGTCTCGCGCATCTGGCCCTCGGTACCGCCGTCGTCGGCTCTGTGCTTCTGGCCGCAGCGGCATGGCGCCTGTCGCAGGGTCCCGTCGACCTCGCCTGGCTCACGCACCGCCTGGAAGCGGCGGTCAACACAAGCGGCGCATCGGTGCACCTGTCGGTCGGCAGCACCGCGCTGGTCTGGGAAGGCTTCCGCCTTGGCGTGGAGCGTCCGCTGGACCTACGCCTGACGAACATCCGCCTGACGACGGCGAAAGGAGTACAACAGGTCGATCTGCCCCGCGCCGAGGTTTCGCTCTCGCTCACTGCACTTTTGCTCGGCCGCGTACAGCCACGCGCGCTGGAACTGGACGCGCCCCGCCTTACCTTGCTCCGCGCCGAGGACGGAACGCTCAGCATCGACTTCGGCGGCCCGAGGCAAGCGCCACTGGCTGCCCCAGCAAACCGGCCAGTCGTTGGATCGCTAGCGGCCTTGCTTGGCCTGCTGGCGCGGCCGCCGGCCACCGACACCACGACCGGCCGCGGCTGGTATCGCCAATTGCGGCGTGTCAGCATCCGCAATGCGGTGGTGACAATAATCGACCAGCCGCTGCAAATCACCTGGCAGGCCCCCGACGCCACGATCAGCCTCATCCGCCATCCGGAAGGTGGCATCGAGGGGGAAATGAACGTGACGCTGGCGCTCGACAACCAGCGCGCGCGCTTGACCGGTACCGCGACGGTAACGCCCGACGCCAGTTTCACACATCTGGATGTACGGTTTAGCGGCGTCGTACCGGCAGTCCTGGCACGTGCTTCGCCACGACTTGATTTTCTCGCAGCAATCGATGCGCCGATGAGTGCGGAGGGGACCGCCGAGCTTGGCCCATCGCTCCATCTGCGGCGCGGTCGGGTCTCGCTGCAGGCCGGGCCGGGCACGTTGCATATCGGCGGAGGGACCGTGCCCATCGCCGGCGCCACCCTCACCGTGTCCGGTACGCCGGATGATATCAGGTTGGATGCCGTGCGCGCCTTGCTGCGGGCTGACCCAAATGAGGCGCCTTCCATCGTCAGCGCCACCGGGACGATCCGCCGGGGCGCAGACCAGGTTCATGCCGACCTGATGATCGGTCTCGACCAGGTGAGTTTCGCCGATCTGCCGGTACTCTGGCCTGTGAATATCGCGCATAATGCACGCGCCTGGATCGTGCAGAACATCACGAGCGGCACTGCGCACGATGGGCAGGTATCGATAGGGCTCGCCGCCAATTCGAACTTTTCCGACCTGACAGTGACCCGCGCGACAGGGACGCTGGAGGGCCGCGACCTGACGGTGTCCTGGCTGCGTCCAGTGCCACCCATCGTGCAAGGCCAGGCGGTGCTGCGCATCATCGACCCGAACACGTTGCAGATCGCCGTGAAGTCCGGACGCCAGTCCCTTCCGGGTGGCGGCCTGGCGATAAGCAGCGGTTCGATGCGCATCACCGGGCTGATGCAGCGGGACCAGGTCGGCGACATCCGCGCCGACATCACCGGCACCCTACCTAACGTCATCATGCTATTGCGCGCGCCGCGTCTGCAATTGCTCGCCCGCCACCCGATCGCCCTCGATAATCCCACCGGAAATGTAGTCGCGTCGGTGACGGTGAACGTGCCGTTGGATGCCAACGTGCAAATTAATGACATTCCGATCCGCGTCGCGGCTCACTTGGATGCGGCGGGCCTCACGGGTCTCGTTGCCGGACGCGATTTGTCCGACGGCGCGCTGGATATCGCCGCTGACAATAATGGCCTGACAGTGAAAGGCACCGGGCGGCTGGCAGGGATTCCCGCCAACCTCGACGGGTCGATGGATTTCCGCGCCGGCCCTCCGACCCAGGTGGTGCAGCGGGTGACGGTGAGCGGCCGGACGACCGCAAAGCAACTCGCGGCCGCCGGGCTGGATGCGACGAACCTGCTTTCAGGCCCGGTCGGCTTGCAAGAGGTGCTAACGGAGCAGCGGAACGGCGCCGGTAACGTAGCGTTTTCCGCGGATTTGAGCGATGCAACGCTGACAGTCGCTCCGCTCGACTGGCGGCGGCCGTTGGGTGCCGGCGCACGCGCCACGGCACGGGTCCTGCTGCAGCACGACAAGCTCGCGGGCATCGATGGCATTGCCGTGACGGGGGATGGCGTCTTGCTGCGCGGCAGTGCCCGCTGCGAAAGCGGCCGGATCGCCGCGGTACAGTTGGATCGTATGGTGCTGGGCCGCACCGATTTGGCAGGGACAATGTCTCTGCCCACCACAGCCCATGGGCCGATTGTGGTGCGGCTGGAAGGGCCGGCGATCGACCTGGCTGCACGGTTGCAGCAGCCGATACGACGACGCCAGCCGCGCCGGATCGCACCACCGCCGGGTCCACCCTGGACGCTGGACGGCCGCTTCGACCAGGTGCTGATGGCGCACGGCACTCTTGTCGCGCCGCTACGGATACGGGCGGTGAATGATGGCCGGGTGTTCCAGAGTCTGTCCGTCGAGGGTGACACCGGCGCCAAGGGTCCGTTTGCCTTGCACATCACTTCCGACGGCGCGTATCGCCGCCTGACCCTGACAGCGGCGGAGGCGGGCGACCTGCTGCGCGCGCTGGACGTGACCGAGACGATGGCGGGTGGCAGCCTGAAGGTGACCGGCACGTATGACGATACGGCGCCGGACCATCCGCTGAGCGGCACGGCGGAGCTTACCGATTTCCGCGTCGCGCATGATGCGGGGCTGGGCAAGCTGTTGCAGGCCATGACACTGTATGGACTGCGCGATGCGTTGCGAGGACCAGGCTTGGCGTTCAGCCGCATGATAGCACCGTTCACATGGTCGGATGGGGTACTGACGTTGAACGACGCTCGCGCGTTCAGCCCGTCGCTGGGGCTGACGGCCAAGGGGCAGATCAATGTTGATGGCAACAGTATCGATCTGCAGGGCACGATCGTGCCCGCTTATTTCTTCAATTCGCTACTGGGGAATGTGCCGCTGGTGGGCCGCTTGTTCAGCCCCGAGCGCGGCGGGGGCGTGTTCGCCGCAAGTTACGGCCTACGCGGGAGCCTGGATGATCCTAGCGTTCGCGTGAACCCGCTGACTGCGCTGACGCCGGGGTTTCTACGAGGGCTATTCGGCCTGTTTTAACCTCTCCCATGCTGTGCGAGCAACGCAGCATGGGAGAGGTTTTCCTACACACGCATCGGCATCAGCACGTACAGCGCACTGGCATCCGCAGCATCCCGCACCACCGTTGGCGCAGATCCGTCCGCGAAACAGAACTCCACCTGCTCGTTGATCTGGTCGGTGATATCGTTCAGGTAGCGTGCCTGGAAGCCGATTTCCAACGGCCCGGCTTCGTACTTGACGTGGTCTGCGTCCAGTTCTTCGCTCGCCGTCCCTTGTTCTGGGCTGCTCGCCGACAGCACCAGCAGATCGCGCGCCAGTGACAGCTTAACCGGCCGCGAACGCTCGGACGAAATCGCGGCCACCCGCCCCACCGCGTCGGAAAAGTCCTTCTTCCCCACACGCAGGACCTTGTCATTGCCGCGCGGGATCACCCGTTCGTATTCGGGGAACGTGCCGTCGATCAGCTTGCTGGTCAGTAGGATCTGATCGACATGAAACTGAATGCGCGTGTCGGACAGGCCGATCTCGACGTTCCCGCTGACTTCCTCCAGCAACTTGCGCAGCTCGTTCACCGTCTTGCGCGGGATGATCACGCCCGGCATGGCGCCGGCACCGTCCGGCAGCGGCTCCTCCACGCGTGCCAGACGATGGCCATCGGTGGCCACCGCACGCAGCACCTTCACCCCGTCGCTTTCGGTCACGTGCAGGTAGATGCCGTTCAGGTAATAGCGCGTCTCCTCGGTGCTGATGGCGAAGCGCGTGCGGTCGATGAGGCCGCGCAACTGTTGCGCCGAGAGGCTGAACCGGTGCGGCAGCGCGCCGGCGGTCATGGATGGGAAATCCTCGACCGGCAGGACGACGAGACTCGTCGCATAGCGGCCGGAGCGGAGCGCCAACTGCGCGTCGCCGCCGGGATGGTCGAGTTCGACCTCGGCGCCTTCAGGCAGCTTGCGGACGATTTCGTAGAGCGTCGCGGCGGGGGCGGTGCAGGCGCCGTTGCGGGTGGTGGTGGCGGGGACGTCCTCCACGACCGCGATTTCCATGTCGGTCGCGGTCAGCGCCAGGCGGCCGTCGCGCACGGCGATCATGACGTTGGCGAGGATCGGGATGGTGTTGCGCCGCTCCACCACGCTCTGGACGTGGGCCAGGGCCTTCAGCAAGGTGGCGCGGTCGGCCTTCAGCTTCATGTTGGCAATTCCTACCAGGGTCCGGCCGCTGCTTCGGGAAACCCGCGGGACGGGGAAGCAAGCGAATCGCCGCCGCACTGTAGCAATTGACACCGCGCCGCGCCAAGGACCGGCGCGAGTCGCGCGGGGCAATCAGGTGAGGCAAGCAAGATCAGGGCTCCGCCCTGAAACCCGCCAGGAGAGCTCTGCTCTCCTGGACCTCTCGGCAAAGGCTGTGCCTTTGCAATCCATCTGTTTGGCTGGATGGAGGGAGGGGGATGGCGGGGGAGCGCGGATCGCCTCCGCGGAGGCGATCCGTGCCCTCGAACCGGCTGCGGACCGTCGGGGCGCCGCGGCCACCCGGGCCCCGCGTTCACCGCATTTTGCCAGCGGCCGGTGCCGCAGGCGCACCGAATTCGCCTACATAGCGGCACCTGTCTGGGTTGAACGAGGAGTCTGATGCGAATTCATCCGCTTCTGAGTGCCGCGGCGATGGCAGCGTGCCTTG
>DATKPQ010000165.1:0-55428 GCA_035523995.1 Acetobacteraceae bacterium | reverse complement strand
CCCACCAAGCTGATCGAGATCGTCGAGATCGGCAAGCAGTTGCTGATGACCCGCGGCGCGCTGACCACGTTCAGCATCGCCAACGACGTGGCGAAATACTTCGCCATGATCCCGGCGATGTTCGTGGTGTTCTATCCGCAGCTTCAGGCGCTGAACGTGATGCGCCTGAGCAATCCGCAGAGCGCCATCCTGTCGGCGATCATCTTCAACGCGCTGATCATCGTCGTGCTGATCCCGCTGGCGTTGAAAGGCGTAACATACAAGCCGATCGGTGCCGCCGCGATCCTTCGCCGCAATCTCTTCATTTATGGCCTGGGCGGCATCATCGCTCCGTTCGTCGGCATCAAGCTGATCGACATGCTGGTCACCGCTCTCGGCCTGGCCTGAGGACCCGAACCATGAACCACATCCGCCCCGCCATTGTGATGATCGTCGTGATGACGATCATCACCGGGCTTGCCTACCCGCTGGCAATGACCGGCATCGCGCAGGTATTGTTCCCGTACCAGGCGAATGGCAGCCTGATCCAGAAAGACGGCAAAGTGATCGGCTCCGCGCTGATCGGGCAGAACTTCACCAGCGACAAGTACTTCTGGGGTCGCCCGTCGGCCACCACCGAGCCTGACCCGAAGGATCCCAGCAAGACGATTTCCGTCCCCTATGCCGCGGACAATTCCGGCGGTTCGAATCTCGGGCCTACCTCGAAGGCGCTGATCGATCGCGTGAAGGAAGAAGCCGCAGCGCTGGCGAAGACGAACCCCGGCACGCCGATCCCGGTTGACCTGGTGACCACCTCGGCCAGCGGCCTGGATCCCGACATCACCCCCGCTGGTGCCTATTTCCAGGTGCCGCGGGTGGCCAAGGTGCGCGGGTTGCCGGAAGAGCAAGTGCGGCAGCTGGTCGCCGACCACATCACCGGGCGGTTGTTCGGGCTGATCGGCGAGCCGCATGTGAATGTGCTGAAGCTGAATCTGGCGCTGGACGCCATGAAGTAGCTGCCCGGCCGCCCCACATGTTATTGCAAGTTGTCACCGTCCGGGGCGGCCGACCAGAGATTGGATGAAAGTGCGGCGCCTCGCACGTCTCACGGCATGGCTGGGTTTGACCCCGGCCATCTACGCATCACCGATCGGGTCGCGTTCTGTACACACCCGATCAGTGGGCGAAGATCACCGGGTTGCGCCCCGCCATGACCGAGGACTTTCGCGCGAGCGAAGCAAAGCAATCCCCAACGGCCGGTCGCACGTTCTCTCGCTCTCGGCGGAGATTGCTTCGCGTCGCTCGCAATGACAGCAGACGCGATCCGCCAGCATGAGAACCCCAGCCATGCGGTCACTCTCGCCGCAACTGCCCCGTCAGTTCGTCCAGTGCCGCACCCACGCGAGTCAGCATCTCATCGATATCGGCCTCGGAGATGATCAGCGGCGGGCTGAAACAGACCGTATCGTTGATCGCCGTGCGGCCGATCACGCCACGCTCTTCCATCAGCCGCGTCAGCCGAGCGCCAACCCGCGCCTTCGGTTCGAAATTGGCGTGCCCGGCCTTGTCGGCCACCAGCTCCATCGCCGCGATCAACCCAACGCCGCGAACCTCGCCCACCAGCGGATGATCGGCAAAGCGCCGCTGTAGCTCGCTTTGCAGATGCGGCCCGACGGCGCGCACATGCGTCCCGATGTCGATCTCGTCATAGATTTTCAGCGTCTCGATCGCGACTGCGGCAGGGACGGGATGGCCGGAATAAGTGAAGCCGTGGCCGAAGGTGCCGATCTCGTGGCTTTCCTTGCTCAGCGCATCGAACACGCGCTGGTTCACCATGACAGCGCTGATCGGCAGGTAGGACGATGACAGCGCCTTGGCGCAGGTGAGGATGTCCGGCTGGACGTCCAGCGTCTGGCAGCCCCAGTAATTGCCGGTCCGCCAGAAGCCGCAGATCACTTCGTCGGCAACCAGCAGAACGTCGTGCTTTTTCAGCACTGCCTGGATCTTGGGGAAATAGCCGCGTGGCGGCACGATCACGCCGCCGGCGCCCATGACCGGCTCGGCCCACATGGCGGCGACAGTGTCGGGGCCTTCCTCGGTGATCAGCGCGTCGAGTTCCTCGGCGCAGCGGGTGGCGTAGGCGTCCTCGCTCTCGCCCGGTTTCGCCCCGTGGTAGAAATGCGGCGTGCTGGTGTGCAGGAAACCGGGCAGCGGCACATCGAAGGCCCGGTGGTTTACCGCGAGCCCGGTCAGCGAAGCGGCGGCGAGCGTGATCCCGTGATAGCCCTTCACGCGGCCGATGATCTTCTTCTTGTTCGGGCGGCCGAGCGCGTTGTTGAGATACCACACCATCTTGATGGCGGAATCATTCGCTTCGGACCCGGAATTGGCGAAGAACACCTTGCTCATTGGCACCGGGGCGCGCGCCAGCAGCATCTCGGCCAGGTCGATCATCGGTTCGTGCGACTTGGCGGTGAAGGCGTGGTAAAACGGCAGCTTGCGCATCTGCTCCGCGGCCGCCTGCACCAGACGCTCGTTGTCGAAACCGAGCGACGCGCACCACAGGCCGGCGACGCTCTCGATGTATTCCTTGCCGGCATCATCCCACACGCGCACGCCCTTGCCGCGGGAGATCACAACAGGCCCGATCTCCTGGTGGGCCTGAAGGTCGGTGTACGGGTGCAACACTGTGGCGATGTCGCGGGCGGCGGCGGAATTGGCGCCGAAGGGCGGCGGGGCCATGGCGGGTCTCCTGCGCGGAAAGGGGCGGAAGATAGCGGGAGGGGGTGGGGATGCAAACGGCGGTTGGACACGAGTCGGGTGTCAGTACGTCACTCGGCCTGACTGTTACCGCCGCGGCGGATTGGCTCGGCGTATCGCGTCAGTCACTTTCCGAACTGCTGAACAGCCGCAATGGCGTGTCGGCCGAGATGGCGATCCGGTTGGAAAAGGCCGGATGGAGCAATGCTGAGACCTGGCTCAGCGTGCAGGCTGCCTATGATCTCTGGCAGGCGAGACAACGCGCCGGATCGATTCATGTGAAGCGATATCCAACACCGGATGTTCCGATACCGGTATAGCGCCAACCTCGAGAACCCTGGCCAGCATGGCAGGCCAATTCAGCGCTGCCGGTACAAGCTCATCGCGTTGTTGAAGAAAAACCCCCGACGCTTCTCTTCCGGCAGGCTCATCGGCAGCACCTGCGCGGGATCGTCATAGTCCCAGTGGGGGTAGTCGGTGGCGAACAGCAGGCGGTCCCAACCGATCCAGTCGATCGCTTCCAGCACGCGCTCGCGCGGCTGCGGTTCCTCCATCGGCTGCGTGGTCAGCCACACTTGCTCGCGGATGTATTCCGACGGCGCGCGTGTCAGGTGCGGCGTCTCCTGCTTCAGCCGGCGCCATAGCTTGTCCAGCCGCCAGCTCAGCGAGGGAATCCAGGCGAAGCCGGCCTCGATCATCACCAGCTTGAAATTGGGCAGGCGTTCGAACACGCCCTCAATCACCAGGCTGGTGACGAAGGACTGCGCGGATTGCGCGTGGCCGACCATGTCCTCGATGTAGAAGGACGGCCAGCCGCTGCCGCTGACCGGATAGCCGCCGAAGCCGAAGGCGTGCACGCCGATCGGCAGGTTGGCCGCGGCGGCTGCTTCATAGACCGGCCAGTAGCGCTTCTGCCCGGGGGGCTCGGCGATGCGGGTCACCATCAGCACCTGCACGAAGCGCGGATCGCCGGCCCAGCGCTCGATCTCGGCCACCGCCGCTTCCGGGTCTTCGTAGGGAACGACGATGGAGCCCTTCAGCCGCGGCTCCTGCGACAGCCATTCCGCCACCAGCCAGTCGTTCATCGCGCGGCACACGGCGGCCCCGAACTCGCGGTTCTGGAAGCTCGAGCCGTTGTCGCCGGTGGCGTTGAGCACGCCGAGTTGGATGTTGTTCTCGTCGAGCAACTGCTTTTGCAGGAACGCGAGGTTGCTGCCTGGCCGGCCGCCCGGCGGCCAGGCATCCCTGCGGGCGGCGTTGGGCTGGCCCTTCGGGTATGCCGGACCGGCCTGATATGCCTGCCGAGGCCGCGAACCGAAGGTCATCGCATGCTCTTGCCAGCGCTTTTCCATGTAGGGGAACAGATCCCGGTAGGAATTGCGCTGCGGATGGATGTCGCCGTCGGCGATCGCGAGCCTGGTGGTGCCGGCGGGCTGGATGGTGGGACGGCTGGTGACCTGGACGTTCATCGGTCGGACTCCGTCGAACGGGAAAGCTTATCCGAAGATCGGCACTATGATCGGGCAGCGGGGCGCGTGGCAACTCCTGGCGCCGCAATCAAGCCGCGTGCGGCCGCCGCACCGACATGTCGCCACGGCCCGCGAGCAAGCCCTCGACCGAGATATCTTCGCCAGGCTTCTCCAGGTGGAGGCCGTTACCTGCGACGCCGATCCAGTAACGCTGCGTTGTTCCGGCGTCGCGTGCAACAGGCGCGGAAACCAAGCCAGAGGAACCCCGGTTGTACATCGCTGTCAACGTTCACCGCCGACCCTATTCAACCGGACTGTGCAGGGTGGGGCATTCAGGGCGTGGCACGCCTGGCTGCCTCGATCATCGGCAGGGCGATCTCAACAACCTTCAGGTAGTCCCGTTGCGGCAATTCGTCGTGCGGGTCGAGGCGAAGTTCGCCGACGATATCGGGGGCAAGGGTGCGATAGACCAGGTAGTCCGCGTGGATTGCCGCCCCGCCGGCCGGTTCCTTGCCGGCGGCAAACGTCCCGTTGATGTTGAGCCAATCGCGTATTTAACGGATCACTCCGGCGTCGTTGCCGCCATGTACCTCGATGTCCATACCGGAGATGTCGGACAGGGTCTTGTCGTAGCGGTGCGCCTCCGCGTCGAGGATCAGGGTTTTGCGCCGCTTCTGGCTGGCCGGGCCGTCCATGCGCAAACCAAGATCGGCGCCGAGTTCCAGCGCCATGTTTAGCCGCGGCAGGTTGAAGACCTTGTCAGGCTCAACCCGTGAGATGTCATGGATGGAAAGGTCACACTCGGTGATCATTCGGACGATAATGTCGAAGCGGACAGCACCGCTGTCGCTGACGTCGAATGCGCAACGCGGTATGTGGCCGCAGGCCATGATGGCGAAGCACATGGCCCGTAGCAGGGGCTTGTATTCGTCGTCGAACGGGCAATTGATGAAGACCGAGCGCGACCGGGCCGGCCTAGTCCTCGCGGGGGATCTCATCGGCGTGTTTCGCGATTGCCGTCGCCACGGCCTTCCTGATTTGATCGCGAGTAAAGCGCGAAGGTCCGTCGATCGATGGGAGCCGCACGCCGCGATAGGTCGGTCCCGGCTTGGGGAGCTGGCGGCGTGGCTTGGAGGGGGATTTAGGCGCGATGCGCACAGGCATCAATGTGCGCGATTCCCGCGGCAAAAACAATGGTGTCGGCGGTACGGAGCATGCGGATTCTCTCTGTCATTCGCGCGTTGTGTTGATCTGGGTCTGACTGGGTCTTATAGCACGAGCCGCATCGCTTGGCGATATGGAAACGTGCCCGTAACCATTCGATAATACGGCATTCTATCTAACCCGTACGCCGCTTTGTCACGGGTGGAGTTTGACCCAAATCGGTCATCACGACGTCAAGCGGTCGGTTGTTTCTCGATCCGGTAACGCTTCTGCAATGCGTATAGCAGACTTCGACCGGTCGTCTCGATGACGACGGCTGGCGTGCCTCGACACCAGTTGGATTGAGCGACACCGACAACCACTGCCGTCATGTATGATGATCGAATGAACGCGTGGCGGAATGTACCGAGAGGCCGCGAGGTGATGGCCAGGTTGACGTTCACAGTCTGTGCCGGCCGGCCGAATCGGCTGTCGGCTCTTTTGACCTGCGACAGTCCTGCTGTGGGCGACTTATAGGAGGTCCGAACAAGGCTAACGTTGGCGCATATTTTCAACGTCTCGCTCAGCCGACAAGAGATTTGTCTGGATCTTCCTTAAAGCTGCTGGGGCGCCGCCTCCGGCGCCCGAGCCCTTGCACGCGCGATACGCACAGGTGTCTCGAGAGTGGCCTGCATGCGCTTCGAAGCGGCCGCTCCGGCGATCGGCCGATGATTACCGGCGTGTTGGTAACCTCTCAGAGCCAACAACCATTGTCCACAGCGCTATGCGATGGCAATGCGCGCATACGTCGCCCGCGGATTGTCGACCATGATCTTCCTCACCTGCTCGCGTGACAAGCCTTCCGGCATCACTTCATCGCCTTCGAACTGCCAGTGCGGATAGTCGGTCGAGAACAGCAGCAACTCGTCGGAATCGAAGTGATCCATCAGCCGCGCGAAGTCATCCGCGCCCGGTGGTCCATCGCACGGTTGCAGCGTCAGCCGCACACTGGACCGCACAATTTCGGCGGGCGCGCGATCCACCCACGGCACTTCCATCCGCAGCCCTCGCCAGAATTTCGTCAGCCGCCACAGATGCGCCGGCAGCCAGGTGAAGCCGGACTCGATCAGCACCACTTTCAAATCCGGGAACTTCGTAAACACACCCTCGCAGATCAGGCTGGAGAGCGCCGCCTGGAAGGCGGGAGCCTGGGCAGCGTAGTCCTCGGTGTAATGACTTGGCCAGCCGAGCGGCGTTACCGGGTGGCGATAGGCGCTGCCCGCATGGATGCCGACCGGCAACCCATGGCGCTGCGCCGCTTCATAGATCGGCCAGTAGTGCCGTTTTCCCAGCGGCATGTCGTGCATCACCAGCATCAGCACCTGCACGAAACGGCGGTCAGGGGCAACGCGGTCGATTTCTTCCCCCGCAAGCTCCGGGTTCTGCATCGGCACCACGATGGACCCGCGCAGCCGCGGCTCCTTATCGAGCCACTCCGCAGCCAGCCAGTCATTGATCGCGCGAGCGAAGCCGGCGCCCATGTCCTCCGAGAAAAGCAACTGCGCGCCATACAGGCAGTTGCAGATCGCGACGCTGGTCCCGAACGGGTCCAGCGCATGCTGGCGCAGCAACGCAAGATCCGACCCAGGCTTGCCGGACGGTGGACGCCAGTCAGGGCGGGAGGTCAACGGCGAATTGGCGGGGTAGGCGATCGATTCCAGTTCATGCAGGCCGCGCTGAATGCTGCTGTCGCGCCAATGGTCGGCGAGATAGGGATGCAGCGCCTTCAGGTTCGGCACTGCCGGATGGATGTCGCAGTCGATGCCGCCTGGTTCGATGACGCTCATGCGATCCTCCATCCGTACGCGCTCATGCGGCACCATTCTGCAACAGGCTGATGCAATGACAAGGCAGCCCGTCCTGTGCGGCCCGGCGTGATCCGGAACCGGCAGGCGCCAGGTGCCCCCTATGGCATTCGATCCGATCCGCGCATAACCAATAAGGCATGTCGGATTCCGTCCAGAATCGCATAGCCGTCGCCTACCGCCGCTTCGCGGAGCAAGAAGTGCGAGGCCGGTCGGCGCTCTATGAGACGCTCGCGCGCGCCATCGCCGAGGACACCGATCTGCTGGCCTTGCTTGCCGCGCTGCCCCCGCCCAAGCGGCAGCCCAATCTCCTGCTCGCCGCCGTCCGCCATGTCGCCGGCGCGCCGCTGGCCTGGCCGGCGTTTCGCAGCACCGCTCTGGCACGCTGGAACGACGTCAGCGCCGTCATGCTCAGCCGTTCGACCCAGACCAACGAGCCGGCCCGGTGTGCCACCTTGCTGCCCGTCCTGGCCCGCCTGCCGCAACCGCTGGCGCTGATCGAGGTGGGCGCGTCAGCGGGGCTCTGTCTGCTGCCCGACCGCTACGCCTATTCCTACGGAGACCATATCGTCCGGCCAGACCATGCCACAGCGGACGCTCCGCTGTTTCCATGCCAGGCAAGCCCCACGACGCCGCTCCCGTCCACTGCGCCGCGTATCGTCTGGCGGGCGGGATTGGATCTCAACCCGCTTGATGTGAACGACGTAGAACAAATGGCATGGTTGGAGACGCTGATTTGGCCAGAACAAGCGGAGCGGGCTGATCGGCTGAAGGCGGCGGTGCGGATCGCGCGAACCGATCCGCCGCGGATCGTGTGCGGCGATCTTCGCGATGACCTGGCAAAACTGGCGGCGGAAGCACCAAAGGATGCGACGCGGGTCATCTTCCATACCGCGGTGCTGGCCTATCTTCCGACCGCGGCGGAACGTGATGCGTTTGCAGCATCCGTGTCTCGCCTGTGCGACTGCTGGATATCGAACGAGGCGCCGCGCGTGCTGCCGGATGTCGCGTCACGGGCGCCTGCCGATGCGCCGGTCGGCCGGTTCATCCTCGCAGTGAATGGCGAACCGGTTGGCTGGACCGATCCGCACGGCGCAGCTCTGGAATGGATCGGCGCGCCGCCGCCGCCTCACCCTGGCCAACTCGGCGCGATTGTCGCCTGATGGTTCATAACGAACTGCAGCGCTCCGGGCGAGGTCCCGTCATCAGCGAAACGTGAGTCGGACGTCCCATCTCATGCGAGTTGCCACCGGCCCGGCGGCCGATCCGTCATGTTAATTTCATCATGTTATTTTTGTTGACTGTCCGTTAGTTTTCGACGATACTGCGGAAATGGCAGACGCACTCGATATTCCACGCTTGTCTTCCCAACCCCGCCAAGGGGTTGGTGCGCGCCTCTTCCGCCGTCTCGGTGGTGCGGTGCGCAACGCTATCGCCGGCGGCCTTTCTCTCGCCGGCGCGCCGCGGCGCCCAGACGCGCCGCAAACCGTGATCGGCCACGCTGTGGTCCGCGACGCGGACGCGCGCCCCGCGCCGGCGCGGGTGCGTGCCCTGCGCCGTACGCGTACTGCCCCGCCCGCACCGCCGTCGCGGCCGGCCTGGCGCGGCTGGTTCGCGCGCCTGGTCGGCGATCGCTGCCGTCCGCCACTGCCGGTCAGCCGCGCGCAATTCCTCACCGACTCCGACGCCCCTTTCACCCCGGAGGAATTTCCCGGCCTCAGCCCCGAAGCCTGCGCGTTTTTCAGCACGCCGCTGGAGGACCTCGATCCCGAGATCCTGGCGCGGCTGCTTGGCGCACTCGCCGAGAAAATCGCCGATCTCATCCCCTCCGAGGCCGGGCAGACGGAGTCCGGTTCGCTGCTGTCCACCTTATTGGGAGGTTTCGGCGTCACGCTCGGTGAAGCGCAGCCGGATTTGCCCCCGATCGGTGCCCTCGACACGGTGCCGGGCGTCGCGACGGACGCGGCACCGCCGCAAGCGCCGGTCTCCGCGCCGGACCCGCTGGCGGAGGCTTCGGCGGTCACCCCGGTCGAGGCATTGCCGGACGCGCCTTCGGCATCGCCGGACCCGCCAGCCCCGCCCTTGCCGGCTGCACCACTCGGGTCACTGCCCCCTCCATTCGAGGCACGAGCGCCGGAACTGCGTCACAAAGTTCCGACCGCTGCATCGGCGACCGCACCAGGCACCGCTTCATGGCCCGGGCCGTTCTCGCACGCCTGGCACTTGATCTTGGCCTGCAATAATCCGTCCCGTAAACGGAACAAACGCGACGTCCATCATGGTCGCTCGCCTTTCTGCGGCTCACGTTTTTCCTGCGGCCATCTGAAAATTCTGCCGCTGCGGCATTGGTGCTTCGCTGCCCGCGCAAGCCCGGCCTGACCGGCCAATCTGGCATGCTTGAAAATATGAACGGGACCGCCGCTCGGCGGCCCCGCCATCCTGATTCGTGCCGCGTCAAGCGCTCCTCGCCGGTGCTACCGTAGCGTCTCCAATACGGCGGCGTTGGGCCAAATCACGAATGGCGGATCGTGCCGCGCCGGCGTTGCACAGGTCGCGGGTGAATTAGCCGCACGCCTCCGTCCGGGTTATGCTGATCCATATCCACGCACCCTGAAGGACTTTCCCATGCGCCCATCCGGCCGCGCCGCCGACGCCTTGCGCACCGTCTCGCTCACCCCCGGCTACGCCCGGCATGCCGAAGGCTCGTGCCTCATCCGCATGGGCAACACCGAGGTGCTGTGCGCCGCCAGCGTCGAAGGCCGCGTCCCGCCATTCCTGCGCAACTCCGGCCAGGGCTGGGTCACGGCGGAATACGGCATGCTGCCTCGTGCCACCCACACCCGCGGCGACCGCGAGGCCGCCCGCGGCAAGCAATCCGGCCGCACGCAGGAGATCCAGCGCCTGATCGGCCGTGCCCTGCGCGCCGTGGTGGACCGCGCGGCGCTCGGGGAAATGACGATCACGCTCGACTGCGACGTGCTGAACGCCGACGGCGGCACGCGCTGCGCTGCGATCACCGGCGCCTGGGTCGCGCTGGCGCTCGCCTGCCGGCATTTGCAGACCATGAAGGTCATCGCGAAATCGCCCTTGATCGGACGGGTGGCGGCCGTGTCCTGCGGTATCGCCGGGGGCGAGGCGGTGCTCGACCTCGATTACCAGGAAGATTCCACCGCGGATGCGGATGCCAATTTCGTACTGACCGACGCTGGGGGGCTGGTGGAAGTGCAGGCCACCGCCGAACGCACGCCGTTCTCGGAAGCGCAGTTCCTGGAATTGCTGACCTTGGCCCGCAAGGGAACCACCGAATTGTTCGCGGCCCAGCGCGACGCCGTCGGGTCCTGATGCCGCGCGTTCTCACCAAAGGCGCGAGGCTGGTTGTCGCCACGCACAATCCCGGGAAGCTGCGGGAAATCGCCGGCCTGCTGCGGCCTCACGGAATCGAAGCAGTCTCGGCCGGCGAACTGGGCCTGTCGGAACCGGAAGAAAACGCACCGGATTTCGTCGGCAACGCGCGGATCAAGGCACTGGCGGCGGCAACTGCGTCCAGGCTGCCGGCACTGGCTGACGATTCCGGCTTCTGCGCCGCTGCCCTTGGCGGTGCACCCGGCGTTTACTCGGCACGTTGGGCGGGGCCGGCCAAGGACTTTTCCCACGCCATGGGGCAGGTGCAGAAGCAGATGGCGGATGCCGCCGACCGGCGGGCCTGGTTCGTCGCCGCGCTGTGCCTGGCCTGGCCGGATGAACAAACCGCGACGTTCGTCGGCCGCGTCGATGGCGAAGCCGTCTGGCCGCCGCGCGGCGACCGCGGCTTCGGCTACGACCCGATGTTCGTGCCGCATGGCGAGACACGGACGTTCGGCGAGATCGCCCCGGAGGAGAAGCATGCCGTCAGCCACCGTGCCCGTGCCTTCGCACAGCTCGAAATAGCGTGCTTCGGATGAATACCGATTGTTTCCGGCCTGCATGAACAGACCGCCGGCTGCATCCCGGCAATCCCATCTGCTTTTCGTTTCTCTCGGCGAACAAGGCGATTGTTCAATACGTCTCGCCTGCGCAATTTTTATCACCGAGGAAGAACAGAGAACCACGGTGAACAGGGAGCAACTTTCCCGGTGAGCCGCGCTGACGCGAACACCCGTCATTGTTCTGGAACCGGCCAAGAGGCCGGCCCGACGGCTCGCTCCGTTCACACCGTGGTTCTTCATTCTTTTCCCGTGATAAAATCAAGATAACGCCAGGCCGCACCGGCATTGCATTACCGTCTGCCAGCCGCCGAACCATGTCCGGCGGTCGCTCGAATGGGCTTGCAAATTGCACGGACCGCGCGCCTCAGGCACAAACGAGTGTCATCACGCCGCCGGCTGTATGGCCGCTGTGGATTTAGCCCCATGAGCGCTCGCGCGAGCGGCCCTCAGCAGGCGGCGGCATTCGGCGTCGCACCACGTGTTGACCGCATTGCGTGGCGTCACCGTGCCCTTATGGCCGGATACATGTCGGAATTCGACAATGATTCCCGCGGCCGCAATCTTTTCGCGATAAGCCACAACCACGGCTTCATACTGCGTGATGGTCGCGGCCTTGCGCAGCAGGCCGGTGAGTGCGTGGATCGCCGTCAGGCAATCGGTCTGTGCGATGATCTTGGACGCCGCGGGTGGCCGCATGGCGGTAAGCGCAACAAAAATGCCGTTCACCAACGCCATCGTTTCCGCCAGGGACGAATTCGCCACCGACTGCTTCAGCACGCCGGAATGCCGCACGGTGCGGCCGTCGGCTTTGGCCCAGGCGGCGTAGGCGCCAATGCGGGATCGATTGCAATAGGACGCATCGGTGAACAAGGTGATCAGCATGCGTGTACGTGCCAGATCATCGGAGGGATGCCGCGCGAATCGATCGAATGCCGAGCGATCGTGCCGGGATCATGCCGCCTGCCCAAGCATCGGACCAGCCGTTTGGTGTTGCCTGTTTGTGAACGACCGCAACGCCCGGATGGCTTGCAACCCCGCCCCACGCCACATTGCCCCCCATGAAAGAGACCCGCCCCATCGACCGGCTGTCTGACGAGCATCTCTGGCAGCAGGTCCTCGCCCGCCAGCCCGGCGATTTCCTCTATGCCGTCACCACGATGGGCGTGTACTGCCGCCCCGGCTGCCCCTCGCCGCGTCCGCTGCGGAAGAACGTCCGCTTCTTCCGCAACGTCGCAGAGGCCGAGGCCGCCGGCTTCCGCGCCTGCAAGCGGTGCGACCCGAAGGGCGAGCGCGCCGCCATCGCCCAGGCGGTGGTCCGCGACGCCTGCGCGGCGATGGAGGCATCGGAAGAAATCCCATCGCTCGACGCCCTCGCCGACCGCGCCGGCTACTCCCGCTTCCACTTCCTGCGATTGTTCCGGGACCATACCGGCCTGACCCCGCGCGCGTACGCCGAAGGCGTGCGCGCCCGCAAGCTTGGCACCGCGCTGGCGGAGGGAACGCGGGTTGCCGACGCGGTCGCCGGGTCGGGCTTTGGCTCCGAATCCCGCGTCTACGAAAAGACCGGCAAATTGCTCGGCATGACCCCGGGTGCCGCCCGCCGCGGTGGTGCCGGCGAGACCATCCGCACGGCCTTCGCCGATTGCGCATTCGGCCGCTTGCTCGTCGGCGCCACCGATAAGGGCGTCTGCTTCATCGGCTTCGCGGAACCGGATGAGCTATTGCTCGACGACCTGCGCCACCGTTTTCCGAACGCGACCCTCGTCGCCGACGACACCGCCCTGGCCGGGACCGTCCGGGCCGTCCTGGACTTCCTGGAGGAACCGAAGCAGGCCCTCGGCCTGCCGCTCGATCTGCGGGGTACGGCGTTCCAGCAACTGGTCTGGCGCACGCTGGCACGCATTCCGCTGGGCGAAACCCGCAGCTACGCCGAGGTCGCGGCGATGATCGGCAATCCGAAGGCCGTGCGCGCTGTGGCGCGCTCCTGCGCCACCAATCCCGTCGCCCTGGCGGTCCCGTGTCATCGGGTGGTGGGCAGCGACGGCACGCTCACCGGCTATCGCTGGGGTGTCCAGCGCAAGCGCGCGCTGCTGGCCCGCGAACAAGCGGCGCGCGCGGAATGAGGGCGCCGCCGCCGCGCGTGGGGGGACGCGCAGCGGCGGCATCAGGCGCGGCAAGGGGCCACCGCGCCGCCGCATCACGGCCAAAACAGCCGCTCTGCGGTATCCATCGCGCCAGACAACGCGCGCGCCGGAGCGGCGTTGCCCCGTGGCGGGTCACGTTGAAGTTGGCGGGTCACGTTGAAGTTGGCGCGTTCACCACCCACATCCGCTGCACCGCGCGCAACGCCTATGCCGCCGCGACCTCGATGGCCTTGTCGATTGGCGCCCGATGCCTGGTCCGCGGAAGAGGATGTGCGCTCTCGGTGACAGCGGCTCGTCCCACCTCCACCGGCACCACCGAGCGCGTCAGCCGCGCGTAGAGAGATGCATAAGCCATGGCCGGTTCGGTCCAGGCAAAGCGGCGCGCCATGGCGGCCCGCTGCATCGCCGCGCGTTGCGGTGCGTCGTCGAATATGTCGAAGGCCCGCATGCAGGCCCCGATCAGTCCGTCGCGCGAAAGCTCCGAGAACAAAAAGCCGGTTTCGTTGTCGTCGATGGTGTCGACCAGACCGCCTGTCGCGTGTGCGATCGGCAGCGCGCCGTAGCGCTGCGCCTGCATCTGGGTCAGCCCGCAGGGTTCGAACCGCGACGGCATCAGCGTGAAGTCGCTGCCGGCAATGATGCGTCGCGCCATCGGCTCGTTGAACCCGACCAGTACGCCGATATCGTCGCGGTGCTGGCGCGCGACCTTGCTCAGCATGTGCTCGATCTCGGGATCGCCGAGACCAAGGATCGCGATCTGCCCGCCTAGTCCAACGATGCCGTGCGCTGCCTCGGCGATGATATCCAGCCCTTTTTGGTGCACCAGCCGCGAGACCATGCCGAACAACGGACCGTCCGAGTGCCGCAGGCAAAGGCCGGTACGCACCAGGTCGGCGTTGGCCCGCTTGCCGCTGAGGTCGTAGGCATCGAAATGATGCGGGAGATGCGGATCGCGGGCCGGGTCCCAGCTCTCGTCGATGCCGTTGATGATGCCGGTCAGTTCCCCTTGCCCCATGCGGCCGGCGATCAGACCGTGCAATCCGGCGCCAAAGTCGGCGGTGGCGATATCGCGTGCGTAGCTTGGACTGACGGTCGTGAGGTGATCGGCATAGAACACGCCCGCCTTCAGGAACGAGACCTCGCCATGGAATTCGACCCCATTGATGTCGAAGGCCGCAGCCGGAATGCCCAGGCGCCGGCAGTACGTGGCTGGGAAATTGCCCTGGTACGCAATGTTATGAATGGTCATGATCGTCGGCAGCGTAGAGCCGGCCCAGCGCAGATAGGCCGGCGCCATGCCGCACGGCCAGTCATGCACATGCAGCAGATCCGGCGACCAGCCGAGACGGCCGCGGCCGCACGCGATCTCCGCGGCAGCCAGCGACAGGCGGCCGAACCGCAGATCATTGTCCGGCCAGTCTTGGCCTTCGGGTGTACAGTACGGGCTGCCACGGCGGTCGTACAAGGCTGGAGCGCCGATCAAGTACAGGATGATGCCGTTCGGCAGGCGCGTTTCACCGATGCGGCAGCTTGGGATCGCACCGCGGCCGGGCAGGCGGCCGATCCACGCCACATCGGGCAATTGCGCCAGCACCGAACGATAGGCCGGCATCAGTACGCGCACGTCGATGCCAAGCCGGCGCAGCGCGGACGGCAATCCCGCCGCGACATCGCCAAGCCCACCGGCTTTCGCGAGGCCGACAAATTCGCTGGTGACGAAAAGGAGATTCATCGTACGGCGGGTTCCGGTTCGATGCGGCGGGACGGT
The DNA here is from genome assembly GCA_035523995.1 of Acetobacteraceae bacterium. Lineage (GTDB taxonomy): Bacteria > Pseudomonadota > Alphaproteobacteria > Acetobacterales > Acetobacteraceae > JASHVB01. The sequence goes on along the minus strand of DATKPQ010000165.1, from coordinate 40,335 downwards.
CAGGTGTCACGAACGCAGGTCAACACACGCCGCGCGGAGGCCATCCGCGACGCACTGGCTGCGTTGCTGCGAGTTCGGAACATCAGCATCATCGCGCCGCGACGACGGCGCGGCAAGCAAATCCTATGTCATCAGTAACTGCGAATTTCTTAACGGATTGCTAATAAGACAGCGCGCTGGCAGCATGAAAAATGCGTAATCGGCGCGGCTTTTCGGCTATCCGCCGGTTCAACCGGGCAATGCAATGCAAAATTGAGCGCAGCGACGATCCAATGAACTGTTGGTGAATATTGGGATCATCAACGGGCCGCGCCAGCCGAAACCAGAATGGCCCCGGCCAGCGCCAGCTCATTGCACGACGTGCCGCTTGTCAGCGCCAGAGCGGCGTGCCGAGATTGATGTCATGCGGGTTGGTGGCCGCACCACCGATGGCGCCAACCGCGCCGCCGATCGCCGCGCCCACCAGGGGCGCCCCGCCGGTCGCCGCGGCGATCGCCGCTCCGGCGCCAGCCCCGATGAGGCCGCCGGACGCCGCCCGGTCGCCTGGACTGTAGCCGCAGCCCGCCAAAGAAAATGCCAGGGCCATCAGCACCAGGCTCGTTGCCGCCACGCGACGCATTGTCGTGATACTCCTCTTCTCAGCTTGTTGATCAGGAAGAACGGTTCCTCAGGACTGTCCTGTCAGGGCGTGGTCAACGCACCGCCGACAGCGCCTACGCCGCCGCCGATCAGCGCGCCCGTTGCCGGCCGGCCACCCGTCAAGGCCGAGACGCCCGCGCCCGCTCCGGCGCCGAGCAAACCGCCCGAAACCGCACGTTCGCCCGGCGTATCACCGCACGCTGCCAGACCCAGCAGCATGCCGCTCACCACCACACCCATGATGATTTTGCGTACCATCGCTTTGGACCTCCGTTGTTGCTCCACATGGGAGCTTGCGTAACAACGGGGAGTCCTGGTGGCCGGATTGAGGCGAGGCGGAGGCCGCCGATCACCCCCTTGTTAACACCCTGTCCCAGGGCTAATCCGGGCGCCTTTCCGCACCTAAACTGTTCGTGTAAAGGTTCTGCTGAATGTTCACCCGCGTGCTCGGCTTCATGTCGGCGGACATGGCTATTGACCTGGGGACGGCAAACACCCTGGTCTATGTCAAGGGCCGTGGCATCGTGCTGGCGGAGCCGAGCGTTGTCGCAATTGCGGATGTACGCGGCAAGAAGCAGGTCGTTGCGGTGGGAGAAGAGGCGAAGATGATGCTGGGCCGCACGCCCGGGTACATCACCGCCAGCCGGCCGCTGCGCGACGGCGTGATCGCCGATTTCGAAGTCGCGGAAGAGATGATCAAGCATTTCATTCGCAAGGTGCATAACCGGCGCGGGTTCGCCTCGCCGCTGATCATCGTCTGCGTGCCGTCCGGTTCCACCGCGGTCGAGCGCCGTGCCATTCAGGAAAGTGCGGAAAGCGCCGGCGCGCGCCGCGTGCAACTGATCGAGGAGCCGATGGCCGCGGCGATCGGCGCCGGATTGCCGGTGACCGAACCCTCCGGCTCCATGGTGGTGGATATCGGCGGCGGCACCACGGAAGTTGCTGTCATCTCACTGGGCGGCATCGTCTATTCGCGCAGCGTGCGCGTCGGCGGCGACAAGATGGACGAAGCGATCATTTCGTATATCCGCCGCAACCATAACCTGCTGATCGGCGAGAGCTCTGCCGAGCGTATCAAGATGGAGCTGGGTGCGGCGAGCCCGTCGGAAGATGGCGATGAGGGCCCGTACCGCGAGGTGCGCGGCCGCGACCTGCTGAACGGCGTGCCGCGCGAGGTGATCGTGAGCCAGCGCCAGGTTGCCGAAAGCCTGGCCGAGCCGGTGGGGCAGATCGTGGAGGCCGTGAAGGTGGCGCTGGAGAACACCCCGCCGGAACTGGCAGCGGACATCGTCGACAAGGGGATCGTGCTGACCGGCGGCGGCGCGCTGCTGTACCGCGTGGACCAGGTGTTGCGGGATGCGACCGGGCTGGCGGTGGTGGTGGCGGAGAACCCGCTGCAATGTGTCGCGCTGGGCACTGGCCGCGCGCTGGAGGAGCGCAAGCGCCTCAGCAACGTGCTGACCAGCATGTATTGATTGGCCACCGCCCGATGCCAATGGGACAGGGAGGTGCGGGTCGCCGACGCCGGCGCGGCCCGCCCGAGCATGTCTGTCGGGTGGCATTGGCGCGCGCCGGGCGGTATCCTGCCGCATGGCCGACCGCCGTCCCTTCTGGAAGACCAAACGCCTTGAGGAGATGTCCGAGGCGGAGTGGGAATCGCTCTGCGATGGCTGCGGACGCTGCTGCCTGCACAAGCTGCGTGACGACGACAGCGGCGCGCTGTCCTTCACCAACGTTGCCTGCCGGCTGCTGGACCTGCATTCCTGCCAATGCAGCGACTACGCCCATCGCCGCCGGCGCGTGCCCGACTGCGTCCGCCTGACCCCCGCCGAGGTGCGCGAGATCGACTGGCTGCCACCCTCCTGCGCCTATCGCCGGCTGGCCGACGGCAAGGACCTGGCCTGGTGGCACCCGCTGGTCTCCGGCGACCCGGACACGGTGCATCAGGCCGGCGTCTCGGTCCGCGGCCGCGCCATCAGCGAGCGGCGGGCCGGCCCGTTCGAGCACCATCTCGCCGATTGGCCCGGCCGTGTGCCACGCCCGCGGCGCCCCATCAAGGAGACTCGGTGATGATGAAGGATGCCCTGTACGGCGGCGTGAATGCCGCCGTGCTGACGCCGATGAACGACGATCTCTCGGTCGATCTGGACCGCATGGCGGCGCATTGCCGCTGGCTGATGGCCAATGGCTGCACCGGCCTGGCGGTGATGGGCACGACCGGCGAGGCGAACAGTCTGGGGATCAGCGAGCGGATTGCCGTGCTGGAGGGGTTGGTGGCGCGGGGCATCCCCGCGGCCAAGATGCTGCCCGGCACGGGTACCACGGCGATTCCCGACACCGCATTGCTCTCGCGCAAGGCGGCCGAACTTGGCTGCCGCGGCGCGCTGCTGCTGCCGCCGTTCTATTACAAGAATCCGTCGGATGACGGGCTGCTGGCGTATTTTGGCGAAGTGGTGCAGCGCGTGGGCGGGGGCATCAAGCTGTACCTCTATAATTTCCCGCAGCAGTCGGCGATCCCGTTCAGCGTCGATTTCATCGCGCGGTTGCTGGCGGCGCATCCCGGCGCGTTCAAGGGCATCAAGGACTCCAGCGGCAATTACGAAAACGGCCTGTCCTATGTGAAGAATTTCGCCCGGGATGGATTCGAAGTGTACGCCGGAGACGACACGCTGCTGTGGCCGTTGCTGCAACAAGGCGGCGCCGGCTGCATCACCGCCGCAGCGAACGTGAACTGTGCGGTGGCGGCACAACTCTACGCCAACTGGAATTCCCCGGCCGCCGAGGCGCTGCATGCGACGCTCGCCGCCACGCGCAAGGCAGCGATTTCGGTGCCGCTGATCCCCGGCCTGAAGTCGCTGGTCGCGCGCAACACTGGCGATGCACGCTGGCACAACATCCGCCCTCCGCACCTGAAACTGACCGAGGCGCAGCAGGCCGCCCTGTTCTCGGCGTTCGATGCGTGCGGTTTGGAACTCGCTCGCGCAGCATAATCAACCCTTCGCGCGCTGCGCTATTAGCGCAGCGCGGGGTTGAGCCGCGAAGCGGATCAACGCAAGGCGGGGTCAGCGCCGGGGGTGAGAGGATCGGGTCGGCACCCGGCCCTTACGCGGCAGCGAACACACTTTTGCGGTTGGTTGCGCTGCAGGCTCGCCCGGTGGACTACGATGACCATCCGGTGTGCGTCACACCTGCCAATGCTCTGCAAAAATGTTGTAACGGGTTTGGGCAGATATTGCCATTCCAGAGCGTTTGCGACCTGACCGGAAGCACATGCCAGCACGTGTCATTGCGAGCAGCATAGCGACGAAGCAATCTCCCGCCTGGCGAGCTGACGAAGCTTGCCTCGCAGGGGATTGCTTCGTCGCGACGCTCTCAGCAAGAAAGTTCCCGTCATGGCCGGGCTTGACCCGGCCATCTTCCTATGTCCAGGAGCATCCTCAATGGCCGTCACACGCCAGGTAATCACCGCACTGAACCGCAACGGCAGCGACCTGTTGGGCATGGTCAACGTGGCGGCGAAGATCGCCGACGAAAGCATCGTCTCCGGCTCGCTGCTGACGGTCGAAAGCAATCACTTCTGTGTGCTGAAATCGCGGGGTGCCGTACTGAACGTGTATGACACTGGCCAATACGCGCTGGTGACGCCCGACAAGCCGCTCATCGGTGCCTTCGTGCAAGGCTTCTTCAGCGGCGCGTCGCCGTGGCAGTACGAGGTGATCTACGTCAACCGCGCCAAGCTGCTGGTCCGTAACCAGGGCATTGCGACGACCCGCGAGATGGCTGAAGTCTCCTACCAGGTGGACTACTACATTCACGTGGATAGCAAGGAAGCCGCGCTGGACCTGACCACGCATCTGCCGTTCAGCGGCACGGTGATCGACACCAACGAGATCGCGACTTACGCCGGCCCGGCGATCGAGCAAGCGATCAACACCGTGGTGCAGGTCACGCCTCTGGAACGCATCAATGAACATATTGGCCAACTGCTCGAAACGGTGAAAGGCCATCTCAGCGATTTCCTGCGCGTCTACGGCATCACTCTGAACGACCTGAAGATCCTGGTGCTGCCGAAGGACGAACGCATGCGCGAGTTGATCTCGCTGCAGGCGCTCGGCCTCTCGGCGCAGGAGGCGGTCCGCTATTATCTGGCGCTCAAGATGGCGGAACGAGGCTTGATATCCGCCCCGAATGCGGCAGTGGGCGCGCCGTTCAGTATCGGCGGCCAGACTCTTGGCACACTGCCGCTGCCGGTCGGAATGCCGCCCGACAGCCACGCCGGCTCGTTGCCTTCCCGCCGATCCGGCAGCGTGCCGCCTGTCGATCGCGAGGAGTAACGCAATGTCCGGCACGAATTTCTACGACATGGACCGGCTGGAGCGAATTGCGATCAATCTGTTCTACGGGTGGGGCTATAACTTTTATCGGCTGGAAAATCAGCTCCGCGCGGACGATTTGCTGGTACGTTCACATGTCGGCGCGCAGCTTGGCAACGCTCGCAACAATGTGGAAACGGCGCTGAGCAATTACCGTCACACGTTTCTGCCGACGCCGACACGTGAGAATCCGCTGCCGGACCCGACGGCCGTGGCACATGCCCGCACGCTGGAGGAACTGTCCGCAGGGATTGGCCAATTGGAGGGTGCCATCCGGGCTCTGCCGGCGCCGGAAAACGATCGGATGACGCAGCGCTACCGCGGGGAAGCGGAAACACTGCTGCACCTACGCGAGTGTGACACGCAATTGGTCGGCCAGGCCGAGACGTTACGGCAGTTGCTGACCCGGGATTGCCATTGGATCCTTGAGAATGCCGCCGTGGTGCGGGAAGGCCTGCAGCTGATGCGCCGCACGCTGGAGACACGGCAAACACTGCTGTAGTGGACACGATTTCGCCGGACAAGCGCGGGTCGCGGCGTCCATATGTCATTGCGAGCAGCGTAGCGACGAAGCAGCCGCGGTCGTGCAGACATAGGCGCGATCGTACAGATCGCCCGAACCAGCTTGCTTCGTCCCTTCGCTGCTCGCAATGACATGCGCGGCCGATCTGCACCACCTTTCATCTTCCCGGTTCCCCCGCTAGGCTTCCGCCCTCGATGAGAGGACGCCATGCCAGACTACGATTACATCATCGTTGGCGCCGGTTCGGCCGGCTGCGTGCTCGCCAACCGCCTTACCGAAGACGGCCGCAGCAAGGTTCTGCTGCTGGAAGCGGGGCCGGCCGATGAGTCCATGTGGATCAACATCCCCGCCGGATTCACCAAGCTGCTGAACGACCCTCGCTATAACTGGAATTTCACGGCAGAGCCCGATCCCAATGTGAGCAATCGCGCCATCCCGATCCCGCGCGGCAAGACGCTCGGCGGTTCCAGCTCGATCAACGGGATGCTGTATGTGCGCGGCAACCCGCTCGACTATGATACCTGGGCGCAATTCGGCAATCGCGGTTGGTCCTACGAGTCTGTTCTTCATTATTTCAAAAAGGCCGAGCATTTTGAACCCGGCGGTGACGCCAGCCGCGGGATCGGCGGTCCGCTGAACGTTGCGGCGATGCGCGAGCATGCCGAGCTGACCGATGCTTTTCTCGATGCGGCTGCGGCCGAAGGTTATCCGCGCAATCCCGATTACAACAACGGCAACCAGGAGGGCTTTGGCTATTACCAGGTGACGCAGAAGGACGGCCGCCGCTGGTCGGCCGCGCGTGCCTATCTGGATCCCGCGCGGCGTCGCCCCAACCTGCACATCGAAACCGACGCGCTGGCAACGCGGGTGCTGCTGGACGGCAATCGCGCGGTGGGGATCGCGTACACGCAAGGCGGGCAAATGCGCGAGGCGCGTTGTGTCGGCGAAGTGATCCTGGCCGCCGGCGCGGTAAAGTCACCGCATCTGCTGGAGCTGTCCGGCATCGGGCCCGGGGATGTGCTGCAAGCCGCCGGTCTTGCCGTGCAGCATGAGCTCCGTGGCGTGGGCGAAAACTACCGCGACCACTACGCGCCTCGCATGAACTGGCGGGTCAGGCTGCCGGTGACATTGAACGAGCAAACCCGTGGCATGGCCTTGATGAAAGAGGTGGTGAAATACTACACCCAGCATCGCGGCGTGCTGACTTTCACCGCCGGCATCTGCTATGGCTTTGTGAAGACGCGGCCGGAACTGGCGGTGCCGGACGTGCAATATCATTTCGCTCATGCCAGCTACGGCAACGCGCAGACGCGCATTCTGGAGCATGAGCCGGGGATGACGCTGACCACCTACCAGTGCCGTCCGGAATCGAAAGGCTCGATCCACGCGGGTTCGCCCGATCCAGCGGCTTCACCAGTGATCCGGCCGAATTTCCTGTCGGAAGGCCTGGACCGCCAGACGGTTGTCGCGGGGATGAAAATCGCCCGTGCCATCATCAACAACCCGGTGCTGGACCGCTATCGCGCGTTCGAGATGAATCCCGGAGACAAGTGCCAGAGCGATGACGAATGGCTGGATTTCGCCTGCCGCACCGGCCAGACCACATATCACGTGACCGGCACGTGCAAGATGGGCCACGACGTGATGGCGGTGGTGGACGAAGACCTGCGCGTGCACGGAATTACCGGGCTTCGTGTGGTGGATGCATCGATCATGCCCACGCTGGTGTCGGGCAATACCAATGCGGCGGTGATCATGATCGCGGAGAAGGGCGCGGACATGATCAAGGCTGCGGCGGCGCGGCCGGCGCGTGCCGCCGCGTAGTTCTCGCTGTCATGGAGCGCGAATCGCGGCATCCCCGTTTCACTGCGAGTTGGCCTCCGGCCGGTCCGCCCATCCGCGGCTGAATGAAAGTCGCGTGCACGCTCCCGGCATCCCGTCATGGCCGGGCCTGGCCCTGCCATCGACGCTTAACCGATCCGGGCGCATTGCCGATTCGTGCCCGACCATCGTGGGCAGATGTCCGGGTCAAGCCCGGCCACGACGGCGTACTGATCGCGCCCCGCATGTTTGGTAACCGTCGTTCGTCTGCCAGATCACGCGGCGATCTGAAAGGCGCCTCGGCGCCTCCCCGGCTTAGTGCCCTATGGTATCTGCGCTACTATGGTTCGCTGGCGGCCAAGCCGTTGGCCGGGATTCCGTTGTGGCGGCCAGTGGAGTGGATTTTCGGCCGGGCACTTTGCGAGCAATTGCGATTCTTCGTACGGCAGGGCTACTGGCCGCACATCCGGCGGCCGCGCAGCTTCTCGGAAAAGGTGGTGCACCGCAAACTGCGCGAAGCAGACCCGCTCTACAGCGTGCTTGCCGATAAATGGGGGGTTCGCGACTACGTGCGCTCGCGCGTGGGGGAGGGATTCCTCAACGAGGTGTATTGCGTCGTTGACAATCCGGACTGTTTGCCGTTTGCCTCCTTGCCGCAGCGTTTTGTCCTGAAGGCAACACACGGCTCCCGCATGAACCTGCTGGTGGAGGATGCGCAGTCCGCCGACGGCGATGCCTTGAAGCGTGCCTGCAGGGTATTCCTCAAGCGCAACTTTGGTGCCGATGCGAACGAGCATCATTACGCTGCCATTCCGCACCGCATCGTTGCCGAGCGATTCCTGACCGAGCGCGATCGCCGGGTCCCGCTGACTTACATGTTCTTCATGTTCCACGGCAAATGCCACGCCATCCAGGTTCACGTGGATCAACCCGACGCGCAGGTGAACAGGTTCTACGATTCGAAATGGTCGGCACTGCCGTTTTCAATCGAGGCGCCGATGGGGCCCGCAATCGAGCAGCCGGCAAACCTGGCCGGAATGATCGCGGTTGCAGAGAAACTCAGCGATGGGCTGGACTTTGTGCGCGTGGATCTCTACGCGCTGGACGGGCAGCGGATCGTGTTCGGAGAGATGACATTGACCCCGGAAGCCGGTTGGGGATTGTTCCTGCCCCGCGAATGGGACTTCCGCCTCGGCGCGCTGTGGTAACAAGCATGGCCAAAGCCGAAATGCGCCGAAGACCGGACCGTTGCCGCGCGGGATCACTGCAAATTACCTGGCCCTCGCGGCCTGTACTCTAGTACCCTAATCTCGCTGCATGCATTACATCTCCACCCGCGGGCAGGCGCCCATTCGCGACTTTGCCGGCGTATTGCTCGCCGGTCTGGCCGAGGACGGCGGCCTCTATGTTCCCGAATCCTGGCCGCGTTTCACCTTCTCTGACTGGCGCGCCATGCGCGGCCTGCGCTACCCGGTGCTCGCCGCACGCATCATGCAGCCGTTCATCGGCGATGTGATCCCGCACGACGTCCTGCTGGCGCTCTGCCACGACGCCTATGCCAATTTCGGCCAGCCCGCCGTCGTGCCCCTCCAGCAGCTCGACACCGGTTTGTTCGTGCAGGAGCTGTTCCACGGTCCGACGCTCGCCTTCAAAGATATGGCGTTGCAGATCGTCGGCCGGTTGTTCGACCACGTGCTTGCCGCCCATGATGAGCATGTCACGATCGTGGGCGCCACGTCAGGCGATACGGGTTCAGCAGCGATCGAGGCCTGTCTCGGCCGGGAACGGCTTTCGGTTGTGTTCCTGCATCCGCACAACCGAGTAAGCGAGGTGCAGCGGCGGCAGATGACCACCGTGCATGCGACGAACGTGGGCAATATCGCGGTTCAGGGCACGTTCGACGACTGCCAGGATCTGGTGAAGGCGATGTTCGCCGATCTGAATTTCCGCGCCGACATGCATCTTTCGGCGATGAACTCGATCAACTGGGCACGCATCGCCGCGCAAATCCCTTACTATGCGGCTGCCGCGCTGGCGCTCGGCGCGCCGGATCGGGAGGTGGCGTTCAGTGTCCCCACCGGCAATTTCGGCAACGTGCTGGCGGCCTGGGTGGCGCGGCGCATGGGGCTGCCGGTATCACGCCTGATCGTCGCATCCAACCGCAACGACATTCTGACACGCTTCCTCACCGCCAATGACATGTCGATGGCGGCTGTCGAGCCGTCGCTATCGCCCAGCATGGACATCCAGGTGAGTTCCAATTTCGAACGGCTGTTGTTCGATCTGCTGGATCGCGACCCGATCGCCACGGCCGATGCCATGCGAACCTTCCGCCAGACCGGCAAGATGCCCATCCCGGACATGGCCTGGCGGCGCGCCCGCACGTTGTTCCATGGTTTCCGTCTGGACGACGAGGGTATCGAGGCGGAGATCCGCCACGTGTATGAAGTGACCGGCTATCTGCCCGATCCGCACACCGCTGTCGGCATCGCTGCCGCCCGCGCGCTGGCGCCGGTTCGGGCCATCAGCACCGTCGCCGAGGCGACCGCGCACCCCGCGAAATTCCCCGACGCGATCGAGCGAGCCGTTGGTTGGCGCCCGCCGCTGCCGCCACGGCTCGCCGACCTGTACGATCGGTCCGAGCGGTTCCTGGTGCTGCCCAACGAGTTGGGCGCAGTGCAGGCGGCGGTGCGCGCGCTCACGCGCCGCAACATGGCCTGATGTATGTCGCGCAATGCCGCGCCGGCACCTTACGGCAGATTGATGCCGATACTGATGCCAGGCGACGGATAGGCGACAGGCGGCGGTGTGTAATAGCCGTAGGCAGGGGGCGAAACCACGACCGGCGGCGCGTAGTAGCCAGGACCGGGGTGCCAGTCGTGGTGCGGCATGGGGTGCCCAAAGCGGCGATAGTCGTCACGATGGGCATAACGTTGGTCGTCATGATGGGCATAGCGTTGGTCATCGTGATCGGCGTAGGCAGGCACGGCGGCCGACAGGATGACCGCGCTGCCAAGCGCAGCGAGCAAGAGGGAACGAAGCCGCATGGATGGCCTCCTTCTGAATGGGTCCCGTGACCCTGATGTGGTGGCGGTCTGTGGCAACAAGCGGGCAGCGTGCCGCCATTTCGGTTCACCCGTTCGGGAGCGCGGTGTATTGTGGCCGCGACTCGGAGGGCGTGATGGCGTTCGGGCGGGAATTGAAGCGCAGGGCGAAGGCGGCGATCGCGCCGTTGGTCTTCCTTGCGATTACCGGTTATTTCGGCTGGAACGCGACGCAGGGCGCGCACGGGTTGGTGGCCTATGCGCAGCGCAAGGAGCTTTTGCAGGAGGCCGAGGCAGACCACGCCGCTGCGCTGGCCGAACGGGACCATTGGCAGAAGCAGGTGCAGGGCCTGCAGGCGGATCATCTCGATCTGGACACGCTGGATGAGCGGGCACGGGCAATGCTGAACCTTGCCAATCCCAACGACGTGATCGTACCCTACGGACAGAGCGATCGGTTGTACTGAAACGGTGCGCTGCAACGAACTCGCGGAATCTGTTCGGCACGCATCATCTGCAACGAAATCCGTGTCGAACGGGTCGGGTAGTCGCCCGACCGGTCAATGCGATGCCTACGACAGCCGCGCCTTCACCATCGGTCCGGCCTTGGCCATGTCCAGCGTCGCGCCGTACTTCGCTCGCAGCGCAGCCATGATTTTCCCCATGTCCTTGATGCTGGCTGCGCCGGTCTCTGCCATGACGGCATCGATCGCCTGCCTCACGGCCGTTTCGTCCATCTGCTGGGGCAGGAACGATTCGATCACTGCGATTTCGCCTTCCTCCTTGTCCACCAGGTCCTGGCGATGGCCCTGACGGTACAGATCCACCGACTCCCGGCGGGATTTGACCATGGAGCGCAGCGTGGCAACGATCTCGTCGTCTGGCACCTTGTCGATACCCTTGGGACGGGCGGCGATGTCCACATCCTTCAGCCGCGCCAGGATCATGCGCAGCGTGGACGTGCGCGCGGCGGTGCCGGCCTTCATCGATTCCTTCAGCGCTTCGGTGAATTGCTCGCGGAGGGCCATGTCGATCCCCTGAAAACTGTGCCTTTACACTATAAGCGGTTGCCACCCATCGGGCGTGTCGTGGTCCGGATGCTGCCGGTTGGTCCGGTTCCGTGCCGGAAGCTGGTCGGAGGTCATGTCCGGCAGCCGGCCGGGCATCAGTTCGCCGATCCAGGGCAGCCGGCTTTCGGCACCGTAATTCCTCACCGGCGGGACGGCGGACGGGTTGTCCAAGCTGCCGATCGTGACCTCCATGTGGGCGGCGTCCGGATAGCGGAAGGTGAGCGGCGTGCCGCAGGCGGCGCAGAAGTCGCGGTAAGCGGCGGCGGAGCTGCGGAACGCGGCGGGGGTGCCACGGGTCCACGCGAGGTCGGACTTGTTCAGCTTGGCGAGCGCGGCGAACGGTCCGCCCACCGCCTTCTGGCACATGCGACAATGGCAGACGCTGCCCTCGGGCAGTGCGTACAGCGCGTAGCGGATGGCGCCGCACTGGCAGCCGCCGGTGGCAAGCGGGACTCTGGCTTCTGTCATGGGGACCTCCTGACGCCTGTGAAGTTCATCAACCACCGGTTGAAATGAACGCACGCCCATACCACAACTACGAGCGATGAACGGGCACGAACTTGAATGGGCGCGTCCGGGCGCTCGGTCGGCGTCGCGGTGTCATTGTGACGTTTGACGCCGCTCATGGCAAAGGCAGCCATGGTAGGCTTTCGTAGGGAAGCCGGTTTACCACGTTGAACCACCGCCGGCAGGAGATCGGTCCCGGACTGCTGACGGCGATGCTCGACCAGCACGGTCTCCGGCGGGCGGACCTTGAGAGAATAAGATGGCCGCAGGCCACGCCTATGGCTTGGACAGGCAGGAAAATGGTTGGTGGCCGATACGCTCGCCCGACCTGCCGGAAGCCCTGACAGAAGCTGAGATGGAATTACAGGCAGGCAGTGCGACTTTGAACTGTGCGGCACGGCTTTGCATGACCGAGGCGTCGTTCAATCGCTTGCTCGACCTGCGGCAGCATCCGGCTATCCGGACGATTGACCGAACATTGGATGCAATGAGTGCGGAACTCCCCGTCAGCTTGCCCGATTTCGCTGATCGGCGCAGAGCTTCAATGGCTCCGGAAATGAATTCCGCCAGCCGTGATTGCACAGCTTGCGGTGGGAAAAGAATTCCCATATGACCCACGCATGGCGAGCGTCGATGAAATCATTGAGCGGTTGGGCGGAGCAGAGGCGGCCGCTCGGCTGACCGGCGTGGGAACGGACGCTGTCCGCAAATGGCGGCAGGCCGAGGCGATCCCGCCCCGCCATTGGCCGGCGGTGATCGCCGCTACCGGCCTGACCATGGGCGATCTGCAGGCCGGTTCGGTAGCGCCGCGCGAAGCTGGCGGTCCTGGTGGTGCGGAGGAGACGCCTCCTGGCGCCACCGCGGCGCTGGTTCTGGGAGACGGCAGCGTGTTCTGGGGACGTGGCTTCGGCGCCCATACGTCGGCGGCCGCCCCGGTTGGGGAGGTCTGCTTCAACACCGGAATGACCGGCTACCAGGAGACACTGACCGATCCCTCCTACGCCGGCCAGATCATCACCTTTACCTTCCCGCATATTGGCAACGTCGGCACCAACGGCGAGGACATCGAGGCCACCACAATCGCCGCTCGCGGCCTGGTGGTGAAGCAGGACGTGACCGAACCATCCAACTGGCGTGCGGCTCAGCACCTGGATGCGTGGTTGCGGGCGCGGGGCATTGTCGGCATTGCCGGGGTGGACACACGCACTTTGACGGTTCGGATCCGGGACGGCGGAGCGCCGAACGGCGTTCTGGCCTATCCGGCCGACGGCCGGTTCGATCTGACGGCGCTGCGGGTGCAGGCGGCTTCGTGGCCGGGGCTGGAGGGGATGGACCTCGCCAAGGAAGTCTCCTGCCGCCAGACATATGAATGGGATGAGACGCGCTGGGTTTGGCCGAAGGGCACTGGCCGGCAGGCCACGCCGAAGCACCACGTTGTCGCAGTGGATTACGGGGCCAAGCGCAACATCCTGCGCAGCCTGGCCTCGGCCGGGTGCCGTGTGACGGTAGTGCCGGCGACCGCGACGGCCGAGGACATCCTGCGCCACAACCCGGACGGGGTGTTCCTGTCGAACGGCCCAGGCGATCCGGCCGCGACCGGCGAATACGCCGTGCCGGCGATCCGTGGCGTGCTGGATGCCGGCGTGCCATTGTTCGGTATCTGCCTGGGTCACCAGTTGCTGGGCCTGGCGCTGGGGGCGAGGACCTACAAGCTGGCGCGCGGCCATCGCGGCGCCAACCAGCCGGTGAAGGACCTGACCACCGGCAAGGTGGAGATCACCAGCCAGAACCACGGATTTGCAGTGGACCCCGAGACCCTGCCACCGACCGTCCAGGTGACGCATGTCTCCCTGTTCGATGGCTCGAACGAGGGCCTGGCCTGTTCCGATCGCCCAGCGTTCTCCGTGCAGTACCATCCAGAGGCGAGCCCCGGCCCCTCCGACAGCCGGTATCTGTTCGAGCGGTTCGTCGGGATGATGCAGGGGCGGGGGTGACATGGACGCGGTCGACACGCTGCTCGCCGTTGCCTTCCGGCACGTGATCAATGAGCCGAACATCGAGGCTGGATACGAACGGTTCGCAGCACTGACCGGCGGCGCGATTGGTTACGCGGCATTCTGCGATGCAATCGCCACGTGTTTGCGCGACGGCTTGATTCGAGAGCCGATCCGGCTGCCGGAGGGCGCGCTGCAATGCCACTGGCAACTGGAGCTGACTCCGGCTGGCGTGGCGGCGCGGCGGAGAACGCTCGCAACGTGACGACGTTTACCCGATATTATCGAGAATCTCATAACATCACATAAACTTCCTAAGCCATGGACCCGAGCCGTAACCCATTCGCCCCAGGGGCAGGCGCGCCGCCGCCCGAATTGAGCGGCCGGCAGACTCTGCTGGAGGACATTCGCGTGGCCCCGGCCCGGGCGCGGCGACGCCTCTACGCGAACGGCATCATCGTGGAAGTTGGTGCGGAAATCGTCGGCCGCCGCCATGGCTCTCATGAGGGCGATGCGGCAGGACGTGTATCCTGCTGATCGAACTGACACGGAGCCATTGCAGTTCCATCTGATCCCCCTTCCGCCACACCTGCGGCAGCCTCGTGACACCGTTCTGGAGAGTTGAACTGAAATGCCCCGTCGCACCGACCTCTCCTCCATCATGATCATCGGCGCCGGCCCGATCGTTATCGGCCAGGCCTGCGAGTTCGACTACTCCGGCGCCCAGGCCTGCAAGGCCCTGAAGGCCGAGGGCTACCGCGTCATCCTGGTAAATTCGAATCCCGCCACCATCATGACCGATCCCGGCCTCGCCGACGCCACTTACGTTGAGCCGATCACCCCGGAGATCGTGGAAAAGATCATCGCCAAGGAAAAGCCTGACGCGCTGCTGCCCACCATGGGTGGGCAGACCGCGCTGAACACCGCGATGCAGCTTGCCAAGAACGGCGCGCTGGAACGCCACACCGTCGAACTGATCGGCGCCCGCGCCGAGGTGATCGACCGCGCCGAGGACCGCCTAAAATTCCGCGACGCCATGGCTGCGATCGGCATCGAATCCCCCCGCTCCGCCATCGCCCACAGCCTGAACGAAGCGCGCGAGGCGCTCGCCGTCACCGGCCTGCCCGCCGTCATCCGTCCCAGCTTCACGCTCGGCGGCACCGGCGGCGGTATCGCCTATAACCGCGAGGAATTCGAGCAAATCGTCGCCGGCGGTCTGGAGGCGTCGCCGATCACCGAAGTACTCATCGAAGAATCCGTCCTCGGTTGGAAGGAATTCGAAATGGAGGTGGTCCGCGACCGCGCGGACAACTGCATCATCGTTTGCTCCATCGAGAACGTCGATCCGATGGGCATCCACACCGGCGATTCCGTCACCGTCGCCCCGGCACTGACGCTGACCGATAAGGAATATCAGCGGATGCGGGACGCCTCGATTGCGTGCCTGCGCGCGATCGGCGTCGATACCGGCGGATCGAATGTGCAGTTCGCGGTGAACCCCGCCGACGGCCGCATGGTCATCATCGAGATGAACCCGCGTGTATCGCGTTCCTCGGCGCTGGCGTCGAAGGCGACCGGCTTTCCCATCGCCAAGGTCGCGGCGAAACTCGCGATCGGCTATACGCTGGACGAGCTTGCCAACGACATCACCCGTGTCACGCCGGCCAGTTTCGAGCCCACCATCGACTATGTGGTGGTAAAGATCCCCCGCTTCACCTTCGAAAAATTTCCCGGCACGCCGGCCCTGCTGACCACATCCATGAAATCGGTCGGCGAGGCCATGGCGATCGGCCGCAGCTTCGCCGAGGCCCTGCAAAAGGGTTTCCGCAGCATGGAAACCGGCCTGAACGGCCTGGATGAAGTCGAACAACCTGGCGACAATCCGGATGCGTTTCGCGCCGCACTGTCCGCCCCGCGTCCCGACCGGCTGTTGATGGCAGCGCAGGCCTTGCGCGCCGGAATCAACGTCGAAGATATCCACGATGCGACGAAATTCGATCCTTGGTTCCTGCGCGAACTTGCCCGCATCGTCGAAGCCGAACGCAGCGTCACCGCACATGGCCTGCCGCCGGATGCAGGTGCCTTCCGCCGCCTGAAGGCGCTGGGCTTTTCCGATCAGCGCCTCGCCGAACTGACCGGCCGCAGCGCTCACGACGTGGCGAAACGCCGCGCCCAGCTTGGCGTCGTCCCTGTCTACAAGCGCATTGACACTTGCGCTGCCGAGTTCGCTTCGGCTACGCCATACATGTATTCCACTTATGAAGGCGGCTACGGCGTCCCCCATTGCGAGGCCGACCCCACCGACAAACGCAAAGTGGTGATCCTGGGCGGCGGGCCAAACCGCATCGGCCAGGGCATCGAGTTCGATTATTGCTGCGTCCATGCCGCCTATGCGCTGAAGGATGCCGGCATCGAGACCATCATGGTCAACTGCAACCCGGAGACCGTCAGCACCGATTACGATACCTCTGATCGCCTGTATTTCGAACCTCTTACCGCGGAAGACGTCATCGCGCTGGTTCGGAAAGAGCAAGAGAAGGGGACGTTGCTGGGGTGCATTGTGCAGTACGGCGGCCAGACACCATTGAAATTGTCGCAGGCGCTGGCACGAGAGGAAATTCCGATCCTGGGCACCAGCGCCGATGCAATCGACATCGCGGAGGATCGCGAGCGTTTTCAGAAGCTGCTGCAGCGGCTGGGATTGCGCCAGCCGGACAACGGTACGGCACGGTCCACGGAGGAAGCGGAAGCCATTGCCGAGCGAATTGGCTATCCCGTGGTGATCCGGCCCAGCTATGTCTTGGGCGGCCGCGCGATGGAGATCGTCTACGACCGCGTCGGGCTGCAACGCTACATGCGTGAGGCCGTCCGTGTGTCCGGCGATAACCCGGTGCTGATCGATCGCTACCTGAACGACGCGATCGAGGTCGATGTGGATTGCATTGCCGATCGCGAATCCGTCTACGTCGCCGGCGTGATGGAGCATATCGAGGAAGCCGGAATCCATTCGGGCGATTCTGCTTGCTCCTTGCCGCCCTACACGCTGTCTCCCGCCACCGTCACCGAATTGAAGGCCGAGACGGAGGCGATGGCGAAGGCGCTCGGTGTCGTCGGATTGATGAACGTGCAATATGCCATCAAGGACGACGTGGTGTACGTGCTGGAAGTGAATCCCCGCGCCAGCCGCACCGTGCCATTCGTCGCCAAGGCGACCGGCGTTGCGGTTGCCAAAGTGGGCGCGAGGGTGATGGCGGGGGAAAGCCTCGCGGCCTTCCGGCTTGATGATCAGACCGTCGCACCGCACGTCGCAGTGAAGGAAGCAGTGTTCCCCTTCGCCCGCTTTCCCAATGTGGACACGATCCTCGGGCCGGAAATGAAATCCACCGGCGAAGTGATGGGCCTGGACGCCAGCTTCGAGCGCGCCTTCGCCAAATCACAGCTTGGCGCGGGCGTGATCCTGCCGATGTCCGGTACGGTGTTCCTGTCGGTCAAGGACGCCGACAAAAAGGGGGTACCGGCGCTTGCCCGCAGGCTGGTCGATATGGGGTTCCGGATTCTGGCGACGCGCGGCACTGCGGCCTGTATTCGCGATTCCGGTTTGCCGGCGACAGTGGTGAACAAGGTGCTGGAAGGGCGGCCGCATTGCGTCGATGCCATCCGTTCCGGTGAAGTCCAGCTTGTGGTCAACACCGCATCTACGCCGCAATCGGTGGCGGACAGCTTCGCCATCCGGCGCGGCGCGCTGACCCACGGCATTCCGCACTATACCACCATGGCCGGCGCTCGGGCGGCCGTGCATGCCATCGCCGCTCTCCGCGCCGGGACGCTTGAAGTCGCGCCCCTGCAATCCTACCTTCGCAGATCGTTCTAACGCTCCGTCGTGCCGGGTCTTGCCCGCCGCGGCGTGGGCGCATGCCCTCAACCCTCGCATACGTTGCGCCTGTTGATCGAAGGATGTCGCCGTGCAGAAGTTTCCGATGACCGCCCCTGGCTTGCGGCGCCTGGAAGACGAGCTTCGCTTGCTGAAATCGGAAGAACGTCCCTCGATCATCCGACAGATCGCGGAGGCGCGCAGTCACGGCGACCTGTCAGAGAACGCCGAATACCACGCCGCGCGCGAGCGACAGTCTTTCATCGAGGGCCGCATCGCGGAGCTGGAGGAGATCGTCTCCTCGGCCGAAGTGATCGACCCGGCGGGCCTGTCCGGCGAACATGTCAAGTTCGGCGCGCAGGTGCGGCTGGTAGACGAGGAGACGGAGAAAGAATCCACCTACCAGATCGTCGGTGTCCATGAAGCGGACATCAAGACCGGCCGTCTGTCGGTCTCCGCGCCGCTGGCGAAGGCCCTGATCGGCAAGAAGGTGGGAGATTCCGTATCTGTTCCTGCGCCGGGCGGCGACAGATCGTACGAGATTCTCGACATCAAGTTCGCCTGAGACGCGGCGTGCGCCGTAGGTCCCGCCCACCCGTCTACCCGTCATGGTCCGGCTTGACCCTGCCATCTACGTACGGACTGTCGTGCGCAGATGGCCGGGTCGAGCCCGGCCACGACGGGTAGCGCCGGCTACCGCCCCAATGATCAGCCTTGCCGACGTCCAGGCGGCGGCGGGCCGCATTGCCGGGCGTGTGGTCCGCACGCCAGCCTTACCATGCGATGCCGTGTCTCGTGCCACTGGCGCGGTTGTGACGCTGAAGCTGGATAATCTCCAGGTCACCGGAGCCTTCAAGGAACGCGGCGCGGCGAACCGCCTGGCGATGCTGAGCGCGGACGAAAAAGCCCGCGGCGTCATAGCCATGTCGGCCGGCAATCACGCGCAAGCCGTGGCGCGGCATGCGCAGTTTGCCGGCGTGGCCGCGACCATTGTCATGCCGACCTTTACGCCCTCCACCAAGATCACCCGCACGGCGGCGTGGAGTGCCTCCGTGGTGCTGCACGGCGAGACGCTGGCAGAAGCCGCGACCCATGCGGAGCAATTGGCGCAGGAACGCCAGCTCGTCTTTGTACACCCGTATGACGATCCGGCTGTCATCGCTGGCCAGGGAACGTTGGCGCTGGAGTTGTTGGAAGATGCCCCCGATCTCGACGCTGTCGTGATCCCGGTGGGCGGCGGCGGTTTGCTCGCCGGCTGTCTCGTTGCCGCGACCGGTCTGCGGCCAGGTATCCCGGTCTACGGGGTGGAAGTGGAGGCGTACGCCGCGCTGGCGCAGAAGCTGGCCGGCCGCAGCGTCTCGGTCGGCGGCCCCACCATCGCCGAGGGCATCGCCGTGCGTGACATCGGCGAGTTGCCGTTCGAACTGGTACGGCGCCGGGTGACGGACGTGCTGGTGGTGCCGGAACGCGCCGTGGAGGAGGCGATCGGGCTGCTGGCCGAAGGTGGCAAGGTGGTGGCCGAAGGCGCCGGCGCGGTCGGCGTGGCGGCGCTGCTGACCTTCGCCTCGCGGTTCCGCGGCAAGCGCGTGGGCGTGGCGATCACCGGCGGCAATATCGACGCACGTATCCTGTCCAACGTGCTGCTGCGCAATCTGTTGCGCGACGGGCGGCTGCTGCGGCTGCATTTGCAGATCCCAGACAGGCCGGGCGTACTGGCCGACATTGCCGGAAAAATCGGCGCGAGCGGCGGCAACATTATTGAAGTCTCGCACCAGCGATTGTTTGCCGCCGCGTCGGTGCAGGCGGCAGAGCTGGAAGTGATGGTGGAAGCGCGCGATCCCACGCATGCGGCGGAGATCATGGAAGCGTTGGAGCAAAGCTACGTTGTGCGGCGGGTGTAGGGCGGGGGTGGTGTTGCCGCAGTGGATGGCGTAGGTCATCACGCAGCGTCTGACCACGAGCAGTACGCTCAACCATTTATTGAATACCATAAGGAATTTATGCTTGTAAGTTGCAGACTGGTGGTCTATACTGCCGTTGGTCTCAAAATGTTTTTTTCAGAATCAAGGGTGGCAAATGGTCGATAAGAAGCAAGTCGCCCCTAATAAACACAAGGCCCTGGACAAGCAGCGTCTCGTCAGGGTGCCGGCGAACGCGCTAAAATTGGATTGGAAATCGATGCATTGAACGAAAAAATCAAGCGGGTACTGCCAGAACTGCAGGCGCAGGCAGACCGCCTGGTTAGCAAGCGCTGAGGGGCCTGTTTCGTCATTAACATCTTCTTAACCCTCCTGATGATACATTATGCTCGCCGGCAAAATGGCGGGGATCGATATGAGTTGGTGCACCGGGCTTCGCGATCTGCTGCGCAGCGTCGACGCGCTCATGCAGGTAGAGCAAAAGCACGGCAACGCAATTGAGGATTTGAAAGATCGGGTCAGCCGAATCGAGGGCAGCGGATCGGTATTGGTTGCAGAAGCCAAGGCCTCTGCCTCATCCGCAGCATCGGCAGCATCGGCAGCATCGGCAGCATCGGCAGCATCGGCAGCATCGGCAGCATCGGCAGCATCGGCAGCATCGGCAGCATCGGCAGCATCGGCAGCATCGGCAGCATCGGCAGCATCGGCAGCCGTCATTCGGCACATCGCCGATCTGGCACGAAGAATCGGCGCGCTGGAAGAATTCGCGCGGGCTCACCGGGAACCGGAAGACCGCCGTCGCCTGCGAGACCGGTGACGGATGGGCTGAGGTCCAGTTGAAATCCCGCAAGCCCTTGCGTTCCCCACCCATCGGGCCAGACTGCCCTGCGCACTCGAGGGGAGGATAGCATGGGCTACAAGATCGCGGTCATGGGCACTGGCGCCGTTGGCGGCTATGCCGGGGCGCATATGGCGCAGGCGGGCGAGGACATCACCTTCATCGATCCCTGGCCAGAGCATGTCGAGACGATGCGCGCCAAGGGCCTGCGTATCTCCCACATCCGCGAAGTGCCGGAATTCACCACCAAGGTCCGTGCCCTGCACGTCACCGATGCGCAGCAACTCGCCAAGGAAAAGCCGATCGACATCGCCTTCGTCTGCATGAAATCATACGACACGCAGTGGGCGACGCAGCTCATTTCGCAATACCTGTCGCCGAACGGCTTCATCGTGTCGCTGCAGAATTGCATGAATGAGGAGACGATTGCGGGTGTGGTCGGCTGGGGCCGCGTGGTAGGCTGCATCGCCAGTTCTATCACCGTCGATCTGTGCGAGCCTGGCCATGTGCGCCGCGCCGCCGGCAAGAGCGGCGACAAGCACACCGTGTTCCGCACCGGCGAAGTGCATGGCCGCATCACCGATCGCGTGCAGGAAATCCGCCGCCTGGTCGCCTGTGCGGATTCCGCGCTGGCCACCACCAACCTCTGGGGCGAACGCTGGTCGAAGCTGGTGACCAACGCGATGGCCAATGGCATGTCAGCCAGCACCGGGCTGATCAGTAAGGACATCCTGCGCAACGACTCGCTGCGCCGGTTCGGCGCGCGGCTGGGCAGCGAGGCGATCCGCGTTGGCCAGGCGCTGGGTTATGAACTGGAAGAGATTCACCATATTGAGCCGGACATTATTGCTCGGGCGGGCGAGGGCGATCCCGCAGCCACTCGCGAATATGACGAGCACCGCCTGGCCGAGGTGAGCAAGGCGGGCGGCGGCGAGCATCGGCCTTCCATGGGCCAGGACATGGTGAAGGGACGCCGGACGGAGATTGAATTCCTGAACGGGCTGATCGTGCGCAAGGGCGAGGAGATCGGCATCCCGACGCCCGCTAACGCCGCGCTGACCGATATCGTGAAGCGGGTGGAACGGGGCGAGCTGAAGCCCGATCCGAAGCACCTTATTGATTTGCGACTGAATTGAACAGAAGGTCAGTGGGATTGAACAGGAGGGCAGTGGGCCGCAGGTGCCAATTTTAAAGCAGGCGGTACGGCTGTCCTTGTCACGGCCGGGTCGACCCAGGGTCGATCCGGCCGGTTTCTTACGCAGGCCAGGCGAAGTCACAACGAGATCCGATCGATCGTGCGTCGATGGCTGCGGCCTGTTTGGGACGATTTGTGTCTCGCCATCTCACAGCCATTTTGAAGTCAACCCGCGCCGTAACCGATCGTTCAACCCAGGACCGGTCCGCAAGACCGTGTCCGCAGGCTATTTGCTATAGAAGGACGTTGCCCGATGACGGAACAACGTCATACAGGAAACCCAGGCAATTTCGCTGAAGATCGCGAGAAGGCATCGCGCGCCGGCCATGTTGGGGGGCAGCAGAGCGGTGGCAATTTTGTCGACAATCCAGAACGTGCAGCGGAAGCCGGCTGAAAGGGTGGCGAGCAAAACCACGGGGGTGGCGGTGCGTCGCACAACCCCGGCAATTTCGCGCAAGACCGCGAGCGGGCCGCAGATGCTGGCCGCAAGGGTGGCCAGCACTAACCGAAGCGGCGTTTGATAGCTGAGGGAAGCCGTCCGGCGGAAACGCCGGGCGGTTTTTTCGCGCACCTGACCCGCCGCGATAGAGAGCATATCCCGCGTCACGTTGCGAGGTCGGCTGGGACCAAGCAATCTCCTCTTCGTTCATCGGCCGCCGGTTGGCGGTCGTGAGGCAGCAAACCAGGGGACACGTCATCATGAGCTCCACCGGCGTCGTGCCGTCAGCGATTCAAGTTGGTCCATTGGAAGCGCGCTATCGCGAGCAAGCGAAGTTTCGCGAGGCGAGCGACCAGACCCGCGTTACCCGTACCCACTGGCATATTGCCATGGCGAACGGACTGGGCTGGGGCTTCGACGGGATGGATGGGGTGATCTTCGCACTCGCTTCCCCGCTGATCATTCATGATTATCGGATATCCATTCCCGAATATCGGTCCGGGCTCCAGATCGCGCTGCTGATCGGCATTGCCGGCATGTTCGTCTGGCCCTGGCTTGCTGATCGCTATGGCCGACGTACGTTGCTCGCGGTGAACATTGCGTTGTTCTCCGCGATGATGCCGGTCGTGGCGATCTGTCCCACATTTGTCACCTTCGTCGCGGCGCGCTGCGGGGTGAATTTCGCGCTGAACGGCGAGTGGGCGCTGGGCTCGATGCTGGTGGCGGAAACCTGGCCGGCGCATCTGCGCGGCCGCGCCATCGGCATCAACCGCGGCACATGGTGCTTCGGTGCTGCCGCGGCGGGTGCCATCGCAACCTTCGTAATAGCCGATTACGGCTGGCGCGTTGCCTTCGCCGTGCCGGCGCTGGTGGCGCTGATCGCGGTCTATGTGCGGGCGAAATGTCCTGAATCGCCGTATTGGGTGCGCATGCAGGATCGCATCAGCCGGATACGCGAGGCGCGTGCCACAGGTACGCCGTTGGCGCCGGCGGACCAGGCGTGGCTCGACAAAACGAAGCGGGTGCCGCTGCGGCAATTGTTCCTGCCGGACATGTGGCGCAACACGGCGGCGGCGACCTTCGTCGCATGTTGCAGCACCACGATCTACGGTACCGTGGGCGGCTGGATGCCGCTCTATCTGGCGCAGGAGCGGCACTGGTCCACCGTCACCTACGGCACGTTCTATATCTGGTGGGGTCTGGTCGGATTTCTAGGGCTGCTGGCGGCCGGCTGGATTTCCGATCGTTTCGGCCGCAGACCGGCGTTCTACATCATGCTGGCCGAGGGCGCGGTGTTCATGACGCTTTGGGTGTTCGCGACGAGCGACATGGCGCTTTGGGTCTATGGCCTGTTGTGGAGCATCGGCTTCCTGGGATTCTGGGCGCCAAGCATGATCCTGACGGCGGAAGTGTATCCAACGCGCATCCGCGGTGTTGGCAATGGATTTTCGTGGTCGGTCGCGTGGCTGGTAGGGTTCGTGCTGTGGCCGTTCGTCTCGATTGCTTTGCAGCAGCGCACCGGATCGTTCGCCGCGGCGTTCCTGGTGATTCCGGTGGCGATGGTGCTGATGGCGGTGGGCATCTGGGCGTTCACTCCAGAGCATGCGGGGAAGGAACTCGACGCGATCAGTGTGTGAACCCCAGCCCCATTGCGAGGTGCGTAGCGACGAAGCCATCCGAATCATGGGGAGCACGCATCGTTTCTGGTTCATCTTGAACGGGAGCACGCATCGTTTCGAGCGTATCCTGAACGGGAGCATGCATCGTTCCGGGTGCATCCTGAACGGGAGCATGCATCGCTCCGGGTGCGTCCTGAGCGGGAGTATCCATCGTTTCGACTGTATCCTAAACGGGGGTATGTATCGTTTCGAATGCATCCTGAACGAAGTTGCTTCGTCGCTACGCTCCTCGCAATGACATAGTTGGTTCGTTGGTTGTTTGCTATCCTATCCGGAGCAGGCGGGAACCTTCCCCGCGCAGCCAGGGGATCGCGGCATCGGTATGGGGCGTGAGGCGTTCTACCAGCGCCCAAAATCGTTTGCCGTGATTCATGTGCTGCAGGTGCGCGACCTCATGCGCAGCAACGTAGTCCTGCACGAACTCCGGCGCCATGATCAGCCGCCAACTAAAGGCCAACGACCCGTCGGGCGCGCAGCTTCCCCAGCGGCTTTGCGTGTCCTTCACCACGACTCGTCGCGGCCTGGCCTCGATCGTGGCGGCTTTGGCTACCGCCAGGGCGGAGAGCTTGCGGCGCGCTTCGGTGCGCAGGAAGTCGACCACGCGGCGCTTGATGAATTCCGGCGCTCCGGTCACGAACAAATCCTGTTCCGCGATCCAGGCGACGCCGCGGTGCTGGGGCACGTGGCGAACGCGGTGGAGCACACCGTTAATTGGTACCGTTGCGCCGTCGATCAAGGGGACATGGTCCGGCAAGGCGGCGAGTCTGTTCGCGATCCAGTCGGCATGGGTTGTCAACAGGGCCATGCCGGCGCTGCGCGTGGCGCGGGGAGGCAGGGTGACAACAACGTTGCCGCCGCGCGGATCGATGCGCAGGCTGACTCGCCGGGCCCGCGTGCTGCGACGCCATTCAACGCGTGCAGAGCAATGCGGCAGAGCGAGGGTCTCAATCGATGCAGGCGGCATGATGCGAGGAGGAGGGGCAGAATGCAGGCGATTCGTCAACCATAACCTTTTTCCGCCGACGCGGGAGAGGTTGAGGGGGACGCATCGAGGGTGAAGGTGAATCGGGACGGTACGCTCGCGCGTATGCCGCCGGCGATCAAGCATGGTGCGTATCGACCCGATCACCCTTACCCTCGACGCTTCTGCCGATCCGCTCCGCGGCCCAACCGACCTCTGCCGCTTTGCGGGCGAGGTTATTTAAGGCCCTCGCAGAATGCCTGGATGCGCTTGCAGCCTTCAACCAACGATGCGTCGTCAGTCGCCGTGCTGATCCGTAGGTACGGGCTCATGTGATACGCTGCGCCATGCACGGTGGCGACGTATTTTTCTTCCAGCAGCGCGAGGCAGACGTCCTCATCCGTGCGTAGCAGCTTGCCGGCTTCCGTGGTGTGGCCCAGGCAGCCGGCCACGTTGGGGAATACGTAGAACGCGCCTTCCGGCTTGTGGCACGTGATGCCTTTGCAGGCATTCAGCATTTCCACTGCGATGTCGCGGCGACGCTGATAGGCGACGCTTTGCTCGCGCGCGCCGTCCTGCGAGCCGTTCAGCGCGGCGACCGCGGCGGCCATGCCAACCGTGGAAATACCGGCCGTCGCCTGGCCCTGCATGTTCACCATCGCGCGGATCAGGGTCTTCGGTCCGGCGGCAAAGCCGATGCGCCAGCCCGTCATCGCATAGGTCTTCGACACGCCCGACACCGTGAGCACCCGATCCTTCAGATCAGGCGCCACCTGCGCCATCGTCGCATGCTCTACCCCGGTGAAGATCAAATGCTCATACATGTCGTCGCAGAGGATCCAGACATGCGGATGCTTGCGCATGACTGCGGCGATCGCCTTCATCTCCTCCGCGCCGAGCACCGCCCCGGTCGGATTGTTAGGACTGTTCAACACCAGCCACTTGGTGTTCGGCGTCATCGCGGCGTCGATGTCCTCCGGCCGCGGCTTGAAGCCATTGTTCTGCGGGCAACTGACGAAGACCGGCGTGCCTTCGGCGAGCTGCACCATCTGCGCGTAGGCGATCCAGGACGGCACCGGAATCACGACCTCGTCGCCCGGATCGACCGTCACCATGATCGCGTTGAACAAGCACTGCTTGCCGCCATTGCCGACGCAGATCTCGTCGAGCGCGTAGTCGATGCCGCTGTCGCGCTTGAACTTGGCCTGGATGGCGCGTTTGAAGGCGGGCGTGCCGTCCTGGGGCGGGTACTTGGTGTCGCCCTTCAGCGCCGCCTGATGAGCGGCCTCGATCGCATGCGGCGGGCTGTCGAAATTCGGCTCGCCGGTGGTGAGCGTGATCACGTCCTTGCCGGCGGCTCGTAGTTCGCGGGCCTTGATCGTCATCTGCACGCTGGCCGCCACCTGCACGCGGCTGAGCCGCTGCGACAGGCGCGGGCCCGTGGCAGCGGCGGCGGTTGCGGCCATCAATGCAACCCTTCGCAGAAATGCTGGATGCGGCGGCAGGCGTCCTCCAGCTCCGGCGTTGCGTTGGCGTAGGCGATGCGGATGTGCCCGGGATAACAGAACGCCGCGCCGTGCACTGCCGCGACGCCCTCTTCCTCGAGCAATGCGAGGACAAAGCTTTCGTCGTCGGTGATCTTCTTGCCGGAACGCGAGGTTTTGCCGATGCAGCCGTGGATCGAGGGGTAGACGTAGAACGCGCCTTCCGGGTTGTGGCAATTCAGGCCGGGCGCCTTGTTCAGCTCGCGCACCATCAGGTTGCGGCGATCTTCGAAGATTTTCCTCATTTCCTCGATGGAATCCTGCTGGCCGGTCAATGCTTCGACCGCGGCGGCCATGGCGATGCTGTTGGGGTTGGAGGTGGACTGGCTCTGCAGCTTGTCCATCGCCTTGATCAACGCCACCGGCGCACCGGCGAAGCCGATGCGCCAGCCTGTCATGGCATAGGCCTTGGAGCACCCGTTCATGGTCAGCGTGCGGTCGCGCAGGCGCGGCTCGACTTCCAGGATCGTCGCCGGCCGGAAGCCGTCATAGGCCAGCTTTTCATAGATATCGTCGGTGAAGATCCAGATGTTCGGATGCTTCATCAGCACATCGCAGATCGGCTTCAGGTCTTCCTTGCTGTACGCCGCGCCGGTCGGATTGCACGGATTGTTCAGCATGAACCACTTGGTGCGCGGCGTGATCGCCGCTTCGAGGTCCTCGGCGCGCAGCTTGAACGCGTGGTTCTGGCCGCAGGGCACCAGCACCGGCTTGCCGTCGGCCAGGCTGACGATGTCGGGGTAGCTGACCCAGCACGGGCTGGGGATGATGACCTCGTCGTCCTTGTCCAGCGTCGCCAGCATGGCGTTGAAGATCACCTGCTTGCCGCCGGTGGAGATGATGATCTCCTCCGGCTTGTAATCGAGCCCGCTGTCCCGCTTGAACTTCTGGGCCACCGCCTTGCGCAGCGCCGGCGTGCCGGCGACGTCGGTGTAGTGCGTCTCGTTGGCCTCGATCGCGCGGATCGCGGCGTCCTTGACGTTGCGGGGCGTGTCGAAATCCGGCTCGCCCTGCGACAGGCTGATCACGTTCTTGCCTTCGGCGATCATGTGGCGCGCCTTGGTGGCAATGGCGATGGTCAGGCTGGGCTGGATACGGTCGAGTCGTTCGGCGGTGAGAGACATGAGGGAGGTTCCCGACAAAAGCGGGCGCGGAACCTATAGGAGCAGGGGCGGGGGGGCAACGGGCGGGGCCGATTGGCTGTACGGCGCGGGGCGCATTGGATCGAGGCGCTGTGTCGTCTGGGCGGGCGGTTGCTCTGGTTGGCGCGTGTGGGGGTGAGTCTCGCGACCGTCTCAGTTCGCGTGCGGGGAGACGGCTTTGTGCTGATCTTCTCCCGGTCCGGTGCCCGGGTTTGTCATTGGCCATTTGCCCGGTGGGGTCGGCCCGATGCTGTCGTGTCGGGGTGTTCCCGAATTGCGTCTGGTTCGTCTGCGGCGGCGGGATGGTGGCAGCACGAATCAGGACGGCGGGGCCGGCCGCGTCCGGTCCCGTTCGTCTGGCTGCCATTTTGTTGCAGAAACTCAGGCGGCGCGTTTCGCCGCGGCGCGCGGCGGCGGACCCGTGGCGGCAGCGACGACAGCATGTCTGTGCAGTAACGGAACGTTGATGCGTTGCCTGGTCAGCGCTTGCCCAGGGCGGGATGGTGCGACCGGCTGCGCGGCTATTTTGAACCGCTGCCTCTGGCGCGGGTACAGAATTGGATGCCGATCCGTCTGTTTTTGATCCGATTGTTGCATCGGCTCCGGCTGGGATGGCTCCGGACCGGCATGCGTGTCCTGGGGCCATTCTGCGGCTGTGTCTTCAAAGTAGTGGGTTGCGTCCGTCATAGCGTCCCAGAATTCGCGCGTGCACATCATGGCGATGATGCCGAGGTCGCGGCGGATGTCGGCGATGGCGCGGCCTATTGAACAGGCGCGGACTTCGGATTCGATTTGCTCGGGCGTGGCCGGGTTGTCCGGATCGGCCGGCGCGTCGTGCTGCGCGCGGTCGGCGGTCAGGCGCGCGACCTGGGCATCGAAGGGTTCGTTGCAGGGGTCCGTGTCTTCGCTGGGCGCGGTGCGCGTGGGGCGTGGCGATATGGCGACGTCGCGGCCGGTGGCGGCACGCTGGAGCAGCATGGATTCGAGGGTGGCGGCGCGCAGGAGGCCTCGGCGGAGGTGAGCGTGAATAACGGGAAGCTTCGCGGTGCCGAACACGGCGGAGAACAGCCAGAAGTCGCGCGTGGCCGCCACGCGCTCGATGGTGGCGGCGAGGTGCCTGCCGAAGTCGAGCAAGACGCGGAGGATCGAGAGCAGGCGGGCGATGTTTGCGGGCATGGCGGCGCCGTCCCGATTTGCATCGGGGGCGCAGGCGTCGGCCGAAGCGGAGAGTGTATCGCTGATCATGACGGGACGGATCGGAGGATTGCCTTTCCTTGCTGGTGAACGGAGCGGCATTTCAGTTAGACCAAGTGAATGGAAAAGTCAAGAACAACTAACTGCGCGGCGATCGGAAAAATGCGCGGCCCCGGGACGCGGCGAGGCCGGCGCCAGGGGCCTGGCCTGGTCCCTCCATCTGCTTCAGTGGGTTGGGCCCTGTTGCTTGCCAAAAGCGTCCGATCGGTAGCGCGTAGATGGCCGGGGGAGCCCGGTTGGCATCAGGATAAGCGGGTGCCCGTCTGCCACATCGGCTCAAAGTTCGTATTCGAGTTGTAGCCCGCCCGCCGGGTGAGGCTCGGCGGCAGCCCGGGTCGGTGGCAAGCCGGCGGCCGGTGCCGGATGGGCTCCACGCACCAGCACCCGCGCGGCGGCGGGCCCAACAATGGCGTTCCGTATCAGGCGCAGGATGTTGCCGCCAAGCACCAACGCCTCGTCGTCCGGTGCCAGGTGCAGCAGCCGGACCTTGTGAAGCTCCAGCCCGGGATGCAGCCACGGGCCGTCGGATCCGAACAACAGCTTGCGCGGCCCGGCGCGGCGGATTGCCTGCACGATGTAGTCGAAACGGCGCACGCCGGCCGTGTCGGCATAGACGTTTGGATAGCGCACCAACTGGTCCGCCACCTGTTGCTGCGCACGCCAGTCGTCGCGGAAGCTGCCAAGGTGGGGGATGATGAAGTTCACATCGGGATAGGACGGCGCCAGCATCTCGATCACCGAGGCCTGGCCCGCCACGTCCACCAGGATCGGCAGGCGGAACGCGCGAGCCGTTTCGCAGACCTCGCGTGTCGGCAGGGCGTCGTAGCCGTGCACCTTGATGCCGCGAAACCGCGCGGTCAGCACACAGCGCCGCACCATGCTGAAGATGCGGCCGGCATCGCGGACCGGGTGGACGAAGACGAAGCCGATCAACCGCCGCGGATTGCGCCGCACGATCCCAGCCACCTGCGCGTTCGCGCGGGCGTAATCGCTGTGGAACGGGGCGAATACGATTGTTCTGGAAATGCCGGCGGCACGGGCGCGGCGTAGATAGGCGTCCAATGGTGCCGCGGTGTTCCACGGCGCGGTCATCGCGTCGCCTTCGCCGGCGTGGCAGTGGCAGTCGATGATCATGGACCTTGTCCTGCTGGCTCCGGCGACGGATTAGTGCCAAGACCTTGCAAATCCGGTGACATGGCTGCCCAATTTGAGCGGTACTGGCGTGTACTATGGCCGGTCAAATCTGGAACCACAGATGAACGCGAATGGAGCGTACGGCCCGATTCTATCTGCGTTCATCTGCGTTCATCTGCGGTTGCCATTTTCTTACTGCTTGCGTGGTTGAACGACGCCACGTTGATAAAGATCCGGCGTCGGATTAACAGGACCGAGTACCTGATAGTCGGACTCACAAAAAGCGCAACGCGGTGCGCGCGATGTCATTGCGAGGAGCGTAGCGACGAAGCAACCTCGCTCGGGCAGGCGTCCGACGAAGCAACCTCGCTCGGGCAGGCGTCCGGACCGTCCGTGCGTCCACACGTTCGGGATTGCTTCGTCGCTTTGCTGCTCGCAATGACATGGGTCGTACGCCTCACGCTGTCTCCCGGGCGAACGCGCGCTGATGCACGGCGCCGTTCGGGGCTCGCCCCGGTACGGCGGTCGGCGGTGTCGTTCGTGTCCATGGCATCACGCGATTACTGGTGGTGCGACCGGCCAGCTGCATCGCCTGCGCACTGGTCAGCCATTCCTCGGCGTTTTCCGCGATCTCCAGCAACAGCGTTTCGAACTGGGCGCGCGTCGTGGTGAGGATGTGCGGATGCGCCAGCCAGCGCAGGATTTCGCGGCCGGTCACGCCCATGCGTTGGCGCGGCGAGGTGACCAGGCGTTCCTTATAGTAGCGCACCAGGACTTCTTCCACGACGTCCCAGGCGTTGTCGGCGCCGAACAAGCGCTTCACGTCGGGGGCGTCGAGGATACGGAAGGCTTCTTCCAGCAACTGCATGACTTCGACGCGCAGCACGTTCACGTCGCCGAAGGACAGCCATTTCAGGTTGTTGCGCAGATCCAGGCCGGCGCGGCGCACGATGGCGATGGAGCCGAAGCTGGGGTCGTAGGCGCGCTCGCGGATCACGTCGGAGATCCGCTTGTCGCGCCAGAACAGGGTCACCTGCTGGATGAAATGCGAGAACAGGTGGTGGAAGTCGGTGTTGGGGCGGGCGCCGGCGGGGGCGGTGCCGCCGCCGTAGCCGAACACGCGGCGATACGCGGCGATGCGGTCGCGCGCCGTGTAGCGCAGCACCTGGCGGCGATCGAACTGGTACAGCGCGAAGGCGCCCTGGCCGCCGGACAGCCGCACGGTGCCGGCGCGGAACAATTCCTGCAGCTTCTGCACCACGCGGAACACGCCGATCTTCTCGTGCTGCCACAGGTAGTACATGTCGCCGACCGCGACGATGCGCTCCGACGTGATGGTGTCGTCATAGGCGACGACGCCGGCGGGGATGCGCGTATCGCCGAGATCGGTGGAGGCGCCGGCGCCGATGCCGGCCAGGGCCGACAGCCCGTTATCCGGCGGCGGGGCGGTGGTCTTGTCGGCGTCCACCACCGAGGCAAGCAGGTCGTCGATCTGCTTGGTCAGCGCGTCGGCGAGCTGCGGGTTGGAAACCAGATCGGCCGACAGGTTGTTCGTCACTTGCTCGCGCAAAGCGGCGACGCGGTCGTGTAGGCCCTGGTAGTCTTTCATGCTTGCCATGGCTGCGTCTCCGTCTCGATCCGATTAAGGCCGCGGCTGCAGGTAGGAGGAGCCGACCGGATAGGCGAGCGTGTAAAGTTCGTACATCTCGCCCGCCAGCTTCTGCATCGAGGTGAGCACGCGCACGGTATTGATGCCGGGCGGCGTCCCCATCTGATAGGCATACTGGTACGCACCGTAGATCTGCTGCGACAGTTGCCAGATCATCGCGCAGAAGTCCTCGCCGAGGCCGAACTTGCCGCCCGACTGGATCACGGCGGGGGCCTCCTCGGTGACGAAGGCCTGGGTCCAGGACAGCAGATCCTCCAGGAAGATCGGCGGCAGGTTGGTGAACTGGCCGCCGAGCAAGGCAAGGTTGAGCAACGCGGTCTGGCGCTCCTGCGGGCCGATGAACACGGAATCGAGGACGAAGCGGACTTCGTCGACGATCTCGCTGATCACGCCGAGCTGGCGCGAAATGATGACAAGCTGCGTCCCCAGGAACGGCGTGCTGGTCGTGATGAAGAACTGGATACTGTTCTGCCACGCGTTCCACAGCGAGTTGGCATAGTCGACGATGATGCGGAAATTGGTGACGTTCGTTTCGTCATCGATGGTGTTGATGTAGCTCGTGACCACCCCCGCACCCGGATTCTGCCGCAGACCGAGCAGATCGCGCAGATCGCCAAGCGTGCCCATCACCTGGTCGGGGTCGGTATAGAAGCCCGGCGCCGGCGGCCCCGGCGCATAGGGCGGCGGCGTGTAGGGCGGCGGCGGGACGGCCGGCGTCGGCACCAGCGCGACCGATGCCGCCGACGGCGGGCCGCCCACCGGGGGCATCGTCAGGCTGACGGTGCCGCCCAGCAGCATCTGGAAATACTGATGCACCCGCATGACGCGGGGACCGCCAAGGTAGCCGATCTCCTGCCCAAGATTGGTGAGCTGGCTGGTGGCGAGCTGTTTCAGCGCCGTCACGTACTCCTGGTCGGCGGCCGGATCGAGCGCATACAGCCCATCGACCAGCGGCAGCATCTGGCCCAGCAGGGTGTTCGCCATGGTGTAGACGCTGGCCTGCGCACCGGTGATGCCGCCGGACAGGTCGGACTGGACCACGTAGCTGCGCGGCGTCCATTTGCTCGCGGCATGGCCTTCCACCAGCGAGACCTGGAACGACTGGTTGAGCGCGCCCAGGAAGCCGGTGGCGTCGCCGGCCTTGAGTTTCCAGCCCAGCACGTCCTGCAGGGCGCGCGTCACCTTCATGCCCAGTGGCGATCCGCCGGCGGCGGGCGATTTCGGCCCGCCGGCGAGGCCGCCTGCCAGCGGCGAGGGCGGGAAGCCCACTTCCTCGGTCAGAATGGGGAAGGCGGGGGTGAACCCGCCGCCGCCGGGGGCGCCGCCGCCCGCCGGCCAGGCCGGGGCCGCGGAGGGGCCCCAAGGAGCCGGCAGTGGGGCAGCCGGTGGTATAATCGCGACACCCATGGTCAGTCTCCGTCGAACAAGGTCATTCGGCTATGCGGCGTGCGGCACCAGTGTTTGCGGCGGCGGATCATCGCGCGCCCGGATTCAGCCCGCGCTGGCTTCGAACGCGGCGATCAGTCGCACCGCTTCCTGCAACTGGGTGCGGCCGGTCTGCGCGAAGGCCCGCACCGCCTGCGCGTTCTGCAGCGCCTGGTACGGCGTCAGCGGCGCGGGCGCGGTGGGCTGCGGTGCGACCTGCAATGGCGGCGCCGTGTGCAGCGGCTGCGGCGATCCGCCGTTCCCGTTCCACATGGCGATCACGCCGCTGAACACCCTGGTCAGCTCGTGAATGGCGTGGGTGACTTCGCCGATTGCCTGGGCGACCGGCCGTGCCGACGCCGCGATGTCCTCGCGCAGCTCGTCGTGGGTCGGCTTGTTGCAGGCACGGAATGCCTCCGCCGCGTCGCGGAACGCGCAGGCGGCCTCGCGGATGCACAGCAGCAGTGGATCGTCGAAGTCCGGCCTGCCGATGCCGCCCGCCGGTGTGCCGGCCGGGTCGTCCTCGCGGATGCCGGCGAAGCTTTCGGACATCGCGGCCTCTTCCGAGTCGAACGCCATCGCGATGGATCCGCCAGGCGCGGGCTCGCCGATGGTGGCGATCTCCGGCTCCAGCACCGCGGTCGTCTCCCGCATGTCCATGCCCGCCGGCGCCTGATGGCGGGCGTGGCCGCGTTCATGCCTGGATTGCGTCGCCATGTGTCTCTCCTCTGACCGGTTGGTATCGCGCTAGCCTTGTCTCCCCCTGGTCCGGCCCGCCGCCGGACCGGTCAGTCATGCCGCTCCTCCTGCAGGCCGGCCGATGCCGGCCGCCGCCGCGACGCATTGATCGAGGCGTCGAGCAACTGCGGGTTGAGATTGATGTTACTTATCGAGAATGAACCCGATGCGAGCCAGGCGCACAGTTCCTGCCAGGAGCACAGCATGGCCTCGTCCATCGAGCGCAGCGGGTCGCAGCAGCTTTGCAGCGCGGTGACCACGCCGCCGGACCAGCCGAACCATTCGCCGCCGCGCTGGCGGCCGAAGCGTTCCAGGCCGTCCAGCATCCGGTGCGACAGCGCGTGGTTGAAGAACTGCTTCTCCAGGCGCATCAGGCGGTCGTTGGCGCGTGCCAGCGACTGGCGGGCGCGATGCGTATTGGGCGGGTGCTCCACCGCCTGGCGCGCATCGGCCGCCGCTGCCTGGCCCTCGGCCAGCCAGCCGCGCATGTCCTCGACCAGGTTGCCCAGACGCTCCACCAGCAGGACTTCGCCTTGCGGCGGCCGGTCCTCGATCACCGTCAGGCGCAGGCCGTGGAATGCCTCCTCAGCGGCGGCGAACGTGCCGACCAGGCGCTCGAACGTGTCTTCGATCGCCACGGCGCTATCTCCTTGCCAGCTCGAGATAGAAGTTCCGGGCGATCACGCCGGGCCGGGCGAGCCTGCGGTCCAGCGCGATGCGCGCCGCTGCGATCAGGAAGCGGGCGGGAACGATGCCGGGATCGACGCCGGCGGCGAGGCGGCCGGCGGCTTCCTCGGTCATGTGCCGGTCCTTGTCGTTGAACGATACGACCTGCGCCAGGCTCTTGTCGCCGAGCGACGGATAGGGTCGGTAGCACATCGCATCCACCGCGAGCCGGCAGGCGGTGGGGAAGGTTTCCAGCAGCCCCGGCGGCATCGCGCCGGCCGGGGGCGGCGGATAGATGCCGATCCACGCGCGGCGATAGCGTTCGGCCTGCCCGGCGAAGCCCATGCGGCGCAGCAGCTCGACGCTGATCAGCGTGCGCAGGTACGGCGTGGGATGCGGCCCGCGCGGGTTGTAGGCGAACACCGCCGCCGGCGCGCGGCCGACCACGTCCATCAGCGATCCCACTACTTCCGGGCCGCCGAGCAATAGCGCCGACATGTCGGCGAACATCTCGCGGTTCCAGCGGGTCCAGATGCCGGCGACGTTTTTCGGCATGCCGGCATCGAGCAGGGTGCGCGCGATGGCGCGGGGAATGTCGCGGCTCAATCCCAGCTCGCTCTGCAGATTGTGACTGCTCTCGTGCAGCATCGCCCCGAGGGTCCACGGATTGAGCAATCGGTGGTACGGCAACTGCACGATCGGGAACGGGTTGAGCTGCCGGCCGAGGCGCCGCAGCGGGATGCCGCGGCGGAAGGTGGCCGGCGCGAAGCCGGTGCGCATGTAGCAGAACGGCGGCGGCGCCGGGATCGGACGCGGCTTGCCCAGGCCGTTCCAGTACGCCTGGTAGCAATCCAGCGCGATGCGGTCGCAGCTCAGCAGCCAGTCGGCGTACGGCGCGGACTGCCGCTGGCCGAACAATTCGAAATAGAAATCCCAGATGCGTTCGATGCCCTGCACCCAGTGCTGCGCCTTGTCCTTGCGCCGCACCACTTCCGACAGCCGGGGCGTGGTGAGTTCCGCGTCGGCCGCCGTCACCGCCTGGGTCACGCGCCGGCTCAGATCGAGCAGGCCGCGGCGCAGCGAGGCCATCAGCCGGTTGACCGCCTGGATGTGGCCGTCGGAGGGGGCGGCGGCGCCGGTGCCGAACTCCTCGCGCCGGAACGGGCGAAGCGCGGCGGCGTGGCGGGTGACGTTGATGGACTGGGCGCGCAACCAGGGGCGCAGCACCGGCTGCGGCGGCCGGACACCCGCCCTGGCCGCGCGCCCCCGCCGCGCCGTTGCCGGCGAGCGGGCCGCTTCGTCACGCACCAGGCTTTCGCTCGCGCCGTCCATGGCACCAACTCGCGGTGAGGGGGGCTAAGAGTCAGGGGCTAAGAGTCAGGGGCTAAGAGTCGGGGGGCTAACAGCAGCAGCAGCACGCGCGGCGGGAGGCACCGCAGGTGGGACAGGCATGGCCGTGCATCCCGGCCAGCCGGCGCAGATGCGGCGTGGCGTAACGGCGTGCGATCGCCGCGGGATGCGTCTGCGTGATCGCCGCCGCATGCGCGGGATGCACGGCCAGGCTCCGCAGATGCGGCGCGAGGTGGCGCAGGTGCGGTGCGATATGGCGCAAATGCGGCGCGAGGTGGCGCAGGTGCGGCGCGAGGTGGCGCAGATGCGGTGCCACCAGGCCGTGCCCGTGCGCGATCGCCCCGCGCACCGGCACCGGCAGCCCGCCGACGCGGTGATAGCGGTGGTCCATCTTGTTGGCGTGCCGCAGCGCGGCATGCACCATGCGCGGGTGGCGCAGCATCCGGTGATGCTCGTGGCGCAGGATGCGCGCGGCGTGGCGCGGCGTGACCGGATGGCCGGCCGCGGCGTGGCGCGCGATCTTCGTCACCGCCCGGCGGGCGATGCTGGGCACCGTCCGCACCAGGTGCCGGGTCTGCGGGTTGCGGTGCAGCGCGCGGGTCATGTGGGTCACGCCGCGGGTCAGCCGTGGCGTGACCTTCGACACCACCCGGGCGACGCGAGGCAGCACTTTCGCGGCGATCCGCGGCGCCGCCTTGGCGGCCAGCGGCAGGATCTTGCTGGCGACCAGCGGCACCAGCGGCAGGAAGTGCTCCGCCGCCTCGTACTCGGTTTCCGCCTCCATGGCGGCGAGGCCCATGTGCTCCATCATCGCGTCGGGATAGACGCGGCTGACCGGGTTGGGGCCTTCGGCCTCGAATTCCGATTCGAACTCGGATTCCAGTTCGGACTCCAGTTCGGATTCCAGTTCCGATTCGAATTCGGATTCGAATTCCGATTCAAACTCGGATTCGAATTCGCCTTCAAACTCGCCTTCCAGCTCGCTTTCGAATTCGCCTTCGAACTCACCCAGGCCTTCGAGCTCGAGTTCCAGCTCGCCAAGTGCGATCGCCATGGTGCGGTCTCCTTTCGGGTCGGACGCGGGGCGGGGGCGAGGTCAGCCGGCGACCCGGCGGTGGCGCCGGTGCGGGCGCTTCATCGCGCGGCTGGTCCGCACGTTGCGCGCCAGCGTGGTGCGGACGACGCGCGGGCTGCCCAGCACGCGGCGCACTTCGCGCGCGGTGGCATGCGCGGCGGCGCGGCGGGTGACCGGGCGGCCGGCGGCGGCGTGGCGCTTCAGGCGCTTGACGGTGCGGCGCATGATCTGCGGCACCGCGCGCACCGCCGGCCGAGTGGCGCGATGGCGGCGCAGGATGCGGGTCAGCACCGCGGCGCCGCGCACCATGTGCGGCAGCAGCCGGCGCAGCGCGCGGCGGTCGCGCGGTGACAGCACGGTGACAACGGCGGCGCCGACCATCGCCTCGGCCTCGGACTCGCTCGCGGCCTGGCTGGCGGCCTCCGCCATCATTTCCGCCAGCGCCTCGCTCTCGCTCATCGGGTGCGCAGCGATCTCCTGCTCTGCCTCGGCCTCGCCTTCGGATTCGCCTTCGAATTCGCCCTCGCTTTCGAACTCGCCTTCCAGTTCGAATTCCGCCTCGAATTCGCCTTCGCCCAGCGCCGAGGCGGCGAGCTTGCCCAGCATGCCGCCGGCGGGACCCAGAATCGCGGTGCCGACCATGGGCGCCGCGACCTTCGCCACCTTCTTCAGCACCGGGGCGATCTTTTTGAACAATCCGCCGAAGCTGAACGCCTCGCCTTCGAATTCGCCTTCGAATTCGGATTCGAACTCGCCTTCGAACTCGCCTTCGAATTCGCCTTCCAGCTCGCCCTCAAGTTCGTACTCGCCTTCGCCTTCGCCCAGCAGGCCGCCGAGCATGCTGCCGACATCGCCGAGGCCGAATGCCTCGCTTTCGGTCGCGCCTTCTAGCTCGAACTCGGATTCCAGCTCGGTATCCCGGATCGCCGACATGTGGACCTCCTGGCGGATGGTGACGCTGGGCGAACCGTGGCAGCGGCGGCGGATCACGCGCCAGTCACACTTTATGGGCAGCATATTGATGCTTCGCTCATACAGGCGACGCGCAAA
The DNA here is from genome assembly GCA_035523995.1 of Acetobacteraceae bacterium. GTDB lineage: Bacteria > Pseudomonadota > Alphaproteobacteria > Acetobacterales > Acetobacteraceae > JASHVB01. The sequence continues at coordinate 2,415 of DATKPQ010000165.1, read as the reverse complement.
GCTTCCTGGCGCGGGCTTCTATCCTGCGCGGCTGCATTATTGCGTTAACTCAAACAAGCGACTGGCATTGCGCCGCCGGGCGGGAGTAACGTGTCGGTCAGATGTCCTGCCCACGCAACGAAGGTAGGTCCGCCCGCGCACCGACGCGGTGAAGGAACGGTCTGGCTCTGGATAGCCTTGATTGCCAACGACGGAGCAATTGGCATGCCAGCGAACACGGCCGCGACGGAGGAGGAAACGCCGATCAGCGACGCTTTGCGCCTGCGATTGCGTGCGCTGGTACGCTGCCTCGATGACGAGCCCGCCGACGAAGGCGGCGAGCAAATGCTGATGGACGTCGATCTCGACGGCCGGCGCTACCTGCTGATCCGCATGCCCGCGGTGACCGCGAAAGGCGTCTCGCTCAGTCCGCGCGAGGTCGAGATCGTGCGGCTGGTGGCGGAAGGCCACCAGAACAAGGTCATCGCCAGCGTGCTGGAGATCAGCAGTTGGACGGTGTGCACGCACATGCGGCGCGTGTTCGCCAAATTCGGCGTGACGTCGCGCGCGGCGATGGTGGCGCGCGTGGCGGCGCTGGGCGGCATCGTGGACGGCATGCTGGCGCCACAGGCCTCACGCGGGCGCCCGCCGGAGGAGGATGACGCTTCGTCCCGGCTTTCCGTGCGCCGCCCGCCGCCCGCCCGCCGGGCGGCACCCATTCCGGCCCTGGCATTGCCGCGCGGCGCCGCGGGGCTGGCCGAGGCCCGGAGCGCCGCGGCGCGTTCGGCGGTGCGATGACGCGCGCGGAATCCGCCTTTATACAACGCCCCGATGTGATATAGACAACGCGCCTGTTCGACGGCATGCGGCGGCCGGTCGTCCCATCATCATGACATGCGCGTCATTTCTAATTTAGAATCAGTCCATAACTCCTGGTCGATCATGCAAGCTTCACGCAAGTGAAATCTCGCTGCCACGCTGCGTGACTAGGGATCGCCCGCGACCAAATCCCGGGGAGATCCAACATGGCGCGCCCGCACAGTTTCGCGGAACTCGATGAGCAGCCGTTCAAGCGATTCCATTGGCTGACTCTGTTTACCACCGGCATGGGCGTGTTCACCGACGGCTACGACCTGTCGTCGATCGGCCTGGTGCTGCCGCTGGTGCTGGGCACCTTCGGGGTCGCCAAACTGACCGGCCTGGAAAGCGGCCTGCTGGCCGGGTCCGCGCTGGTGGGCGCGGGCATCGGCGCGCTGATCTTCGGTGCGCTGGCGCAGAACGGGCGCAAGAAATACTACGGCCTGGATGTCGCGGTGATGGCGATCATGGCGTTCGCGCAGGCCTTCGCGCCGAACCTGGAGAGCCTGATCTTCATCCGCTTCCTGCTGGGCATCGGCATCGGCGCCGACTACGTGCTGTCGCCCACCATCATGGCCGAGCATTCCAACCGGCGCGACCGGGGCAAGAAGATCGGCCTGGGCTTCGGCGTGATGTGGCCCACCGGCGCCGCCTTCGCCGCGGTGCTGTCGCTGGTGCTGCTGGGGCTCGGCGTCGAGCCGGACCTGCGCTGGCGCATCGTGCTGGCGTTCGGCTGCGTGCCGGCGCTGTCGGTGCTGTATCTGCGGCGCAAAATGCCGGAGACGGCGCGCTATCTCGGCCGCGTCGCGGGCAATGCCGCGGATGCCAGGGCCGTCGTGCGGCAGGTTGCCGGCACGGATCCGTCGGTGTCGCCATTGCTCGACCGCCGCGCCTGGCAGGAGGTGTTCTCCCAGCACGCGCAGGCCATCTTCGGCGCCGCCCTGCTGTGGCTGCTGTTCGATATCGTGGTCTACTCCGGCATCCTGTTCGGCCCCTCGCTGATCGCCAAGGGGCTGGGCCTGGCACCGACCACGTTCTCGCTGATCACCTCGTTCGTGTTCGTCATTCCCGGCGCCCTGATCGGCGTCTCGCTGATCGACCGCATCGGCCGCAAGCAACTGCAATTCTGGGGCTTCGTCGGGGCCGCCGTGATGCTGGCGTTGTTCGCCTGGCGGCGCGATGAGGCGATGGCGGCGCCGGCATTCGGCATGGTGTTGTTCGGCCTTTACAGCCTGCTGATCACCGCCGGGCCGAGCACGGTCTCGGGGGCGGGCATCCTGGGCGTGGAACTCAGCCCGACCCGCATCCGCACCATCGGCCAGTCGGTGACGGTGGTGGGCGGGCGGATCGGCGCCTCGATCAGCGCCTTCCTGTTCCCGCCCCTGTTCGGCATCCTGGGCGAGACCGGCGTGATCGGGCTGCTGGCGGCGGTGTCGGTGGTGGGCGCGATCTGCACGCTGGTGGTGATCCCGGAAACGGCACAGCGCTCGCTGGAGGAGATCAACGCCGACGCCGAGGGCGACCTGGCGGCGGTTGCCGCCGGGGAGTGAGCGGAACGCTGGGTGCGGGCGCGGGTGG
>DATKPQ010000164.1:0-39987 GCA_035523995.1 Acetobacteraceae bacterium | reverse complement strand
GCGGCCTGCCGCCCGACTGGAAGTTCGAGGTACCCGACGACGACGTAATGTTCGTGCTGATGCACGACAACAGCTCGAATTTCACCTGGGCCGACAAATGGAAGCCGCACGTGCCGAAAAACACCGCCTCGACCGCCCCGGAATTGCTCGCGGCGTGAGGCACGGGGGCGCAGGGCGGCACGGAAGCGGGGGCAAGCGGATCGAGCGGGCGGAAGGGGCGGCGAACCGGCAAGGCGCCCGGTTCCAATGCGGCTCATCGCCCAGGCGACTGCACGATGCACCAGAAGACTGTACGATGCATCGGAAGAAGGAAATACCGATCAGCCGCAGCTGCACACGCGAACGCCGATGGGTCAGCCGGCATGGCGGTGCCGGCCAACGGGCGGGCCGCGTGCTTCTGGTGAACCGCGGTGCATCGACGGTCCGCGTACCATCTGCGTTCATCTGCGGTTCCCTTTTCTTTTCCAACCGAGGCGACCTGCCACAGCACGATTCAGAACGGCGGGACCCGCCATAGCTCCGCCGCCCGTCTCACCGCTGCGCTAGAATCTCGCGGAAAACGAATCGAGACGCCGATGAGACAACCATCCCACCGCCCGTTGTTCGCGGTCGGACCCAACCCCGCCATCAACGCACGATCGGGCGGTTGTGCGGCGGGGCCTGGCCGCTCGTATCGCAGCGGTTACCCCTTGTTAGACACCGCGCGCTTCCTAAATAACAGGAATCAACAGCCGCCAGTTGGCGTCTGCCTGTATCGTGGATCGTTAGCGTGCCCATCTTAGTTAATAATACTATCAAAATTGAACCAGGAAGATTGCCATGAACGACGCATGCATCCCGTCTGACCATGCCTTCCCGCCCGATCCTTGGCAGGATCGCGTTGGCAAGGCCACAGCCTCCGAGCAAATCGCATCCCGCGAGTCCTGGGGGTCCTCGGGGTCCTGGGGTCCTGGGGTCCTGGGGTCCTGGGGGTCCTGATCGCCGGGCCGGGTAAACGATGCCTTTTACCCACTCGCCGGTTACCGGCTCGCCAGCCGGCCGCACGCGCTGCCTCGTCCGCAATCCGCCCGCCGTGACCGGAACCAATACCCAAGAGCCGGAAGGATCGAGCAGCAGCAAGGATCGAGCAGCAGCCTGGAAGGATCAAGCAGCAGCCCGGAAGGATCAAAGCAACAGCACGGAAAAGTCAGGTTCGCTCCGATACGGCCAGGCATCTGTTGCAAACCTGCCACAGCACGAACCGATCGTCGCACCGAGACACCGCGAAAACAACCAAGCCGCACCGTGGAACGCCGCAGAACCGGGCCTTTTGACTTCGGTTTCGCCGCCGGCATTGGTTCGACTGGTATCATAACAATCCGGTAATCCTGGTGCTACCCGGCGGCCATGTCGCGGCAGAGGATGCCACCGTTCCGCTGAAGAACCGGCGGAAGGGTGGTGTTGGCGGTGCGGTCCTCACGGCCGCGCCAAGGCTCGAATCTGGCCGTGACGCACATGTTGAAGTCGCAGGCTGTCAACTCCGGACCGATTTTAGGGTCCGCCTTGCTCGCCCGCTTTCCGGGGGCGGTAAGCGATGCTGACAAGCGACGGCTTGGCGCTGCCGCGGCACGTCCGGCCCCGCGCGCGGCGCCTCCCCGCCGCCACGCAACCGGCGCCCCAACCGGCGCCCCAACCCGCGCCCCAACCCGCGCCCCAACCGGCGCCGAACGCGCCGCACGCCGCCGCCACGCCGGCTCGCCGCAGCGCTCGCCCCGCCATGGGCGCGGCCCCGCGGGATTCGTAGCCACCAGGACCGTGAGCCCCGCAGGGCAAGCACGAGGGACACCGACATGAAGCAGATCATAGCGCTGACGCTGCTCGGCATCGCGCTGACGCTGGGCGCCGTCTCCGCCTCGGCGCAGCCCCAGCCGGCGGGTTTCGCCCTGCCGCCCGTGGATGCCGGCTCGCAGCCCTGCCTGACATGTCACGGCAGTGACCCGAAGGTCACCGCCATTCTGCAAAGCCCGATGGGGGTCGTAGGCGACCGGCGCACGCCCTTCGCGCAGGGCGGCTGCACCAGCTGCCACGGCCCCAGCACCAACCACATCGCAATGAAGTCGCCGTACCCGGACATCGTGTTCGACGGGCCGCACAGGTCCCCCACCAAGGACCGCAACCAGGTCTGTCTGAGCTGCCACCAGGGCGACCCCATGGTGCTGAACTGGGAAGGCAGCTCGATGCAGCGCGCCGGCCTGGCCTGCACCGATTGCCATGTTGCGCATAGCGCGAAAGACCCGGTGCTCGCGAAGGCGACGCAGCCGCAGATCTGCTTCACCTGCCACCAGAACATCCGGGCCGACACGTATAAGTACTCACACCACCCGATCCGCGAGGGCCTCGTCACCTGCAGCGACTGCCACAACCCGATGGGCGGTCCCGGCGACACCAAGGACCTGAAGGAATTCACGGTCAACCAGACCTGTTACAACTGCCACGCCGACAAGCGCGGCCCAATGCTGTGGGAGCATCAGCCGGTCCGTGAGAACTGCCTGATCTGCCACAACCCGCATGGCTCTAATCAGCAGCGGCTGATGATCGAGCCGATGAACTTCCTCTGCGCCTCCTGCCACAGCGCCGAGAGCAATAACAGCGGCGGCGCCTTCGGCGGTGCGCACTCCATTCCGATGGGCCCAGGCGGCAGCACCTTCTTCAACTCGGCGCTCGCCAACCAAAGGACATGCGTGAACTGCCACTCGGAGGTTCACGGCTCGAACAGTCCGGCAGGCGCCTTCTTCATCCGCTGATGCGACGGCACGAGCAAGGGAGCTCGACATGATCACTCGCAATGCGCTTCGGGCCATCGCACTGGCAACATCGTGCCTCGCGCCGTTGGCCGCCCTCGCCCAGACTGCGGCACCTGCCTCACCCTTGGCACCGGACATCTCCATCGGCGGCTCGCCGATCAGTGGCGAGGTCGGCTTCGGCCTGCTGGGACAATTGGGCCGCAATCCCGATGAATTCGGGCGCTATAACGGGTTCAACACCAACGGCCTCGATGTGCTGGGGAATTTCGACCTTGGCGGCGGTTCACCTTGGTACTCGGGTGACACGCGCTACTATGAGTTCTGGGGCGACAACCTGAACTTCCAGACCGGAAACCGTTTGGGTGCCGGCCTGACCAGTGACACCTTCAACTCCAGCGTCAGCAACAACCTGATCAACGAAGGTTCCATCGGGTTCAAGGTCGGCGACCAGGGCACCTGGGGCGTCACCGGCTACTACAATGCCATCACCTACACCGGGAACGTCATTGACTCGCCCTATACGGTCAACGGCAGCACGGCATTCCTGAACCCCGGCCTGTACGCTTATGGCGGCGCGTTGTCGCAGACCACCGCCACGCCAGGCGCGCATACGAGCTATACCAACGCGGGGTTCGCCGCGACCGGAGCCGACCTGCCGGTGCAAACCGGGACGCGGCGCGACATCCTGGGTGGCAACTTCAAGTACATTTGGAACGACTGGACCATCACCGGCGCCTTCCGCCACGAGCACAAGGAAGGTTCGATGGAAGAATCGTATTTCATCGAAGGCTCGGTCGGCGGAGCGCCATTCGCCCTGCCGATCAACTACGATACAGATCGCTACGACATTTCCGCCGCTTACAACAGCCGGCTCTACCAGGCGGTGCTGCAATACACATTCTCGCACTTCAGCGACAACAACCTGTTCGTCACCCTGCCATATCCTACGGCCGGCACGGCCAAACCGTTCCAGCAGGCGGCAGCCTATTCCACACCGCCGAGCAATAGCGCCCAGTACGTTACCGTCATGCTGGCGACCAACGCGATCCCCGACACCCGCGTGAACTTGAATGCGCGGGTCGGCGTAGAGAAGCAGGACGACGATTTCCCGCCCAACTCGGCGGACCCGGGTATCGGCGCGTTTCGCGGCACGACGGGGTTCCTGAACCTGAATCCGATGCTGCAAGGCACCAGCGAGGATTCGCCTGACATCACGGCAACCGTCTATCAGGTCCGGGTCAGCGCCAACAACCAATCGATTCCGCGTACCGACATCGATGCGTTCTATAGCGTCGATGGCCGGAATGTGAGCATCAACCAGTTCGCGGTGTATGGCAGCGGTATCGGCAGCGACTCGGCTCCCGGCTCCGCCACGCCCTATGCCTTCGTCGTCCCGCAGGACTGGCTGAAGCAGGCTGCCGGCGCCAACCTGACCTACAAGCTTTTCCCGGCCTTCAACACGCGACTGCAACTCGGTTATCGCCTGGATTACACCGACCGCAGCAACGCCCAGGTCGGGCACAGCGACACCAACACCGGCACGGTCGCCATTCTGTCGAATTTCGGACCGCAGCTTGATGGCAAACTCTCCTTCGACTACTCCAGCCGCTCCGGCACCCTCAGTTACCTGACGCCCTGGCTGAACCTCGATGGCCCAAATGCCGGCCCGACCTATTCTGGCGCCTACTACCAGGCGCCGATGACGTCCGAAGCCGTGACCATGCGGGCCGATTACCAGCCTGCAGATAATATAGGTGCCGACTTCCTCCTGCAGTTCAAGAATGAGAACTACACCTACCCCGCTGCCACCGCCTACACCGCTCCGAACGGCACCGTGACCGTAGCGCCGCTCACGGGTGTCGGCACCGGCGTGAAGCAGGACTATGCGCTGACCCTCGGCCCGGACTTCACCTATCGGCCCATCAAGACGATCAACCTCCACGCCTTCTATAACTACGAGCTGCTGTTCTTTAACAACCTGGGCAACGGCGCCTGCGCCGCCTCCAACACCGGCGCCTGCCTCGGCAGCGCCGGCTACTATCAGAACAAGGACACCACCACCACGCAAACGGTCGGCCTCAGCGGCGAGTGGAAGATCACCGAAAAGCTGAAGGTCAAGGCGGACTATACCCTCTCCTATGGCTCGGTGGCGTTCGCCGAGTTCAACGGCGTATTCGTGGCGCTGCCGACGGCGTCCTATCAGAACGTGACGAACTACCCCGACATCAACTCGCTGATGAACAGTCTGCGGGTGACGGGAAGCTACGAGATCTCCCCGAATATGGAACTGGTGCTGTCGGCGGCATACTCCAGTTACCACGACACCAATTGGTACGACGACGCGAGTGCGATCCAGAGTGCCGGCACCACGGCCATCGCGCAACTCACCCCAGGCTATGGCCAGCCGAACTGGAGCATCGTGCAGTTGATGGCGGGGATGAAGATCAAGTTTGGTGTGCCGCCGGTACTACTGCCGATGGTTGCCGCCGCCGCGCCGGCGCCGATGGCGCAGGCCGTCAGGTCCTACCTGGTCTTCTTCGATTGGGACAAGGCGACCCTGACCGACCGCGCCCGCCAGATCATCAGGCAGGCAGCCGATAATTCCACCCGTGTGCAGTACACGCGGATCGAGGTGAACGGCTACACGGACACCTCAGGGAAGCCGCAGTACAACATGGGCCTGTCGGTCCGCCGCGCCGATGCCGTGAAGGCCGAGCTGATCAAGGACGGAGTGCCCGCCAACGAAATTACCACGAAAGGCTTTGGCGAAACGAATCCGTTGGTGCCCACCGGCCCCGGCGTCCGCGAACCGCAGAACCGCCGGGTGGAGATCGTCATCACGTGACCCACGGCAGCATGGTTGAAACAGGAACGGGGCGCCCCGAGGCGCCCCGTTTTTTAATTCGGCTCGTCCTGTGGCACCGGCAGGCCCCGCTTCACCTCCCTTGCCTCCACGCTCTCATGCACCTCGGTATTGATGAGTTCGTCTTGGCATGCCGTGATCGTGGCGTCCTGCTCCCAACTTCTGGCTTCGTTCTGGTCGTAGTCCGACACGTCCCACTGGCTGCCATCGTCCAGTTGCACCGTCGCGCCATCGTTGGAGACGCTGTTCAGCCGCCGGTACTGGCAATCGGCATGTGCCGCCAGCGGCAGCAGCCCCAGCACCAGCAATGCCGCGCACCCAAGACGGACCATGGCAGCCCTCCACCAGACGTCACCGTCCCGAAGGTAGGCGACCGGCGCGATGGCCGGGCTACAAGCCTCGGTGAACCGCGCAGGGCCGCTCTGTGCGATCTACCCTCGCCTTTGGCCGCCGGATTCACTATGTGTGCGCCGCAGCAATCCCCCAATCAGGCCCCCATGCAGATTCGCAACGTCGCGATCATCGCCCATGTTGACCATGGCAAGACCACCCTGGTGGACCAGCTCTTGCGCCAGTCTGGCGCCTTCCGAGAGCACCAACAGGTGGCCGAGCGCGCGCTCGACCGCAACGACCTGGAGCGGGAGCGCGGCATCACCATATTGGCCAAGTGCACCTCGGTCATGTGGCGGGACGTCCGCATCAATATTGTGGATACCCCCGGCCACGCAGATTTCGGCGGCGAGGTGGAACGCATCCTGAACATGGTGGACGGTGCCATCGTCCTGGTGGATGCCGCCGAGGGCGTCCTGCCGCAGACCAAGTTCGTGGTCGGCAAGGCGCTGGCCCGCGGCCTGCACCCGATCGTGGTGGTGAACAAGGTGGACCGCTCGGATGCCCGCCCCGACGAGGTCCACACCGAGGTCTTCGACCTGTTCGCCGCGCTGGGGGCGACAGACGCACAGCTCGATTTCCCGATGTTGTATGCGTCGGGCCGCCAAGGCTGGGCCGATGCTTCGCTTGACGGACCGCGTGCGGATCTTTCCGCCTTGTTTGATCTGGTGGTGCGCCACGTGCCGCCGCCATCGGTCAATCCGAACGCGCCGTTCGCCATGGTGGCCTCGATCCTGGAATACGATTCCTATCTGGGCCGCGTGCTCACCGGCCGCGTGGAGCAAGGCCGGGCACGGGTAAACATGCCGGTGAAGGTGGTGCAACCGGACGGCACCGCCGTTGAGACCGGTCGCCTGACCAAGCTGCTGTCCTTCCGAGGCCTGGACCGTGTGCCGGTCGAGGAGGCGGAGGCCGGCGACATCATCGCCATTGCCGGCCTGGAAGGCGGTACCGTGCCCGACACGATCGGCGCACCGGAACTGGCAGCGCCACTGCCCGCGACCCCGGTGGACCCGCCGACGCTGGCCATGACCTTCCGCATCAACGACGGCCCGCTGGCCGGCCGCGAGGGCAAGAAGGTCACCTCCCGCCAGATCCGCGAACGATTGTTCCGGGAAGCGGAGGGCAACGTCGCGATCCGCGTCGCGGATTCGAACGAGACCGAGGCGTTCGAGGTGTCCGGCCGCGGCGAGCTGCAGCTCGGCGTGCTGATCGAGACCATGCGCCGCGAGGGCTTCGAGCTGACCATCGGCCGCCCTCGCGTGCTGACCCGCACGAACCCGGAGAGCGGGTCGCGAGAAGAGCCAGTGGAAGAAGTGCTGGTGGACGTGGACGAACCCTACGCGGGCGTGGTGGTGGAGAAGCTGTCGCGCCGGAAGGGCGAGATGCGGGACATGCGCCCGTCCGGCGGGGGGAAGCTGCGGCTGACCTTCTCCATCCCGAGCCGGGGCCTGATCGGCTACCATGGGGAGTTCCTGACCGATACGCGGGGCACCGGGGTGATGAACCGGATGTTCCAGGGTTATGGGCTGTGGAAGGGTCCCATCGAGGGTCGCCACAACGGCACGCTGATCTCCACCGAGAACGGTGAGGCAGTGCACTACGCCCTGTTCTACATCCAGGAACGCGGGACGCTGTTCGTTTCGCCCGGCGAGAAGGTGTATGTCGGGATGATCCTGGGCGAGAACGCACGGGGATCGGACCTGGAGGTGAACCCGATCAAGGAGAAGAAGCTGACGAATATCCGTGCGGCCGGGAAGGACGATGCGATGCTGCTGGTTCCGCCGCGGAAGATGAGCCTCGAACAAGCGATTGCGTATATCGAGGATGATGAGCTGGTGGAGGTCACGCCAGGGGCGGTGCGGCTGCGCAAGCGTTACCTGGACCCGCATGAGCGGAAGCGGAACGAACGGCGTGGGCAGGAGGTGGCGGCGTAGCGGGCGTACCGACGGGCAGTTGAGAGAAACGCGAGAGACAATCTGGCTCTGCCCCCCAGCGTTCGCAGTGCCTCGGATCAGAGCATGGTCGCATTCGACTGCAAGAGCACAGGATGCGATCACTCCCCGGAACTTCCGCAGCGTTCCGGCCGCCACCAACTCTCCAGGCGTGGTCTCTACACCACACGAACTCGCGATACGCCTTTTCAATGACTTCGCCATCGCCCGCTGCGGCGCATCGCGCTAAACTGCCCAACGCACATGATCCATTTGTCAATTCCTGCCAGGCAGGCCCTAGCGAAGTTCACTCTTCCGGTGCTGATCGCCGCTTCCTTCTGCCTCATGTTGCTGGGCAAGGCTGATGCCCTGCTGGCCGACCGGGCGCGGGTCGCTTTCGCCGACGCTTTGGCCCCGATTTACGCCGCCTTGGCTGCCCCATTGGGCGCGTTACGCGCCGGCATCACGGAGACGACCAATCTGTGGGATCTGCGCGCCGACAATGCCGCTCTGCGAGCGCAGAACCAGGAGCTTCGCCGCTGGCAGGCCGTCGCGCTGGCTCTGGACGCCGAGAACCGTCGCCTGAAAGTGGAACTGCACTGGATCCCAGACCCTGCGCCCTCCTACGTGACCGCACGCGTTGTGGCCGATGCCGGTGGCGTATATGCCAGGGCAGTGCTGGTCTCCGTCGGACCAGACCATGGCATCAAGCGGGGCGAGATTGCGCTGGACAGTGATGGTCTGGTGGGCCGCGTCACCGAGGTTGGGTCCCGCAGCGCGCGCATCCTGCTGATCACCGATTTGAACAGCCGGATTCCCGTGGTGTTGCAGGGATCAGGCGCGCACGCGATCATGGTCGGCACCAACGGCCCCTACCCGCGCCTGATGTACTGGCCCGAGGGCTCACCCCCGCGCGAAGGCGACCACGTCGTTACGGGCGCCGAGACTGATGCCTTTCCCGCCAACCTCCCCATCGGTGTCGTGCACTACACCAGCGCCCGCGTGCCAGAGGTGGTTCCCGCTGCCCAGCTCGATCGCCTGGAGATCGTCCGCATCTTCAATTACGGCCTGACTGGCCTCGTGGACCCGGAAGCGGGCCGGCCGGTCGCTGACCGCCGGCACTGATGGCCAGTGCGGAGGAGCAAAGGCCTGGCGTCCGGCCTCGCGCCACGCTGGGACGCCGGCTGGACCTCGCCGCCCGCCACGCCTTTCCCGCAAGCCTCACCATCTTGCTCATGCTGCTGACGCAAGCGCCGTTCGGCATCGTGGACCAGACCACGCTGCTACCGGCCGTGGCATTGATCTCCGTCTGGTTCTGGTCGCTCTATCGCCCGGGTGCGATGTCCCCGCCCGTGGTGTTCGGCATCGGATTGCTGCTGGACCTGCTGGATTGGCTACCCTTCGGCACGGGCGTCGTGACCATGCTACTGGTGCATGCCCTGGCGCTGCGGTGGCGCCGGCTTCTGGGACGGCAAGGTTTCATCCTGGTCTGGCTGGCGTTCGCCGCAATCGCCGCTGGTGCCGCAGCGTTGGAATGGCTGGCGACCGCGGTGCTGACCTGGCGCCTGGTCCCGCTTGGCCCGGCGATATTCCAGGCCGCACTGTCAGTCGCGCTGTATCCCGCATTGGCCATCATCTTCGCCCGCGCCCACCGATCCATTGCCAACCCGGAGCGGGCCTGATGCGCCGGGACACCAAACGCGCGGGCGTATTCACTCGCCGGGCATTGCTGCTGATGGGAGGACAGGTCGCACTGTTGGGCGGGCTGGCCGCGCGGCTTTATCAGGTGCAGGTGGTCGAAGCGCCGCGCTATAGAATGTTATCCAAGCAGAATAGCATCAGCGCCCGGCTGATCGCGCCGCCGCGAGGGAGGATCCTGGATCGCTTCGGCACCGTCGTTGGCGGCAACAAAGTGAACTGGAGCGCGGTGCTGATCGCCGAGCAAACCAACAACATCGAAGCCACGCTGGACGCATTTTCCCAACTCGTGCCGTTGGACGATCACGACAAGGCTCGCATCCGCCGCGAGGTCCATCAACACCGCAGCTTCATCCCGGTGCTGGTCAAGGACTTCCTTAACTGGGACGAGATGGCCAGGATTGAGGTGAATGCGCCCGATCTGCCAGGCATCGCCGTGGATGCCGGCACCACACGGATCTACCCGTTCGGAGAGCAATTGGCACACGTCGTCGGGTACGTCGCCCCGCCGACCGAGGCCGATGTCGCCACGGACCCGCAGCTTGCTCTGCCCGGCATGCGCGTCGGACGCACAGGCGTCGAGAAGTACCACGACATGGCGCTGCGCGGCCGTGCCGGTGTGGTGGAACTCGAGGTGAATGCGGTCGGCCGGGTGATCCGCGAGCTGGATCGCCAGGAAGGCACGCCGGGCGAGACCGTGGGCCTGACCATCGATGCCGATTTGCAGCACGCCGTCGTCGATCATCTGGGGAATGAGAGCGCGAGTGCCGTAGTGCTGGATTGCACCAACGGCGAGGTGCTCGCGATGGCGACCAACCCTTCCTTCGACCCCAGTCTGTTCGATTCCGGCGTGCCAGAGGCCCAATGGCAGGAATGGATCTCCAACGAACGGCGGCCGCTCCTGAACAAGGCGACGGAAGGCCTCTATGCCCCAGGCTCGACGTTCAAAATGGCGGTTGCGATGTCGGCGCTGGAATCGCGCACTCTCACCCCCACGGACCGCATCTTCTGCAGAGGCTACATCGATGTCGGCGACCACCGTTTCCATTGCTGGAAGCGGGGTGGCCACGGGTCTCTCGACCTGTATGGCGGCATCAAGAACAGTTGCGACGTGTTTTTCTATGAGACGGCGCGGCGAACTGGGATCGACCGCATCTCGGCCATGGCACACCGTTTCGGGTTAGGTTTCAAATTGGAAATCGACCTTCCAGCCCAGCGCGTTGGACTGATTCCGACGCGAGAGTGGCGCGAGGCCCAGGGCCACCCGTGGGAAATCGGCGACACCATCGTCAGCGGCATCGGCCAGGGCTACATCCAGGTGACACCGTTGCAGCTCGCCACCTATGTCGCCCGTGTCGCCACCGGCCGGGCCATCCAGCCGCATGTCACCCGCACGGTAGCGGGCGACGTGCAGCCGGGAGCGGACATGCTGGACTGGCCGCTGATGGAAGTCAGCAACAAATGGCTCAACCTGGTGCGCTCCGGCATGTGGGCGGTGGTGAACTCCCCCGGAGGCACGGCACCGCAAGCGCGCTTGCCGGATCCGCGCTGGCAATTGGCGGGCAAGACCGGGTCGGCACAGGTAATGCGGGTTTCACGCGCCGAACGCGAGGACGGCCACTTCAACTCTGCCAACCTGCCCTGGAAGTTGCGACCGAACGCATTGTTCGTCGCCTTCGCCCCGTACGACGCGCCGCGCTATGCCGTGTCCGTCGTCGTAGAGCATGGCAATGCGGGTGCCGAAGCGGCCGGCCCCATCGCGCGCGACATCATGATGGACGCGCTGACCCGCGATCCCGCAAGCCGCACCCCTGCCAGCCCACAACAGGTCGCGGAAAAATCCTGATGATGGATCGTCGACTTTTGCGGGAAACGTCCGTCGGCATCAGCGCCAAGCTCTGGCAGGTAAGCTGGCTTTACGTGCTGATGCTCTGTGCTCTGGCCGGGGTCGGTTACGTCGCGCTGTACAGCGCCGGGGGCGGATCTCCGGAACCGTATGCCGATCGCCATGTGATGCGCTTCGCAATCGCGCTGTTGATGATGCTCGGCGTCGCAATGGTGGATATCCGCGTCATCCAGAAATTGGCCTGGCCTGCTTACGCGGTCTCCCTTGGTCTGCTGGTGGCCGTCGCGCGCTTCGGTCATGTCGGCATGGGCGCGCAACGCTGGATCGAGTTCGGTGGCTTGCAGGTGCAGCCTTCCGAGATGATGAAGATCGCCTTGGTCCTGGTGCTGGCGTCCTGGTTTCACCGCGCGTCCTGGGAACGCATCGGCAATCCTCTGTTCTTGATTCCGCCAGTGATCGCCATACTGGTGCCAGTTGGGCTGATCCTGAAGGAGCCGAACCTCGGCACTGCGGTGATCACTGCCATGCTGGGCGGCACGATTTTCTTCGCCGCCGGTGTGCGATGGTGGAAGTTCCTGCTGGTGGCGCTGCCCGTGCCGCTGATCGCACGGATCGCCTACACCCACCTGCATGGGTACCAAAAGGCGCGCATCGAGACCTTCCTGCATCCCGAAAGCGATCCGCTGGGCGCCGGCTACAATATTATTCAATCAAAGATCGCACTGGGCTCCGGCGGGATGTGGGGCAAGGGGTTCCTGCACGGCACACAAGGCCAGTTGGACTTCCTGCCGGAAAAGCAGACCGACTTCGTTTTCGCCTTGATCGGCGAGCAATTCGGCCTGGTGGGTGGCCTGGCTCTGATCGGACTGCTGACGCTGATCATCCTGGGCGGCATGCTGATCGCGCTGCGCTGCCGCCATCAGTTCGGCCGGCTGGTGGCGCTGGGTATTTCGGCCAATTTGTTTCTCTACGTGTTTGTTAACATTGCCATGGCGATCGGCGCGATTCCCGTGGGGGGTGTGCCGCTGCCGCTGGTGTCGCATGGCGGGTCGGCAATGATGACCGTGATGGTGGGTTTTGGCGTGCTCATGTCGGTGCATGTGCACCGTGACGTCGAGTTCAGTGCGGTAGAGGATCGCTTCTGATCTCCTCGTATCTCACCATGTCGGCCGACGTGATCCCACCTGGGTTGTTACGCGCCTTCCGTGCAACCCGCTACGAAGCGGACGGCATTGATGTGCGGATCGGCCGCCGGTCCATAGAAATGGACGCATGGCTTAGCGGTATGGGCGCACGCACCGGCGGGTTTATCACGGCTTGGAACCCGCTCTCACGGCGCATGCCGGAAGGTTGGAACCAGCGGATGCAGCACCGCCTCGCGGAGCGATTGCGTCGCCATGCCGCCGTGCCAGCACGTGGGGTTCTGCACCGCTGGCACGAGGCACACCTGCTGACCACCGCCCATCCAGCGCGATTGCTACGCCTGGCGCGATCGTTCCGTCAGCGCGGGGTGGTTGTGATCAGGCGCGACCAGCCGGCGCGGCTCATGCTGTTGGACTGGCGTTCGTAATCGGCGTCAACGAAGCAGCGCTGCTGCGCCCGCTATTCCGCGGCCGCTTGTTGGGGAATCCAGCTCTTTTTCTCGCCACGGTAGCACGCGCCGGGATTGCCGCTGACCGTCGTCCGCCACATCAGCCGCTGAATATTGTCGGAATCGAACCATGTGGCGGCATGGATCAGGCAGCGATTGTCCCATACCAGGACGTCGCCCCGTGTCCATTCGTGGGCGTACACGAACTGCGGCTGCGTGACGTGCGCCATCAGCGTTTCCAGCAGCCTTGCTCCTTCGCCGTGCGGCCCCGGTTCCAGGCCGGCAATCGGCCCTTCAACCCAATCCATCTGACCGTATTCGCACATATACAGCGCGCGCCTGCCGGTCACTGGATGCTCGCGCACCAGCGGCTGCCGCTGCGGTTGTTCATGCCGACCGAGCGGGCGGGGCGCCTTGCCTTCCAGCACGTCGGTGCGGCTGCGGCCGGCACTGAGGCTGACGTGGATGCCATCCAGGGTATCGACCCGCACCTTCAACGTCGGCGGCAGGGCTTCGTAGGCTGCGGTGCCGTCTGCAAACAGGGTCTGCGCCTGGCCTCGCGGTGCGGGAATGACAGCAAGGAACAGGGAGATATCGGGCGGCGGACGGCGGTAGCTTTGGTCGGTGTGCCAGCCACGGCGATGCGGGAACTGCACCGGAAGCTTGCCCTCCGGAGTCAGCGGCGGGTCGGGCTGGCGCGGCGGCGGGCGGTTCGCCGGCGGCATGTTCGAGACCACGAAGATTTCCGGCACGCTCGCATGCACCATGTGAGCGGGTGTCAGGGTATGGCGATAGTCCTCGACCTCGGTACCGAACAGATGGCTCAGGCGGACGAGAAGTTCGGGCGCTTCGATCATTGCGTCCATGTCGGGAATCAGCAGCAGTCCGCTGCTGTCGGCGAGCGCGCGTGTCAGAGCAACCGGGTTCGCTTCTGCTGCGGCGATCAGGGCGTTGGCGCCGCTGTCGCGGCCTTCCAAGGTAAGACGGCCTCCGAATCCGGCGCCCAGCAGCGGCTGCACGAGAGCGAGTGTATCCGGCATCTCTTCCGATTCCTCTCGAAGCACCACCGACTTTATGCGCCCGAAGTTGTTGCAGGCAACTCCGAGTGGGAATCTCCTTTCCAAGCCGGATTGCCGCCTTACTGCATACCGGCCAAATTTGCTGCCACGGCACGCGTGGTCGGGTGGTCGTCGCCCAACGCGCGAATGTAGATTCCCAGAGCATATTCCAGTGCCATGCGGGCCCCGGCGACATCGCCAAGGTCGCGCAGTACCCCCGCGAGGTTGTTTGCATCCCGGCCGACGTTCGGATGATCCGTGCCCAATGCGGCCTCATCGAGCGCCAGAGCGCGTTCGAACACGGCGTGGGCCACCTCGACGTCGCCTGCATCGTGCAGCACCAGGCCGAGATGGTTCAGGTCGGTCGCGACTTCCCAATGATTGTCACCGAGATCAGCACTGTGCAGAACGCGGGCACGCTCCAGCAAAGCGGCAGCGTCGTTGAAATCGCCCAGGTCGTGAGCGAGGCGCCCGAGTGCGCGCAGGTCATCGGCAAGGGCCGGATCGTCCGGGCCGAGCTCGCGCTGGCGTTCTTCCAGCTGGCGTTCCAGCGCCTCGCGCGATGCGCGCAGTTCGTCCGTGCGGGTCATCGCGGCAGGATAGGATCGGGGCGGGGGCCTGTGTAGTGCGCGCCAACGCCTGGCCAGGTAAACCCCTTGCGCCCCTTGCGCCCCCCTGCCACACCCGCCGGCATGACCCAGGGACAATGGCAATTCTGGATCGACCGCGGCGGCACTTTTACCGATATCGTCGCGCGCGATCCTTCGGGCGCGCTGATCACCCACAAGCTGCTGTCGGAAAATCCCGGCCGTTACCGCGATGCCGCCATCGCCGGCATCAAGACGCTGCTGGATATTCCGCTCGATCAGCCGATCCCCGCCGGCCGCATCGCCGCCGTTAAAATGGGCACCACCGTCGCGACCAACGCTCTGCTTGAACGCAAGGGCGAGCGCACGCTGTTGGTGGTGAGCCGCGGCTTCGCCGATGCGCTTCGTATCGGCAATCAGGCGCGGCCGCGCTTGTTCGATCTGGCCATCACTCTGCCGACGATGCTCTACGAAGCTGTCATCGAAATCGATGGCCGTGTCGGCGTCGATGGCGAGGAGGTGCAGCCGCTCGATCTCACCGTGGCGCGCCACGAACTGGCCGCGGCGCATGCCAAGGGCATCAGAGCCTGCGCCATCGTGCTGATGCACGCGTGGAAATACCCGGAGCAAGAGCAACGCCTGGCGGAGATCGCGAGCGAGGTCGGCTTTACCCAGATCTCCGCCAGCCATCAGGTGAGCCCGTTGCTGCGGCTTGTGCCGCGCGGCGATACCACGGTGGTGGACGCGTATCTCTCGCCGATCCTGCGCCGCTACGTCGCGCAGGTGGAAAGCGAGCTTGCCGGCACCCGACTGTTCTTCATGCAGTCGAATGGCGGCCTGGCCGAGGCCCATGGCTTCCAAGGCAAGGACGCGATTCTGTCCGGCCCCGCCGGCGGCATTGTCGGCGCCGCACGTACCGCGGGGATGGCAGGGCTGGACCGCATCATCGGTTTCGACATGGGTGGGACATCCACCGACGTCGCGCTGTACGATGGCGGGTTCGAACGCGCATTCGAAACTGCTGTCGCGGGGGTGCGGCTGCGCGCGCCAATGATGGCGATCAACACCGTGGCGGCGGGTGGCGGTTCGATCCTGCATTTTGACGGCGCCCGCTTCCGTGTCGGCCCGGATTCCGCCGGTGCCGATCCCGGTCCTGCCTGCTATCGCCGCGGTGGCCCACTGACGGTGACCGACGCGAATGTCTGCGTGGGCAAGATCCGGTCAGCGCATTTTCCGGCAATCTTCGGACCGAACGGCGACCAACCGCTGGATGCCGATATCGTCCGCGACAAATTCGCAGCACTTGCCGAGGAGATTGCGCAGGCTACCGGCACGACGAGGTCTCCGGAGCAAGTGGCGGAAGGGTTCCTGCAGGTCGCGATTGCCAACATGGCGAACGCAATCAAACAGGTCTCGGTGCAGAAGGGACACGATCCCGCCCGCTTCGCGCTGCAATGCTTCGGCGGTGCCGGCGGACAGCACGCCTGTGCTGTCGCCGACGCACTTGGCATGGAGACGGTATTCATCCACCCCTTCGCTGGTGTGCTGTCCGCCTACGGCATGGGCCTCGCCGACCAGACGGTGATGCGGGAACAAGCGGTCGAGTTGCCGCTGGAATCCGAGACCATGCAGGATTTGAACGACGTCGCCGACAAGCTTGCCCTGGACGCGGAAGTCGCGCTGGCGCAGCAAAGCACCGAGGCCGACAGCATCAGCACGTCGCGATCGTTGCATATCCGCTACGCCGGCACCGAGGCTGCGCTGATCGTGCCGCTGCGCAGCCATGGCCAGGTAGTGGACGATTTCACCGCTGCACACAGGGCCCGTTTCGGCTTTGCCACGCCGGAACGCGCGTTGGTGGTGGAAGCCGTTGCGGTGGAGGCGATCGCCCCCGGCGAGGCGGTGCAGGAAACCCAAATCGGTGTGCGCAGCGACGGAACACCGCAGCCGATCGATACGGTGCGCATGGTCTCCGGTGGCGCAGAGCATGCCACACCGGTGTTCGACCGCACCGACCTGCGCGCCGGCGATAGCATCGCAGGCCCGGCATTGGTGCGCGAGGTCAATGCCACTACCGCGGTCGAACCCGGGTGGAGTGCGGAGATCACGCCGCTGGACCACATGCTGCTGCGGCGCACGTCGCCGCTTGCCACGCGCGTCGCTGCCGGCAGCGACAAGCCCGACCCCGTCTTGCTCGAACTCTTCAACAATCTGTTCATGAACGTTGCGGAACAAACGGGTGCGGTGCTGCAGAACACTTCGATGAGTGTGAACATCAAGGAGCGACTGGACTTCTCCTGCGCCATTTTTGACTCCGAAGGCTATCTCGTGGCGAACGCACCGCACGTGCCGGTGCATCTTGGCGCGATGGGAGAGAGTGTGCGTACCGTGCTGCGGCATCGTGCCACCACGCTGAAACCAGGCGACGTGGTCGCGCTGAACAATCCGTTCAACGGCGGCACGCACTTGCCGGACGTGACGGTTATTACGCCGGTGTTTGACGAAGCCGGCGCGAAAATCCTGTTCTTTGTTGGCTCGCGCGGCCATCACGCCGATATCGGGGGCGCAACGCCCGGTTCGACGCCGCCCGACTCGCGCACGCTGGAAGAGGAAGGCGTCGTTATCGACGATTTCCTGCTGGTGGATGGCGGACATTTCCGCGAGACCGAGTTTCGTGCGCTGCTCCGTGGCGCGAAGTATCCGGCACGCAGCCCGGACGTGAACGTCGCCGATATCAAGGCACAGGTCGCGGCCAACGAGAAAGGCGTGCAGGAACTGCGTCGCGTGGTGACGCAATACGGCTGGCCCGTAGTCAGCGCCTATATGCGCCACGTGATGGACAATGCCGAGGAATCGGTGCGGCGCGTGATCGACCGCATCGGTAACGGCAGCTTCCGCTACATGATGGATAATGGACTGCCGCTTTGTGTCGCCGTCAGCGTCGATCGTGCAACGCGCAGCGCCACGGTGGATTTTACCGGCACCGGCCAACAGCACGACGGCAATTTCAATTCTCCCCCGGCGGTGACGCGCGCGGCGGTACTGTACGTGTTCCGCTGCCTGGTGGGTGACGACATACCATTGAACGATGGCTGCCTGAAGCCGTTGAAGCTGGTGATCCCGCCCGGAACGTTCCTATCGCCGCGTCCAGGTGCGGCGGTTGTGGCGGGCAACACCGAAGTGTCGCAGGCTACCTGCAACGCCTTGTTCGGTGCGCTGGGCGCGATCGCTTGCTCGCAGGCGACGATGAACAATTTTATCTTTGGTGATGCGCAGCGCCAGTATTACGAGACGATCTGCGGCGGCACCGGTGCGGGGCCTGGCTTCGATGGCACCTCGGCGATTCATTCGCACATGACCAACACGCGGATGACCGATCCGGAAGTGCTGGAACTACGCTACCCCGTGCGTTTGGAACGGTTCGAAATCCGCCGCGGCTCGGGTGGCGCCGGACGCTGGCGCGGCGGTGATGGCGCGATCCGCCGCATACGATTCCTCGAGCAAATGACGGCAGTCATTGTCGCGTCGCGGCGCAACGTGGCGCCATTTGGGCTGGAGGGCGGCGAGGATGGCGCCGTGGGCCGGCAATGGGTAGAACGCGCTGACGGGTGGCACGAGGTTCTGACCGGCACGGATAGTGCCGAATTGGAAGCGGGAGATGCCTTCGTGATCGAGACGCCCGGCGGTGGGGGCTACGGGAAGTAGGCGCTTTTTCATGCTGCGAGGCCGAGTGAAGCATTCGTAGCCGGGTCCGTATTTGCCGCAACGTCGTCGATAATCCGGTCGCTCGATCTTTGAGTTGCCGCCAGCTCGCTACCGGATTCGGCAGTATTGATGCGTGCACCTCATTGATGCGCGATTCTATTTGCCCCGTCTTTCGCAGGCGAGGCATCATTCCCGAGCACGCGCGGCCGTGCCGACCGCGTCCCTGAAACCAGGATACACTGCGACCGTGCCGGCGATCGCCGGTAAATCGATCTCGGCTATTTGCCCAATTATCCGTCCAATCCGGCGTACCCGCACAGATTGGATATTATCGACTATTGTTCTTGATCAGAATTGAAACTCATTGCGTGCCGTTGGCTCCACCGTGACCCGCAATGTCGGGGTCTCGGGCAGGCGGCGAAGTATCCGGCAGCCAAAGCTGCACGGGTCGCAATCCCTTTGCTCGCAACCGAGAGCGGCGATCTTGCACGGCACGGGTGTTGGCGCGCGAGGCATCGATGACACGTAATCGCCAGTCAGGCGCGCCGTAATCCGCGCTACTGCATCCGATTCTCGACGAGTTCGGTCACCACCGCGGGATCGGCCAGCGTGGAGGTGTCGCCCAGGCTGTCGGTCTCATTGGCAGCGATCTTGCGCAGGATACGGCGCATGATCTTGCCGCTGCGCGTCTTCGGCAGCGCCGGAGCCCACTGAATCGCATCCGGTGAGGCGATCGGTCCGATTTCCTTCCGCACCCAGGCCACCAGTTCCTTTCGCAGTGCCTCGGTCGGCTCCTCGCCCAGCTTCAGCGTGACATAGGCGTAGATTCCCTGGCCCTTGATATCGTGCGGGAAGCCGACGACTGCCGCCTCCGCGACCTTCGGATGCGCCACCAGCGCGCTTTCCACCTCTGCGGTGCCCATGCGGTGGCCGGAGACGTTGATCACGTCATCGACGCGGCCGGTGATCCAGTAATATCCGTCTTCGTCGCGCCGTGCTCCATCGCCGGTGAAGTACAGTCCTTTGAAGGTGGAGAAGTAGGTCTGCACAAACCGGTCGTGGTCGCCGAACACGGTGCGCATCTGCCCCGGCCAGGAATCCGCCAGGCACAGATTGCCCTCGCATGGACCATGAAGCTCGTGGCCGTCGCCATCGACGATCAGCGGCCTCACGGCAGGTAACGGCAGCGTTGCGGAGCCCGGCTTCAGTGCCGTGGCGCCCGGCAGCGGTGAAATCAGAATTCCGCCGGTTTCCGTTTGCCACCACGTATCGACGATCGGGCAGCGATGCTCGCCCACGACGCGATGATACCACAGCCAGGCTTCCGGATTGATGGGCTCGCCGACGCTGCCCAGGATGCGGAGCGACTTGCGTGACGTCTTGCGCACCGGGCCCTCGCCATCGCGCATCAGCGCACGGATGGCCGTCGGCGCGGTGTAGAAGATGTTGACTTTGTGCTTGTCCACCACCTGCCAGAAGCGGCTGCTGTCCGGGTAATTGGGAATGCCTTCGAACATGATCGTGGTGGCGCCGTTCGCGAGCGGCCCATAGACGATATACGTGTGCCCAGTCACCCAGCCGACATCGGCGGTGCACCAGTAGATCTCACCCGGCTGGTAGTCGAATACGTTTTCATGTGTGAAGCTGGCCCATACCATGTAGCCGCCGGTGGTGTGCAGCACGCCCTTCGGCTTGCCGGTACTTCCTGACGTGTACAAAATGAACAGCGGGTCTTCGGCGTTCATCTCGCGCGGCGGACAGTCGGGCGAGGCGTGCGAACACAGCGTGGCGTAGTCGTGATCGCGCCCTGCCTGCATCGGCACGTTGGCACCGGTCACCTTCACCACGATGACGTTTTTCACGTCGGGGCAGGACTTCAGCGCCGTATCGGCATTGGCCTTCAGGGAGACCGCACGTCCGCCGCGGCGGCCCTCATCGGCGGTGATCAGCAGTTCCGAAGCGCAGTCCTGGATGCGGTTGGCCAGGCTGTCAGGCGAGAACCCGCCAAACACCACCGAATGGATCGCGCCGATCCGCGCGCAGGCCAGCATCGCGACCGCGGCTTCCGGAACCATCGGCAGATAGATCGTCACCCGGTCCCCCGGCTTCACCCCCAACCCCTTCATCGCGTTGGCCAGGCGGCAGACTTGCTCGTGCAATTGGCGGTAGGTGACATGCTTCGATGTTGCCGGATCGTCGCCTTCCCAGATGATCGCGGTGCGGTCGCCATGCGCTGCCAAATGCCGATCAAGGCATGAAACGGACGCATTCAACGTGCCGTCCTCGAACCACTTGATCGAGACATCGCCGCTGAAGCTGGTGTTCTTGACCTTTGCGGGTGCCTTCATCCAGGCGATGCGGCGCGCCTGGTCCGCCCAGAACCCGTCGGGATCGCGCGCGGCATGTTCGTACATGTCGCGATAACGAGCCTCACTTATATGCGCCTTGGCCAGGATTTCCGGCCGCACCGGGAAGATCTGTCCCTCGTGGTGAACGGTGTCTGGCATGGCTTCTGTTTCCTCTTGCGACTGTTTCACAACCCTGCGTCGTGCGGCACGTAGATCACGCCGTCTCGGATTTCCACCGGTACCGGTTCCAGACTGTCGCCGAGGCATGGGCCTCGAACGCACACGCCATCGGCGATCTGGAACTCGGCGCCATGCGTGGCACAGACGATACGTCTGCCGTCGGCGGAGAGAAAGCGGTGCGGCGTCCAATCCAGCGGTGTGCCGATATGCGGGCAGGCATTCACGTAGATGTGGACGGCATCGCCCTGGCGGATCGCCATCAGGCCGGTGAAGCCGCCCTGTGCGGGGGGAAACCCCCGGCCGGTGCCGTCCGGGATTTCTTCCAGCCTACACAACGGCCGCTGGTCTCGCGGCGCAAGCGCAGACTGACCATCCGGTTTCGATCCATCCATGATTCAGTGCCGCCTTGTCCGTACCGCCCAATATCGCGAGATTGGGGAGGCTACGCATCGCCCAGCCGAGGTTCAAGCGGCGGGGCGATGCGTCCTGGCGGTGTCAGGCCGGATGGCCCACCGGCCCGTGCTGCCTCGAGGCTCCCGGCACGCCGATGGGCAGAACGGTGTGGCCGTGGGATTCGTTGATCACTTCAGCGGCAGCCAGATAGAAGGCCAGCAGCGCCGTGATGAGGCCTGCATATCCGCCGGCGTGCTTCAGGCTGGCCGCACCGGTCCACTCCGCGCCGGCGAGCAAGAAGAAGGTGATCCACAATGCGAGGAACACGAACTGCACGGCGCGGTTCAGCGACAGGCTGCCAATCCACATGAACAGGGTGAACACGCCCCACATGAACAGCCACCAGCCGACGAAGGCGGCGGGGACACCATTGGCGAAGAATTGTACGAACAAGGCGAAGGCCCACCAGAACGCGCCGAACGAGCAGAAGGCGACAAAGCCAAAGGTGTTGCCGCGCGGCATTTCCATGAGGCCGGCACAGAACTGTGCAGTGCCACCGAAGGCGAAGGCGGTAGCGAGCACGAGTGGCACGCCGTTGGCACCGAACCATCCGGCGTTGACCATACTGAGCATCCAGGTCGTGAGCGCAAACCCGGTCAGCCCGAGCGGCGCAGGGTTGGCAAGTTTCATTCCATTGCATCCTTTGATTTGGAGTGGCTGAAGGCCGTCCGGCGCCGGATCATCACGCCGCTACAGTACAAATTGCCTGACGGGCGGCAGAGCCGGCCTTGATCTGGATCAAAGAACACAACGACGTGTTAAATTGCTGGATTCCGCATCGGCATCGGGACACCTCGATCGAGGTATTCGGCCGGCGGGACGGCGTTGTTCCGATACAGCAGCAGCGGCCTTTTGGCCGCTGCTGCCGGATCCGCGCTCTCGCCGGCATGGCCGGGTCACCCACCCTCGCCTGACCATCCACCCCAACCCGCAAGGATGGTTCAGGCTGACCCGGCCATGGCGGAGAGAGCGCGGCCGGAAGAAGACTTGTGCCTCTGACGCTTGGTGTGTGCACCCAGACACAACCCCAGAAGCCGTGCCGATCAGGGCTGCATCGCGGTGACCGCCGGCACCGCTGCCGCCGCCCCCGCCAGCGCGCTTTGGCAGGTGGCATCCGTCAGCAGCACGTCACCCGCCGCCACCGCCGCGTTCGTTGCCTTCACGGCATTCGGATCGCTGGTCGTTGCCGTCGCGACGACCTTGCCGTTGGCATCGGCGAGACAGAGCAAGCCTGAGGCAATGGTCTGGTTCGCCGCGGCTTGCTGCGTCGGCGTCTGGCTGGCGCAGGCGTTCAGTGCGAGGCCGGTGGCAGCGAGCATCGCCAGGGCTGACAACGTCACGCCAGCATGTCCGGCCGGTTCCTCGGTGGGCGCCGGCTTTGCCGGCGTGGTGTCCGCGGCACCGTGGGCGATGCCAGCGCGATAGGCGGTGATCAGTGCCTCGACATCGGAGGCAACCGTCCTGGCAGCCCCCTGCATCGGCGTATTTTCCGGCCACAGCAGGCCAATCACACCGGCCGCGAGGAATGGAACCGCGGTCTGCCAGTCGATCGTTCCCGACGCTGCTGCTAACAAAGTTGGGCCGAGGATCATCGCGCCGTGCCCGGTCGTCACCTGGCCAATCCAGGCATTGAGATTGAAATCCAAAGGTGAGCTCCTCAAAATACGGGGTGGAACAGGCTATCGGCTGAAATAGGTTCCCGAGTCTGTAATCATGGGCATCAGCGCGATGACGTTTGGGACGATAACGGATAACTAACGCGCCGTCAAGCAGAAAAACATGCCCCGGCGGCAAAATCTTGAGCCGTCGCTGCAGCGCGGCGCACAATCGCCCTGGCCAACCCGAGGAGACGCCAGATGAAGATTACCGCGGTCGAGACCACGTGGACCCGCATACCGTTCGACATGGGCGGCAAGCCGGCCGTGACGGGGGGCCTGGGTTGGCAGACGATGAACACGGTGTGGCTGCGCATCATCACAGACCAGGGCCTGGAAGGCTGGGGTGAAGGGTTCGGCCATGCCTCGGCGGCGACCACCAAGACGGTGATGGATACGCAACTTGCCCCGGCCGTGCTGGGGCAGGATGCGCGCGACATTGCCGGGTTGCGGGCGCGGCTGGGCAAGGCGTTCCACTCGTTCGGCCGGAACGGTGCACATGTTTTCGCGCTGTCCGCGCTGGACATTGCGTTGTGGGACATTGCCGGGAAGGCTGCCGGCCTGCCGTTGTGGCGATTGCTCGGCGCGACGCCGGTGCAGCACCTGACCAGCTACGCCAGCCTGTTGCGCTATGGCGAGGCAGGCATGGTCGCGGCCGCCTGCGAACGGGCCGCGGCGCGCGGCTACCGCGACATCAAGCTGCACGAGACCACCGTGCCGGAGGTGCGCGCCGCGCGGCAGGCGATCGGGGCGGAGACGCGGCTGATGGTCGATACCAATTGCCCCTGGACGGTGGGCCAGGCGATCGAGATGGCGCGCCGGATGCGCGATTGCGACCTGACCTGGCTGGAGGAGCCAGTGTTTCCTCCTGGCGATCTCTCCGGGTTGGCGCAGGTGCGGCGCGAGGGCGGCGTGCCGATCGCCGCCGGAGAGAACGCGGCCGGCCTGCACGATTTTCGCGCGGCATTCGAAGCCGGCGCGCTGGATGTGGCACAGCCGAGCGTGATCAAGATCGGCGGTCCCTCGGCGATGCTGGAGATCGCGGCACTGGCCAAAGCGTGCGGCGTTCGCGTGGTGCCGCACAATGCGTATTTCGGGCCGGGCTTCCTGGCCTCGCTGCATGTCAACGCCGCCATCGCCCCTGATGCGCCGTTCGAGCGGCTGTTCATCGATCTGGAAGCGAGTCCGCTGCATGAGCTTGTGGTGGCGGAGAATGGACGGGTGCGCGTCCCTGATGGACCGGGCCTGGGGCGCGATCCGGATATGGCGGTGATGCAGCGGTACCGCCTTGGGGAACCGAACCTGATTCGGGGTTAGCGGCTGCTGTCAGAGGCGCGCGAGTCGCGGCGTCCACATGGATGCGGTCGCTTCGCTTGCCGCAATGACGTGGGGGTGGGTCAGTGCGTGGCGGGCTGTTCCGGGTTGGCCACAGCCGTGGGATGGCCCGCATGTTCCCAGCCCTCCACGCCGCCGGGATACCAGAACACAGCCCGGTACCCGTCATTGATGACGCGTCTGGCGGCATTCCAGCTCATCCAGCAGTTCGGATGGCAGTAGACCACGATACGCCTGTCACGGTCGCTGCCGGTCAACGCAGCTAACCGCGCCCGGAACCATGCCGCGAAATCCGGTGAAATCACACCGCGTCCGACATCCGGAATCCATACGCTGCCGGGAATGTCGCGATGCGGCGGCGGCAGCCATAACGTTCCACCGGGCAGGCCGGACGGGCGATGCGTCGCCTCCGCTACGTCCAGCAGCACCACGCCGCCGCCTGCCAGCATTTGCGCCAGCACGGCTGTATCGAGGACGGTCCCTCCGGTAATCGTGGCCGGCACCGGACCATGGATCGGCCCCTGCCAATAGCCCTGCGGCTCCGGCACATGCTCGGACCCCGCTGCCGCGGGAACCGAAGCCGCAAACAGCAAAAACGGCAGCAGGAGACGCAGGAAAATTCCCCGCATTCAACTGCTGGGACCGGGGACGGCGAAATCGTGGCGGAATACCGTCTGGTCGCTGTCGCGTGCGACCACCTGAAGCTCGCCGACGGCCTTCGGCACAAAGCCGAAGGTAATGGCGGGATCACTGCTCAGGGAGATGCCGGTTTCCAAATGGAACACCTTGGTGCCATTGTAGCTCACCTCGGTCGAATCGATGAACCGCGCGGGAGTCACCAGGCGCGTTAGTTGATCCATCTGCATGCCGTTGAAATCCGGATGGCGGATCAGCAGCTTCACTTGCAGCGGGCTGCCTGGCGCGTAGGCATTCAACAGGCGCAGCTTCATCTCGCCGAGGCCCTGCAGCGCCTCCGCCTCGCTCTGGCCCGTCGGAGCAGAGCACCCGCCGGCGGCCTTCACGTAATCCGCCACGCTGTACAGCGCGCCGTTCTGCAGTTCGACCACCGCATGGACGTCGGTGTAGTCGTTTACGCGCACACGCAGCCGGATCTCGCGCGGATCGGCGTCGGGGCCGAAGGTGAAATGGGCCGCCAGCGGCGAGGGATTGTTGTCGATGACCAGGTACAAGCCCTTCACCGCCATGGGATGGTTCATAATGACCGCGACCGGCACCAGGGCCGCATCCTGTGCGCGGTACGGCGCCTGGAGGGTCAGGACATCGCGGCCATCCTGCACGGGGCGGTTGCCGAAGATGGCGTGGCGCAGCGCCTGCCAGCGCTGCGCGCGCGCCGCGGCATCGTCCTGGGCCTGCGCCGAGGCCAGAGGCAGCATCGCCGAACCGCAGAGCAATGCGCAGAGCAATAGTTTTCTCATCGCCGGTCTCCTGGTTTGCAGGCTGTCATTCCCATTCAAGCTGTTGGTAGGCCACGGTGACGTTGCGAGGATTGTAGGCGTCGAACAATTGCCAGCGGCTGCGCTCGGATTGGGCAACGGTGTAGGCCGCCTGCGAAATCGGCACGTTGCGGTCAATGGCCTGGCGCGTCTCGGTCAGCAATACCGTCAGATAGCGTGTTATGTCCGCGGCCGCAGCGGGCCAATCCACCTGCACCGGACCGTGTCCGGGCACGGCACGGCGGGAACCGAGCGATTGCATCGCCGCCAGTTGCGCCAGCCAGCCGTTCAGGTTGCCATCCAGCGAGGGCACGCGGTTTACGAACAGTAGATCGCCGGTAAGCAAGGTGCCGGTTTGGCGATCGATTACGGAGAGGTCGCAATCGGTGTGGGCAGGCGGGTGGGCGGTGAGGTCGAGCACGCGGTTGCCCAGATCGAGTGTCGCGCTGTCACGGACAAGCTGCGTTGGCATTACCACCGGGCCGGCACGGTCGGGACCCAGAATCCGATCCAACATCTTGCGGTAATAGGCACCGCGCAGCGCCAATGCCTGCGGCAGCCGGGCATGGCCGACGAAGATCGGATGTTCCGGCAGAAAAGCGGCGGCGCCGAATACGTGGTCGGGATGCACGTGAGACATTACGACGTAGCGGATCGGCAGGCCGGTGATCTCGCGGATGGCGCGGCGCAGGCTTTCGCCATCGTCCAGGCTGCCACCCGGGTCCATTACCGCAACGGCGTCGCGGCCGATCACGCAGCCGATGTTGGCGATTGCGTCGTCGTTGCCGGCGGTGGCGTCCTGGGTGACGCCGTGGCGGATGTGGATGCCGGGCGCCTCTTGTGAAAGCCGCATCGCAGTTGGCGGCGTTGCACTTGCTTGCCGCGTGGCGGCAGGCAGGCAACACAGACAGGCGCCTCCAAACAGGGCGCCGCGCCGGGTCAGCGACATGGCGCGGTCCAACGCGTCCTCCAAATCAGTGGCCGCCTGGTTTCCGGCGGCGTCGGTGTGCGGACGATGGCCCAACAGGCCGTCCCTGGTCAAATGCGGCGTGATCGCCAGGATGTCTCGGTGCTGATCGGGAGCTCGCTGTCGTTACGCCCCATCAACCCGGCCGGCTTTGCCTGATGATCCAGCGCAGTTATCCGATGTGTACGCTGCCGGCCCGGCGACGTTTTGGCACGGGCGGCGGCATTGGACGCGGTGCTTCGTCATCGCCTGGGGGCGCCAACGCGGCCAGCAAGGTTTCGCGCAATTGCGTCAGCTTGCGTTCGTTTTCAACTTTCAGCCCGAACACGTCCTTTACATAGAACACGTCCACTGCGCGCACGCCGTACGTTGTGACATGCGCCGAGCTGATCTGCAGACCCTGCTCACTGATTGCCGCGGTAACATCGTGAAGCAGGCCGGGCCGGTCGCGGCCGTTCACTTCCAATACAGTGTAGGTGTTGGACGCGTGATTATCAATAACCACGCGTGGCGGTACGTGGATCGCACGCATGCGCCGCCCGATCAGCGCTGTCGAGAGCTTGCAGATCTCCGCCGCGACGCGCAGCCGTCCCGACAGGGCCTGCTCGATCAGCACCGCCAGCCGTGCCAGCCTGTGCGGTGCGTCGAACGTGCCGCCGGCAGCGTCCTGAATCCAGAACGTGTCCAGCGCCATGCCGTTGGTCATGGTGTGGATGCGGGCGTCGACGATCGACGCGCCCGCCACCGCCAGGGCGCCGGAAATCTGCGAGAACAATCCGGCGTGGTCGGCGCAGTAGACGGTGACTTCGGTGACGGCGCGCGCCGGCAGCGGCTCGGTGTCGACCGTTAGCGGGGCCTGACGCAACTCGGCTTCGCGTACCAGGCGCGCGTGGCGCACGTGGGTTTCGGGATCGAAGGACAGCCAATAACCGGGGTAACCGAGGTCGAGGAAATGATCGAGATCTGCCTGAGGCCAATCGGATAGCATCGCTGCCGCCGCGTGCTTGGCCCGCTGCACCCGCACGTCGCGTTCGGTGGTGGAAAGCCCGCCGGCCAGGACTTCCGCGACCCGCGCGTAGAGTTCCCGCAGCAGCGTTGCCTTCCAGCCGTTCCAGACCTTGGCGGAGACCGCGCGCATGTCGGCAACCGTCAGGATCAGCAGCAGCCGCAAGCGTTCTGGCGATTGGATGGTATCGACCAAATCAAGAATTGTCTTCGGGTCGTCGATGTCTCGTTTGAACGCGGTCTGGCTGAGGATCAGGTGATGCAGCACCAGCCAGGAGACGGTTTCCGTCTCCTCTGCGGTCAGGCCGAGCGTGGGGCCGACTTCCAGCGCGAGTTCCGCGCCAATTTCCGAATGATCGCCACCGCGGCCTTTGGCAATGTCGTGCATCAGCATTGCCAGATAGAGCGAGCGCCGCGATTGCAGGTGCCGCACCAGATCGGTCGCTATTGGCGCGATTTCGGCCAGCTCGCCGCGTTCCATCGCGTTCAGCACGCGGACCGCTTCGATCGTGTGCTCGTCCACGGTGAAGATGTGATAGGTGTCGAACTGCATCTGTCCGACGATGCGCGCCCAGGGTGGGACGAAACGGCCGAGGAAGCCGGTTTCGTTCATCACCGCCAGCCAGCGCGCGCCATCCGGATGCGGCCCGAACACCAGGCCGCCGCGGTGATGCTCTGGTTCGAGGCCGCAGAGCAAATCCATGAAGATGTCGGCAGCCTGCTTGTCGCCACGCAGGTCTACGGCGCGGCGCTCGTTCTGGATCATCGAGCGCAGCGTCAGCGGATGCAGTTCCAGGCCTCGGTCGCGCGCGACTTGCAGGATACGCAGCATCTGGATCGGCTCGGCATCGAAATCGCGGCCGGGGATCGTCAGCAGCTTGCCTTCGGCGAGCAGGAAGCCGCCATCCACCAGGGACTTGTCGGTTTCGGCTGTGATTGCGGGCGGGCCTAGCGCGCTGCGCAGGATGCCGGGTTCCAGGATGCGCGTGAGGCGCACGACCTCGCGCGCGGTGAGGAAATAGTGGCGCATGAAGCGCTCGACGCCGTCCTGCTTGCCGTGGCGCGTGTAGCCCATGCGCGCGCCGACGACGGGCTGCATGTCGAAGGTCAGGCGTTCCTCGGCACGGCCGGCGACATAGTGCAGGTGGAAACGAACGGTCCAGAGAAATTCCCAGGCGCGGCGGCCGTGGCGTGCTTCCGTCTGGGTGAGGATGTCGCCGACATCGGCGAGTTCGCCCATTGTTTGCGTGTCGTAGACGTAGCGTGCGATCCAATAGAGCGTCTGCAGATCGCGCAGGCCGCCGCGGCCTTCCTTGATGTTGGGTTCTACCAGGAAGGGACTGTCGCCAAAGCGGCGGTGGCGCGCGGCACGTTCGTCCTGTTTGGCGGCAATGTATTCAGCGACACCCGCTTCCTTGCAGGCCTGGCGGAAACGCTGGTGGAATTCGGCGAACAATCGCGTATCGCCGGCGAGATAGCGGGCGTCCAACAGCGCGGTACGGATGGTGGTGTCTTTACCGCCTTCGACCAGGCAATCTTCGATCGAGCGCGTGGCGTGGCCGACCTTCAGTCCCAGGTCCCACAGGAAGTAAAGCATGTATTCCACCACGCGCAACGTCTGCGGCGGCGATTGCTCTGACGTAAGGAACAGCAGGTCGATATCGCTGAAGGGTGCCAGGACGCCGCGGCCGTAGCCTCCGGTGGCGGCCACGCTGAGCTGTCCGGCCTCGCCCAGGCCCGACGGCGAGGTGGCGTGCTGGAAAAGCGTCGAAACGACGCCGTCGACCAGCTTGCCGAGCAAGCGCGCCGCCTGGAGGCCGCTGAGTTGCTCATGCTCAAATTCGTGCTGCACGTGGTTCTGGATGCGCGCCAGGTGTCGGCGGAAGGCGCCGAGCGCGGCGTCGCGGGGCACGCTGCCGCCTTCATCCCCCAGGGCGGCGAGCGCTTCGGTCAGCACCGCGGCGGCGGATTCCGGGGTCCTCGACAGGGTTGCGGCCATCGACATCGCGGTGACGGTACTATGTCTCGGCCGGCGCGGAAACTGGCAGCAGCGCCTTCAGGTGGTACAGCGCTTCCAGGGCTTCGCGCGGTGTCAGGCGATCGGGATCCAATTCGGCGAGCGCTTTTTGCAATGGGTCGATTTGTTCCTCTGCCGGCGAGGCTTCTGCGGAGGTTGTCGAGAACAGAGGCAATGCACCGAGCGGGGCGCCGGCGCCGAGCGGGCCACCGTGCTTTTCCATCAATGCCAGCAAGTGCGCGGACCTTCGCACGACAGGGGCGGGAACGCCTGCCAGTTCGGCAACGTGTACGCCCCACGAGCGCCGGGCTGCGCCCTCGGCAACTTCATGCAGGAAAACCACTGTACCTTTCCATTCTTTCACCCGCATTGTGTGCGGCTTCATTCGGGGCAGGCGATCTGCCAGTTCTGCAAGTTCGTGGATATGTGTGGCGAAAATGGTGCGGCAACGCACGGCGGAATGCAAAGCCTCCAGGACCGCCCAGGCAATTGCGAGCCCATCCAGCGTCGCGGTGCCGCGGCCGATCTCGTCAACCACCACCAAAGAACGCGGGCCGGCCTGATGCAGGATCGCCGCGGTCTCTGTCATTTCCACCATGAAGGTGGAGCGGCCGCGTGCCAGATCGTCCGAGGCGCCGACACGGGAAAACAAACGATCCACCACACCGATGCGGGCCGAGTCTGCGGGGACCGGAAGCCCGGCCTGCGCTAACATGGCGATGAGGGCGTTCTGCCGCAAGTAGGTGGATTTGCCCGCCATGTTAGGCCCGGTTAGCAGCAGGACGCGCCGGTCCGGGGACAGGTCGCAGTGATTGGGTACGAAGGCGGCGTGGCCGGCGAGGGCGGCTTCTACGACCGGGTGGCGGGCGGATCGGATCTGGAAGGATTCGTCGTCGGTGACGACGGGGCGGCACCAGGTCCCGGATTCCGCCAGCTTGGCGGCGGACTGCGCTGCGTCGAGAAAGGCGAGCGCGTCTGCGACCGCGGCAAGTTTTTCCCCTTGGTCGAGCGCGAGGCGAACCAGGTGGGCGAACACGGTACGTTCGCGGGCCGCGGCGCGTTCGCCGGCTTCGGCGATGCGGCGATCGAGGTCGGACAGGTCCGGCGTGGTGAAGCGGGCGCCGTTGGCCATGCCCTGGCGTAATGTTAGTTCGGGGTAAGCGCGCAGCCTTTCCACCGCGGCGGCGGGGACTTCGATGACGTAGCCGAGTTGCGCATGGTGTTTGATCTTCAAACTGGCGACGCCGTAGCGCTGGGCGCAGTCGAGCTGCATCGTTGCCAGGACGCGGCGTGAGTCGTCGCGCAGGGATCGTTCCGTGTCCAGTTCGGCGTCGAAGCCGGCGTGGATGACGTTGCCGTCTTCCAGACGATGCGGGACGGGATCGGCAAGGGCGTCGCCCAGCGTTTGCGCCAAGGCGGGGTCCAGTGCCAGGGCGGCTCGCGCCGCGGACAGGTTGATTGGCAGGGGACCTTCAAGCGCCTCTTCTGCCTGGTGCGCCGCGGCCAGGCCATGGTGCAGGGCGGCGAGGTCGCGCGGGCCGCCTCGGTTGAGGGACAGGCGGGCCAGGGCACGAGCGATGTCGGGGGCTTGCCGGAGGGCTGTGCGCAGCTCCCGGGCCGCATCTGGGTTGGCGAGCAACCAAGACCACGCATCCTGCCTTGCGGTGATGGCCGTGGGGTCGGTCAGGGGGGCGGAGAGCCAGCCGGCCAGGAGACGGGCGCCGGCGGGCGTGGTGGTGCGCTGGACGGCGGCGAGTAACGTGTGGCGGTCGCCGCCGTCTCGGGCACGTTGGATCTCCAGGCTGGTGCGGGTGGCGGCGTCCATCGCCATGACGCCTGCCCTGCCCTGCGGTGCGGGGCGCGCGAGGCGCGGGAGGTTGCCGGCCTGGGTGGCACGCACGTAGTCGAGCGCCAGGGCGGCAGCGACCGCCTCACCATCGGTGAAGCTGCCGAAGGCGTCCAGGCTGGCGGCGCCGAAGGCCTCCGCCAGGCGGCGGCGGGCGACCAGGGGTGGGGAAGCAACGGGTTCGGGGGCGCGTCGGTCGCCCCAATCGCCAAGCTCGATCGTGGCGGGGGCGAGGATCTCCGCCGGTTCCAGACGGCCGAGCAAGGCCGGGAGTTCAGACGCCGGCAGGGACGTGGTTTCGAACAAGCCAGTCGAGACGTCGAGCCAGGCGGCGCCGATGCCTTCCTGCCCCTGGGCGAGGGCGAGAAGCAGGTTGGGGCGGCCGGAGTCGAGCAAGGCTTCCTCGGTGACCGTGCCGGGGGTGATCAGGCGCACCACTTCCCGGCGGATCGGGCCTTTGCCGTTGCGGGTCTTGGGGTCCTCCATTTGCTCGGCGACGGCGACCCGGAAACCGCGGCGGATCAGGCGGGCGAGGTAGGATTCCGCGGCATGGCAGGGGACGCCGCACATGGGGATGGGGGCGCCGGCATGCTCGCCGCGCTGGGTCAGGGCGATGTCGAGCGCGGCGGCGGCGGCCTCGGCATCGGCAAAGAACAGTTCGTAGAAGTCGCCCATGCGGAAGAAGACCAGGGCGTCAGGGTGGTCGGCCTTGGCGGCGAACCACTGCGCCATCGCAGGTGAGGCGCCTTCGGCACGGGGGACGGATGCCATGGCCGGGGGGTGTAACCCGTGCGGCGGCCGGGGGGAAAGGTGGGATGGCGGCTTGTGGGGCTGCGTGCGTTGTGCGGCGGGGTGCGTTGTGTGGCGGGGTGCGCCGGCCGTGGGGTCGAAACGGGGACGCTGTCTCGCTGGCGTCTCGTTCCGTTTTTTGTGAGACTCTGGCGTTCTGTGTGAGACGTTGGTTGGTAGCGGTCGCCGGCACCTTGGTGATGAGGCACACGCGTTTGGCGCGACGTGGCGCCTCGTCCCGAGACGGGGAGGAGGGGCATTGTCTCATCGGCGTCTCGTTTGGTTTGCGGTGAGACGCCGGCGCGTTGCGCGAGATTTCGCTGACGTGGGACGCTGGCGGGGACGGGAAACCGCTGGCCGGGCATGGCGAGCGGCTGATGGCTGCAATCAAATTTCGGATACGGTGATGAAGGCGTTCCGAGCGTTGAGAGCGTCAGTCGGCTGCATAGGATCGCGCGGCACGGCACATTCGCGTGTATTTGCGGTCGTCTGCACGAACGGCGGGAATGGCTTCGCGGGACGTCACGCTGGCGGCGATGGGGAATGCGGACGGCGTTGGACGAATCAGGATGGCGGGGCCGGCCGCTTCCCGGTCCCGTTTGTAAGACTAGCAGGCCGGCTTCGGCGTTAGCGGGGGTCCTGTGGCGTTGGCCGCGATATTCGATTCGTGACGCGTGATGATCGCACGTGGTGATGTACGCTTTGCCACGATGCGGCATGGATTTATGGACGGCTTGCAGATCTTGAATCCTGGCCTGTGTTTCACGCGCATGGGCACGCGCGGGATTGTTGGTTCCAGGGCGGATTCTTCGGCGTTGTCCGGACGCATTTGTCGCTGATGCGGGCCGCCTTCGGGTTCGTGCGGGTCCGACGCGGTGTGCAAGTGCTCGTCGCAGGTTGCCGCGCTGTCCTGATAGACAGCGATCGCCTGCGCCGTCGCGTCCCAGAATGCGTAGGCGCACATGATGGGGACGATGCCGAAATCGCGGCAGATCGCAGCAATGGTGCGGCCAATTGGATGGTGACGGACTTCGGCCTCGATTTGCTCGGACGTGGGCAGATGGTCGGGATCGAGCGGCGCGTCATGCCGGGCGCGGTCGGCGGCGAGGCGCGCGGCCTGGGGAGCGAGCGTTTCGTTCAGCAGATCGGCGGTGGGCGTGGGGTCGGTGTGGGGCGGCGCTGCTATCACGTCGCGGCCGGTGGCAGCGCGCGTGAGGAGCAACGATTCGAGCGCGGTGGCGCGCAGGGTGCCGCGATGGAGGTGAGCGAGGATGACGGGCAGCCTGGCGGTGCCGAATACGGCGGTAAAGAGCGAGAAGCCGGGCCTGGTGGCGCGGTGCTCTATGGTAGCAGCGAGATGGCGGCCGAATTCGCGCAGGATTTGGAGGATCGAGAGGAGTTGGGCGACGTTTTTGGGGACGAGGGTGCCCGCCCGATCCTGACGGGAATCGGGTTGGGGAGGCGACGGGGGAGGTGCGTTGGCGTCAATCCCTGTGTGCTGCATGATAGCGATAGGTTGTTTTGGCTCAGATCCTGTTTTGCGTCGGGTAGACTAACAGGTTTCTAACGGTCGGGTCAACAACTAATTTTGAGGCGCCTGGCAGGGGCGTCTGTATTTCTAACGAGTGGCTTACGTCATCCTGAGTGGATCATACCGTTGCGCTCGTCGCGCTGGCGGTTCTCGCGCCCCGGCGACAAGGGCTCGAACATGATGACCATGGCATATGCGCCAACACGACGTCCGGGTTGGGCTCGGTCCGTTCATCAAGATCGATCGGATTGCGGAAGCGAGCCCACCAGCGGTCCCGTGGCGCACGGAACCAGCGCGACAACACGTCCACTATGAGCGCATGACGCGGCCTGATCGGTGCCATGGCAACAACCTGCGCATCGAATTGCTCGACGCGCTCGTCCTCACCGAATACGCGGACCTCGGCCATACGGTGATATTCGGCGACCGTAAACAGCCTGGACGGCAGAACGCTGGTATCTATGTCCATCGGTGGAGACTGGTAGCCAGAAGTAGAGGAGCGCAGCATCGCCGGTTGCTCGTCATTCGGAGGAATGCCAGCGGCGAAGTACCCCGGCAGTATGGGCGCAGGGACAGTCCGGAGGCGTCCCCGAACGAGATTGCTTTGTCCGCCTCCGTCCTCGCAATGACATGGGGCCCGTGGCTCGCGCTTCTCTGACGGCAAGTTCCGGCATGGCCCGGCACCCCCGTCAGCGGGGGAACCGAAACAGCGGTTCATCCATCAGTGCCAGACCCCTACGCACCGCTGACCCCGATCAGCGATGCCAGCCGTTCGGAGTCATTCAGCAGGGCACCGGACGCGCCGTCGTAGACGATCCTCCCACGGTTCAGAACCACGGCACGTGGCGAAAATTCCAAGGCCAGCCGGGCGTGTTGCTCCACCAGCACGATCGCCAACCCCACCTCCGACCGCAGGCGCCGCAGCGCGTCCAGCAGCCGGTCCACCGTCACGGGCGCCAGGCCTTCCAGCGGTTCATCGAGCAAGAGCAATGACGGGTTCAGCATCAGCGCGCGTCCGACGGCCAGCATCTGTTGCTCGCCACCGGAAAGCTGGTTGCCCATGCTGTGGCGCCGCTCGGCCAGGCGCGGGAACAAGGCGTAGACACGGTCCGCCGTCCAGCCGCCGCGCCGCGGGCGACGGGACGCGACGGTCAGGTTCTCTTCCACGTCGAGCGAGGGGAAAATCTCGCGCTCCTGCGGCACATAGCCGATACCCAGCCGCGCTCGCCGGAATGCCCGCAAGCCGGTAATCGACCGGCCGGCAAAGGCGATGTCGCCGGCATGCAGCGTCGTATGGCCCAGCACCGAGGCCAGCAACGTGGTCTTGCCGACGCCGTTGCGGCCCAGGATGGACACCGTAGCGCCTTGCTCCAAGGCCAGCGAGACACCGTCGAGCACGACGGTTTCGCCGTAGCCGGCGGACACGTCGCGCAGGAGCAGGGAGTCGGGCTTGACGGGCATGACGGGCAAGCAAAGCACGTCCCCGCGGCGGCTGGCAGAGGCTTGCCGGAGGGATGCCGGGGTAGCCGCGTGCATGTCCCGCCGTTGTGATTGCCGGTGCTGTGGCTTCCCGCCAATCTGCTGATCATCGGTATCAGCGGAGTGTGAGCCGGACCGTCCATGTGTCATTGCGAGCAACGACGAATCGATTTCGTTGGGCGAAGTCTCGGGACCGTTTGTGCCTCTGCACGGCGGGGATTGCTTCGTCGCTTCGCCGCTCGCTATGACATGAGGGGCGCCGAATCGTGCCTGCGGGACACCGGGCACTAGCCGTCACTCCTCCTGAATTGTCGCCATGCCTGCCATCCGCCTTCCGAACTCCCGCGCCTGATGGCTTTGCTGACCTTGCCCCTGAATCGGCGGTCCGCGGCGGCGCCGGCGCTATCCGCGGTGACCCCGGCGCGCCTGTGCGAGTGTCACGACTGCACCCAGCTTCAGGTCGTGCCGCGGCTGCCGCCGGGCGCGCGCGCCGTCTGCCTGCGCTGCGACGCTGTGCTGCGCCACGCCCACGGCGACCCGCTCGGGCTGCCGCTGGCGCTCAACGTCGCCGCCCTCATTATGTTCTTCATTGCTGGGGCCAGCACGCTGATGGTGGTCAGCCGCATGGGCCAGTCGCGTGTTGCCGATCTGTTCTCGGGGCCGATCGGATTGGAAAATTCCGGCATGTGGGAACTGTCCGCGGTGATCCTGTTCACCACCTTCGCCGCACCGCTGGGGAAATTACTGGCGACAACGACCGTTCTGCTAGGGGCGCATCTCGACGACCCGCCGCCATGGCTGCGCGGCTGGTTCTTCTGGGCCAACCGCCTGCGCCCGTGGTCCATGATCGAGGTCTACCTGCTTGGCGTGTTCGTCGCGTTCACCCGGTTGGGGACCGAGGTGAATATCGAACTCGGTCCCGCACTGTATGCGCTGGCGGCGCTGATGGTGGTGATGATCGCGGCCGATTATTGCCTGGACCGGGAGGCCGTGTGGGACGCCCTCGGCGGCCGCCGGCCGCTGGCACCGGAACATATGAGTGCCCGGCGCCCCGATGCACGGCGGATGGGATGTCCGGTGTGCCGCTTCGTGACCCGCACGGTGCCAGGTATGCGCTGTCCCCGGTGCGGATTTCCACTGCACGCAAGAAGGCCGAATGCCATCGTGCGGACCTGGGCGTTCGGGATCGCAGCGCTGATCCTGTACGTTCCTGCCAATACCTATCCGGTGCTCACGCTCACCACACTCGGCGCCAGCACGCCAAGCACCATCATAGGCGGAGTGCGCGAACTGCTGGACGCCGGGATGTGGCCGCTTGCCGCCCTGGTGTTCTTCGCCAGCATCGTGGTGCCGGTGATCAAGGTGGTCGGCCTTGCCTTCCTGCTGATCTCGACGCAAACCGGATCCCGCCGGTGGCTGCGTGACCGGACCCGACTCTACCGGGTTATCGACGGCATCGGACGCTGGTCGATGATCGACATTTTTGTGGGTTCGCTGCTGGTGGCAGTGTTGCAGTTCGGCGAACTTGCTTCGGTGCTGCCCGGCCCTGGTGCCATCGCGTTCGCCTCGGTGGTGGTGCTGACCATGCTGGCGGCACAGTCGTTCGATCCTCGGCTGATGTGGGACGCGGCGGAGATTCCGTCCGGCAAGCCGCCGCCATGAGCGATCAGCCGACGCCAACGCGCCACCCGCGGGCGGTGGTCCGCGCACATATGGATCAGCGGCGGCGTCTGTCTCTGATCTGGGCAATCCCGATCGTCAGCGCGCTGATCGGCGCCTGGCTTGCCTGGCACACGCTGATGGAACGCGGGCCACTGATCACCATCAGTTTCGAAACCGCCTCCGGCCTCGTCGCCGGCCAGTCGCAGGTCCGGCACAAGGACGTGGTGATGGGGACGGTGGACCACATCGCGCTGAGCAAGGACCTTCAGCAGGTGATCGTCACGGTGCGAATGAACCACGAGTCCGAGCCATTGCTGACCGACAAGGCACAGTTCTGGGTGGTGCGGCCGCGGTTTTTCGCCGGCGCCATCAGCGGCCTGGAGACGCTGGTGTCCGGCAGCTACATCGAGTTTCAGCCGTCGGCGAAGGGCGGGGAACCGCAGCGCCATTTCATCGGTCTCGAAACGCCGCCAGTGCTCACGTCTGACGTGCCGGGGCATACTTTCCTGCTCGAGGCAGGCAATATCGGCAACATCCAGCTTGGCTCGCCGGTGTATTACCGGGACCTGGACGTGGGCGAAGTGCTGGGCTGGGATCTGGGACATATGGCGGAGAACGTCACGATCCACGCCTTCGTGCGCGCGCCCTATGACCAATACGTGCATGACAACTCGCGCTTCTGGAATGCTTCGGGCGCGACGGTGACACTGGGGCCGAACGGGCTGGAACTGGAGGTTGAATCGTTGCGCGCGGTGCTGCTGGGCGGCATTGCCTTCGACACGCCGCACCAGGGACGCGGGTTTCCGGTCAGCGCGGACAACCACGCGTTTCCGCTGTATGCCAGCAAGGATGACGCTCAGTCGGCGGCGTTCCCACGCCAGATCCACTTTCTCGCGTATTTTGATGGTTCCGTGGCGGGTCTGTCGCCTGGCGCGGAGGTGACGTTGCGCGGCATCAAGATCGGCACGGTCAGCAGTGTCGGGCTGCAATATGACAAGAAGATCGACAACGTGGTGGTACCGGTGCGCTTCAACGTGGAACCGGATCGTATCAGTCAATTGAACCTGCCCACAGGAGGCGATCTCGACACGAAGATGCGCGATCTGGTGCGCCGAGGACTGCGGGTGCAACTGGAGAGCGCGAGTCTGATCACCGGGCAAAAGCAACTCGCCATGGATGTCTACACTCATGCGCCGCCGGCAACGCTGAGCAAGCAAGGGGATATCTATGTGATCCCGGTGTTGCCGGGCAGCGGCGAAGACGTCGTCACGGCGGCGTCGGCGCTGATGTCGAAGCTCGACGCGATCCCGTTCCAGCAGATCAGCGATGATCTGAGCAAGACGCTGGCGGGGGTGAACGGGATGGTGAATGGGCCGGAGCTGCAGGGCTCGATTGCGTCGCTGCATCGGACGCTGACGGATGCCGATGCGCTGGTGCGGAATTTGAACTCGGCGACCGGACCGTTGAAGCAGAAACTGCCTGATATGATCGCGGAACTGGATTCGACGGCGCGGCGGTTGAACGTTTTGGTTGGGTCGATCCAGCGGGGGTACGGGGGGAACTCGCAATTCAATCAGGATGCCAGCCGGCTGCTGGTGCAGCTGACCGATACGGCGCGGTCGTTCCGTGTGCTGGCCGATCTGCTGACGCGCCATCCGGAGGCGCTGATCCGCGGCCGCACAGACCAGGGGCCATAGCATGCTGTCACGACGCATCCTGATTGGGTTGCTGGCATTGACGCCTGCCGCCTGCCTGTCGCCGAATCCATCGCTGTATACACTGGCCGTGGTACCGGGGGCGGACCATGCCGGCGCGCCACGGGTGATCGAGCTGCGTGCAATCGCCGTCGCGCACTATCTTGAGCGCTCGCAGATTGTGCGGTCATCCGAGAACCTGCGGCTGGATGTCATCGGCAACGATTGGTGGGGTGAGCCGCTGGACGCGATGCTGGGACGCGTACTGTCGGAAGAGCTGACGCAGCGCCTGCCCGGCAGCACTGTATATGGCGAGAACGGCGCGATTTCCGCAAACGCCGGGGCGACCGTCGCGATCAACGTGCAGCGGCTCGACGCGGATGCGTCTGGCGCGGTGGTCTTGATCGCGCAGATCGCGGTCTCCTCGGCGCATGCAAGTGTGACGCGGACCGTTCGCTACTCGGTTATGCCGATAGCACCGGGAACGCCCGGGCTGGTGGACGCGATGAGCGCTGCCATTGGGCAGCTTGCCGATACCATTGCCGGGATGGTGGCGGCGCGCTAGGCGGCGAGGCGCAGTCGGGACAGCTCGCCACCAAGGAAGGCCGCGATCGCTCCCGGGCCCGAGCGCGCGGTGCCGGTGCGGCCGGCGCGGGCTTCGGCATCCGGATTGTAGTTGGTGTTCGTATTCACGTCGTAGACGAGTGTGCGGCCATCCGTGCCGGCGATGAACTCGATGCCGGCGACCTCGATACCGGTAGCCGCCAGGAACCGCTCGAGACGGACGCGAAGCGCATTGGGGATGCCGTCAATGATGCTGAACTTTTCCCGGGGCGCCTCGCCCACCGGGCAGGCGGCATCGCCGATAGCGCACGCATCGGCCGGGCAGAGTTCGAACCCATCGCTGGTATCCACCTCGACCGCGTAGAGGAAACGGCCGCCGACGAATTCGGCGCGCGTGATGAAGGGGCGCGGGGCACGCACGTATTCTTGGAGGAGCTGCAAGCCATCGACTGGCGGTTCGTAGGTATCGCCACCGACATGCGCAGCCAGGCTGTCAGCGGACTGGAAGAGCTGGACGCCAAGGCCCTTGCCGCCGCGGTTCGGCTTCAGGATC
>DATKPQ010000163.1:0-5930 GCA_035523995.1 Acetobacteraceae bacterium | reverse complement strand
TCGATGTCGCCACCGGTCGGGTCATTGGCCAGTGCATGCCGCGGCACCGACACCAGGAATGGCTCAAGTTCTTGCGCCGGATCGATGCCGAGACTGCCTCGCACCTGGATGTGCACCTGATCGCGGACAACTACGCCACTCGCAAGCATGCCAAGGTGCAGGCGTGGTTGAAGCGGCACCCCCGCTTCCACATGCACTTCACCCCGACGTCTGCTTCCTGGATCAACCAGGTCGAGCGGTTCTTCGGCCTGATCAGCGGCGACCGCATCCGCTGCGGTGTGTTCAAGAGCGTCGCCGAACTGGTCGACGCTATCCAACAGTACCTGGAGCACCACAATACCGACCCCAAGCCCTTCACCTGGACCGCGTCGGCTTCCGCCATCCTGGAAAAGGTCGCCCGTGGGCGACAAGCGTTAGAGTCGGTACACTAGGGATATTCACCCGATTCCCCTGCCGATATGACCGAGACTGCCTCCCAACCGCATCAGCGATCGATCCGGTCCCAGCCAAAGCAGGGCGTAGCGTGACGGACTTAACATCCGGTAAACTCCCCTAACGTTTGTGCGACAGGAGCAACGCGTTTGCCCGTCAGGATCTCCCCCCTGCTCAACCTGGCCTGGCGTGTCGCCATGCCTTTTATGATGCTCGTACTCGCAACCGCCCACGCCCAAACGCCGGCACCGCCACCTCACGAACGCAAAGCCGAGGCAGCCGCATCCCAACCCGCCGCCGCCCCTATCGCGCCCGACCGCCTACCGGCCGACGTCACCACGCACCACACGCTCGCGCTTCCCAACCAAACGCTGCAATTCACTGCCACCGCCGGCAGCATTCCCTTGCGCGACAACAAGGGCGCGCTTCAGGCGGAAATTGGCTTTGTCGCCTACCAGCTCGACGGAGCCGACAAGCAGACCCGCGCACTGACTTTCGTCGTGAATGGCGGCCCCGGCGCGGCCTCCGCCTGGTCGCAGGTGGGTGCCATCGGACCCTGGCGCGTGATCCTGGCCAACGACCCCGCAGAGCCCGCCGCATCCCCCGCGCCCATCCCCAATGTCGACACCTGGCTGGACTTCACCGACCTGGTGTTCATCGACCCGCCCGGCACCGGCTTTTCCACCATTCCGGGCGGCGACGCCGCGCGCAAACGACTCTGGTCGGTCTCCGGCGACGTCACCGCGCTGGCCGAGGCGATCCGCCGCTGGCTCGACCGCAACGACCGTTCCGTCTCCCCCCATTTCCTGGTCGGCGAAAGCTACGGTGGCTTCCGTGTGCCCCGCATTACACGCGTATTGCAATCCAACCAGGGCGTGGCCGTCGCAGGCCTGGTCCTGATATCGCCATTGCTCGATGCCCATAACCAGAGCGGCTTCACCGATCCGTTCGGCTGGGTAGATCTGCTGCCATCCGAAGTTGCCGCCGCCCGCGCGCTGAAAGCGCCACTAACGCGCGCCGATTTGGCCGACGCAGAGCAATACGCGGCGACCGACTACCTCACCGACATCGTGCGCGGGGAACGCGACACCGCGGCGCTGGCGCGGCTGGCG
Organism: Acetobacteraceae bacterium; assembly: GCA_035523995.1. Classification (GTDB taxonomy): domain Bacteria; phylum Pseudomonadota; class Alphaproteobacteria; order Acetobacterales; family Acetobacteraceae; genus JASHVB01. The sequence goes on along the minus strand of DATKPQ010000163.1, from coordinate 4,386 downwards.
ACGCGCGTTGCGGCGCTCACCGGACTCGATCCGGCACTGATTCGCCGCTACCACGGCCGTCTGGACGCGGACGTATTCCTGCACGAACTGCAACGGGCCCGCGGTCTCGTGGGCAGCCCCTATGACGCCACGATTGCGAACCCCGAGCCGTTTCCGCACCGGCCGTTCAGTGCCTATCCCGATCCGGTGCTGGAAGGGTTCCGAGCCCCTGTCACCAGTGCCATGATGGCGATCTATAACGAAAAACTGCACTGGCGCCCGGACGTCACCTACGACGCGTTGAACGAAACCGTGGCGCGGCAGTGGGATTGGGGCCCCGGCCAGCACAGCCCGGAGTCGATCAGCTATCTCCAGGCCGCGCTGTCGCTCAACCCGCGCATGCACGTGCTGATCGCGGATGGCATGTTCGATCTGGTCACGCCGTATTTCACCGACGTGTTGATCCTGCGGGCATTGCCGGACGGCGAGGCTGATCGCGTGCACCTTGTCGTCTATCCTGGCGGACACATGTTCTACTCCAACGACACGTCGCGCGCCGCGCTGCATCGGGATGCGCAGGCCCTCTATGCGGGTCAGCCCAAACCCAACCCGGCCGGCGCAAACGATCCGTGACGAACCGCCCCCGCGCATGCGATGACGCTCCTCATGCAGAATGGCAGCGCTTTGCGGCAGGACAGCTCGGTTGACGCCGAGCTGATCGCGGTGGTCGTCGCGGTCACCGAGGCCGAGCCGCGCGTGCTGACCATCGATCGCGGCAACGCCCTACCCTCGGGTCCATTCGCGACGGCCCACCGTTCGCTGCAAGCGTCGCTGCGATCCTGGGTGGAGCAACAGACGCATCATCCGCTCGGCTATGTGGAGCAATTGTACACATTCGCCGACAGGGACCGGACGGCATCGGGGCGGCGGACCGTGTCGATCTCCTATCTCGGCCTGACTCGCGAAATACCGCAGGAAAGTCACGGCGCGGGCAGCAGAGGCGTCGGCTGGCAGGATTGGTACCGCTATTTCCCGTGGGAGGACCGGCGTGACCCCGACGCCGCACCGGGAGCTCAGCTAACAACCGCGCTGCACGCCTGGGCCGATGCGGCGCCCGACGCGATGTTGCGCTGGCAGCGCCGGAGCCGGGCGGCGATCAATTTCGGCCTGGACGGCCACGCCTGGAATGAGGATCTCGTCCTGCAACGCTACGAAACGCTGTGGGAGGCCGGGTTGGTACCCGAAGCCGGCGGGACGGTTGTGGCGGGACATCCAATGGCACACGACCACCGCCGCATCCTCGCCACCGGCATCGCGCGACTGCGCGGCAAGATCAAATACCGTCCGCTGGTCTTCGAATTGATGCCGCCGGAATTCACGCTGGGGCAGTTGCAGCGCAGCGTGGAAGCGCTGGCCGGGCGCCGCCTGCACAAGCAGAACTTCCGCCGCCTCGTGGAGCAACAGGAGTTGGTGGAAGAAACCGGCCGCTCGACGGCCGAAACCGGCGGCAGGCCAGCCAAACTGTTCCGCTTCCGAAAGACCGTGCTGGCCGAACGCGCGGTGGCGGGGACCAAGCTGCCGTTGGCGCGGTAGCCCTGCAAATCGACCCTGCGGCCTCTGTGATTTTATCTGTTCTGCGATCTCTGCGTTAAGCGCCTTTCGTACCTGTGATGTCATATGAGCCCAAGACAGTATGCCGCCTGCCCATTGCATGCCATTTCCTGGGCCGATTGCGAAGGTCCGATTGGGACGGCTATCTGCATCGGAAATCGTCGAAATCGTTGCGGCCCGCGAGGATTTCTTCCGCTTGTCATGGAAGATGGGCTCGACGATGCCAACAGCAGATACGATCTGCGCGAGTCCTCGTCATCTTCCGCAATCTGCGTAAACGCTTGCTTCCGGCACTTGCTCGATGCGACACGCCGCATTGGCGGTCATGACCTGGGGACGTGTGTCCACCAGTGGCGCAAGGCCACGCGCGACGGCAATCGAATGCACTGCCTGCCACGTTTCGTTCAGGTGGTCGGCCGTATCGAAGAACGCGCTGCGCGGATAGCGGCTGCGGTTGGGGAGTTCCAGGAACGAAGCATCGTGCCTTGCGTAGATGGCGCGGATCGCGGCAACGGTCGCAGCCGGGATCGGTGAGTCGTCGAAACCGGTGGGCAGGCCGCCGATCACTGTCACGCCGTGGGCGTGCGCCCAATCCAGGAAGCTGGCGATCAGCTCGCTGCCGTCGCCGGTTCGGATTTGCGATGCGGTCGGGTGGTAGGGGGTTGCGGATTGCAGGGCTGGAGCATTCGCCAGTGCCAGCGTGGCCGTGTGGCCGATATGGTCGCCCATCGCGTTGCTTTTCCCGTCCACTGCCGCGCGGGGATCGTGAAAGCCGCCCGCGGCGAGCGCCGTCTCGATCGCAGCCATGAGAGCGCCGCGCAAATCGTAGGCGAATAAGGCACCCAGCCATCGCCGGGGTGGCAGGCGCGCCAGCGTGGCGCGGTCGTGGCGCAGCATGATGGCGGCGTCCGGCCCGAGAGCGTTGGCGGCACGGTCGCGCACGTATTGGGCTTCTTCCATCGGCATGTAGACGACGTCGCCGGGATGTAGCAGCGGGCGCCAGCGCGCGAACAGATAGTCGAGGCCGATGCCGACGGCGACTCCGGCGTTGACGCAGGGACGATGCAGCAGCGGGCCGATGATTTCGCAGCGATGGGAGTAGGGACCATTGGAGCCGGCCAGGATGACCAGCTTTGGTTCCTCGATGGCGGCGCCGCGTGCCAGGCGGGCATCGAGTTCATGGCGCAGCCAGCCAAAGGAGAGCGGGCGGTCGAGGATTGCTCCGAAGCAGGCGACGTAGAGCAAAATCGACGCGGCGCAGGCGGCAACAGGCCGCACGATTGAATGGGGAACACGCCGCCACCAACGGGCTGGTCTCGACGGCTCTTCTTGCATCAGAACCGAAAGTACAGAAACGGTGCCACGTGCGGGGCGAAGAACATCGCTTGCATGCTGAACGCGAAACTGGAGGTCAGTGCCCAGATGCGCGCGCGTTCCGACAATGCGTGCACGTGCGGCAAGAGCAATACGATGCCCCAACCCAACAGCAAGCAGGCCGAGACTTCGGGAAAGCTCAGCGTGCGGGCATCGCCAAGCCAGGGGAGTACTTCAACCGGCGTTGCGATCCATGCCAGCACCGGCAGCGCATGTACGATCATCTGCGGCAGCGCGATGCCGTGGATGCCGGCCATGCCGGCGAGCATGTTCCAAGCGGCCGCGCTGGTGGTAGCGCGGAACGGCACCCATGCCACGATCACGGCCAGCAGGGTCAGCGACTGCGCCAGGAGGCGTGGCAGCGTAATCGGGGAGTGCCGGTGCGCCACCAGGTACAGCCCATGCAAACCGCCCCAGATCACGAACCGCCATGCCGCGCCGTGCCACAGGCCGCACAGCAGCATGGTTCCCATCAGGTTCATGCTCTGGCGCAGCGTGCTGCAGCGGCTGCCGCCGAGCGGGATGTAGACGTAGTCTCGCAGGAAGGCGCCCAGCGTGATGTGCCAGCGGCGCCAGAACTCGGCAATGTTGCGGGATTGGTAGGGGCTGGCGAAGTTCAACGGAAAGCGCACGTTCAGCATGCGTGCAAGACCGATCGCCATATCGGAATAGCCGGAGAAGTCGAAATAGATTTGCAGACTGTAGGCGAGAACGGCGTACCAGGCCTCGAACAATGTCAGGTGGGCGCCGGACGCGGCCGCATTGAAGCCGGTATCCGCGAAGCCGCCGAATGTGTCGGCCAGCACCAGTTTCTTCGCCAGCCCGAGCAAGAAGAGCATGGCGCCGTCGGCGATGTTGTCGGCGTTCGGGGCGAGAGCGCGCTGCTGTAGCTGCGGGACGATATCCTTCGGGCGGACGATCGGGCCGGCGATCAAATGCGGGAAGAAGGCGACGAAGGTCGCGTAGGTGAGGGGGCCGGTATCGGTGCGGTCCTGCCGGGCGCTGTCTGCCAGGAACATGATCTGTTGGATGATTAAGCCGGCCTTCTAGGCCGATTTTTCAGGCGTTTTCCGTCTTTGCTGTCCGCGCATCCGACAGGCGGATAATGGCAGCTTCAGCCAGCCGCTCTTGATCCACTGCTGCTGTGTAGAGTTGGATCATGGCAAGGGACTTGTGGCCGGTAATCGCGCCAATCTCGTGCAGGCTGCACCCGCACTGTGCGAGGTTGACGGCCGCCAGCTTCCGCAGACCGTGGATGTTCTTGCCGGCGGGGAAGCCTTCGATCTTGGCCAGCGCGTCGCCGAGCTGCTTTGACAGGTTGCTGTCCTGCCAAGGGCGGCCAAATTTGTTGGCGAGGATTGTCGTACCGACAACCCTGTCCTGCTTCCATGTGTCCAGCTCCACCTTCAGCGCCGGATGCAC
>DATKPQ010000162.1:0-32558 GCA_035523995.1 Acetobacteraceae bacterium | reverse complement strand
TGCGCATCGAAGACACCGACCGGGCACGCAGCACCGATGCCGCGATCCAGGTAATCCTCGAGGGGCTCGACTGGATGGGGCTGCCGCGCGATGGCCAGACGGTCTACCAGCACACGCGGCTTGAACGGCACGCCGAGGTCGCGCGACAGATGTTGGAGGCGGGCCACGCCTATCGATGCTGGTGCACCCTCGAGGAGCTGAAGGCGATGCGCGAGCAGGCGCTCGCCGAAGGGCGGCCACCCCGCTACGACGGGCGCTGGCGAGACCGCGACCCGTCCGAGGCGCCGCCGGGCGTCGCACCGGTGATCCGCCTGAGGGCGCCGCGCGACGGCGAGACCGTGGTGGACGACCTCGTGCAGGGCACCGTGAGGGTAGCCAACGCCGAACTCGACGACATGATCATCTTACGCAGCGACGGCACGCCGACCTACAACCACTCGGTGGTGGTGGACGACCGCGACATGGCGATCACCCATGTGATCCGCGGCGACGATCACCTGACCAACACGTTCCGCCAGGTGCAGATCTACCAGGCGATGGGCTGGAACCTGCCGCGCTTCGCGCATATCCCGTTGATCCATGGTGCCGACGGCGCGAAACTGTCCAAGCGGCACGGCGCGGTCAGCGTGCTGGAGTTCCGTGAGCAGGGCTATCTGCCGGAGGCGTTGTGCAACTACCTGCTGCGCCTGGGCTGGGGGCACGGCGACGTGGAGGTGGTCGATGCCGCCGAGGCGATCCGGCTGTTCGACCTGCACGATGTCGGCCGCTCGCCGAGCCGGATGGACTACGCCAAGCTGACGCACCTGAACGGCATCTATCTGCGCCAGGCGGATGACGAGCGGCTGACCCACGACGTGCTGCAACGCCTGGCGCATCGTCCGGAGCTGTCGCTCGGGGGCATTGCCGCTGGGCGCATCCGCACACTGATGCCGGGCCTGAAGGAGCGGGCGAAGACGCTGGTGGAGCTGGCGGACAGCGCGGCGTTCCTGGCCCGGACCATTCCGCTGCCGTTCGAGCCCAAGGCGATGGCACTGCTGACCGCCGAGGCGAAGCTGATGCTGCGCGGACTGGCGGCGGCGCTGGACGCGACGGATTTCACGCCACCGACACTGGATGCGGCGCTGCGCGGCTATGCCGAGCAGTCCCGGTCCAAGCTTGGCCAGGTTGCCCAGCCGCTGCGCGCCGCGCTGACCGGGAGCACCGTCAGTCCCGGGATCGACGTGACTCTTGCCGCGCTCGGACGCGACGAGGCGCTTGCCCGTATTGCCGCGGCGGCGACGTAGCCCGCCGCCAGGCCTCGCTCCGCGCCGGCCACGGCTGACGCATCGCGCGCCCCGACCTTGCTCTCACTCGGCCAGCCGTATCCCCTGCGGGCGGATCATCCCGTCCGGCTCGGGAACGAAACCGGTGACGCCGTCGCGCATCGCCCACAGCCATTTGACGTGGTAAAGGACGATGTGCGGCCGGTCGTTCAGATAGATGTCCGACAATTGCCGGTACAGCGCCTGCCGCTCGGCGATCCCGGTGGCCTCTCGCGCGCGGGTCAGCACGTCGTCGAAGCCCGTGCTGCAATATTTCCCCCAGTTCAGGAACCCGTCGCAGGCCAGCCAGATCGATACGTTGCCGTCTGGATCGGCGCGCCCGCTCCACAACACCAGCGTCGCCTGGTAGGCGCCGGTCCTCGCGGTTGCCACCTGCGCATTCGCCTCCAGCGCCTGCAGCCTGATGTCAAAGCCGGCCTCGGCGGCCATCGACTGGATCACCTCGCCGACCTGGACCTCCAGCGGGCTGTTGTCGGTGATCAGGGTGAAGGCGGGATGCGGCACGCCCGCCTGCAGCAGCAGCGCCTTCGCCTTGGCCACGTCGCGGGGCGGCACCGGCCGTGCCGGGTTCCAGAACTTCGTGCCCGGCGCCTCGAACTGGTTCGAGGGGGTGAACTGCCCGTCCATCACCACCTGGTTCAGGGCGATGCGATCGATGCTTGCCTCGAGGGCGGCGCGCACGCGTGGGTCATGCGCCAGCGGTCCGTCGGCGGCCAGGTTGATGGAGAGCGAATAATAGGCGAGTCCGGTGATGCTCTGCAGCCGCAGATGCGGGTCGGCCTTCACCTTGGCAACGTCGCTCGGCGCCAGGCGCTCGACCATATCCAGCCTGCCCGCCTGCAGGTTCACCAGCCGGACCGTTGTGTCAGGAATCGGCTGGTACACGATGCGGTCCAGGAACACATTGCCAGCGTTCCAGTAGCCGGGAAAACGATCGACCACGATACGATCCTGTGCGACGCGCTCGGTCAGCCGGAAGGGTCCGGCGCATGGCAGCACGTCGGAGATCTTGGTGCCCAGCGCCGCCATCGCCTTCGGTGCCAGCATCATGCCGGCGCGGTCCGCCAGCACCGCGGTCAGCGGCGCGTAGCGTTTGGACAGGCGCAGCCGGACGGTGTGCGGATCGACCACTTCGACGGCGCTGACGGGCGCGATCTCGCCCTTGCGCAGGCTCTCCGGCGCGGTCTTGTAGCGCATGATGTTGGCCCGCACCGCCTCGGCATCCAGTGGCTCGCCGTCCTGGAAATGCACGCCGTCGCGCAGCGTGAGGGTGAACGCCAACCCGTCCGGCGCCCATTGCCAGGCAGTGGCGAGCTGCGGGACGAAATTGTCTTGCGCGTCGAGGTCGATCAGCTTGTCGCAGGCGGCGGCGAAGACGATGCGGCCGACGAACGTGCCGCTGCGGGCGGGGTCAAGCGCATCGGGATCTTCGTTGAGACCGATGCGGAGGGTGCCATCGGCGAGGGCGGCAGTGGCGAGGAGGGTTTGAAAGAGGAAAGCGGCAAGCAGGGCGAGGACGCGCGGGCGGGGCATGATGGGGCGGCTCATCAGGATGAGCGTGCGATGCTGCCGGAAAGCGGGACGGCGCACCAGAGGCGGTGACGCGGCAGCGTTTGGGCTGTTGCAATTGGTGCAGTCGTAATCGGTAACAGAGAAATGTTAATCGTGCGCCTTCTGTCATTGCGATTTAGCACACGACCGGCGCGGCCGACCCGCGACTGGACGAACGCGTTCCTCCTCCCACGTTTTCATCCAGTCGTGAGTCGGTCCGTTCGGCCGGTGGCAACGCGCAACGACATTGGTTGCGTGCCCGGGTCAGGCCTGGCCATGACAGGAGAAGAGTGGCGGGCATACGCCCGCCACAACCATGTCAGAACTTCGAAACCCGCGTCTCCTTCGCGGTGATGAACTCCAGCAGCGCCGGCTTGCCCGCCTTCGTTTGCTCGATTCCGCGCTGGATCGCCGCCTTGATCTGGCTCGGGTCGGTGATGCGCTCGCCATAGCCGCCGAACGCCTTCGCCATGTCGGCGTAGTTGCCGGAGATATCCGTCGATCGGTACTTATCGGTCGAGATCGGCATCACCTTCAGCTCGATCGCCATGGAGAAATTGTTCATCAGGCAGGACAGGATGGGGATGCGCTCGCGCACCGCGGTTTCGAAATCCATGCCGGTGAAGCCGATCGCCGCATCGCCCCAAAAGTTGATGCAGGTTTTTTCCGGATGCACCAGCTTGGCGCCCATCGCCAGCCCCAGCCCCATGCCGAGCTGCGTCGTCTTGCCCCAGCCGATATAGGACATCGGCTCGGTGGAGACCCAGAACGGCGAGATCTGGTCGCGCGGGCTGCCCGCATCGTGCGTGATGATCGTGTTCTTCGGATCCGTTGCCGCCATCAGTTCCCAGATCACACGATACGGGCTGATCGGTGCTTCGTTGGAATTCAACAGCGGCTGCCATTGCGCCATCCATTCCTCGCGAACAGCCTTGATCTCCGCCACCACGTCCTTGGTGTCGCGATTTGCCTTGATGGTCTGGCGCAACTCGCCGATCAGCGCCTCCAGCGTCAGTGCCGCATCGCCGACCAGCCCGACAGTGCTGCTCACGTCCTTGTTCAGGTGGTTCGGATCCAGCGTCGCGTGGACGAATTTCTTGCCCTTGGGGAACTTGATGCCGAAATTCGTCTCGGTGAACGAGCACCCGATGCCGATGATCAGGTCGGCGTTCTGCACGAAATGATGCACCGGCTTCGGGACCGCGTTGCCGCCGGACCCCAGCGACAGCTCATGGTTCTCGGGGAACGAACTCTTGCCACCCAGGCTGGTGGTGACCGGCGCGCCGAGCAATTCGGCGAATGCACGCAGTTGCGGCCAGGCTTCCGCCCATTGCACGCCGGTGCCGGCGTAGATCACCGGACGCTTCGCCGCCAGGATCGCCGCCGCCGCCTTGCGCACGTCGGCCGGATCAGGGCCGAAACGGTGCCGTCCCACCGGCGTGTAGTCCAGTTCGCCGATCTCCTCATTCCAAATGTCGGTGGGAATTTCCACAATCGCCGGGCCGCCGCGACCGTTGCGCAGGTTGCTGAACGCGCGGCGCATCACGTTGGACAGCTCGCTCGGCACCGTCACCGGCTCGGCGATCTTCGCCACCCCCCTCATCTCACGCACGGCGCTGTAGTTCGGTTCGATATGCGCGATGCGGCGCGGATAGCCTTGCGGAATTACCAGTACCGGCACGGACTCACTGTACGCCTGGGCGATGCCGCCATAGGCATTTTCCGTTCCGGGACCGTGCTGCATGCAGAAGGCGCCGATCTTCTTGCCCGACGTGACACGGGAGATTGCATCCGCCATGTGCAGTCCGATGCGCTCCTGGCGGACGATGATCGGGCGGATATCAGCCTTGGCGGCATATTCCAGCAGATGGTTCACAGGATAGCCACAGAGGATCTCGATCCCCTCGCGCCTCATGATTTCCGCAACGGCGTCACCGACCTTCATCTGAATGCTCTCCCCCCTCGGGTTGGGTATCGCTATCGAGCGTAGGGCTGGCCGCAGGGCGTGGCAACGTCCGGCCAGAGAAGCCATTGCGCCAGCCTATCGTCTGCGCCACCCTCAACCCGTGCATCAAACCGGAGATCGTGATGAATGACCTGTCAGAGGAGGCTGGCCTGCAGCGTTATCCGCTGGCGCGCCGCGGCCTGGTTATGACCGGCCTGATTTCCGGTTTCACGCTTGCCACCCAGACGGTGGAAGCGCAGATGATCCACACCGACACCAAGGGCCTGGATGCGGGCGAAACGCAGATCCCGGTAAAGGACGGCCATCTGCCTGCGTATTTCGCGCGTCCCGCCAGGGGCTCGCATTTTCCGATCATCCTGGTGAACGAGGAAATTTTCGGCGTCCACGAGCATATCAAGGATGTGTGCCGGCGTCTGGCGAAGGACGGATATTTCGCCGTTGCCACCGAATATTATGCGCGTATCGGCGATCTTTCGAAGATGACGGACGTCCCGACCATCATCAAAGACGTCATCTCCAAGAAACCCGACGCCGAATACATGACGGATCTCGATTCAACAGCGGCCTGGGCAGAACATAACAAGGGCGACAGAGACCGCCTGGGCGTTACCGGCTTCTGCCGCGGGGGACGGCAAACCTGGCTATATGCCACGCACAACCCGCATCTGCGCGCGGCGGTCGTCTGGTACGGGCCGATCAAAGGCCCCACCAGCCCGATCCAGCCCCGTACTGTTCTTGATGTTGTGACGGAAATACAATGCCCTGTCCTTGGCCTCTATGGAGGGCAGGACCAGAGCATCTCGCTGGCCGATGTCCGTGCGGCCGCGGCCAAGGCAAAGGCGGCCGGCAAGACCGTGGAAATCGTCGTCTATCCGGACGCGCCCCACGGCTTCAATGCCGATTACCGCCCAAGCTACCGCGCGACCGACGCCGTGGACGGGTGGAATCGCATGCTGACCTGGTTCAAGCGCTACGGGGTCGCGCCAGCCGTCTGAACCATCACTCGATCCGACGTTGCCTGGACCGGCCGCACCGCCGGGGCGTGCCATGCACGCCGCAGGCACAGCACCAGCACCGCCACGGTGACCAGCGGTCCGAGCGGGACTTGGCATGCGGCGCCGATCGGCCAGCTCACCACCGAGGCCGGCCAAACCGCCAGCAGCACCAGCCTTTCCCACGCCAGCCATCCTCGTTCTTCTGCCGCGCGCACCAGCCAGCAGATCGCCAGCAGCAGGATCAGCTTGTCGTAGAGCAAGGCCAGAGGCACGGCGAGCAATGTCGCGGTGAGGAGCGTGGCGCAGCGCATCGGGTGGGAGGCAGAGCACCGCCAGACCAGGGCCGTCACGCCGGCCATCGCCAGCATCGCGACAGCCTGCAATGCACCGGCGAACCCCGGCGAGGCTCCCAGCAGATGGGCGGCGCCGAACGGTGTGTCGATGCCGGCGAAATCGACCTTGCCCGACTGGTAGGTGGCACCGGCACCGCCGAAACTGTTCAGGAAAGCCGCCCAGGTTTGCCAGCCGAAGATTGCGGCGGACAAGCCGACCAATGCGGCGACCATGAGCCCCGCCGCAGCGAAGGTCCGCCAGCGGCCGCCGGCGATAAGCGCGACCGGCAGCAGCAGGCCGAAATGCGGCTTGTAGCTCAGCAGTCCGAGCAATACGCCCGCACCGGCGGGGCGGCGATCCAGCAACAGGGTGAAGCCACCGAACAAGGCGGTGGTCAGGAACGCGTTCTGGCCAAGCGCCATCGTCCAGAACATGGCCGGAAACGCCAGCAATGTCGGCAGCCAGCCCCAGGACCGGGCGCTCAGCACGCTGCGCATCACCAGTAGCATGGGGACGAGAGTTGCGACCTGGAACACGGCGAAGGCGACAAAATAGGGAAGCGCGGCCAGCGGCGCGCATAGCAGCAGGAAGATCGGCGGGTAGTAGAAATAGACGTAGCGGGCCGTGCTCCAGGTCGCGGATTGCTCTGCCGCCCAGTGCGCGGCGTGGTTGTAGGCGCGTGCGGGAGTGCCGGCCAACGCCAGCTTGCCCGCGGCATAGAAACTGACGAAATCGCTCGGCGGCGGGTTGGGCTCCGGCCCGAACACGCCGTGCTGCCACAGCGCCAGGAACAAGGTGATCAGGCACTCGGCAACGAGCAGGACGGTGGCCCAGGCGGTGACGCGCTCGGGCGACAGCCAGTCGCCGCTACGCAGATGGGCGATCAGGTGGCGCACGGGGGGCCATGCATCAGGGTGCAGCGCATTGCCCAAGGGTATGCGGCGGGCGCTTGTGAAAGAGTTTCAAGGACGGGATGCGATGCAGGATGGACGACCAACGGACCGGCCGGTTTTACGGCTGGTCCCCGGCCAGGGACGGCGGCTGCGGGCGGGTGCGCCATGGGTGTTCTCGAACGAAATTGCGATGCGGCCGGAGTACCGCCGCATGGTACCGGGAGGCGTGGTCCGGCTGGAGGGCGACGACGGCTCGCGGTTCGGCACGTTCATGTTCAACCCGCACTCGCTGATCGCGGCGCGATTGCTGGATCGCGATCCGGATGCGGCGATCGATGTCCGATGGATCAGGGGACGGCTGGCCGCCGCGATCGCATTGCGCGGTCAGGTGTGCGACGGGCCGTTCCACCGGCTGGTCCATGCCGAGGCGGACCGGCTGCCTGGGCTGATTATCGATCGCTATGACGACGTGGCGGTACTGTCCGCCAACACGGCAGGGATGGAGCTGTTGACGCCCCTGATCGTCGAGGCACTGCTGGGACTGTTGCCGCTGCGGGCGGTGGTGGCGCGGAATGACTCGGGAGCGCGGAAGCTGGAGGGCTTGGCCGAGAGGGTTGCGCTGCTGCATGGCAGCGATGCCGCCGCAACGGTGGTGGAGGGCGGCGTGCGGTTTTCGGTTGACCTGCTAACCGGGCAGAAGACCGGCTGGTTTTTCGATCAGCGTCCGAACCGCGACCGCGTCGCGGGTTTGGCCTCCGGCGCGCGGGTGCTGGACGTGTTCTGCCATACCGGCGCTTTCGGTTTGCGCTGCGCGGCCGCGGGGGCGACGTCGGTGACGCTGGTGGATGCGAGCATGCCGGCGCTCGATCTGGCATTGCAGGCGGCGGCGCTGAACGGGGTGGCAGAACATGTCGCGGCACAGCGCGGCGATGCGTTCGATGTGATGACGGCGCTGGCGGCCGCCGGAGAGCGGTTCGATATCGTTGTCTGCGATCCGCCTGCCTTTGCGCGCTCGCGGAAGGATGCGGAAGCCGGGTTGCGCGCCTATGGCCGCATGGCTCGGCTGGCGGCGCCTCTGGTGGCGCCGGGCGGTTTTCTGTTTGTGGCGTCGTGCAGTTATCACGCGGCCTTGGACGCATGGGCTGCGCAGATTTCATTTGGCTTGCATCGCGCGCGGCGGGACGGACGCGTGCTGGTTACGTCGGGTGCGGGGCCGGACCATCCGGTGCATCCGCACTTGCCGGAGACGGCCTATTTGAAGGCGCAGTTGCTGCAATTGGATTAGTGCCCACGATCGGAGAAGCGTGCGTCACGCGACCGATTCGATTGCGAGGACCGCTGGCGACGCGTGACGGGAGGAAGCAATCCAGGTTGCGCGGGCGCACGAACCTTCCGCGCGCTGTACCGACCGAGGTTGCTTCGTCGCTGCGCTCCTCGCAATGACATGGATCGGGCAGTTTCGCGCTTCTCCGGTTCTGGGCACCAGTCGGGTGGGGCGGGGGTTTGGTGTTCCGTTATCGCATGCTGGCAAAAGCCAAACCGGTGCCGGTCAGCGCCGGCGTGCGATACCCCGGGGCGTAATTGCTCCACGCAACATCCAACATCCCCGCCGCACCCGCAACGCAGATCCAGTTCCGAATCTCCGAACTGCCGGATTGCAACTTTGCCAGCGGCGCCGCGCAGAAGAACCCCGAATCCTTCCGCCGCAGCGCATCCAGCAACGCACGGTCGAACGCCTCGTCCACCACGAAATGGCTGAGCCCACCGGAAGCCATGATCCCCACTCGCGACTCACCCGGGAATGCAGCCACCGCCTGGGCAAGCGCCTCACCCAAGGCGAAGCAGCGTGCCGGCGTCGGCTGGTTGGGCGGGTAGTAGGCGTTCAGGAACACCGGCACGATTGGCACCACGGCGTTCGCCATGCAGAACCGGTGAACATACGAATACGCGTGGCCTTCGAACTTGCCCGCAGGCACCGCGCGCATCACCGAAATATCGAACCCGTCCTGTTGCAACGCCCCAATCAGATGACGCGCCAGGGCCGGGTGGCACGGGCGCTCTGCCGCTTCGGCCGGCTCCAGGTAACGCCGGCGGGCCTGCGCCATCCAGTCTTCGCCGGCAATCGAAGCCTGCCCAGCGTTGCGGATCGTCTCGCCATAGTAGATGCCGATGGCTGGCATGTTGGTGTGGTCGAACAATTCCTCCTGGTCGTCACCGACCACGATCAGCGCATCGAGCTGTGCACTGGCGATATCGTCGGCGAGGCGCGCAATCGACGCCTGCACCTGGGCATGCCGCTGCGTCAGCAGTTCCGGTGCGATGCGTGCTACGGCGTCAGCCGGCGCGGACGCCAGCAAATCATCGTAACGACACGGATTGCCATCGAGATCGACATGCGCGCGGGCGCGGTCGCGGCTTAGGAAACCGCCGTTCCAGTCCGCGGCCTGTGCCGCCAGCATCGGGCTATGCGATGAGCCAAACGCCGCCACCAACCTTGCCATTGTGCGTCTCCTCCATCCCTGCTGTAACCGCGCCCTGCTGTAACCGCGCCCTGCTGTAACCGCGACAGAGCAATCCTGTGCGACATTTTCGTTCTTTCCGATCTGTCACGCAACCAGTGGCATTGCGGCGCATTCTTCCCCTGCGGCGTGGTACTGCGCCGCCATGCAAGGGGAAATTCCTATGTCAGAGACAAGAAGGAATCGTGACGCGGCGGCGCGCGCCTCACGCGAGGCAATCGAGCGAGGCGAGGCGGTAGCGCAGGAAGCTGCGGAGGAGTTCCGCGACATGGGCGAGAGCGTTGCGGACACCGTGGCCAAGACCGCCGATGCGGCGGTCGAAATGGGGCAGCGCGTGGCCGAGCAAGGCCACGAAGTCATGATGCTGGGCATGCGCGCGGCGGCCGGCATGAATGGACGGCTGGCCGAGGTCGGCTGTGGCCGCAGCCATCGCGTGCTGGGGGCTATGGCGCGCGCTCTGCAAATCTGGCATGAAGCCGGCGACAACACCGCGGAAAACCTGCAAGCACTGTTCTCGAGCTATCTTCGATTGGGGCAGGGCCTGCAACAAATGCAGCACGTTTGGCTCGATATGCTGGATCGCACGGCCGACGAAGCGGCCCATCGGCCGCAGGAGCTGTTGCGGTGCAAGTCGCTGGAAGAATTCGCCGAGGTGCAGCGCAATATCTACCTTGGCGCGGTGAACCGGGCAGTGGAATCCAGTTCGACGCTGTTGCAGCTTGCGACCCAGACGGCGCAGCAGGCGATGCGTCCGTTGCCGGCCCCGGCAGGCGACGGCGGCGCGCGGGCATGACCTTGGCCGCCTGGCGGGCGTCGCTATCCGTGCCACCCCGCCCGCCGGGCGGACCGACCGACCCTGATCCCGATCCCGATCCTGACGAGCCGCCCCCAATTGAGGAGCCGCCGTTTCCCATTCCCGTGCCACCCGATCCCGGGCCGCCACCACTGCATGCGGAGTTCAGTCATGAACAGTACGTGAGGGCAACGGGCCGGTGATCCAGGCTTCCGTGGGCGGTGCGCCGTGGTCACGTGGCCGCGTCGCTTCACGCTGTGCCATGGCACCGATGATCATGCCCAGTTCCAATTCGGCCGGCTCGCGTCCAACACGGCCACGGAACCAGTTACTCACGGCCTCTTCTGAAGGCGGATAACCACGGGCAGGTAACTCGACCTGCACTGCTTCGCTTTTCCCAGGATCAGTCATCACGCGGACTCCTCTGCGTTTCCGCGTAAACAAGCGGCGGATACCAGAGGTTCCCGTTTGCGTGAGTATTGTTGTGTGTCCTGTGAGCCAGGCTTCCAGCGCGTCGTTCGGTCCTGTCGTCTGGCTTGACCCGGGGATCGCGCACCAGCGTTCCGACAAAACAGCAAGCATTCGGACAAGACGGCATACGGTGGTTTCATACGAAATAGCCGCGGCGATACCCGATCAATTGCCCGGATCGTGAACGCATAGGCTCTGGCAATGCGGTTGATCTGCGGATAGCCGTTGGCCGTTGCGCTCATTGCTCAGGGCCGCACAAAAACAATCGCTTGCGGCGGTTGCTCAAGAAGGCAACCACTGTCCGTCCATGTTCCACTGCCGGCGCCGCTGGAGTTTCTCGCGTGCGTACATTTTCGAAGATGGCCGCTGAGGATCCGGCAGCAATGCCGGTTCCCGGCAGAGATGTCAGTCTGGCGTCATGCGCTCGATAACGGGAGGCCACCGCATCATGCGCGCGAATTCGGCGCAGCCTATCTGTCCCGCGCACGCTGTTTCCAGGCGCGTGAGGTCTTGCCTGCGCACCGCTGTTCGCATTTCGCCGCTGCTGCCGCTGGGCGCGTGCGGCGGAATCCTGGATCCGCAAGGCCCGATCGGCGATTCCGACGGGCTGATCATGCTCAACGCCCTGGAAATCATGCTGGCGATCGTGATGCCGACGCTTGTCGCGGCATTGCTGTTTGCCTGGTGGTTCCGCGCATCCAACACCCGGGCGCGTTATCTGCCGAATTTCGACTATTCTGGCCGGCTGGAGCTGATCGTCTGGGCCATCCCGCTGCTGGTCATCCTGTTCCTGGGCGGCGTGATCTGGATCGGCTCGCATGATCTCGATCCATACAAGCCGATCGCATCGCGTAACGCGCCACTCAACGTGCAAGTCGTCTCGCTCGATTGGAAATGGTTGTTCATCTATCCAGACCAGCACATCGCCACCGTCAACCAGCTCGTCGTGCCGGCCAACACGCCGATCCATTTCTATCTCACGTCGGCAAGCGTGATGAACGTGTTCTTCGTGCCGCAGCTCGGCAGCATGATCTACGCAATGAACGGCATGGTCAGCCAGCTTTGGCTGGAGGCCAACCATCAGGGCAACTACTACGGTGAGTCGTCGCAGTTCAGCGGCGACGGTTTCTCCGGCATGCACTTCACCATGCGCGCAGTGGCACCGGCAGATTTCGCGAGCTGGGTGCAGAGCGTTCAGCAGGGCAGGGGACCGACGCTCGATTTGACCGGCTATGCCACCCTGGAGAAGCAAAGCCAGAACGTCCAGCCCTACGCCTACAGATCAGTCGATCCGTCATTGTTCCGCGCCATTACGGCCCGGACCGTCCCGCCGGGCCCGGGTCCGCAGACCGGACCTGGCGGCCTACGCGGCCACCCACGTCCGGAGGGTTGAGATGCTTGGCAAGCTCACCTGGCAGGCCATCCCGTTCGACCAGCCGATTCCCCTGGTCGCCGGCGGCGCCGTCTTCCTGGTGCTGGTCGCCGTCATCATCTGGATCATCGTCAAGGGCCACCTGCCGTACCTGTGGAACGAGTGGATCACCAGCGTCGATCACAAGCGCATCGGCGTAATGTATATGCTGTTGTCGCTGCTGATGCTGCTGCGCGGCTTCATCGACGGGCTGATGATGCGCTCGCAACAGGCGCTGGCGTTCCGTGCCCCAGGCTATCTGCCACCAGAGCATTACGACCAGATCTTCTCGGCCCACGGCACGATCATGATCTTCTTCGGCGCCATGCCGATGATGATCGGCCTGATGAATTTCGTCGTGCCGTTGCAGCTCGGCGTACGCGACGTCGCCTTCCCGACACTGAATTCCACCAGCTTCTGGCTTACCGCGACCGGCGCGCTGCTGGTGAACCTGTCCTTGGTGGTGGGCGAGTTCGCTCGCACTGGCTGGCTGCCCTATCCGCCCTTGTCGGAGGCGCAATACACACCTGGCGTCGGCGTCGATTACTATATCTGGGCGTTGCAGATTTCCGGCGTGGGCACGCTGCTGACCGGTGTCAATTTCGTCACCACCATCCTGAAAATCCGTGCCCCCGGCATGAGCTATATGCGCATGCCGGTGTTCTGCTGGACCGCGCTGGCATCCAACCTGCTGATCGTCGCCGCTTTTCCGGTGCTGACGGCGACGCTCGCCATGCTGGCGCTGGACCGCTACCTGGGTTTCCACTTCTTCACGGATACCGCAGGCGGCAACCAGATGATGTTCGTGAACCTCATCTGGGCCTGGGGCCATCCGGAAGTCTACATCCTGGTACTGCCCGCCTTCGGCGTGTTTTCCGAAGTGATCCCCACGTTTTCCGGCAAGCCCCTGTTCGGCTACCGCTCCATGGTTGCCGCCACGCTTTTCATTTGCCTCGTCTCCTTCATGGTGTGGTTGCACCATTTCTTCACCATGGGCGCGGGCGGCGACGTGAATGCCGTGTTCGGCATTGCCACCAGCATCATCGCCGTCGGGACCGGTGTGAAAATCTACAACTGGATCTTCACCATGTATGGCGGGCGCATCCGCTTCGACGCGCCAATGCTGTGGTCGATCGGGTTCATCATTACCTTCGTGATCGGCGGCATGACCGGAGTGATGCTGGCGGTGCCTCCCGCCGATTTCGAGCTGCACAACAGCCTTTTCCTGGTCGCACATTTCCACAACGTCATCATCGGCGGGGTTGTGTTCGGTGGCTTTGCCGGCCTGACCTACTGGTTCCCCAAAGCGTTCGGCTTCCGCCTGCATGAAGGCTGGGGCAAGGCGGCGTTCTGGTTCACCCTCGCGGGCTTCTACGCGACCTTCATGCCGCTCTACGTCGCCGGATTGCTGGGCATGACGCGGCGGCTGCAGGAGTACGACGTCGCGGCCTGGCGGCCTTGGGTGTTGGCGGCCGGTGTTGGGGTGCTGATCACGCTCGCCGGTGCAGTATGCCAGGTCACGCAGCTTGTCGTCAGCATCCGCCGCCGCGATGAACTGCGCGACGAAACCGGCGATCCGTGGAACGGCCGCTCGCTGGAATGGTCCACGGCGTCGCCACCACCGGCGTTCAATTACGCCGTGCTGCCCAACGTGCACGGCGAGGAGCCGTATTGGGAAATCAAGCGCCGCACCATCGAAGCTCAGCATCTTGCGCCGGAACCCGACTACAAGCCGATCGAACTGCCGCGCAACAGCCCAACCGGCTTCATCACGGCGTTCTTTGCCACGATCACCGGCTTTGCACTGATCTGGCAGATCTGGTGGATGGTGGGTCTCGGCCTGGTCGCGGCCTACGCCGTGTTCGTGATCTTCGCCTGGCGTGACAAGGAAGAATACGAAGTGCCGGCCGAGGAAGTGGCCGCGATTGATCGCGCTCGCCGCAGCGCCCGCGAGCAATGGCTGGCGGCTCATGCCCAGGTCGGAGAGCAAGTATGAGCGTCAGCCAGGCTCTGCCGGGGCCACACCGGCGGGATATGGATCCGTACCTGATCCGGGACGGTCATGGCGGCCATGGGGGGCGTGATTATCCAACCGGCCGCGGCGAAGGTGGCCCTGCACCGCGCAACGTCGTTGTGGCGTACGGATTCTGGATATTCATCCTCAGCGACATCATCATGTTTTCCGCGTTCTTCGCGGCGCATGCGGTGCTGGCGACGGCGACGGCCGGCGGCCCTTCGGGCAGGGAACTATTCGATCCGACCCATGTTGCGTTGGAAACCACCTGTCTGCTGCTGTCGAGTTTCACCTGCGGCCTGTCTGCCGTGGCGACGCGCGCACGCGATTTGCTCTGGACGGAAGTGGCGCTGCTGGTCACGGGTTTGCTCGGCGCTATGTTCCTGGTTCTGGAATGCCAGGAATTCGCCTCCTTCGTCGCGCGCGGCGCCAGCCCGGAGCGCAGTGCCTTCCTGTCATCGTTCTTCGCCGTTGTGGGCTGCCACGGCCTGCACGTCACCGCCGGGCTGCTGTGGTTGGGCACCATGATGGCGCAAGTCTGTGTCAAGGGATTCCGGCCGAATGTCTTGCGCCGTTTGCTGTGTTTCAATCTTTTCTGGCACGCGCTGGATATTATCTGGGTAGCCCTGTTCACGATCGTCTACCTGCTGGGGTTGGGCCGATGAGCGACGCACATCAGCATCGAGATCCGCAATACGGCGATGCCGGCCCCGGGTATATGGAGGGAGCCGGCCAGAGCATTCGTGAGAGCATCCAAACCTATGTGCTTGGCCTGGTGCTGGCGGCACTGCTGACGGCTGCGGCCTTCTATATCGAAGGCACGAAACTGATCTGGGGACCGGGCATTCCTGTGGCGCTGATCGTGCTGGCTGTCGCCCAGATCGGCGTGCACCTGGTGTTCTTCCTGCACATCACCAGCGCGCCTGACAACACCAACAACATCCTGGCGCTGGCCTTCGGGGTGCTGATCGTGGCGCTGATCTTCGGCGGTTCGGTCTGGATCATGGCGCATCTGACCGACAATCTGATGCCGATGCGCGCGATGATGCCGATGCAGAGGTGACGGATGGCTTGTGCCTTTTCTGTGAAAGCGTCAGCGACGCAGCGATCCCCGTGGTGCAGGCGTACGGACAGTCTGGAGGCTTCCCCCGAA
This sequence comes from Acetobacteraceae bacterium, assembly GCA_035523995.1. GTDB lineage: Bacteria > Pseudomonadota > Alphaproteobacteria > Acetobacterales > Acetobacteraceae > JASHVB01. Next base: position 17,137 of record DATKPQ010000162.1, on the reverse strand, counting down.
CGAGGTTGCTTCGTCGCTCTGCGCCTCGGAATGACATAGGCCATTACGGCACAAGCGGCACCGCCCGATGTAGCATCAGCGCCGCAGCCTCGCGCGCCGACATGCCAGCGCGTACCCCGGCTGCTTCCGCGGACTGGTTGGCAATGGTGATTATCCCCTCACCGTGGATGCTGCGCGCGTTCCCCAACTCGGCACTCAGGTGGGACACGGCAGCGCATGCGATGCCCATGTCCTGCAAGATATGCAGTCCCACGATGGCCATCTGCGCGCGGCCGAAGCCGCCATCGCTGCCGATCACACCACGCGGCAGGATGCGGTGATTGTACATATGCACCGTCATCGTGGTATCCACCGGCGTGCCGACGCAGAACACGTCGCGCGCGCGATCGCCACCGGGCAGGCCCATGCTCCAGCAGCCAAAAATGCTGCCGTCCTCGCCGGCCTGAATCAGAAAGTCGCTGTCGCCTTCAGGATTGGCGAGATGCCGCCCCATCCCGTGAGGTGCATGCAGCATCAGTGCCGCCGCCTCCTGCGTCGAAAGCCCGGGCTGCACGCCCAGCGCCGCCGCGGTGGCGTTTATGCGGCTGATCACGCCGTCGTCCCACACCGATCGCCCGATGCACATCTCGGCACTGAACACACTCACCGCGGCGGCCGGCACGTGCACGCTGTCCGCCAGCGCGAGACCGCCCACGCCGGAATCATTGCGACCGATCCCGGCATCCACCGCGATCACGCCGCGCAGGCCGCGATTCAGCAAACCCACGGTCGGCGGCGCGGCGAGATAGGCGGCGTGCACCAGCACATCGCGCGGCGCATCGATCGGCGCAACGGATTGCGCGACCAGTGAGGGCGAGTCGATGACCACGACATTGCCGGCGGCCGTCGTCAGGCCGTGGAAGGCGCGATTGCCGAATTCCAACGGCGGCACGCCACCCGGCGCGCGCAGAATACGAGGCATGGATCGTTCTCCCGAGCTTCACCCATCCCGTCGAACAAAGCGCCGCAAGCGGCGTCACGCCAGTGCCACAGCGATTGCGACGCTGCACAACGCCAGCAGCACCAGCGCCGCGGATGGTACCCACCCGGCCTTGCCGCCGGAATATGCGGCCACGTAAATCGCCTGGAACAGGTTGTTGGACGACGTCGCCAGAAGTGTCGCAACCACCGCAACCGTCGCCGGGATCCCACCTGCGCCATGCTGCGCAAGCGTCAGGACGAAGGGGTTGATGTCGGACACACCGACGATCGCCGCGACGCTATAAATCCCGAGCGCCCCAAAGTGCCGCATCGCCCATGCGGTGACGATCGACACCAACACGAACATCACGGCAAAGATCGCGGCGGTACCAAGTTCCAGCGGATTGGCAGGCGGCTCGGCGGCTGCGCCGTTGCGGTGCGCCGAAGCGCCGCTGCGGTACCACCCTGCCGCCATCACCAGGCCCAATGCGCAAAGGCCCAGCAACGCCGGTGCCAGCGCCAAGGCAAGGGGCGGATCGAACACGGCAATGACGACAAGAAGCCGCGGGTACATCACGGCGGTCGCGAGGATCATCCCGGTCTGCTCTTGGCGCAGTGCTGTCGCAGCCGCGCGCGCACGGCGTGCGAGCACGACCACCGTCGCGGTTGACGAATAGAATCCGCCGAGCACGGCGGTCAGCAGCGTCGCCTCGGACGGCACGACGTAGCGTTGCAGCAGGTAGCTTATGTAAGACACCGAGCAAACTGCGATAACGGCAAGCCAGACCTGGAACGGCGTCAGCGTCGTCAGTGATGTCACCGGCGTGGTGGGCAGCACCGGCAGGATGAAGCCGGTCAACAGCAGGAAGCGGCCGGCGTTGACGATCTCGGCCAGTTCGATGCTGCGGGCAAAGCCGTGCAGCCCTTCGCGCGCGGTAAGAAACAGCACGCAGGCAACGGTGCTGCCCACCGCAACCCATGGCGGTTCAGCCAGCGAGATGGGGCCCAGCAGATAGGCCAGCACGTTGCAGATCGGCACAACCAGGCCGACATTGGGAAAGCCCTCGGTATCGGTCTCACGGCCGTGCTGCCAATAATAGCAGGTGAGCCAGGCGCTCAGCGCGAGCAGCCCGACACTCACGGGCAGCAGATGCGCCGGATCCAGAAGATAGAGCAAGGCACCGGCAAGCGCGAGCAATGGAAACGTGCGGATGCCGCCGGGGCGTTTCTGGTGCACACGGGCATAAAACTCCTCGAACGCCAGTCCGAGGAAGAACGCAAGGCCAATCAACAGCAGCAAACGCAGGATAGGAGGCTGCATGTGTTATCTTTCCTGACCCCGGCGTGCGTGACGAGGCGGCGCACTGGACTCCAATAGCGTTCACTGACATTGCTATGAAGCCTGCTGCCTGGCGAGTGTGCGGATTGCCTAGCCTGGTCCACCCCGGCCGGCATGTCCGCAACGATGCAGACGTACTGCGAATCGCCACGTTGCTCCCCTCATGGCCGGCGTTGATCCGTCCGTCTTCCCAAGCAGGGCTGGCCCGTTTGTCGCCAAACGCCGGATCGAACTGCCGGGCTACAGAACTGCCGGGCCGCACTTGACTGTCCGCCGCCCGGTGGCGCGATAGTACCTCGGCCCCCGGACAACGGGAGGAGCATTCATCCGGGAGGACACATCATGCTGCAAACCGGGCGCGTCGTGTTCGGCAAGATGGAGCAGGTGCTGTTTGGGGTCGCGGCGGCCGACGCCGTCGCGGAGGAGGTACGGCGCCTGGACGCAAGCCGCGTGTTTCTCATGGTCAGCGGCACGCTCAATCGCACGCCCGGCACGATCGACGCGGTGCGGGCTGCGCTCGGCAACCGCCATGCCGGCACGTTCGACCGCATGCCGCCTCACACGCCGCGGCAGGCCGTGATCGCCGCGACAGTGCAGGCGCGTGCGGCACAGGCGGACCTGATCGTGACGATCGGCGGCGGCTCGATCACCGACGGCGCCAAGGCAATGCAGCTTTGCCTCGCGAACGATATCGCCACGCCCGAGGCGCTGGATGCGTTGCGGCCGGTGAAGGGGCTGGATGGCGCGATGGTAGCCCCGCCCTGCCAACCGCCGACCGTGCCGCAGATCGCGGTGCCAACCACGCTGTCCGCCGGCGAGTTCAGCGCCATCGCCGGCGTGACGGACGAGCGCACCAAGGTGAAGGAATTGTTCCGCCACCCGATGATCATCCCGCGCGCGGTCATCCTCGATCCGGCGCTGACTGTTTTTACCCCGGAATGGCTATTTCTGTCCACCGGTATCCGCGCGGTGGATCATTGCGTGGAAGGAATTTGCTCCGGCGCGGCAAATCCTTATGCCGACGCTCAGGCGTTGCGCGGACTGGCCTTGCTTGCGCGTGGGCTGCCGCGAGTCAAAGCCGATCCAGGCGATATCGAGGCGCGGCTCGATTGCCAGATGGGCGCATGGCTGTCGATGGGGCCGCTGGCGGCCGGCGTGCCGATGGGGGCAAGCCACGGCATCGGCTATGTGCTGGGCGCGGTCTTCGACATTCCGCACGGCCACACGTCGTGCATCATGCTGCCCGCGGTGATGCGCTGGAACAAGCCGGCGAATGCCGAGCGCCAGGCATTGGTCGCCGCGGCGATGGACCATCCGGGCGAGGACGCCGGCGAGGTGCTGGATGCCCTCATCGCCGGGCTCGGCATGCCGCGCAGTCTGCACGCGGTTAACGTTCCGCGCAACGCAATCGACCGGATTGCTGAGGGTGCGATGCACACGCCGTGGGTGCCGCGCAATCCGCGCCCGATCAACGGGCCGGCCGATGTGAAGGAGATCCTCGCCCTGGCGGCGTAATGTCGATCGGCAGCCGCGGTCACCACTCCACCGGATCGGCGACCTGGTCTTCCAACTTTTCTTCCGCGGCATGTTCCACAATCAGCAAGGTACCGCGGTCGGGCAGCGGCTTCGCATGCATGACCCATGCAGTGCCGTCCTGCGCTGTCCAGGCCAGCGAGCCTTCGCCCGATTCCGGATGCAACAGTGCAAGACGGCGCGCGACTTCACCGTCGAGGTTCTCCGGCTCCCCGTTTTGTTCCTGCGCCAGCTGCCGGCGCAGCAGATCGTCCAGCGGCAAGCCCTCGGTCACGGTATCTCGCGGCACCCCCAGCGATTTGATGAAACGAGGGTTCCAACGCGCAACGCGACCTTCCGAATCAGTCACCGCGACACCTGCCGCAGCGAGCGGCAACAGCGTCTGCACCTGCACTTCGTCGACCGCATAGCGCCGCCGCAGGGCAGCGAGTTCGGTCTGTGCGCCGGCCAGCGTTGTCTGCGTCTGCACCAACGCGCGTTGCCTGCGGCGAATCTGACGCCAGTGCCAGAGCTCCCACCAGATCGCACCGCCAATCGCAATGACCAGCAGCGTGGCAATCACCGCCAGTGTCCGCGCGGCCGCATCCCAGCTATCGGCCGGCTCCATCGCAACGGCGTCGGTTTCGCCCACCAGCACGATAAGATCGCGGCCAGGAACCTTGTGGTAGGCGATGAGCCGCTCGACGTGGTCGATCGGCGTGGTGCCGCCCCAAACGCCATCGTCAGGATGCGCCTTCACCGCTTTGTACAGCTCGGAGTTGGCGATGTTGATAGTCGGGCGGACCGCGGCGCTGCCCGCCAAGGCCTGCGCGTCGCCATGCAAGGTATCGACCAGAGCGGCGAGGCCGCCTTGTCCCAGGCCGGCGACGGCGAATACCCGGGTCAAGGCCTTCGAGCGGTAGGAAGCACCAACCAGCCAGCCCTTCGGCTTCAGCGGCCGCACCATATACATTGTGTACGCCCGCGTGACCGCGTCGCTGCCCAGTTCGCCGAGCAATAGGGTGCTGTCTTTCACGGCAGGATCATCGAGGCGGATCGGCTCCAACGAGCCGTTGTCGAGATTGCCATAGGCCGAGCCTATGCCCTGGCCGACCGCCGCCGGCAGGATGTCCTGGACAATCACATGATGGTCGTTGGCGATGAAGACGTCGTCGGACATGGCGGTGAGCGCAGGGACCCTCTTGCGCCAGTCGTCGAGCCTGAAGGTGTCCGGGTGATCGTCCCACTCGGCTTGGATGATGGCGAGCGACTGATCGATTTGTTGCAGCTCATGCTCCACCTGCATGGCGAGCGTGGTGGCCTGCGCGGTCAGGGTAGCCTCGACCCGGTCGCGCTGATTGTCCGTTCGTTCACCGATGGCGTTGGCCGCGTTGATCCAGACCAGTGCGATCAACGCGGCGCAGATGACAACGATAACGGCGGCACCAAGGGCGTCGGCCGCGCGAACAGGACGGCGGGCGACGGACTGGTTCAACTGGTCGGGCGTGCGCAGCCGCGAGGACGAGTCGCCCCTCCGCCTCCGCCGCCTTTGTCTGCCGCCTGCCGCGGCGCTCATGAGAAAGTTCCAGGCGGGCGCGTGAGCGATGCAGCAGCGGAATGGAAGAGGCGGCGCATTACGGTGTGGGTCCTGAAGGCGGCCGGCGAGGCGCGGCAGAATACGACTTTAACTTTTTGGGCTCGGAGGAAGCAAAGGTTTTGCGGGCGCAGCAGACGATTGTGTTCGGCCGGGGCAGAAAATATCCCCCAAGAGATTTGGTTGTGGACCTTTATCAATTCATGGTAATCAATTCATGGTAATAATTGCCATCTGCAAAAGGCTGCGGTATGATATTCCACCAGCCATCCGAACGGGTGCCTTCCCAAACGTAACGGCGTCGTCATGCAAATCCTGATCACTGGCAACATGGGGTATGTCGGGCCAGTTCTTACCCGCCATTTGCGCACACGCTTCCCGCAGGCGGAGCTCGTCGGCTACGATTCCGGTTTGTTCGGCCATTGCCTGACCGGGTGCTCTTCCTTGCCTGAGGCGTTGCTGAACCGCCAGATCTTCGGCGATGTGCGTGACATCCCGCCCGACGTTCTGGCCGGTTGCGACGCCGTGGTCCACCTGGCCGCCATCTCCAATGACCCGATGGGCGACCGCTTCGCCGAACAAACCAATGCCGTAAACCACCTCGCCAGCATTCGGCTTGCCAATCTGGCGCGGGACGCGGGTGTGCGGCACTTCGTGTTTGCGTCCAGTTGCAGCGTCTACGGCGCCGCCTCGGACGCAGCGCGGACCGAAATGGACAGCGTCTTGCCGCTGACCGCCTATGCCCGCTCGAAAATCGCGACCGAGGAGGGCTTGCGGCAGATGGATCGCGGCGGGATGATCGTTACATGTCTGCGCTTCGCGACGGCATGCGGCATGTCGGACCGTCTGCGGCTCGACCTGGTTCTGAACGATTTTGTCGCCTGTGCCGTGGCAACCAAGGAAATCACGGTCTTGAGCGACGGCACGCCCTGGCGACCGCTGATCGACGTGACCGACATGGCACGCGCGATCGAATGGGCCGTGCGTCGGCCACCGGAGCATGGCGGCGATCTGCTGGTGGTCAACGCCGGATCAGACGGTTGGAATTACCAGGTGCGCGACCTGGCGCAGGCCGTGGTTGATCAGGTGCCCGGCTGCTCTTTGACAATAAATAGAAATGCGCCGCCAGACCGGCGATCATACCAGGTGGATTTTTCGTTGTTCCGCTCTCTGGCGCCCGATCATCAACCGCAGGCGACGTTGTCTGGTACTATTCGCCGCCTGCTGGACGGATTGGACACCATGGGATTTGCCGATTCGAATTTTCGCCAAGGGCGTCAGATCCGACTGCATGTGCTGACAGAGCATGCAGCCTCCGGACGGATTGACCAGGATATCCGGGCTCTCCATCCGGCGGCTTGAATGTTGCGCCTCGGCAGGATAGCCAGGCGGCGCCAGGGCGCACCCGTCGCATAGGATTTGTTTCAGGATCGGCGCTCGCAACGCAATTTGCCTGCGCGTTCGCCAAAACCCTCAACGGCCGGGTAGTTGGGGGATTGCGCACCACCGTCTCTTTTTTGTAGCGTCTTCCGTCCGCTTGCCCTACGAGAGCAGACGGGGCACGGGAATCCACAAGGGGACTTTCGCGGGTTTGCAACGCGCGGTCAGGCCGTCGCGCTTGCTGTCTGCGCTACGCACCGAAAGGGGTGCCTGAGCACTATTATGCCGGTGGAGCTCGAACTCAGCATCGATTTCAAATCATCTGGGAACAGCCAAAGCTACCTGGCCGGCGGCTGGGCACGCGCGGAAAGCGACTTCACCTGGATGGTCGGTGGCGAGAGCCAGATCCTGGTCCGCCTGGACCCCGAGGCCAGCGCCTATTTGCTCGTGCTGGATGCCATACCCTTCGCCCACCCCCCGGACCTGCCATCGCAGCGGCTGATCGTCTCCTCCAACGACGTTGTCGTCGGCTCCTGTAGTGTGTCGCGACCGAGCATCCTGGCCTACAAGCTGCCCAATCCCGTGTTCCGCGATGCTCGCCGTACGGTGATTACGCTGCAACATCCGGATGCCGCGCGGCCGATGGACATTTCCGACGTCCCCGACGATCGGCCGCTGGCGCTATCGCTCGCCTCCGCCCAACTCTACCGGCTGGCTGGCGGTATCTTCGACTCACCGGTCGCGCTCCCGCCCGGGCTGCTGATCCCAGGGACTTACACCAGGGATCCTGGACAGCCGGAGCTCGAGGATATAAGCCAGTATATCAAGCAGCAGACCGGCCTGACGACGACGCAGCTCATGATGCAGTTCGAGAGTCTGGGCGAGAATTGCGAATTCGGCCTGGTGCAGCGCCGTTGCGATGCCGAGCCGTTGGGGCTGCTGCGCTTTTCCAGCACCTTCATCCGCGATCTGGTACGCGGTTTGGACGCCGGGTTCGAGGGCATCGGAGCGCCGGAGGACATCGAGCCGCGCCTGGAAGGGATGGGCAGCGAAAAGGAATACATGATTGCCGACCGGCGCTACGGCCTGCTGTACCACACCTTCGTCCTGGAGCATCAACGGAGCGCCTGGCTGCTCAAGGAGCAGGAGTCGACTCGTTTGAAATTCCTGCATCGCAAGTTCATGGAGGAACTTGAGGTGCATGAGAAGATCTTCGTATACAAGCAGAACGACAAGGTCAGCCGCGAGGAATTGCGGGCACTGTTCCTCGCGTTGAACCGTTTCGGGCCGAACACTCTGCTGTGGGTCGTGCCGACTGAAACGCCGGCACAGGTCGGCACCGTGGAGGTGCTGGAAAATGGCCTGTTCCGTGGCTATGTGGATCGTTTCGCGCCGGCGGAGAATGCGCACGACCTGTCGCTGAATGCCTGGCTGCGCGTTTGCCTCAATGCCTATCGCCTGATGCTGCTGCAGAGGCCTGCTGTCGCGCCCCGTTAGGCCGCGTCAGGCGGCGACCCGCCGTGCCGGTACGATGCGCCGCGCTTGCAGGCACAACCGCAACCACAGATCGAACGACAGGTCGTGGGCGTTTTCGTTCGGTGCAAGGCGATCAATGTAGCCTTTCAACAAGCCTGGCAATACGCGTTCCACGGTGCCGGGCTGGTGTTGCGCATCGGCAGGGACCACCCACAACAGGGTATTGCTGCCGTATAAATTCAAGCAGGCATACAACGCCAGGATCTCTTCGTCCTGCGGGGTATCATTCCGCTTAATGACGAAAATCTTCTCGCCGTTCGCGAGATCCTCGAGCAATTTACGCCGCAGCAGCTTCAGCCGCGCCGCCTGCTGCGCAAGCAGGCGGCTTTCGTCGACATCGCCGTGGTAAAGGAACGTGTGGAAGGTGAGGGAATAGCGGCTGTCCCGCAGCACGTATTCGCGCCGCGGCGAATCGTCGGTCCAGTAATGCAAGGCGTCCAACTCGCCCAGACCGTCAAATTTCATCTCGAGCGCGCGCACCAGGTCGCGTAACCCGATATTGGAAAAGCGCAGCAGGCTCAGCGGTTCCGCGCCGCAGCGTCGTTGCACTAGTCCGAACTCGCAGTTGTCGCCAAGGCTTTCGAATTGCATCAGGAATTGCGCAGCCGGCACATCGGTTTCGGCCGCAACCTCTGCCGGGGTGACGCCGCGGCCGCCTTCCAGGCGAAATTCCGCCAGCTCGCCAGTCACGCGCAATAGCCGCAGGTTGCGGATCGCCAGGGTAAGTTGCCGCGTGTCATTCGGATGGCCGTAGTCCGTCGGCCGCGCCGCATCCGGATGCTGAAAGACAATTCGGACCGGCGCCTTGCCGGACAACAACTCGGCCGCGACGCGGTAGGCGACGCAGGTGTTGATCGCCAGGACGGATCGCCCGACCGGTTGGCCCCTGACAAGAACTCTGACCCGTTGTGACCGGAGTTCCGGCGGATGGCAGAAGGGGGTCAGTTCGATCTGCAGCACGAAAGCATCGCCGGACCCCGGGTTGCTTAGCCACAGATCGCTTTCGGTGCCGATCATCCAGCGAAATCCGTTTTCGGCTGCAGACCATCCGCTTCCGAGATGGTTCCTGTCCTCGCTTCCGGACCCAAAGATGATTTCTTGCAATAATTCGGCTGGCACTGCCGTCTATCCCTCGGTAAAGAGAATACCTCTCTAGGCTCACTATGTGAGATTTACCAGTTTTGCAGGAGAGCCGCCGGCCGCTGTGTTTAATCTTGCATCGATCACACAATTGCGCGTAGGCCGGGGAAAAGTAGTACCGTGCAACCATGGATTGCCCAAGCAGGAACATTACTTTTTAGTAATATGGATGGCAGGACTTTCGCACGAGGCTCTCGCGCGTCCCTCCCGGCACGCCAGTTCCCTGCATGTGTTGGCCGCGATACTGCCGTGCATCCAACGCTGGAGAAAACGCACGCGGGACCGCGCGAGGACGTGACTTTGCAGAAGGGAATCAGCATGCGCGCAGGGGATGATGATCCAAGTGGCCTGCCGTACCGGCTGAACATAATTTTCCCCCTCGCACAATTTACCGTTTATCCTACCGAGCATTCCTCGACGGCCATTGAGTCCGTCCCAAATCCTTCGTGCACAACAATGCGGGGTACCGGAAGTCCAATGCGCGACTGATGGATTGCTGCATCGCGGCACACCGTGCCGGACCCGGCCAGTCGCCTGTCTTGGAATTTAGCGTTCGTTAATAGGACTTTAAGAGAGGTTTCAAGTCTCTTTCAGACGCGCGAGTTGCCAAGCCGGTCCAAATTCAATATAGAGTGCCCCCATTCGTCAAACCAACCAAGCGGAGAATCATCTTGGCTCGTAAACCCAGCCTGTCGCGTTACATTCGCGATGCGCGCCTGCGACGCGGCCTTTCGGTCGCCGAACTCGCCGACCAAGTCGGCGTCAGTGCCGCCAGCATTTATTTCTGGGAAACCGACCGGGTAAAGCCACGTGACGCAAATTTGAGTGCGCTTTGCAAGGCGCTCAAACTGCCGATCCGCGCAACGCGAGAGATCGCAGCGGGATAAGGGCGGACGGTCGAGACAAGTCGCTGACCTGATCCAGGCCGTATTTCGCTACAGCAACAGCGGAACGTCCTGGATCAGGCCCGGTTTTTCCCCTCGAGCGCCGAGCACCACAGGGATGGCAGCTTATGCGCCAGCCACTGGGCTATCGCGGCGTTGACCCCGGACGGCTTTTCCTGGGCCATCCAGTGGCCTGACGGGACAACGGCTTCGGTCAGGTCATCGCAGTCCAGCCGCATCGGCTCGGCCAGGCGCGATACCAACGTTTCGCAAGTGTAGTCATGCGCGGCGTGCAGGAACAACACCGGCATGCTCAACCGGCCGCTGTTTGCGGCCTCCGCGGCATACTCGATGTTGCGCGTATGGTTCATGTACCAGGAATCCGGCCCGAAGAACCCGTTGCATTGCAACGCGGCCACATAGGCGCGCAGGTCCTGCACCGTGAGCACGTCGGTATCCAGTGGCACGTCAGGCGCCACCGCAGCACCGTTGAACCAGCCGCCATCGTGGCGCACCAGCGCCGTGCGGGCCGGCTTGCCCCGGTAGGTCGGGTTGCCCTTGCGGAACAAGACCTTCACCGTGTTCTCGACGTTTGCCTCGAAGGTGGCGCTCGCCTTGGCGAAATCCTCTTCATAGAACAGCATGTACTCCCATTGGCCGGCGGGATATTCCGTCGCGGGATAGAGGGCACGATCGATCAACGGAAGAAAATTCGCCGGGGCGAAGCCGCGGGCGATGTAGGGCACGCACAGATTGGCGACGCCGAAGCAGCGGTCCGGATGATGGCTGGCCATACTCCAAACGACCGGACCGCCCCAGTCATGGCCGACCCACACGGCCTTCTCCCGTCCCAGCGCATCCAGCAGTTCGATCATGTCGCGCGTGGCATGTTCCAGGGCGTAGTCCTCGTGGCGTGGATGTACGGTAGACCGGCCGTAGCCGCGCATGTCTGGCGCGATACAGCGAAAGCCAAGTGCGGCGAAGCACGGCAGTTGGTGCCGCCAGCTTATCGACAGCTCCGGCCAGCCATGAACGAACACGATGGCCGGCGCGTCCTCGGGCCCACAGGCGAGATAGAAGGTGGTGTGACGGCGCGTGCGGACGCAGTGTTCGGTGATGGGGAAGGGCATGGGTCGCTCCTCGCGCCGCTCATGGCGAATATCGGGAACTTTACCGATTCAAATCCGGGCCGGACAGGGCTCGGCTCGAATGCTCCCGTATGCCATATCGACGGCAGGCTCAAATTCCGCCCAAAAGTGCCAGCCCCTCCGCCACCGACACGAACTCGCCGCCGCCCGCGAGTTTCCCCTCCCCGAACCTCTGTTCAAACAATCGCCTGACGGCAGGCACGAAGGCCGTGCCACCAGTAAGGAACACGCGATCGATCCTGGCAGGCGGCATCGAGGCCTCCTCCAGCACCTGATCCACAGTGGCAGTCAGTCGCGCGAGATCGCCAGCGATCCACGATTCGAATTCCACCCGCGCAATACTGCGTTCCACCGAAAAGCCTTTGTGACGAAACGTCAGCACCGTGCTGTCCGCCCGCGACAGTTCCGCCTTGGCCGTTGCAACCGCCTGGTAGAGTTCATATCCAAGGCCGTCCTCGACCAACGCAATCAGGTTGTGCAAACGCTCCGGGTGCTGTGCGGTGCGTGCCACCTCTGCAATGGCGCGCAAGGTCCGCGGCGTGCGCATCAAGGACAGCAAGTGCCAGCGCGCGAACCCAGAAAAATATTCCGGCGGCACAGGCAGCGCGTTGTCCATCACCCGGTAGGTGTCGCCTTTACCCAGCAAGGGTGCGATGGCGCGATCGATCATGCGAAAGTCGAACATGTCGCCGGCGATGCCCACGCCCGCATGACCCAGCGGCACCGTGCCGCCGCGTGGATCGAAGCGCATCACAGAAAAGTCGCTGGTGCCGCCACCGAAATCGCCGATCAGAACAGTGGCCGGCTCGTTCAGCGTGCGGGCGAACCGCAGCCCCGCCGCCTCCGGCTCCAGCGCAAGCCGTACGTCGTGCCAGCCCGCTTCGCCATAGGCGCCGCGCAGCCGTTCCGTGCCCAGCGCATCGTCGGCGAACTCACCGGCAAAACGCACCGGCCGGCCGACGACGACACGGGCTGATACCGCAACATCCGCCAGCAGACCACGCAGGAACCAGCCGATCAGACGTTCCAGCGTGAAGCGGTGGCCGAAGATTCGTGTCTCGGTAAAACTCTTCTGGGCGAGGTAAGTCTTCATCGACATGATCAGCCGGCTGTCCAGCGGATCTTCCAGATAGGCGGTGACCGCCGCCGGGCCTGCCGCGTGGTGCAGGACGTTGCGGCCAGGCGATTGCTCTGTCCAGAAACACAGCACGGAACGGAACACGTCGAGGCTTGCATGGCGTTGCGTCGTCACCGAGCCATCATCGTGCAGCAAAGCCACGACGCTGTTGGTGGTGCCGAAATCGATGCCGACTGCCCTGACCATCCGGCCCTCCACCCAAAGGGCGCGGGTTCAAGCCGGATTGCTGGCGCAAGGCAAGAGAGGAGTAGCGCCCAACGAAAGCCGCCGCATGCCTGTCACATGATGCCCAACGTATCACCGACATTCGCTCAAACGCGATGCCGCGATGAAATCCACAAACAGCCGGACTCGGGGCGGTATCGGATGGCCTGGCTGAAAGGCCGCAAACAATTCGATCTCGTCGCACCGGTAATCTGCCATACACGCAACCAGGCGTCCGGCTTGCAGATCCTCATCCACATCCCAATGCGCCTCCAATGACAAGCCTCGGCCTTGCAGCGCCCAGCCGTGCAGCACGTCGCCGCTGCTGCTGGAAAGAGAGCCGCTCACCCTAATCTCCTCCACCCGGCTTTCGCTGTGGAACCGCCAGCGATCGTGCAGCCGATGCCGCCGCGCGAGGCGCAGGCATTCATGGCCCGTCAGATCGGCAGGTTTCTTCGGCTCGCCGCGCGCCGCGAAATATGACGGTGCGCCGCACAGAATCAGGCGCGTGGTGGCGATCTTGCGGGTGATGGCGACGGGATCGTCGGGCCGCTCGATGCGAAGGGCAACGTCGATGCCGTCCTGCCCCACTTCCAGGCCCGCATCGGACAGCACCAGATGCACCTCCAGCCCGGCATGCCGTGTGGCGAAATCGGCCAGCAGCGGCGCGATGTGGCGCCGGCCAAGTTCCATCGGCGCACCGATCGTCAGCAGCCCCCGGGCCGTCGTGCCGCGCGCCGAAACCTCCGCTTCGGCGTCCCGCAGGCGGGCAAGAATGCTGCGGCAATGCTCGTAATACAGCGACCCTTCGGCGGTCAGCCGGAAACGCCGCGCGCTCCGCTCGGCCAGGCGCGCCCCGAGCCGCGTCTCCAGCGCTGCCAGCCGCCGGCTGACCGCGGGCGGCGAGGAGCCAATCGCCAGGGCGCCGGCCGAGATGCCGCCCGCCTCCACGACAGCGCAGAACAACGCGATATCGCCGATTCCATCCGGCACGGCCGCCTCTCATGCTTCCGCTGTACGGAAACATAGCATACGCCGTCGCCAGTTTCCGGTCGCTGCCCCGCCCCCATTTGCACGGCAATAAACCCACCCGGAGGCAGCCATGAACGGCTTTATCGGCTCCCTTGCCCTCGGCTTCGCGGTCGCCGCGATTTATGGCCTGGGGCCGGTACGCGCTCCGGCTCCGCCCTTGATCGCGTTGGTTGGACTGTTGGGTACGGTGGCGGGAGAAGGAACAATCGATCTCGCGAGGCACATTTTCCATACGCCGGTACAAGAAATGAGCCGGCCGTTATCCGATGCTATCCGCGTACCTCACGGCGCGCCAAGCGCCCCCTCCAGCATCCTTTGAGGCAACGGACACCCCGAGGAGATCGCAATGCCCACCACAGCCGAAGCGGCATTGGGGCGGTTGGCCGGCGCTGCGACGGCAAGCCCGGCCACCGCAAGTCCGAGCAAGTACCTGGTGCTTGCCCTCGGTCTCGCAACCTGGATGGAATTCTACACCTCGGACGGCGTGAATCTGGTCCTGCCCGACATGGCCGGCACGCTGGGGCTCTCACAGGACCAGGCAAGCTGGATTCTAACAACCTACCTGTCCGCTCTGTGCTTTGGCGTGCCGCTTGCAATCTGGATGGCCGGGCATGTCGGCTACCGCCGTTACATCATCGGCAGTGCGGCCGCCTATGCGGTCACGTCCGTCGCCTGCGCCATGGCTCCCGGCTTTACCACGCTACTGTTCTGGCGTGCCTTGCAGGGTTTTGCCGGGGCGGGCCTTACCATGTGGTGGCGTGCCGGCATCTACATGCTGATGCCTCTGCCGCAGCGCAGCCAATCGATGGCGCGCGTCTCCGTCATGCTCTACCTCGCAACGGCGATCGGCCTGCTGTTCTGCGGCTATGTCACCGACAATTTCACCTGGCGCCTGATGTTCCTTCCCAACGTCGTCTTCGCGGCCGTCGCCATTCGGATGTTGCTTCGGTACTTCCCGGACGTGCCGCGCCCTGCCGATGCGCGGGCAAAAGCGGTGGATCAGCCCGGCATCCTTTTGCTCGGCATCGCGGTCGTATCGCTGCAGATCGTGCTGAGCCGCGGCGAGATCGACGATTGGTTCGGCTCCACGCGCATCCAGTTGCTCACCTGGACCGGGTTGATCGCGCTGCTGCTGTTTGCCACGTGGCAACTCAGCCCCCGCAACACGACGCCGCTGCTGCACCTTCGGCTGCTGGCCAACAGGAACCTGCAAGCGGCGATATCGCTGGGCTTGTTCGCCGGCATCGTCCTGACCGGCAGCCTCTACGCACTGCCTGAATTCCTCCGCAACGTCTTTCCCTATCGCCTGAGCGCGACCCAGGCCGGCCGCATCATGTGCGCCTATGCTCTGGCCGCAGCCACGATAAGGCCACTGGTCACGATGGCCATCGCGAGATTCGGCCAACGCAAGGCCATCGCCTTCGCCTTCATCATGCTGGTGCTGTCCATGTTGCTCTTTGCACGGCTCATGACGACCGGCACGCCGGACACCTATTACATGTTGCCGCTGATTCTGTACGCGTTCTGTCTGGCGCCGATGCTGTCGGCAACTTCCAGCGGCACGGTCGGCAAGATGCCCCTGGAGCAACAGCTCGACGCCGTCGCGATCTACATGAGCTTCCGTCAGTTCGGTGCCTCCTTCGGAGTCACGCTGGTGACCATCCTGTTGAACTGGCGCGAGACTCTGCATTCGTCCCGGTTGTACGAAAGCGTGCGCGCCGGCGGACACCAGACCCTGGCCTGGACCAACCAGGCGGCTCATTTCGCGGTCGCGCGCGCCGGTGCATCGCCGATCGACGCGCAGCACATGGCCATTGGCATGCTCAGCCAGGAAGCCTCTCGCCAGGCCGCGACTCTCGCTTACGCCGACGCATTCTTGTTCATGGCCGCGATCGGCGTCGTCGCGCTGTGCTTCGTCTCGTTGATGTCGCCCATCCGGAGGGCAAAGTGATGACCCAAGCAGATCTTGCGCTACCAAGCGACGGCGTTGTTCCGGCTGACCCCTCGCTGGGGCAGGCGAACCTTGCAGCAGCAGGCCCGGCTGGCCGAGAGGCGGGCGCCGACGTCAAGATGCGCGAGCAATCCCAGGCAACGCGGTTGCGCCTGCGGGTTCCCGTTTGGCCGCTGGTCATCGGCGCAGCGTTGATCGCGGCGGCAGCCTATATCTATGTGCCAACCTTCTTTTTCGTCGAGACCGACGATGCGTCCTTGCAGGCCGATACCGTTGCGGTGATGCCGAAAGTCGCCGCTTACGTCACCAGGCTTTATATCACGGACAACAGTGCGTTCTCGGCGGGTCAGCTTCTGGTGCAACTTGATCCGCGGGACTACCAGGCCGCCGTCGACATTGCCGCCGCGAACCTGCAAAGCGCCCAGTCGGCGCAGGCCGTCGCTGCATCGCAATTGGCCGAGCAAAGCCACGTGACCGCATCAGCCGAGGCCGATCTGATCGGCGACCGCGCCAGGCTGACGTTCGCGAGCCAACAGCTTGCACGCTTTACCAAGCTGGCCCGTCAGGGCGCCGGCACGACGGAGCAAGCACAGCAGGCACAATCCGACATCATGCAGAGGCAGTCAGCTCTGGACCGCGATACCGCAACATTAGCCGCCGCGCGGGCGCAGAGCGGTGTGCTGCAGAGCCAGGTAGAAGAGGCGAAAGCCAATGTCATCCACGCACAGGCCACGCTCGACCTGGCGAAGCTCAACCTGTCCTACACGAGGATTTATGCCACCGCGGCAGGGACAGTCGCCAACCGCACTGTGCAAACGGGCGACTTCGTGCAGCAGGGCCAGACGCTGTTTTCCGCGGTGCCGGACCGGATCTACGTGATTGCCAACTTCAAGGAGACGCAATTGACGCACATGCGTGTTGGCCAGCCCGTCACGATCCATGTGGACGCGTTTCCGAACCATGTGCTGCACGGCCATATCGACAGCTTCCAGCGCGGCACCGGTTCAAACTTCGCCCTGCTGCCGCCGGAAAACGCCACCGGCAATTTCGTCAAGGTTGTTCAACGTGTCCCGGTGAAAATCCTGATCGATGATTTCGACGCTATTCCCACGCAAATGATCGGACCGGGCATGTCGGTTGAAGCAACGGTGACGATCCGTACTCCGCCGCTTTAAAAACTTGCCTCGTCAAAAGAATCTGTGGGCGACATCCGGTTCCGGCAGTTTGCCAAGTGCATGGTACAACGCGGTTTCCGTCACGTGGAACGTGCGGAAGCCGTAGGATTTTCGCATGGTCAGTTTCGCCTTGTTGTTCAGTCC
>DATKPQ010000161.1:0-22709 GCA_035523995.1 Acetobacteraceae bacterium | reverse complement strand
TCGGGTGCATGACGCGACGTTCGACCTGGACCGTGACGGTCTTGTCCATCTTGTCGCTGGTCACCCGGCCGCTCAGGACGCGCTTTGGCATCTTGCGCCGATCTCCTACTTCGCCACGGCGGCGCGTTGACGCTCCGCCTGTATCGTCTTCACCCGCGCGATGCTGCGCCGCACCTGGCGCACCCGCGCGACACCTTCCTGCTGGCCCATCGCCCGCTGGATACGCAGGTTGAATTGCTCCTTGCGCAGCGACAGCACCATGTCGTTCAGCTCATCCGGCGTCTTGGCCCGGATGTCGGAGCCTTTTTCGCGCGCCATCATGCGTCTCCCATGCGGGCAACGAACTTGGTGCGGATCGGCAGCTTGGCCGCGCCGAGCGTCAGCGCCTCACGCGCCAGGTCGCCCGGCACGCCGTCAACCTCGAACATGATGCGGCCGGGGGCGACGCGGCACACCCAGAATTCCGGAGAACCCTTGCCGGACCCCATACGCACTTCCGCCGGCTTCGCCGACACCGGTACGTCCGGAAAAATACGAATCCACACGCGGCCGGTTCGCTTCATCGCGCGGGTGATGGCACGGCGCGCGGCCTCGATCTGGCGCGCGGTGATGCGCTCCGGCTCCAGCGCCTTCAACCCATAGGTGCCGAAGTTCAGCGTGAACCCGGCTTTCGCCACACCATGGATGCGGCCCTTATGCGCCTTGCGATAGTTTGTGCGCTTCGGTTGCAACATGTTCCTGTACCCTTAGCGCTGCGGCGCTTGCTCTGCGGCGCGGCGGTCCTGCGCCATCGGGTCGTGCGCCAGAATCTCGCCCTTGAAGATCCAAACCTTCACCCCGCACGTCCCGTACGTCGTCTTCGCCGTCGCCTGGCCGAAATCGATGTCCGCGCGCAGCGTGTGCAGCGGCACGCGGCCTTCGCGATACCACTCCACCCGCGCGATTTCCGCCCCACCCAGCCGGCCGCCGCAGTTGATCCGAATTCCCTGCGCGCCCAGCCGCATCGCCGATTGCACCGCGCGCTTCATCGCCCGGCGGAACGCCACGCGGCGTTCCAACTGCTGGGCGATATTCTCCGCCACCAGCGTCGCATCGATTTCCGGCTTGCGGATTTCCACAATGTTCAGCGCGACATCGGCATTCGCCATCTTGCCGAGGTCCTTCTTCAGCACCTCGATGTCCTGGCCCTTCTTGCCGATCACCACGCCGGGCCGCGCCGCATAGATCGTCACCCGCGGCTTCTTCGCCGGACGCTCGATCACCACGCGCGAGACGCCTGCCCCGTGCAGCTTCCGGCGCAGGTGGCCGCGCAGCTTCAGGTCCTCATGCAGCAGCTTGGAATAGTCGTCGCCGGCGAACCAGCGACTGTCCCAGGTGCGGTTGATGCCGAGCCTCAACCCGACCGGATTCACTTTGTGCCCCATGCTATGCGGCCTCCGCGTCCTGGCTACGTTCGGTAACCACGATCTTCAAATGGCTGAACCACTTTTCCACCCGCGACGCGCGCCCGCGGCCACGGGCATGGAAGCGGCGCATGACGATCGAGCGCCCCACTTCGGCGCGAGTCACCACGAGCCGGTCCACGTCGAGCTGGTGATTGTTCTCGGCATTGGCGATCGCGCTCTCCAGCACCTTGCGCACGTCCTTGGCGATGCGCCGCTTGGAGAAGGTCAGCGTCGCCACCGCCTGCTGCGCCGGCAGGTTGCGGATCAGCCCCGCGACCAGGTTCAGCTTGCGCGGACTGCACCGGATGTTCGACAGGATCGCCTGCGCCTCGTTGTCGTCCACGCTGCGGTCATGCTTCGGCTTGCTCATGGCTCAGCCCCGCTTCGCACGCTTGTCGCCGGCATGGCCGGTGAAGGTACGGGTGGGCGAGAATTCGCCGAACTTGTGCCCGACCATGTTCTCGTTCACCTGCACCGGCAGGAACTTGTGGCCGTTATAGACGCCGAACGTCAGGCCCACGAACTGCGGCAGGATGGTGGAACGGCGAGACCAGATGCGAATGATCTCGTTGCGCCCCGACACCCGCGACGCGTCGGCCTTGTTCAGCAGATAGCCGTCGATGAACGGCCCTTTCCAGACGGAACGCGCCATCTCTATTTGCCCTTGTTGCGGCGGCGGATGATCATGCCATCGGTCCGCTTGTTGCCGCGCGTCTTGTAGCCCTTGGTGGGAACACCCCACGGCGTCACCGGGTGACGGCCGCCGGAGCTGCGGCCCTCACCGCCGCCCAGCGGGTGATCCACCGGGTTCATCACCACGCCGCGGTTATGCGGCCGGCGGCCCATCCAGCGCTTGCGTCCAGCCTTGCCGATCTTCTGGTTCATGTTATCGGGGTTGGACACCGCGCCGACGCTCGCCATGCATTCGGCGCGCACGATCCGAAGCTCCCCCGACATCAGCTTGATCTGTGCGTAGCCGGCGTCCTTGCCGACCAGCTGCGCATAGGTGCCGGCCGCGCGCGCCACCTTGCCGCCGGCCATCGGCTTCATCTCGATGTTGTGCACGATGGTGCCGACCGGGATCGCCGCCAGCGGCATCGCATTGCCCGGCTTGATGTCGACGCGCGCACCCGACACCACCTGGTCGCCCGTGCGCAGCCGCTGCGGCGCGATGATGTAGCTGAGCTCACCATCCTGGTACTTGATCAGGGCGATGAACCCGCTGCGGTTCGGATCGTATTCCAGCCGCTCCACAACAGCCGGCACATCGAATTTGCGGCGCTTGAAATCGACATGGCGATACGATTGCTTGTGTCCGCCGCCGCGGAACCGCACCGACGTATGGCCATGGTTGTTGCGCCCGCCGGAGCTGACCTTACCTTCGGTCAGCGCCTTGACAGGCTTGCCCTTCCACAGGTCGGAACGGTCGATCAGCACCGTGCCGCGCAGGCTTGCCGTGACCGGATTGTATTGTCTCAGTGCCATTCTGCGCCTGCCTTATGCGAGCCCGGCGGTGAAGTCGATTTCGCTGCCCTCGGCGAGCTGCACGAACGCCTTCTTCACGTCCGAGCGCTTGCCGGGCCGCCCCTTGAACCGCTTGGTCTTGCCCTTCTGCACCAGCGTATTCACCGCGACGACCTTCACGCCGAACAAGCCTTCCACCGCTTCCTTGATCTGCGGCTTGGTAGCGTCCAGCGCGACGCGGAACATGTATTGCCGATGCGCCGACACCGAAGTCGACTTCTCGGTAATCATCGGGCTGCGGATCAGCGAATACATTTGCTCCCGCGAGAGCGTCGGCTTGCGCGCACGGGCGGTCTGCGTCTCGCTCATGCCGCGTCTCCTTCAGGTACCGCTTCGCGGCCTGGTTCCGTAGCCGGCGCCGCTTCCGCGTCTGGCGCCGCTTCGATAACTGCCGCTGGCTGCGCTTCCGGCGCGGCTTCGATTGCTGCGCCTGTATCCTGCCAGGCTTCCTGCGCCTCCGGCGAAATCCCCGTGTCGGGCAGCGTCTTCGGGTCGGCTGCAACGCTGCCGTTCCTGCCGTTCAACCGCTGCGTCAGACCCTCGACGCCGGCCGTGGTGATCGCCAACACGTCGTGGCGCAGGATGTCATAGACATTCGCACCAACGGTCGGCAGGACATCGATCCCAGGAATATTCCGGCTGGCACGCAGGAACCCCGCATCCACCACACCATCCACGATCAGCACCGACTGCCAGCCCAGCGCGCGAAACTTTTTCGCCAACTCGCCGGTCCTCGCAGTGCCCGCAGCGCTGTCCAGCACGATGAGCTTGCCCTCGGCCAGCTTCTGCGACAGCGCCGAGATCAGTCCCAGCCGCCGCACCTTCTTGTTCAGGCTGTAGGCGTGCGAATGCGGCACCGGACCATGTACGATGCCGCCGCCACGGAACTGCGGCGCGCGCAGGCTACCTTGCCGCGCATTGCCGGTGCCCTTCTGCCGGTAGGGCTTCTTCGTGGTGCCCTGAACGTCATTCAGGCCCTTGGTGCTGTGCGTGCCGGCGCGGCGCTTGGCCAACTGCCAGTGCACGACGCGCGCCATGATGTCCGCGCGCGGCGTGGCGGCGAAGATCTCGTCCGGCAACTCGGCGTTGCCGGCGCTCGCCTTGTCGAGAGTGGTAATTTCGACCTGCATGTCTGCACCCGCCCTCAGCTCGCCGCTGCCGCTTCGACAAGCGCGGCAGGGAACGGCGCATCCGCCGGCCGCGCACGCTTGATCGCGTCGCGCACCAGGACAAAACCGTTCTTCGCGCCCGGCACGGCGCCCTTGATCATCAGCAGGCCCTTCTCTGCATCCACCGCCGCCACTTCGAGATTCAGCGTGGTGATGCGCTCGACGCCGAGATGGCCGGCCATCTTCTTGTTCTTGAAGGTCTTGCCAGGGTCCTGCCGGTTACCCGTGGAACCGTGGCTGCGATGGCTGATGGAAACGCCGTGGCTGGCTTCCAACCCGGAGAAATTCCACCGCTTCATCGAACCGGCAAAGCTCTTGCCTTTCGACGTGCCGCACACATCCACCTTCTGCCCGACGGTGAAATGCGCTGCCGACAGCGTCGCACCCGGTTCCAGCAGCGCATCCGGCGCCACACGGAATTCCGCCAGCCTGACCTTCGGCTCAACCTTCGCCTTGGCGAAATGCCCGCGGTTGGACCGGGCGACGTTCTTCACCTTCGCCTTGCCCCAGCCGAGCTGCACAGCGGTGTAGCCGTCCGTCTCCTCGGTACGCGCCGCCACCACCTGCAGCCCGTCGAGATGCAGTACGGTCACCGGCACGTGCGACCCGTCGTCCCGGAAGATTCGCGTCATCCCCAGCTTTTTCGCCAGCAATCCTGTTCGCAAGGGGGTCATGGTATTTGCCATGGCTTCAGATCTTGATCTCAACGTCCACGCCGGCGGCGAGGTCGAGTTTCATCAGCGCATCCACCGTCTGCGGCGTCGGCTCCACTATGTCGAGCAATCGCCGATGCGTGCGGATTTCGAATTGCTCGCGGCTCTTCTTGTCCACATGCGGCGAGCGGTTGACGGTGAAGCGTTCGATATCGGTGGGCAGCGGGATCGGGCCGCGGACCCGTGCACCCGTGCGCTTGGCCGTGTTCACGATCTCCTTCGTGCTGTTGTCCAGCACACGGTGATCGTACGCCTTCAGGCGGATGCGTATATTCTGGTTGTCCATAGTCGGTGTCCGGTTTCCCGCTCTCCGAAACGACCGCCGGCGCCCCGCTGGTCGGCGAGGCGCCGGCGGCCGTCTTCGCCTTGCTAAGCCGTGATACTGGCGACGACGCCGGCGCCGACCGTGCGGCCGCCTTCGCGAATGGCGAAGCGCAACTGCGCGTCCATGGCGATCGGCGCGATCAGCTCGACATCCATCGTCACGTTATCGCCCGGCATCACCATTTCCGTGCCTTCCGGCAGCGTGACCACGCCGGTCACGTCGGTGGTGCGGAAATAGAATTGCGGACGGTAGTTGGTGAAGAACGGCGTATGGCGGCCACCCTCTTCCTTGGTCAGGATGTACGCCTCGGCCTTGAACTTGGTGTGCGGCGTGATGCTGCCGGGCTTGGCCAGCACCTGGCCGCGCTCCACTTCCTCGCGCTTGGTGCCGCGGAGCAAGGCGCCGATGTTGTCGCCGGCCTCGCCCTGGTCCAGCAGCTTGCGGAACATTTCCACGCCAGTCACAACGGTCTTCTGCGTCGGGCGCAGGCCGACAATCTCGACTTCCTCGCCCACCCGGATCACCCCGCGCTCGACGCGCCCGGTGACCACGGTGCCGCGGCCCGAGATGCTGAACACGTCTTCGATCGGCATCAGGAACGGCCGGTCCTTCGGACGCTCCGGCTGCGGAATGTAGCTGTCCACCGCTTCCATCAGCTGAAGGATCGATTGCTCGCCCAGCTCCGGCTCGCGGTCTTCCAGCGCGCACAGCGCCGAGCCCTTCACGATCGGGATGTCGTCGCCGGGGAACTGGTAGGACGACAGCAGCTCGCGCACCTCAAGCTCGACGAGTTCGAGCAATTCGGGATCGTCCACCATGTCCACCTTGTTCAGGTAGACGACCAGCGCCGGCACGCCGACCTGGCGGGCAAGCAGGATATGCTCTCGGGTCTGCGGCATCGGGCCGTCGGCGGCGGAGACCACCAGGATGGCGCCGTCCATCTGCGCCGCGCCGGTGATCATGTTCTTCACGTAGTCGGCATGGCCAGGGCAGTCGACATGCGCATAGTGGCGCTTCTGCGTCTCATACTCCACGTGCGCGGTGGAGATCGTGATGCCGCGCGCCTTCTCTTCCGGCGCCTTGTCGATCTGGTCATACGCCGTGTAGGTGGCGCCG
Organism: Acetobacteraceae bacterium; assembly: GCA_035523995.1. Taxonomy (GTDB): domain Bacteria; phylum Pseudomonadota; class Alphaproteobacteria; order Acetobacterales; family Acetobacteraceae; genus JASHVB01. The sequence goes on along the minus strand of DATKPQ010000161.1, from coordinate 16,417 downwards.
CCGCTCTTCGCCAGCACCTTGGTGATGGCAGCAGTCAGCGACGTCTTGCCATGGTCCACATGGCCGATCGTGCCAACATTGCAGTGCGGCTTGGTGCGTGCGAATTTCGCCTTGGCCATGGTCTTTGTCTCCGTGGATTCCCGTTCGGGTCCCTAAAGTTCCTGCATCTACCAGCGGTAATGGCTGAAGGCCTTGTTGGCCTCGGCCATCCGATGGGTATCCTCGCGCTTCTTCACGGCTGCCCCGCGATTGTTCACCGCGTCCAGCAGTTCGTTGGAAAGCCGCTCCTCCATCGTGTGTTCGCCCCGCTTGCGCGCGGCGTCGATGATCCAGCGGATCGCCAGCGCCTGGCGCCGCTCGGCCCTTACTTCCACCGGCACCTGGTAGGTGGCGCCACCGACGCGGCGGGAGCGCACCTCGATCGCCGGCTTCACATTGTCGAGCGCTTCATGGAACATGCGCACGGCGTCGGCCTGCTGGCCACCGCGGCGCTTCAGCGTGTCCAGCGCATTGTAGACAATGCCTTCGGCGACGGATTTCTTGCCGTCGTACATCAGCGCGTTCATGAAACGGTTGAGCACCACATCGCCGAACTTGGCGTCCGGCAGGATGTCGCGTTTGGTGGCGCGGCGGCGGCGGCTCATCGGCTTATATCCCGCATGCTTCCCATGACGCCCCCTATTTCGGCCGCTTCGCGCCGTACAGCGAACGGCGCTGGCGGCGCTTGGCGATGCCCTGGGTGTCCAGCACGCCACGCAAGATATGGTACCGCACGCCCGGCAGGTCCTTCACGCGGCCACCGCGGATCAGCACCACCGAGTGCTCTTGCAGGTTGTGGCCCTCGCCGGGGATGTAGCTGACCACCTCGTAGCCGTTGGTCAGGCGCACCTTCGCCACCTTGCGCAGCGCCGAGTTCGGCTTCTTCGGCGTGACGGTGTAGACGCGGGTGCAGACGCCGCGCTTCTGCGGGCAGCCTTGCAGGGCCGGAACCTTGTTCCGGGTCTTCTGCGGCTCCCGCCCCTTGGCGATGAGCTGGTTGATGGTCGGCATTGACCCTCTGACTCTTCTGTCTCGTGCAGGCCGGGGTGAGCGGCTTCGGGGCGGCCGCCGTTCAACAGGCGTTGCCCGCCGGGAGGGAGCGATCCCACCAAGCGGGTTGATGCGGCGTGCGGCCTGGGCACCCCTTGTCTGGGTGCGGCGCCGCATGCATCGGGGCCAGCGAACGGGCAGCCACCCGGGGAAAGCCAGCCGGGTCGGCCAAGGCGGCGAAAACTAGTGGCGGGTTTGGGGGGTGTCAATATCGGGTGCGTCAATTCGGCGAAGACGCTCCTCGCGGATCAATCGGCGATGCCGGTCACCAACCCGAGCGTCCGAATAAGCGCCAGATGGCTCGGTGCATCCAAACGGCCAAACACCACGCCAACTTGCTGCGTTTGATTGCAACGATCTTGTCCATCACAATCTGTGACGATTGCCGTAGCCCGGTTTCCGGCAGCGGTGCCACGGCAACGCGGTAATATGGCGCGTCCCGCTCCAATGCCGTCCTGACACACGGCAGCACGCTGTTGGTCTCGTCCAGCAGGTCTGATTGTATCACCACCGCCGGACGAGACTTGCCGGGGTCGCCCGGCGCCCCAACCGTAACCATATCAACGCGCCTCATACCCAGCCTTCGGTGCCCATCGCTGCTTCTATGAGATCCAGCGCCTCGCGTTCTTCCGGAGCACCACAAAGCAAAGCCGCCTGACGGCGCGCTTCTTCGGCGAAGCCTGGAGATCTGGGATCAGGGACCCAGATACGCAGTTCCTCATCCCGCGCGCCTTCCGATTGGCACGCAAGCGCCGAAACGTGTCGAGGCCATTACGACTGAACGTGACGTACTTGACGTTGCGGCTCCACATTGGGACTCCCGACGAGTTCGCGGCATCGGGCCGGTGACAACAATGCTCGGCGACGGCCCTGGACAGGGGCCCGTCACTGTTACCCGCCCCGACGCATCAACGCCCGAGTCAGAGATTCGCGCTTTTCAGGAACTCGATCACTTCGCCGTTCGGACCGGTGACAAACGCGATCTGCACTTCGGCAGGCGGATTGCCGCCCAGCGAGGCGACGCGTGGCGGCACCCGAGAAACAGCGCCAGCGGCCAAGGCGCGCGCATACGACGCTTCGACGTCAGCTACACGCAAACAGAAATGCAGCAGCGCACCTTCAGTCGGTTCCTCATCCGGGCGTCGGCGCCGTCCCTCCGCCTGGACAGTCGAACCTTGGCCGAACACTTCAATGTAGCGGCCGTCGCCGCTGTCGATGAAGGCCGCGCGATCGATCCGACCCGGGACTGAGAATTCATAACGAACCGTGCAGCCCAATCCCTTTGTGTAGAATTCGATCGTCCGGTCGAAATCGACCGCGCGTATGGCCACGTGGTGGAACCCCGGGGCTGTCGAGCGTTCACTCATGCTTCTCTCCTGTGGTTGCCCGCCTCGATGTTTGCAAACGTGCAAACATAAGGCCTCGCAGGTCAATCAGGATCGCTCTTCGGCACCGAACGTCTGAACGAAACGCCTTCGGTTCGCGTCATTGCGAGGCCCGCGAGGCCGAGGCAATCCCGCACGGGAGATTGCTTCGGCGCGATACGCCTCGCAATGATACAAACCTCCCCACCAGCGGTTGCTCTAAGCTTCAATATTTATCATGCAGCCGAACCCAACTCATGGCGCCGGCGCTCTCGTTGCGGCCTTTGGGAGCGAGATCGAGCCAGTTGAGCGCGCCCATCAGCATTTCGGCGCCACGACGAAAGGCCGCGCAGGTATGGAAGATGCCGCCGTCCGCGTCCATCGCGAAGATATTGACGCCGAACATGTCCTGGCTCTCCTGCAGCACTTCCCCGTAATTGTAGATCGCGCGGCCGGCGGCGATATCCTCGGGCGTGAACGACACGCCGAAATCGTAGTTGAAGTCGCTGCCGTGCGACGACACCCACGGGAATGTCCAGCCCATCCGAGCCTTTACCGCCTCGATCCGAGCCAGCGGCACGCGCGAGACTGCAGCGAACGACAGGTCCGCATGCTCGAAATGCTGCCGCGCCGCGTCAATATGATCGCAGACGAAAGAGCACCCGCGACAGACATGATCCGAACCCGGCGTCAGCATGAAATTATAGATTGCGAGCTGACTGCAGCCACGGAACAGGTCGCCCAGCGTGCGGACGCCGTCGCGTCCTTCGAAGACATAGGGCTTCTCGACCCGGACCCAGGGCATTTGCCGGCGCTCGGCGCGAAGCTCGTCGAGTGCATGGGTCATGGCTCGCTCCTTGGCAAGCAGCGCCATGCGGGCGTCAAGCCACTGCTCTTTCGAAACGACGACCTGGTGGGTCATGGTCGGTCTCCTCTGGTTGCCAGCTAACTGCACGCCCCGGGCCGGACCGAACCGAACCTCAGCCAGGACGACAGGTGGAACAAGCTCATCAGCAGGTACATCGTGGTCATGCCATCGATCGGCAGGATGCCCGGAGCCGCAGAGCAAAGCGGCATCGGGTTGGGATTGCTGGCCGCAATCCCGGCCATGAGCGCACAGGTCGGCGACGCCGCGAGCGCGAGCCAGCCAGCCACATTGCGCGCCTGCCAGGCGGTTCGGCTGCCTTCAGTCGCTGCTTGGAATGTTGGCATTGTGCGGCTCTCCCGATCGATTGTCGCCGTTCCGGCGCTTGCAGGATCGCGAGGGATGTACGGCGCGACGGATGCCGGGTGGGAGTGACAAGTGTGGCGCGATTTCGCTGCCAGGCTAACCGCGGCCGCCAACCCGGTGTAACGCCGCTGCCCGGCAATCGGGACATCGCGCCTCACACTACGCTATCGGGTCGCCGGGTCCGCAGCCGGCCCCCCGTCCCGCACCGCTGCTCGCTACCATTGCGGCGGACAACCTGACTGCCGGCGGTAAGTAATTTGCAACCATCGCAGTGCCCAGTCGACACAGCTTTCAATTCATCGCGGTTCTCAGCCGGTCTTTTCGTTAACTTTTGGATACCTGACTGACTTGCGCATAAATTTGCCATATGTGGTTGGCACATGGGTTTCCGCCGGTGACGGAGCGACCACAAGCGGTGGCCGCCTGCCGCCGACGCCCTCTTGTGTCGGCGGACTGAGGCAATGGCGAGCGAGGTATACGACAACCGGCTGATCCCCCTCGGCCGTGACGAAAACATCATCCGCAAAACCGAACTTATCATCAGTGGTGTGCTCCGCGGCGGCGTATTGCTCAGCGTCGCGGTGATCCTGACGGGAATCGGCTACTTCTATGCGCTCCGCTTTGCTGGCGAGCTGGCGCACCCCACCTTCCCCGATACGTTGCAGAGCGTCTTCAACGGTGTGATTGCCGGCAAGCCGCTGGCCATCGTCGTACTCGGGCTGCTGATTCTGCTTGCGACGCCCGTCGTACGGGTCGCCGCTTCCGTCGTGGCCTTCGCGGTGGAGGAAGACCGCACTTACGTCATCATCACCTGCCTGGTGCTGACGATTTTGCTGATCAGCATCTTTGGCGTCGGCTCCTGGATCGGCCGCCCGAGGAAGGCGCTGGTCGGCGACGACGCACTGATGTTCTTTGCGTTTATTTTGTTTTGCTCGGCCTTCGCCGGGTTCATTGGCGCGCTGGTGGGACTGGGCGGCGGCGTCTTCATCGTGCCGATCCTCACGCTGGTGTTCCATGTCCGCTTCACCGAGGCGATCGGCGCTTCGATCGTCTCCGTCATCGCCACATCGTCCGGAGCAGCCGCAGCGTACGTGAAGGACCGCATGACCAATTTGCGCGTTGGCATGTTCCTGGAAGTCGCCACCACTCTGGGCGCGATCTGCGGTGCCTTGCTCTCCACCCTGCTCAATGCCGACATTCTCTTTGTCGTGTTCGGCACCGTTCTGCTGATCTCCGCCTTGCCGTTGGTCATGCGCCTCGGCGAGGAGCTGCCGGCCAACGTGGCCAACCACAAATGGGCCGAACGGCTGCGCTTACCCAGCAGCTATCCCGACCGGCGAACGCACCAGGACGTGGCCTATCACGTGGCGCACATTCGCTGGGGATTCAGTATGATGTACTTTGCTGGCCTGATCTCCGGCCTGCTGGGGATAGGCAGCGGTACGTTCAAAGTGCTGGCGATGGACACCGCGATGCGGCTGCCGATGAAGGTCTCCACCACCACCAGCAATTTCATGATTGGCGTGACGGCGGCGGCCTCGGCCGGAATCTTCTTTCAGCGCGGCGACATCGATCCGGCGATTGCTGCCCCGGTGGCCCTGGGCGTGTTGCTGGGCGCGACCATCGGCGCAATGACGCTGACCAGGCTGTCGAATGTGTGGCTCAAGCGATTGTTCGTGCCGGTGATCGTGCTGGTGGCGCTGAATATGCTTGCGCGCGGCTTTGGCTGGCTGTGAGCATTGCGCCCGCATGTTATTGAGAGGACCGCAGCGCCGAAGCAACCTCGGTCACGTCGGCGCACGAACTCTCCGGAGCTTGCCCGAACGAGGTTGGTCCGTCGCTGCGCTCCCGGCAAGAAAGTCCCGTCGTAGCCGGGCTTGAACGGGCCATCGTCCCCGACTGATCCGGCGCGCGCGCAGAACGCGTCCCGATCGATGATGCGCACGATGGCCGGGTCAAGCCCGGCCATGACTAGGAACCTTTGGCGTGCCGCATTCTCGTCCAACCGCGGGTCGGCCGCCACGCCGGTGGTCAACACACAATGACATAACACCCGGGGATTCCGCTTGCTGCCCTCAGGGACTCATCAGCAGTGGCACGAAACTCTCGAGGATCAACCGGCTGGACGTCCCGGGCACCAGCCAGTTCAGGATTTCCCCCCGCCGGAACGCGCCCATGACCAGCCCGTCCGCCTGGCAGGCCCGCGCCTCGTCCAGCAACGCATTGGCCGTCCGCCGCCCCTCGGCGGCAACCACACGATAGCGTGCCGCCGGGGCAATTGGCTCCACCACCGTCTTGGCAACGTCCAGCGAAGCCGCCTCCTGCTGCACTGCCACGACATCGACTTGTTCCGCGGCAGCCAGGAACGGTGCGAAAGCGGTAATAGCGCGGCGCAGCGGCGGCACGTCCTCCCATCCGATCAACAGCCGGCGGCCGAAACTGCCGGTCCACCCGGGAGGCACCATCACCACCGGATGACCGGCCCGAAGCAACGCCGCGCGCAACGTCTCGCGATGTCCCGGCGGTTGGGTATGCGGCGAGGCCAGAACCACCATCGCAACCTTGCCGCGATAATGCCGCATCACGCGCCATTCGTCGCCGACGAATATGTCCAGCTCCGCTTGTTTTGCCGCACTGTGATTCCAGGTGCCGACCAACGCACGGATCGCCTCGGTCTGGGCTTTCTCGCGATCCGCCAGATGCTCCGCCTCATATTCGGACAGTTGTTCCTGCGAGGGCAGGACGATCGCGCCAGGGCCCACCTGGACATGGGCGATGTGGATCGGCCGTTGCACCGTCTCGCCGACCTTATTGGCGATGGTCAGGCACTCGGTTGCCCCGGTTGTAGAAGCCAACAGTACCAGGATGAAGGGCGCCTCTGTCATCGCGCGACACTAGCGATCCACCGGGAGCGTCGGCAAGTAAACCTGTTCGAGAGCGAACTCCGACTTGGGCAATCCGCAATCAGCACCCGACCGCCGGGCCGGAGTTGCCTGCCCTGCCCTGTCGCGACAGCATTCCGCCATGACCCGCCCCTTGCTCGCCATCGATGGTGATAATTTCGCCCATCGCGCCTTCCACGCCTTGCCGAAGACGATCCGGCGTAAGGATGGGCACCAGGCCGGTGCCATTGTCGGCTTTGCCAATTTCCTGCTGGGCCTGATCGACCAAGAGCAACCTCGGGCAATCGTGGTGGGATGGGATACGCTGGAGGCACCCAATTTCCGGCAGCGCCTGTTCCCGGCCTATCAAAGCGGGCGGGAATTCGATCCGGCCCTGATCGGGCAATTGTCAGCGATACCTGACTTCGTCCGCGCCTGCGGCTTCGCCAATGCGAAAGCGCCCGGCCATGAGGCCGACGATTTTCTCGCGGCAGCGGCAGCAAGCGAGGACCGTCGCGGTGGCACCACGCTGGTCGCCAGCGGCGACCGCGATGCTTTCCAGCTCGCCTCCGAGACGACAACCATCCTGCATCCGATCAAAGCGGGCCAGATGGCGCGGATCGGCCCAGCCGAGGTGCGCGAACGCTACGGGGTCGCGCCGAACCAGGTGCCGGACTTCATCGCACTGCGCGGCGATCCCTCGGACAAGCTGCCCGGTGCGCGTGGCATTGGCGCGAAAACGGCGGCGGCCTTGCTCAATCGGTATGGCTCGCTGGAGGCAGTCCTGGCTGATGCGCGCTTCCCGGAGCAAGCCGACGCGCTGCGCCTCTACAAGCACATTGCCGCGATGGATCCGGCCGCACCGTTGCCAGACCTGGGCGATCAACAGCCGACCTGGGAACGCGCCGCAACGCTGGCCCGCGATTGGGGCCTGGACAGACTGGCGCGACGGCTGGAGGAGATCCCTGCCGGTACTTCGCACAAGCCCACTGCCCCCCTGTCATCGGCCGCTCCGCCACGTCACGTTGGCCCCACTGCCAAATCGCGCTAAACCCGCTGCAAGAACGCTTCACGCCCCACCATCGGGAGATTGACGTCCATGCCCGATACCGTCGTTTCCGACACCAAGCCGTTCAGCCGCAGCCAGATGGCCGCCCGCGTGGCGCACGACATCCCGGAGGGCTGGTACGTCAACCTGGGCATCGGCATTCCTACCGCCGTCGCCGACCACGTGCCCTTAGGCCGCGAGGTGATCTTCCATTCCGAAAACGGCGTCCTCGGCATGGGTCCCGCCCCGCCGAAGGACCAGATCGATCCGTGGCTGATCAATGCCGGCAAGCAATACGTCACCCTGCACCAGGGCGGCAGCTTCTGCCACCACAGCGACAGCTTCGCCATGATCCGCGGCGGACACCTCGACCTGTGTGTGCTGGGCGCCTTCCAGGTGGCTGACAACGGCGACATCGCCAACTGGGCGACATCGGAGAACGACACCGCCCCGGCGGTCGGCGGCGCGATGGATCTCGCGGCGGGCGCACGGCGGCTTTGGGTGATGATGGAGCACACCACCAAGGACGGCTCCCCGAAGCTGGTCACCAAGTGCTCCTACCCGCTCACCGCCGTGGGCGCGGTGAAGCGGGTCTATACCAACCTGGCGGTGATCGATGTAACCGACGCTGGCTTCGTCGTGCGCGACATGGCGCCCGGGATTACGCTGGAGACGTTGCAGGCGCGGACGGAAGCAAAGCTGCACCTGCCCGCGTAACGTCTGCCGTCGTCACCGGCAGAACGGTGGTGATGGCTTCGGCCGGGTCGTCGCAGTCGATCGCCTTCGCCGCCCTGGCATTCCGGCCCGCGCCGGATGAACCCTACGGTGTACCCCCGCCGCGCGATTGCCGCGTCGCTGTGGACGTCGAATGACGGGCAAACCACGGCACCCGTGCCTCACGCTTCACTGCGTCCAGGTTCAGGCTTTTCACCGCAACGTCGCGCAGGCTTCTCTCGAACTCCCCCGATGCCTACCGCTCCGCGGGATGGCGTTTGCTCATGGCATGGAAAGCGTCGCAGCGGCGGCGGCAATAGCTTCCCTTCGCGCGAAACTCGCGTCCGGTTTGCTTGACCCTTGTCGCCCTGGGCGCAACGCTCACCGCGCCATCCGGAGACGTCGGCAATGACAGGACCGCTCGAACACTTGCGGATGATGCGGGCCAACGCGTCCGGCGTCGCGCAACGCAATGCCGATCTCGTACGCGTGCGGTCCCTGCGCTCCACCGAGCCCGGCTTCGACCGAGCCCTGTGGCGACAGATGTGTGCCAACGGCTGGCTCGGGATGTTGATCTCCAAGGATACCGGCGGCTCCGGTGCGGGCATGCAGAAATTCTGCCGCATTGCCGAACAACTTGGTGCTGGCCTTGCCCCCGAGCCGCTGATCGCCGCCGCAATGGCCGCGATGCTGTTGCCGCCGGACCACGTGCCTGACGTACTTTCTGGCGAGCGTATCGTGCTCCCTGCATGGCAGGAAGAGCCTCACAGCCTGGCCCTGACCGGGAGGCTGGACTATCGCGACGGCCGGATCGATGGGCGCAAACTCAACGTCCCGATGGCTTCCGGCGCCGACGCTTTCCTGGTGACCGTGCCGGACGGGCTCGCACTGGTGCGGCGTGACGCACCCGGTCTGCAGATCGCGCCCCAGTCCACGCCGGACGGCGGGAATTTTGGCACGCTAACCTTCGATCGCACACCGGCGGACCCGATCCCCGGCAATGCCGCCGACGCGCTCGAGCAAGCCATCATTGCCCACGCCGCCTATCTGTTCGGCGTGACCGAACGAGCGTTCGCACTAACGCAGGAGACCATGAAGGCGCGCAAGGCCTCCGCACAGCAATCCGGTTTCGCATGGTCACCGGAGGCTCGCGTAGAGGATATGCAGCGTCAGGTGGCTCTGACGCGAGCAGTGGTTCGGAATGCCGCGACCACCGTGGACAAGGAGCAGCAGGTTGCGGCGCGGCAGTCGATCGCATCGCGCGCCAAGCTTCGTGCAACAGACGCGGCCTTGCTGGTGACGCGCACCTGCGCCGAACTGCACATCGGCAGCGGCCACCCTAACACCGCCGATATCGTACTGTTTCAGCGCAAGGCGATCACGCTGGCACCCATGTATGGCTCGATCGCGACCCATCGGATGCGTTGCCAAACGCTGGCACGCAAGACAAGGACGGAATAGCGATCTGCGCGCGTTTGAGCGGCGGACCGTCCATAACGGCATCGCTCAGGCGCGCGACCTGCCTCCAGGTTTCATAACCGTCCATGGCGCTGTGTCGGCAGCGAAGTGCCGTGCGAGAAAATCCAGCAACACGCTAACCCGCGGCGGCCGAGGCTCGCCGGACGGCGTCACCAGGTGCAACGCCAGCCGCGGCGCCGACCAGCCATCCAGCACCGTCATCAGCCGCCCGGCTCGCACCGCGTCCCAGACCAGGAAATCCGGCTGCAACGCGACACCAATGCCCGCCTCGATCGCATGAGTGAGCGCCTCGGCATTCGTCGCATGCAGCGGACCATGGATCGCCACCGCCTCCTCTGCGCCGTCAGGACCAATGAAGCGCCAGATTTCGCCGCTCGGCAGGTACAGATAGCTCAGGCATGCATGGCCGCGCAGATCGCGCGGCCGCTGCGGCGTGCCATGCCGCGCGAAATATGCCGGCGACCCGACCACCCATCGCTGCACCGGGCACAAGCGCCGCGCGATCAGGCTGGAATCCGGCAGGTCGGCAATGCGCACCGCAACGTCCACGCCGCCGGCGACCAGATCGACCACCCGGTCATCCAGTTGCAGATCGACTGTGACCTCCTGGTAGGCCGACAGAAACGCCGGCAAGACAGGTGCGATATGCCGCAACCCAAATGACATCGGTGCGGCCAGCCGCACCCGGCCGCGAGGCGCTGCCGTTCTGCTCTGTGCCTCCGCTTCCGCCGCTTCGCCCTCGGCGAGGATACGCGCGGCGCGTTCTGCCAGCATCCGTCCGGAGTCGCTCAGCGCGAAGCGGCGCGAGGTGCGATGGATCAGCCGATCGCCGATGCGCAATTCCAGCCGCTGGATCGCCTTTGAGACGGTCGCGCCAGACAGTCCAAGCTCCGTCGCCGCCGCCGCGAAGGATCCGGTCTCGGCCACTTTCGCGAAGATGGCCCAGGCTTCCACATCGGGCAGGGTCATGCGCGTTGGCCCCGGAAATGGAAATGATGACTTTCCATAGTTTCTGTTTTCGCCGCCGCCGTCCAGCGCCATCTTCCTGCCAACGGGCTCAGCCCGATCGACAGGAGAAGCAACCACCATGATCGAACTCAGGAACTTCGCCGAACTCGGTGGCGCCGACGAAGGTTGGCTCAAGACCAGGCACCATTTCTCGTTCGCCAGCTACTACGACCCGCACCGCATGGGCTGGGGCGCGCTGCGGGTGTGGAACGATGATGAGATCGCGCCGCACACCGGGTTTCCGCCGCATCCGCATGCCGACATGGAGATCATCACCTATGTGCGTGACGGTGCGATCACCCATTCGGATTCGGTTGGCAATACCGGCCGCACCGTCGCCGGCGACGTGCAAGTGATGTCGGCAGGGTCCGGCATCCGGCACGCGGAATATAACCGCGAAGAAGAGCCGACCCGCATCTTCCAGATCTGGATCGAGCCCGCCAGGACAGGTGGCAAACCGACCTGGGGATCCAAGCCGTTCCCGAAGGCCGACCGCTCGGGCCGCTTCGTCACCCTTGCCAGCGGCCGGGCCGGCGATAGCGACGCGCTGCCAATTCGCGCCGATGCACGTGTGATGGGTGCGACACTGAAGGCCGGTGAGCGGGTCAACCTGGCGCTGGATCCGGAACGGCACGCCTATCTCGTGCCTGCGACCGGCGTACTGGAAGTCGGCGGCGTGCGCGTCTCGGCGCGGGACGGCGTCGCGATCACGGGGCAGCCCGACCTGGAGATCGTGGGTCTGGAAGATTCCGAAGTGGTGCTGGTGGACGCTGTGTAGGGCTTCCTTGTCATACGCACGGCTTTTTCGACAAGACCGTGCGCGTTCCCTCAATCCATATTGCGCAGCAAGCGCGGTCCCCCCGTACCAAACGGCGTTCCACGACAAGGCCGGAACACGACAACAAGCGAGGAGTACCAATATGCCCGCCATTGCCAAAGCCATACCCGGCGCGACCTTGCTCACTCCGAAGGATCACACGCTGATTATGATCGATCACCAGTCGCAGATGGCTTTCGCGACGAAGTCGATCGACGCTGTGATGCTGCGCAACAACGCCGCGCTCGTCGCCAAGGCCGCGAAAGAATTCGGCGTCTCCGTCATCCTCACCACGGTGGCTGAGAAAACCTTCTCCGGCCCGATCTTCGACGAGATCCGCTCGGTGTTTCCTGACGTCGACATGGTGGATCGCACCACCATGAATACCTGGGAAGAGCCGCGTATTGCCGACCGCGTCAACATGATCGGCAAGTCGCGCCTCGTGCTGGCAGGACTGTGGACCTCGGTGTGCATTGTCGGTCCTGCCTTGTCGGCATTGGACCAGGGATTCGAAGTCTATGTGATCGCCGACGCCTGCGGCGATGTATCGACCGAGGCACATGAGCGGGCGATGGAGCGCATGATTCAGGCCGGTGCGAGGCCGATGACCTCGCTGCAATACTTGCTCGAACTGCAGCGCGACTGGGCACGCGGCGAGACCTATAACGAGACCGTTCGCACCTCAATCGCGCACGGTGGCGGCTACGGCCTCGGCCTGATCTACGCCAAGACCATGTTCGGCGGCTCGGAAGGCCACTGATCGGCGCCACTCCGCCTCACGCGATGCGTTGCGTGAGGCGGGCGAACCGGAGACAGCCATGCTTCCCGCGATTGCCGGACTCGGCCTCGGCCTTGCGGTCGGTGCGTTCTGCCGGGTGTTCGACATCCCCTCGCCTGCCCCGCCGCGCGTGATCGGCGCCGTGATTCTCATTGCGATGACCGTGGGCTTCCTGGCGGCCGGGCGACTGGGTGCCGCGCCATGAAGCCCGTGCTCGGCATTCTGGTCGCGTTCGCCGTGGGATTCGCCTGCCGCTGGTTCGGCATCCCATCGCCGGCGCCGCCGGTGCTGACCGGCGCGCTGCTGGTACTGGCGATGACCCTCGGCTACACCGCAACCGACAAACTGCTTGCTACACGGGCGAAGCAGACCGACGCCTGCGCTGGCCCGACCGGACAGAGCGTGCAAACGGGAGAAACGCTATGACCGACCTGATCTTGCACAACGCCAAGCTGACCACGCTGGACCGCGCGACGCCATTGGCCACCGCCTTCGCCGTGCAGGACGGCATGGTCTCGGCGGTCGGTGACGATGCGGAAATCCTGAAGCTGCGCGGACCGCAGACGCAGGTGATCGACGCCGGCGGACGGCGCGTGATTCCTGGCCTGAGCGACAACCATCTGCACATCATCCGTGGCGGCTTGAACTACAACATGGAGCTGCGCTGGGACGGCATGGAAAGCCTGGCCGACGCCATGGCCATGCTGAAGGCGCAGGTCGCGGTAACGCCGCCGCCGCAATGGGTGCGCGTGGTCGGCGGCTTCACCGAGCACCAGTTTGTGGAGAAGCGGCTGCCGACGCTGGATGAGATCAATGCCGTCGCGCCGGAAACGCCGGTGTTTATCCTGCATCTCTACGATCGCGCCTTGCTCAATCGCGCCGCGCTGCGGGTCTGCGGCTACACGAAGGACACCCCGAACCCGCCGGGCGGCGAGATCGTGCGCGATGCGACAGGCGAGCCGACCGGTCTGCTGATCGCGCGGCCCAACGCGACGATCCTCTACGCCACGCTCGCCAAGGGGCCGAAACTGCCGCCGGAATACCAGGCCAATTCCACCCGTCACTTCATGAGAGAACTGAACAGGCTGGGCGTTACCAGCGTGATCGATGCGGGAGGCGGGTTCCAGAACTACCCCGACGACTACGCAATCATCCAGCAGCTTGCCGATGCCGGCCAACTGACCGTGCGCATCGCCTACAATCTGTTCACGCAGAAGCCCAAACAGGAGAAAGACGACTTCCTGCGCTGGACCTCCGGCGTGCGCTACCAGCAGGGCGACGACTATTTCCGGCTGAACGGCGGCGGCGAGATGCTGGTGTTCTCCGCGGCGGATTTCGAGGATTTCCGCGAGCCACGGCCGGACATGCCGGCGGAAATGGAATCCGAACTCGAAGGCGTGGCGCGCATCCTGGCGCAGAACCGCTGGCCATGGCGCCTGCACGCCACGTATGACGAGACGATCGGCCGCGCGCTCGAAGTGTTCGAGAAGGTGGCGCGCGACATTCCGCTGCACGGCCTCAATTGGTTTTTCGACCACGCGGAAACCGTGTCGGACCGCAACCTGGAACGCATCGGCGCGCTGGGCGGCGGCGTCGCCGTGCAGCACCGCATGGCGTACCAGGGCGAGTATTTCATCGCCCGCTACGGCGCAGAGCAAGCAGAGCGGACGCCACCCTTCGCCCGCATGCTGGAGATGGGCTTGCCGGTCAGTGCCGGCACCGATGCGACGCGTGTTGCCTCTTACAATCCGTGGGTGTCACTGGCCTGGCTGACCACCGGTCGCACGCTTGGCGGCACCAGGCTTTATCCCACGCGCAACCTGCTGGACCGGGAAACCGCTTTACGTTTGTGGACGGAGAAGGTGGGCTGGTTCTCCAACGAGGCGGGCAAGAAGGGCCAGATCGTGCCGGGGCAGTTGGCGGATTTTGCCGTACTGGACCGCGACTATTTTTCCGTTCCGGAAGACGAGATCCGCCACATTACTGCGGTGCTGACCGCGGTCGGCGGCAAGGTCGTGCACGGCTCCGCTGGGTACGCCAATCTGGCACCGCCATTGCCACGCGCGATGCCGGATTGGTCGCCGGTGCGCCGCTTCGGCGGCTACCACGCGCGCCGCGCGGAGGCCGTGTCGCCTCGCAGCCTGGATGCGTGCTGCGCCAATGCCTGCACGGTACACGGGCACAATCACGCCTGGACCCGGCGCCCCACTGCTCCGGTCGCAGACGAACGCAGCTTCTGGGGCGCCCTGGGTTGCTCGTGCTGGGCGTTCTGATGGCGGGCTGGTCGGGTCACTATCAGAGAAGCGCGGCACAGCCCGTACATGGCGCGGCGAGGAGCGGGGCGACGAAGCAATCTCGTTCGAGAAAGCCCGGAACGACCGTGCCTCCAAATGACCCAGATTGCTTCGTCGCTTCGCTCCTCACAATGACATGAAACCGCGGCGCCGCGCTTCGCCGACTTCAGGCACTAGGCCACCGGGCATGTGATCGCCCGGCGCGCAATATAGAGGCTCGTGACCATATTCCGGACCACGCGATCCCCAAAATCATCGCGGGCGATCCGGCCGATTTCGGCGAGAACGGCCTCATGGTCGGGACGGGCGGTCACGTTCGAATAAGTTGCATACAGTGCCACCGTCCGGTTGGCATCGAGAACCAGCGGCCACCTCTTCGTCGTGGTCTCCACATCATCAAACGCCCCCGTGCGCTTCAAGGCAGTCACGCGAGCTGTGACGTCCAACGCGAAGGGAATTCCCTTGTCACCAGCCGAAGGATTGGCAGGAGCGCCCAAAAGTTCCTTGGTTGCATCGTGAAACGGATCGGGTTGGCTGTCATCGCCGAATACGTTCCAGACGGCGGCCCACCATCCACCCGCACGAAGCAGCCCCGCGATCTTCATGAGAGCCGACTCTTCGTCGAGCCAATGAAAAGCGGTGGCGCTTACACCAAGGCCGAAGGTTGCCTCTTCCAGTGCGGCATCCTCGAATGGGGCGATCACGACCTTCAACGCCCTGTCAGGATTGGTCGCACGCAGGAATTCAGCAAGGCGTTCGTCCGGCTCTACCGCCGTCAGCGGGGCAGCGCCGAGTTCCAGCAACCGGTGCGTTGCGGTACCGGTGCCCGCGCCGATCTCAAATGTCGGAACATCCCGACCCAGACCACATCGCGAGCAAAGCGTCTCGTATACCCACTCGGGATATCCGGGGCGGGCGCTATGGTAGCCCGCGGGGTCCTCCCCGAATGCTTGCCGGCCAAACTGCCGTGCTATTTTGAGAGCAGACATCGTGCGACATCCAGATTGAGCGCCAAACGTCGGCTTGCCGCCCTCCCGCCGAACCTTAGCGGAGGCACTTCCCGGTCGTGCCTCCGCCTCCGCCGGCTGCGTCCCCTCCCATCCTCTCGGCCTGGCGCAACGTCGCCGACTCAGCCCCGTACAGCACCTCCGGCGAAACCTGTGGCGCGGCAACCTCCACCAGCGCACCATCGCGCACCGCCCGGAAGAAGCACGAACGCCGCCCCGTGTGGCAGGCAACGCCATGCTGGTCCACCAGCAGCAGCAGCGTATCGCCATCGCAATCCACGCGCAGCTCGCGCAAATGCTGCACCTGGCCGGACGTTTCCCCCTTCCGCCACAGCGCGTTGCGGCTGCGGCTGAAAAAGCAGACGCGCCCCGTGGCGAGCGTCTCGACCACAGCCTCGCGATTCATCCAGGCGAGCATCAGCACCTCGCCAGTGTCGTGCTGCTGGGCGATGGCGGGGACGAGACCCTGCGCGTCGAAGGAGATCGTCGCAAGGACGGTATCGATGTCGGACTCGCTCATACGCTGCATGTTGGTCCGCGGTCGTCACGCTGCAAAGGGGCTGGACTCAGGGTAATCGGGTGAAGCAGTAGGTGACAAACGGAGAAAGTGCCGAATCAATAGCGACCCTCGATTCGCATGAGGGGGGCGCACCATGGCGGACACGGCATCGGACGGCACGGCGTTCGACGAAACCGTCGTATTCCT
>DATKPQ010000160.1:0-6463 GCA_035523995.1 Acetobacteraceae bacterium | reverse complement strand
ACGCTTGCCGCACTTGCCGCAGCGGCTGTGACGCTCACAACCCATCACGCGTCTGCTCACGCCGTCGCCGGTGCCCGCATCTTCGTCAATACCGACCTGATCGACGATCCAGGCGTCAGCGATGAAGCCAACATGCCGCTGATCTCGCTGCAAAGCCCCGACGGCAAGAGCTGGATCACCGACGCGAATTTCGAGTACGACAAGACCATCACGCCGAGCCTCGGCTTCGCCGTCGGCACCGATTGGGACTTCATCGCCCGCGACACACTTGACGGCAACAAGACCCATGCGGGATTCGACGACACCTATGTGCAGCTGAAATACCGATGGATCGTGCTGCCAGAGCATGAGTTCATCAGTTCGGTACAGGTGAGCCAGGCGTTCGGCCGCGCCGGCACGGTGGGCATCGAGTCCGGCTACAACACCACGACCGTGTCTGGCTTTTTCGGCAAAGGCCTGGGCGACATTCCGTGGGCGCCGATTCGTCCCTTCGCCCTCACCGGTGAGCTCGATTACAACATCCCTGATACCGGTCCGTCTGGGGGCGGCGCCACCACCTCCTGGTCGGGCGGCCTGACGCTGCAATACTCGATCCCCTATCTGCAGTCGCAGGTGAAAGACTACGGCATCAGGGGGATCGCCGCGAACCTAACCCCACTGGTGGAGCTGGCCTGGACCTCGTCCGCCGGCAACACGATCCTGTCTGGCTTCAGCACGCCCACCAGCTTCCTGCTGGGCACCGGGGCAGTCTGGACCGGGCGCTATTACGCGGTGTCCGCCGAGGTGCTGTGGCCGCTCAACGGTGCCGCGGGGCACAATATCGGCGCCATCGCCCAGTTCCATCTCTACTTCGACGATTTGTTCCCCAACACCATCGGCAAGCCGATCTCGGAGTGGTGGCAATGACGCGTCTCGCTAACCTGCTGCTGCCGGTGCTGCTGCTCGCGGCCCCGCCGGCCTTCGCCCACGCCTTCCTGAAGAGCAGCAGCCCGCCAGTCGGCAGCACCCTCCCCGTCACACCCGCCGTGGTATCGATTACCTTCACCGAGGGCGTTGAACCCGCCTTCAGCACAATAGAAGTGCAGAACTCGCAGGGCCGGCACGTGGACACGTCCAAGCCGCATCTGGTCAGCGGCGACCAAACCAAGCTCGCCGTGGATTTGCCGAAGCTGCCTGGCGGCACCTACACGGTGACCTGGCATGCCACGTCGGTGGACACGCACAAGACCGAGGGCACATTTCACTTCACCGTCTCGCCCTGACCGATGGGAGCAGAGGCCATCATCCTGGCCCTGCTGCGCGGCTTCCATCTGGTCGCGCTGGCCTCCCTGTTCGGCACGTTGGTCTCGCTGGCGCTGATTGCGCCGGCAGGACTGCGGGAGGCTGGCATAGCGGCGGAACCCGCGCGGGCGCGCCTCGTCGTGCTGGCTCACGGGTCGGATGTGCTGGCGTTGGCGTTGGGCATCGGCTGGATGGTGCTGGAGACGGCGACGATTGCCGGTGCGGACTCGGTCGGCAGCACCTTTGCGGCGCTTGGCACTGTGCTACGCGACACAAACTACGGCCACCTCATCCTGCTCCGTCTGGTGCTGTTGCTGCTGGCCCTGCCGTTCCTCAGAGGGCGTGGCTGGCGCCTGGTGGCCGGGCTACTGCTGACGGGTGCAGCGCTCGGTATGCAAGGCTTCATGGGTCATGCCGGCGCCACCGGCGGCAGCATCGGCGACGTGCTGCTCGCATCCGAAGCCGTACACCTGCTCGCCGCTGGCGCGTGGCTAGGTGGGTTGCTGCCTTTGTTCGTATTGGCTGGGGCCCTGCCGCCGCCCGCTGCAGCTACGGCATGCGAACACTTCACGCCCATAGGGCTGAGCGCCGTGGTGGCAATCGCCTGCACCGCGGCAATACAGGCCTGGCAATTGATCGGCAGTCTCGCCGCCCTGTTCGGCACTACCTACGGCCACGTCGCCCTGCTCAAGCTGGCGATCTTCTTCGTGCTGTTGGTGCTCGCGTGCATCAATCGCCTGGTGCTGACCAATCGGCTGCGCGATCGCGAGCGGCCGGTCACCCGCATGTTGCTCCGCAGCTCGATCGGTACGGAGGCGGTCCTCGGCACTGCGGTGATCGTGGTGGCCGCGTTCCTCGCTTCCGGCATGCCGGCGACCCATGAAGCGCCGGTCTGGCCGTTCTCGCGTCGCCTCAGCCTGGATCTGCTCGCCGATCCGGCCGTGCGCTTGCTCTTGCTGCGGAGTCTCGCGCCCGCTTTGGTTGCCGCGTTGCTGCTGGTGGCGAGCCGCTTCTGGCGCGTGGTTTTCTGGCCGGCTTTGGCCGGTCTGGTCGTCAGCCTCGCGTTGGCGTGGCCGGCGGTCGAGCCGTTGGTGACGGTCGAGGCCTACCCCACGACCTTCGACACCTCACCCACCGATTTCGCTGTCGGTTCCATCACGCGCGGCGCATCGTTGTTCGCGGCGGACTGCACCGCGTGTCATGGCCCCGAGGCGCGAGGCAACGGCCCGTTGGCGACGTCGCTGCCGATCCCGCCGGCTGACCTGACCGCCGCGCATTTCTGGGCGCATACCGAGGGCGACCTCTATTGGTACATTGCGCATGGCATCGAAGCCGTGCCTGGTAAGCCGGCGATGCCGGCTTTCGGCGACAAACTGTCGAGCGGCAACATCTGGGCGACGATCGACTTTCTGAAGGCGAACAACGCCGGCGCCAGCATGCGTGCCACGGGCAAATGGGACCATCCGATTCCGCTGCCGCAGTTTGATGCGATCTGCGCTGATGGCTCTGCCATCAACCGTGACGACCTGAGCAACAAGGTTGTGCACGTCATCGCCGCGAACCATAGCGTGACGCCACCGCCTGCGCCGCTAGGTGTCCCGCTGGCCACCATCGTGCTGGCGCGCGGCAAGTCAGTAAAGCCCGCCGGCACCGCCTGCATCACCGTCGAACCCACTGCGTGGGACGCGTTTGCACTGCTGCTTGGGGAGAAAACCGACGGATTGGTCGGCACCCAGGTCCTGGCTGACCAGAACGGGTGGCTACGACAACGGTGGCAGCCGGGCGACCCCGGTGACTGGAACCAGACGCCGGCGCTGGACGCGGCAATTCGGAACATTGCCGCGCACCCGCTCGCCGTCACTGCAGGGGGCGGCCATGGCCACCACCATTGATGCGGCTGATGCCGCACCGACCAGGACATTCCGGACCACAACCAGCAACGGAAAGGGACCCGTCATGCGTTCATTGTTCATCACCCTGCTGACATTGCTGCCTGCAGTCGTGCTCGCGGATCCGATGGCGATCCAGGTTGATCATGTCTGGTCGCGCGCCATGCCGGCCGGCGCGACCGGAGTGGTGTATCTCACCGTAACCGACCACGGTGCACCCGACACGCTGACCGGGGTCGCATCGCCGGTCGCCGCCTCGGCGGAGTTGCATGAAACGATCAACGACCACGGCGTGATGAAGATGCGTGCAGTGGAAAGCCTGCCGGTCGCGCCCGGCAAGCCGATCAGGCTGTCCCCGGGCGGCTACCACATCATGCTTATGAACCTGAAGCAGGCGTTGGTCGCCGGCAAGTCTTTCCCGGTGACGCTGACCTTTGCCAAGGCGGGTACGGTCACTGTCACTGCGGCGATACGGGCAGCAGGCGCCGCGACGCAAGGCACGGGCCACGGCGGCATGGGCAACATGAACGGCATGTCGATGGGCGGTTCCGGCTCGAAGTGAGTGCCGTAACGGGATGGGGCAATCGAACCGCAGCGAATGGCGGGGGATCATCAACCATCGTGAATTCATTTTGGCCCTGGGTGGCGTCGCTGCTGGCGCAAGGTTTGCCAACGGTCGGGCGGCTGACGCGACGCTTCTACATTCGCCCATCAACCCAGCAGGAGGCGACTATGGCCCTAACCACCAAACCAATACGGACACCCACCTTCCTCTATGCCATGGCGGGGCTGGTTGCCGCGGTGCTGCTGCTGGGTGCCGGCGGCTTGATGTGGCTGGCCGGAGCAAGCGATGGACTTTCTATCGGTGGGCCTTTCACGCTGGAAAACGATGCCGGCAAGACAGTTACCGCGAGAGATTTTCGTGGCAAGTACATGCTGGTGTATTTCGGCTACACCTACTGTCCCGACATCTGTCCGACCACTCTGAATACGGTGGCAACAGTGCTGGAGAAGCTGGGACCGAAGGCGAACGATCTGGCACCGATCTTCATCACCGTGGATCCCCAACGCGACACGCCGCAGGTGATGCAGCGTTACACAGCAGCGTTCAGCCCGAGACTGATCGGGCTGACCGGCACGCCGGATGAAATCGCCAAGGTGGCGAGGGAATACCGGGTCTACTATGCAAAACACGTCACGGGCCCAGGGCCGAACGACTATTCCATGGACCACAGTTCGATCATCTATCTGATGGGCCCGGACGGGAAGTTCATCGCGCCGGTGCGCGCTGACGAATCTCCCACAGACATGGTTGCGAACATCAGAAAACTGATGTCGTGACGGGCACATAAGATTCTCTCACACTGGCGCATTCGCAGATTTTTGCGAGTTCGACATCCTTATTCCGCTCTGCCCACCATGCTTGCCCAGCTTGAAAGGCCACTACTGCTGTCTGTTTCCCATTAGCCCAACTTCGCCGATTGGCGGATCTGGCACGGGACTGGTGCAAAACGGGGGGTGCCAGTGGCTGCCGGACATTTTCGCTCCTGTTCTTGGACCGGGGGTGGGGCGTGGAGTGGATTTTGAGGTTGGCGGCGGCGGGAGGCGAGGGTCCCTGCGTGGACATCATGAAGATCAGCAAGCCTGATGACCTCGGCGATATCGCCAATCTGCGATTGACCCTCACAGAAGCCAAACGGCTGCTCGCGTGGGTTCAGCACGAAATCTCCGCCGCTCAGGCGAGGGCGCACGCGACCCGGCGGCCGGTTTGCCCCTGCCGCGATGGGGTTTGCCGGGTGAAAGACTATCGTGACCACGCGGTCGCGACGCTGTTCGGACAGGTGATATTGAGGCTGCGTCCAACGGCGTTAAGTGTACGCCTGAGAACACGGCCAGTCGTATATCCAGGGCGACATGGCAAAACAAAGAGTTAACGGTCGTATAACGCATCTTTGACATTGAGCCAAGCGGCAGCATGGGAGTGTTGAAAGCGGCGGGTTGCCGTGCCCGATCGGCGGTCCCGGGCCCGGCCCAGCGTTGGTTGGATGCCATCACTGAACCGATGAACCTTCAAGCCTACTACTCGATCTGGTTCGATGTGCTTCCTGATGGGCTACGGGACACGCCGACTGCCCTGGCCCTACGGGCAATCATTGACCTCGATCTCCACGAACTTGCCGGCATCGTGCCTCCCCGTGGCTGCAGACGCGACTGATGGACCCGACCGGTGCCCGCACAAAAAACACCGGCTGAGGTCATTCCCGCTTGACGAACACCAAGGAAGGATGACACGGACCAACCGTCAGTGGTGAGACAGATCGCCGCCCCAGATCAGCTGGAATGGCCGATCACAATGACTGGAATGCGCACTGAGGGACCAGTGGGGCGTCTACTGCCTAGGGCTTAGTTGACCCTGCCGCGCCGACCTACTACGTCGCCTCGCAGCAACAACCATAATCCCCATCCGCGCATGGCGGTGGCGGGGAACCTCAATACCTCAATGAAGGTATGGTTTCATGCACACTCCCACGACCACGAGCAACCTGCTTCCCGCATTCCGCTACGCAGCTGGCGACTTCCTGCTTGTCGATGCCAACACCGTCCCGTCGTGGATGGCCCCCGCGCTATACCGTGGTCGCGACCTTGAGGAAATCTCTCGCGACATCGCGTCTCTCACGAATAACGAGGCACGCATGGTCGACTCGTGCGGTGAAGCCTTAGAGGGTTATGACATCTGGAAGTGGCGCGACGAGTACTGTGTCAAGATTATGAGTGACAATGAACCTGTCGCAGTCGTCGTGCTGCACGGCGTCGTCGAATGGCTCCGGTTCCAGCCTTGGCTCTCGGCGCTGGCGGTAAAGGTCATGCTGGCAGACCAAGCCTACCGGGCCAAGGCTGCGTAACCTGAATCAGAATCCGAGCATCCCAGGAACTCCTGGCGAAGACCTGTGCGTCCAGCACCGGGTTCTTCGACAGGCCGAAGACATACTGCACGCCGTTCTGCTCGCACCACTCGATCGCCTCGCGACGGCCATAGCGGCTGTCGCCGCGGACGGTGATGAGGGTGCGCGGCCAATGCTTGCGGATGCGCCGCACCAGCCGGCGGAGATGGGCACGGACCTCCTTGCCGTCGGGCGTCTTGCCAGGACGCGGAATGGTCAGGACGCAATGACCGGTCTCGGCGTCGTATACGTGAATGGGCAAAAAGCAGCGTTCGTCGTAGTGGGCGTTGAACAGCGAGAGCTGCTGATGGCCATGAACGATGTCGGCGGTGTCGTCGACATCAAGCATGA
>DATKPQ010000159.1:0-18323 GCA_035523995.1 Acetobacteraceae bacterium | reverse complement strand
AGCCGCTTGATGCACCACGGGCTCATCAGTCCGGTCAGCCGGCGGCGCGGAATGCCGTACCGGTCTTCCAGCAGCCCGCCCATGCGGTCCGGGTCGAACAAGCCCAACGGACTTTCGAACACCGGGCTCAGGTCCTTGCCGGCCTTCAGCACGTAGATGGGATGTACTTCCATCAGCGCCTTGAGCCGCTCGGCGAGCGACGACTTGCCGCCACCGACCGGCCCGAGCAGGTACATGATCTGCTTGCGCTCTTCGAGTCCCTGGGCGGCGTGACGCAGGAAGCCGACGATCCGCTCGATCGTCTCCTCCATGCCGTAGAACTCGCTGAACGCAGGGTACACCCGCATCGTGCGGTTCATGAAAATGCGGCCGAGACGCGCATCCTTGGCCGTGTCCACCATGTCCGGCTCGCCGATGGCGGCGAGCAAGCGCTCGGTGGCGGTTGCGTACATCATCGGATTATCGCGGCACGCTTCCAGGTATTCGGCCAGCGACATCTCAGCTTCGCGGTGTGCCTCGAAGCTTTTGGCGTAACTGGCGAACAGATCATCGACCATTGGCATCTGTCGCTCCATAGGTAAGGCCGAACGAATGCTCCGCTCCCGCATTATCGGTACATAGGCACGAGCGTAGCGTAGAAGTTCGTTGTCGCGTTAAGTTTTTTTCGCCGAGTCGCGAGATTCGTCGTTCGGCGCTGTCTTGCGGTCGTCTGCCCATCTCGGTCTCCTTTCCGGAGGTGTTGCGGGCTCTTCCAACAACAGAAGGCGATACAGCATGTTCGGATTGTGGCCGATCACCAGGGCGTGCAACCGACGTCGTTCGGCGCGCCAAGGTTGCCGATTCGATGCGACTTTTTCCGGACGTCCCGTGGGCCCATGACGCCGCTGCTTGGCGTGCGGTCAGTGCACCAGCCCAAGTACAGTTGCCAAGCGGCAGAAAATCAAGTATTTTCGATTTTCGCCTCAGCATTTTGTGACCCCGTGGCAAACTTGTCGGTAGTTAATTCTACCGCTGGGAACCGCCTGCCCGGGCGAACAATCCCGCATATGGCCCTCCAATCAGTTCCACGACAAGTAGGCCCAATGCCAAAGTTGTGCCGCGGCTAGTCGAGAGTACAGGGGTATTGGTTAAAAACCGGCTAAGTGCGGGGATTAATCCTACGACGATGCAAACCGGACACGCTAAGCGATAAGCACGCAGAATACCGGATTCCGCCCAGGCACCGTTGAGCTAGATCAGTTCGCCCCCGGTTTTTGGCCCGCCGCGTCAGTTTTCCGAGGAATCCGCGTCCCGAATCTGGGCCAGCAGGCCGGCTTCCTCGGCCTCTCCGGGCGGCGGCAGGGGGCCACTCGCCAACAGCCGGATGGTCTGACGCATCTGGTCGTAATAGCGCTGGCAGGCGGGGCAAAGCACAAGATGCCAGCGGGCGCCCATCCAGATGCGTACCGGTAAGGCATGCTCCAGGTAATCTGTCACAAGTTCGCTCATGTCCCGGCACGTGGGAATGCCCAACATCCCGCTTGCGTCCTTTCGCCGTTGCCGTGAGACTCGGCTTGCGGCCCGGTGTTACGATTGTTCCACCGGTTTCGCCAGGGAAAGGCCAGCGCGCAATGCCGGTCGGCAGGAAGGACGATGGCGAGTTCGATGACCCGGCATTTCTCGCCCGGCTGCGCCAGGGCGACTCGGCTGCCTACCAGCGCCTGATCCGCCGGTTCCACGGCTCGCTGGTGGGCGTCGCCGCCGGCATCATCGGCAGCCACGCCCAGGCCGAGGAGGTGGTGCAGGACGCCTGGCTTGCGGTGCATGCCGGGATCGGCCGATTCGAGGGCCGCTCCAGCCTCATCACGTGGTTGTTCAGCATCGTACTCAACCGCGCGCGTACCCGTGCGAGTCGCGAGTCGCGCCTGGTGGGATTGCCGGACATGGCGGATGGTGGCGCGCCGGGCGAACGCGCCGTGCCGCTCTCCGCCTTCCAGCCGGATGGGCATTGGGTGGAGGCGCCGCGCCTGTGGGACGAGGTGAGCCCCGAGCGAATCGTCGGCGGCCGCCAGCTTTGGGACCATGTGCAGGACGCAATCGAACGCCTGCCCTCGGCCCAGCGCGCAGTGCTGATCCTGCGCGACATCGAGGAGCGAGCAGCAGAGGAGGCCTGCGCTCTGCTTAACATCAGTGCAGAGAACCAGCGGGTGCTGCTGCACCGTGCCCGCGGACGAATCCGCGCGACGATCGATTCGCTGGTTGGTGCGGCGCCGGCCGCGGTCGCAACCGCCGCGCGCCGCCAGGTGCCGCCGCGGCGCGCCGGACCCATTGCTCGGTTCGCCGCCGCCATTTGGTTTCCGGGCATGCGCCCCACCGCGCAAATCGCGCATTGGGTCGGCCTTTGGACGGCAGACGTCGCCTGACGACTTATGCTATCATGCAACGTAACCACGCGGACGGCGGCGGAACAGAGGGGACGAAACATGGCGCCGAGGAAGGAAAAATCGATACCCGCATCGAACGGCAAGCAGGCAACCAGCCGCGCTCCGGCGGTACTGGCGGTAACATCCGATGCCGCAACGGTGATTGCGACCCCGGATGCCGCCGGCACGCAGCGGCTTCTGCGCGAGGCCGCATGGAGCCGCATGTTCGGCCGCATGGAGTCTCGCAACCCGTTCGCCCGGCCACGGTAGAGTCAGTCTGCCTGCCCCGGCGATGACGGCCGGCGCACGATGAGGCCGCGCCGGAACCGGATCATTACGTGTGCCTTGTGTGCTGGCCCGACATTGTCATTGCGTGTCTGGCAGGCGCGGCCGCCCCGCGACTGGATGAAACCGCAGCGGACCCAGGAGTTTCCACGCCCTTTGTGGGAGCTGTGGGGGCGCTGTTGTTTCTTGTTAGCCAAGCGACGCAATCCCCAGCGGGCCGTCGCACCATCTCCCCGCGGCGATTGCTTCGCTTCGCTGGCAATGACAGCCGGCGCCATCCGTTAGGGTTGGAACAACGGCAGCGCGCCACGCACCCGTTCGATACGCTTGATCGCCCCGAGCATCGCAATGCCACCGACGAGCCGTGCGAAGCCACCGCAGCCGGATTGGAGCTATCCCGCCGGATCGGGTAGCGGTAGCACTCTTACCAGCCAACCAAGCGAGGCAAAGATGCCCGATTTGCTCGAAACCATCGAGGATGGCGTCGCGGTGCTGACCCTGAACCGGCCCGAACGCCTGAACGCACTCTCTCCCGATATTTATCTTGGGCTGCGCGAAGCCCTGCCGCGCCTTGCCGCAGACGAATCGGTCGGCGCCATTGTCATCACTGGTGCCGGCCGCGGCTTCTGCGCCGGCGGTGACGTAAAGACCATGGAAGCGCGCTCGAAGGCGCAGACCTTCGAGCAGCGGCTGGAACGCTACCGAACCATGCATCAGATTCCGCTGATGATGCGGACCCTGCCGAAGGTCGTTATCGGCATGATCAACGGCCCTGCCTTTGGTGCCGGCCTGGGCCTGGCGCTGGCCTGCGACCTGCGTATTGCGGGCCGTTCGGCGCGCTTCGGCACAGCCTTCGTCAAGGTCGGCTTCTCCGGTGATTTCGGCGGATCGTGGCTGCTGACGCGCCTGGTGGGCACCGCCAAGGCGCGCGAGTTGTATTTCCTCGGCGATCAGGTCACCGGCGAAGAAGCGGCCGCACTGGGGATCGCCAACCGCGTGGTGGATGACAACGCATTGCGCGAGACGACGATGGCTCTGGCCCGCCGCATCGCCGAAGGACCGCAGATCGCCTTGGGTTACATGAAGCGCAACCTGTTCGCGGCGGAGACCGAGCCGTTCGCAACGGTGCTGGAGATGGAAGGCATCCACCAGGCTCGTGCCGGCGAGACCGAGGATCATCGCGAGGCGGTGGCCGCGTTCAACGAAAAGCGCAAGCCGCGCTTTCGCGGACGCTAACGGCGCCGTGGACGCTTATGGCTCACCGACAAGCGCAGCATTCCCGCCAGATGTCGTCGCGAGGCCCCGCAGGACGCCGAAGCAATCTCGCGCGGTCACGCGTACGAGCGTCCGCATGTCTGTCCGAGCGGGATTGCGTCGTCGCCGGACGCTCCTCCCAATGACAGGGTGAGTGGTTACGTCGCCGTAGCCATGCATTGCCGCACGAAAGGCAGGAAGTGGTCCACGCCGGGAGTCGGCAATCCCGGCACCTTCGCACCCTCGTCAAACCGCCGCAACTGCACCGCCGCCTCGGCATGTGGGCGCGCCCGGAAGGCCGCTGCTTCTTCCGCCGACATGGGGCCGCCTTGCAGAGCCAGGCTGCGCACGCTGTCGGGCGACAGCCTGGCGAAATAGTCCGGCTCGGTCCCGCACAGATACCGCTTGGCATCCACATGCAGCCGCACCGGCTCGGTCACCTGCGGGCCGAACAAACCCGACAGATAGGCACGGCCCAGTTCTTCGTGGCGATCATCGATACCATCCGCGGCCGGGTCCTCGCCGAGCCCATGCACCATGTGGCCGATGTCGTGCAGCAGCGACGCTGTTATCAGCGACGCGTCACCGCCCGATTGCTCTGCTTGCAGCGCTGCCTGCAACGCATGCTCCAGCTGGTTCACCGACGAAAGGCCGTAGCGGCGGCTGCCTTTGTCCTCCAGCAGCGTTGCGATCGACGCGATCGGATCTGCGCTCATGGCGGCTGGTCCTTCCAGAAGTTGCGCCAACCTCTGCACCACGTGCCGTGCGATGGGAAGAGACAGCGGCGAAGAGTCGTCCAAACGTCACGGGCGCATCATCCGCCGAACCTGGTGAGCCTCTGGCGATGGTGCCATCCGCCATCGCATCACCGCGCGTTCGCCGGCGCCTCGCGCGGCCACAGCGCAGACCGCCACCGCAGCCCAATTGCGAGGGTGAACGCCACCCCCACCGTGGCCTGAAGCGAAATCGCCGTCACAAACCCGACATGGTCGATCAGCGTGCCAGCCAGCACCAATCCCAGAGGCAGCCCGTAGATCGCCATCATCCGCAGCCCCATCACCCGGCCACGGAATTGCTCGTCGGCGCCGTAGAGCAACAGCACCGACATCGGCACCAGGCTGAGACTCTGTGACAATCCGGCCAGCAGCAGCGCCACACGTCCATGCATGGCGTCAGGCATGTGCACGAACACCAACAGCATCGCGTACCAACTCAGCGCGAAGCCCAGCATCATCCGCGCCGGCCGAATCACACGTCCGGCCATGCTGACGATGAACGACCCAAGCAGCGAACCCGTGGCAAAGCTGGCGACCAGGTAACCCAGGCCCGTCTGGTCCACGTGATAGATGTTCTGCGCCACGAAAGGCAGCAGGCCAGTACTCAGCGGATACGCCGTGAAATTGACCATGAATGCCAGCAGCAATGCCGCCAGCGACGCGGGCTTGGCCCACACATAGGCGACGCCCGCGCGCAAATCGCGCCAGAACGCCAAAGCCGGCGGGGGTGCCACCAGGTGGCGGGGCGTGCCGGTGCCCAATGTCAGCAGGAACCCGCTGACATAAACCGTCGCGATGGCCAGGTACGCCGGTCCTATGCCGAACGCAGCGAACAAGGCCGAGCCGGTCAGCGGCCCGGCAATGCGCGCCCCATCCGAGGTGATGCGCGATGCTCCCATGGCGCCGACGAAACGGTCGATCGGCATCGTTTCGGCAACCAGCGCCCCGCGCATCGCAAGGTCGGACGGCCGCACCAGCCCCGCCACCACCGCCAGCACGAAAACCGCCAGCGGGGTCAGCCAGCCGCAAAAGCTCAGCGTGGCAATCGTGGCCGCCACAACTGCATAGACCCCGCGCATGGCGCAGAGCATGGTGCGATGCCCCAGCCGATCGCCGCCCAGGCCAACCATCGGCGCCAGCAGCGTGCCGAAATACTGCATGGAGGCGAACGTGGTCAGCAGCAGGACAGAGCCGGTGGCGCTGAGGATGTACCATCCCAGGATGACGTTCTCCATCTCGAAGCCCCAGGAGGTGAGCAAGTCCGCGGGAAATTGGAAGCGGAAGCTGCGGATCTGGAAGGGGCTGAGCGGAGGGCTGCGCAATGCGGCCTGCGCAACGGACCGGCCGAAGGACAAGCGAAACGTTTCCCTTTATGATTACCACACCATCAACCTCTCCCGCGAAAGCGGGAGAGGTCAAGGCGTGAAGCGCCGAGGGTGGAGGCGATCGGGCGCCCCGAACCACCATAACGCCGGGTGCCCCCCAAATTGACCCCTGCCGTTCGATGCTTCGCACCGCGCGCCTTACGCGCGAGAGCTTACGAAAGCGCGAACACGATCTCCTGCGCGCCCTCCCACAGCACTTTCCTGCCCAGCGCCGCCAGGTTCTCGGCGCCCTCGACCACGGTCAGGAAATGATTGCCCGCGAGGACGCCGACCTTGCTCGCGAATTGCACCGCGCCGTAAGCAACCAAAATCTCGGTTTCGCTGATTCCGCCCGGGTACAAAAGAATCTGCCCCGGCGCGGGGTAGCTGGTGTGATTCTCATACCCCAACCCGAAATCATGCGCGCCGAGCGGGATCCAGCACGCCTCGCCGCTCCAGCGGACGTGGATGATACGCTGACGGTACGGCAGCACCGCGCGAAACGCGGCGCAGGTCTTGGGCGCGGCCGCTTCCTCGAACCGCGCCCGGAACAGAAATCCACCCGCCTCGATCGAGACCATCGCCGTCATGCCGCACTCGCCGCGCCAATCACCGTCCGCTGACCGGAACCTGCCGTCACACGCTTGTCAGCCATCATCGTCTCGGTTCCCTTGCCCGCCGCCGCTCCCGCCGCCATGACGCCGCAACGGCGTGGCGGAGTCCACCGCAAATTCCGCGGCCGTTGCCCGGCCGGCGGGTTTCCGGAACAGTCCCGCACCACACCAGCGGAAGCAGGGGAGCAAGATGCCGCAACTCATTGCCGGGAACTGGAAGATGCATGGCTTCACCGCCGACGCGATGGCGCTTGCCAAGGGCGTAGTGGCCGGCGCGGCTGGGCTCGCCTGCGAACTGCTGGTCTGCCCGCCTTTTGTTCATCTCTCCGCGGTAGCGCCGCTGCTTGCCGGTACGCCGGTCGCGTTGGGCGGGCAGGACTGTCATCAGGCGAAGCAGGGCGCGCATACCGGCGACATCTCCGCCCCGATGCTGCGTGATGCCGGCGCGCGCTGGGTGATCCTGGGTCATTCCGAACGCCGCCAGAACCACGGCGAGACAGACGAAATGGTGCGAGAGAAGGTGCTGGCAGCGGTGGATGCCGGCCTGATGCCCATCGTTTGCGTCGGAGAAACGGCCGACCAGCGCGCCGGCGGCCAGGAAACCGAGGTCGTCGGCTGGCAAATTGCCGGCAGCCTGCCGAAGCCGTTCACCGGGGTGGTGGCCTATGAGCCTATCTGGGCGATCGGCACCGGCAAGAACGCCACCGAGCAAGATGTGGCCGTGATGCACGCGTTCATCCGCGAGGAGCTGGCGCGGCAGTTCGGCGATGCCGGACAGGACATCCGGATCCTCTACGGCGGCTCGGTGCGGCCGCAGAACGCGGCGGATCTGCTGGCGGTGCCGCATGTCGGCGGTGCGCTGGTGGGCGGCGCCAGTCTGAAGGCGGAGGATTTCCTGGGAATCGCCAAGGTGGCACGATAACCGCGCTTGCCTGTACTCCATGATACAGTATCATTATAGGTACTATCCCGTTGCAAGTTGCCCACCCGCCGGCAGGGCCGACACATGGTTGGATGAGAGTGCGGTGCGTGCGTCACAGTACTCCCCGTCATCGCCGGACTTGACCCGACCATCGACGCATCATCGATCGGGTCGCGTTCTGATGCTGCCGGTCGGCGAGGGAAGATGGCCGGGTCACGGCCGGCCCTGACGGGGTACTCTCTCGCTCCGAGCACAGCGACGAAGCAATCTCGTTCGGGGAAGCCCCGGAAGTCCGTACCCCAGCGCGACCGAAGTTGCTTCGTCGCCGTGCACGCAATCAGATCCAATCCTTCGCGCCGCGCTTCTCTGATTCCTGGCACAAGGCTGCCGATGGCGCAGGCACTGGACGTCCAGGGGTAGCGTGCACTACGTCTCCCGCCAGGAGAGGCCTCTGGCATGACCACCATTCTGCTGATCATCAACCTGTTCGTTACCATTGCGCTGATCGGTGTCGTGCTGATCCAGCGCAGCGAGGGCGGCGGGCTGGGGATTGGCGGATCCCAGGGCATGGGCGCCTTCATGTCCGGCCGCGGCACGGCCAACCTGCTGACCCGCACCACGGCGATCCTGGCCACGATCTTCATGGCGCTGTCGCTGACCCTGGCGCTGATGAACCGCGGCACGTCGGCGTCCGGCGGGCATTCGATCCTCGACCTGAGCAATGCCCCCGTCGCGCCAATCACCGCCCCCGCTACCGGCAAGGGACCGCTGCCCGCTTCAGGCACCTCGGCGCCCACGACCGCGCCCGTCCCCGCGCCTGCCCCGGCCACGCCGCCGGCGCCGACCGGCCCCTCCATCCCGACCAAATAGCCGCGCCCTTCATCTGACGCGTGTGTGATCCGCTCAGGACGGACTTCCCCCCGCCCGATTCGGGTTCGTATAAGGGCCGCCCATGACGCGGTTCGTGTTCATCACCGGCGGCGTGGTTTCCTCCCTGGGCAAGGGCATTGCCTCGGCCGCGCTTGGCGCATTGCTCCAGGCGCGCGGCTACAGCGTGAAGCTGCGCAAGCTGGACCCCTACCTGAACGTCGATCCGGGCACGATGAGCCCGTACCAGCACGGCGAGGTGTTCGTCACCGATGACGGTGCCGAGACCGACCTGGACCTGGGCCATTACGAGCGCTTCACCGGCGTGCACGCCACCAGGCTGGACAACGCCACCACCGGCCGAATCTATTCCGAGGTGATCGCCAAGGAGCGCCGCGGCGACTATCTGGGCGCCACGGTGCAGGTGATCCCGCACATCACCGACGAGATCAAGGAAACCATCGTCCGCGGCACCTCGGGCGTCGATTTCGTGCTGGTGGAGATCGGCGGCACCGTCGGCGACATCGAGAGCCTGCCGTTCCTGGAAGCGATCCGCCAGTTGGGCAACGAACTGGGCCGCGAGCGCGCCATGTTCGTGCATTTGACCCTGGTGCCGTTCATCCCCTCGGCCGGCGAGCTGAAGACCAAGCCGACGCAGCACTCGGTGAAGGAACTGCAGAATGTCGGCATCCAGCCGCAGATGCTGCTGTGCCGCTGCGACCGCCCCATTCCCGACGCCGAGCGCCGCAAGATCGCTCTTTTCTGCAACGTGCGCACCGAGTCGGTGATCGCGGCGCTGGACGTCGACACGATCTACGCCGTGCCGATCAGCTACCACGCGGAAGGCATGGACCGCGAAGTCCTGCGGCATTTCGGCCTGCCGTTCGAGCAAGAACCGAACCTGGCCCCATGGTTGAACATCGTGGACCGCGTCCACTCGCCGGAGGGCGAAGTGCGGATCGCGGTTGTTGGCAAATATACGAATCTGCTGGATTCCTATAAGTCGCTGTCCGAGGCCTTGGCCCACGGCGGCATTGCCAACCGCGTGCGGGTGAAGCTGGATTGGGTGGACAGCACGATCTTTGAACAAGACGGCGCCGTGCATCGGTTGGAGGAGGTGCACGGGATCCTGGTGCCGGGCGGTTTCGGCGAGCGGGGCACCCCGGGCAAGATCGAGGCGGTACGCTTTGCGCGGGAACGCAACGTGCCGTTCTTCGGCATCTGCTTCGGCATGCAGATGGCCGTGATTGAGGCCGCGCGCAATCTGGCCGGGCTGCACGATGCATCCTCGACCGAGTTCGGGCCGTGCGACACGCCCGTCGTGGGGCTGCTGACCGAATGGGCGCGCGGCAACGAGATCGAGCGGCGGATGGAGGGCGGTAACCTCGGCGGAACGATGCGGTTGGGCGCATATCCCGCGGTGCTGGCACGGGACTCGCTGATTTCCGGCATTTATGGCGGTGCGGCGTCGGTCGAGGAACGGCACCGGCACCGGTATGAAGTGAATGTGCATTACCGCGAATGCCTGGAGAAGACGGGCCTGCTGTTTTCCGGCATGTCGCCCGATGGCGTGCTGCCGGAGATCGTCGAGTTGCGCGGGCATCCGTGGTTCGTCGGCGTGCAGTATCATCCGGAGCTGAAATCGAAGCCGCTCGCGCCGCATCCGCTGTTTTCAAGTTTCATCGCAGCGGCGGTGCGGCAGGCGCGATTGGTGTAGCGCTCCCGACGAAAGCACGCGACGTTGGTGGCCGGTAGCGATCCCAATGGATTGCCCCCCATGTTCGCCGAATGACGGCGAGCCTTTATTTATCGACCCCAGGTTCGCGGCCACGCTGAACGGCCGGAGCAGGAGCTGCACTGTCAGATCGAGTGCCAGTGGCAGTGCGGGGCTGCGCGGAATCGTCGCCAATTTGGCTCGTAAACCACCCTCGGTAATAAGCCGAGTGACGTTCTACCAAATCGTCAATGGCGCCGGCGATTTCCCGAGACTTTTTCCTTGGGGTATGGGCAGGCGACATGCAATCCTCCGTATCCTGCGTCACTACCTAGCATAGGTTAACGATGAGTTAAACCATGATGTCCCCGATTCGCCGCATCGAATACCCAGAACTGTTCTTCGGATTTGTGTCACCCATCGGAACCGATCTCGTGCCGGTGGTGGCGGAGTTCCGACGCTACTTTGAGGAACAGCGTTATCGGGTAATCGAGATCAAGGCGACGGATATCTTTCCGTTGTTGGCGAAGTATACTGCTGCATTGCGGCCGCTTCAACAAGCCCCACTGCACGCTCGATATAAGTCATACATCGAATATGGCAATCAACTCCGGGAGAACCTGCGCGACGATGCGATCTTAGCATTACTGACGGTACATCGAATCATCCGCCGTAGGTTGCGCCTGCCCGTATCAGACGCAAAGGACCGCTTTAGCCGCGTCGTCTTTCTATTGCACCAATTCAAGAGAGAGGAGGAAATCGAGCTCCTCCGTGCGGTCTATGGAAATCTGTTCTTTCAGGTGTCCGTCTATTCACGTCGCGGCGCACGCGTTGACTACCTCTCGCGACGGTTTGCGAACAGTCAATACTCTGCGCATGCTCAACAGTTCCGTTCCCAGGCAGAGGAGATCATTCAACAGGACGAAAACGAGCGAGACGTTCCGCACGGACAGAGAGTAGGATATATTTTTCACGACGCGGATTTCATCTTAAACGTAGATGTTGGGAATGAGGAAGTTCTGCGGCAAATCCATCGGTTTTGCGACCTGATCTTCTCCAGCAACCGATATTCCCCTTCCCGTATGGAATATGGCATGTTTGCCGCGAAAGCTGCGGCGTTGCGGACGCTCGACCTGTCTCGTCAGGTCGGTGCCGCGCTCTTCACCCACGACGCCGAGATCATAACGTTGGGCGCGAATGAGGTTCCGAAAGGGGGCGGAGGCACATATTGGTCGGACGATGCTAACGACGACCGCGAGTACGTTCGCGGCCACGATTCGAACGATCTGAGAAAACGAGAAATCCTGGCCGAACTGGCAGAAGCCATAAGCGGCGAGCAAAGCATGGCTGCCTTGCTCAAGAACCGGCGCGTCCACGATTCGCAGTTCATGGACGCGTTGGAATATGGGCGCATCGTCCATGCAGAGATGTCTGCAATAACCGACGCCGCCAGGCTAGGGCGGTCGGTCAAGGATAGCGTCCTTTACGTGACGACCTTCCCTTGCCACATGTGTGCTAAGCATATCGTCGCGGCCGGAACCAGGAAGGTCGTCTTCCTGGAACCATATCCCAAGAGCCTTGCATCAGAACTTCATGGCGACTCCATTCAGATTGAAGGCAGCGATCGCGGGCGCGCGTTACCAGAATTGTGCTCACGGACGACGTGATCGACAGCTAATTGTTGTCGATCGGATTGCCATTGCGCCGGCCGGGATCCGCACCAACCATGCCTTTGCTGCCACGACGGACCGCAGCAAACCCGTTATGATCCGCGCCGGCACATCCGGAGCGCCCCACCATGAGCGTCGCCCTCATCGTCATTCTGGCAATCGTACTCGTTATTCTGCTGCTCTCGATCCGCGTCGCCTCGGAATGGCAGCGCGCCGTGGTGCTGCGCCTGGGCCGCTTCCACCAGGTGAAGGGCCCTGGCCTCTATCTGCTGTTCCCCATCGTCGACGTCGTGGCGCAAACCATAGACCTGCGCATCATGACGACCACCATTACCGCCGAGCAAGCGCTGACCCGCGACACGGTTGCGGTTGGCGTGGATGCGATCGTGTTCTGGCATGTCGAGAACGCCGAAAGCGCCGCCATCCGCATCGCCAATTTTCGCGAGGCCGTGGAACGCGTCGCCCAGACCAGCCTGCGCGAGATGATCGGCTCCACCGAGTTGTCCCGCCTGCTGGCCGACCGCAAGACCGCGGACGAGCAATTGCGCCAGACGATCGGCGAAAAGACCGGCACATGGGGCGTCGCCGTCACCAGCGTGGAGATCAAGGACGTGGCGATCCCCCGCGAACTGCAGGACGCCATGAGCCGCCAGGCGCAGGCCGAGCGTGAGAAGGACGCGCGCGTCACGCTTGCGAGCGCCGAGCGTGAGATTGCGCAACAGGTGGTTGCGGCGGCGGATCTCTATAGCAGCCATCCGCATGCGCTGCAGTTGCGGCAGATGAATCTGCTGTATGAGATGAACAAGGAACGCGGCACCACCGTGCTGATCCCCACCGAGATGGCGAGCAGCCTTGGCGCTGTGGTTGGGCTGACCGAGGCGCTGCGGCAACCGCCCCCCAGGCCACAGGCTGGATCCGTGCCCTCGGTCGGATGACGCGTGGTCGCCGCTCTACAAGAATTGATCCAGATCATAGCCCGCCCCACCGCCGGCGGCCTAAAGATTTCCCCGTGCTCGCTGGCCCATGCAGCAGCGAGACCTATTAGGGAAGTCGTCCTATGGACCAGATCACCCCAGCGGCAACGGGCGGCGCCCAGGGTCCGCAAACTCCGAACGCCAGCGAACTCAGCCTGCACGGCATCGAGCCGATCGAGCGGGAGACCATCAATCGGGTAACCTGGCGGCTGATGCCGTTGCTGATGCTCGGCTATTTCTGTGCCTATCTGGACCGGTCGAATGTCGGCATGGCCGGCACGACGATGGTGAAGTACCTCGGCTTCACCAACGCGGTGTTCGGCTTCGGCGCGGGCATGTTCTTCCTGGGATATTTCCTGGCCGAAATCCCCAGCAACCTGGTCCTCAACAAGATGGGCGCGCGGCGCTGGATCGCCCGCATCCTTCTCACCTGGGGCATCATCGCCGCGTTGACCGCCTTCGTCTGGAATGCCAACAGCTTCTACGCCAACCGCGTTTTGCTCGGCCTCGCCGAGGCCGGCTTCTATCCCGGCGTGCTGCTGTACCTGACCTGGTGGTTCCCGTCCTATTATCGCACCCGCATGATGGGCATCTTCCAGTCGGCCAGCGTCGTCTCATTGTTCGTCGGCCCACCGGTCGGCGGCCTGTTGCTGATGCTGCAAGGCTGGCTGGGCCTGCAAGGCTGGCAGTGGTTGTTCATTATCGAGGGCCTGCCGCCGATCATCATGTGCGTCGTGATCTGGCAATTGCTCACCGATCGGCCGCATGACGCCGCGTGGCTGCGGCCGGAGCAACGCACCTGGTTGCAGAACCGGCTCGATTCCGAAAACGCCCAACGCGAAGCGGTGCGCAAGTACTCACTGGGCCAGGCGTTCAGCAATCCGAAGATCTGGCTGCTGACCTTGGCCTATGTCGGGCAGAATGGTTCATCCTACGGACTGGTGTTCTTCCTGCCCCTGATCGTCAAAGGGCTGGGCGTGGCTACGGGCTGGATCGGGCTGGTCAGCGCGCTGCCGTATGTTTGCGCGTTCGGGGCCATGATCTATTGGGGCTACCACTCCGATCTGCACGGCGAGCGGACCTGGCACGTGGCCGGTGCTGCGTTGGTGGCCGCGGGTGGGCTGGCGGCCTGCGTGCTGATCGGACCCGGCCATCCAGTGATCACCATGATCCTGCTGTGCATCGCGATGATGGGACAGCAGTCGCTGGTGCCGACGTTCTGGTCCTTGCCCAGCGCGATACTGACCGGAGTTGCGGCGGCCGGCGGGCTGGCGATGATCAATGCGGTCGGCAATCTGGGCGGCTGGCTTGGCCCGTCGGTCTACGGCCTGGTGAAGGACGCCACCGGCAGTTCGCAGATCGGCCTGCTGTGCCTGGCCGTCGGGCCGCTGATCACCGCCATCTGCGTGCTGCTGGCGGGCCATGATCGCCGGCTGGAGCGGATGATGGAAAAACGGGCATAACGGCCGGCAGCGCCGTCTCCCAGGACCACTTCAGGCAGAGGCCGACAACGGCGCGGGACGAATGATGGTCCCGCGCTGACCGATCGTATACTGCCAATGGCATGGTAAGATCGCGAACCGGCAGCAGGTCGATTTCCGTCCGGGTGTATGACGATTGCACACACTGCCTTATCGTAAGGGTTGTGAACGATATGCCGGCCGGCGCAGCGCCCTTGAACGCCGCTGCGTGCATTGCGACCATGGCGCAGGCACCGAGGTGAAAAGCCGCTCGATCCGCTGCTTTTCGCTTGCCTAAAAAGTGTGGGGTCCATGCACTGGAAATCCGCAACGCTTCGATCAGGGCTGTCCGCTCGTGCCGTGGCAGAACCGCGTGCCACCAGAAACAGAGGCCTGGTCACTGCTGGAGCGTTACGCCCTGACCGCCGAACGCCAGCCCGGCCCGGACTCGCGATCAACCATGTTCCGCCGCGTCGCCCCGGCAACTCCCACTCAGTCCGCAAAATCGCCGAACAACACCCCATACACCTGCGGTACGCGCCTTGATCCCACCTCACGCGCTGCTGGTCGCCGGCCCCACCGCCAGCGGCAAGTCGGCACTCGCGCTCGACCTCGCCGAGCGCCTGGATGGCACAATTATCAACACCGACTCGATGCAGGTCTATACCGAATTGCGCGTCCTCACCGCCCGCCCGACGCCGGAGGAAGAAGCTCGCGTCCCGCACCGCCTCTACGGAATCCGCCCCGCCGCCCAGCCTGGCAGCGCCGCCTGGTGGCGCGCGCAAGCACTGGCCGCCATGGATGAAGCCCGCGAGCAACATCGGATCCCGATCCTGGCCGGGGGCACCGGCCTTTACTTCGCTGCCCTCACGCAAGGCCTGTCCGACATCCCCGACGCCGGCCCACAAGCCCGCGCCGAGGCCCGCGCCTTGCTCGCCGAACTCGGCGCCCCTGCACTGCACCGGCGTCTCGCCGCCGAGGACCCCGCCACCGCCGAACGCCTCAACCCGAACGACAGCCAGCGCATCGCCCGCGCCTGGGAGGTCTGGCGTGGCACCGGCAATGGGCTCGCCGCCTGGCAGGCGCAGTTCGCGTCCCCCGCTCCCGAACCTCCATGGCGGTTCGCCGCCATCCTGCTCGACCCGCCGCGGGACGAACTGCGCACCGCCATCACCACGAGGTTCCAGGCCATGCTCCTCCACGGTGCTATCGACGAGGTCAAAGCGCTCCTGGCGCAGAATCTTGATGCCGCCCTGCCGGCCATGCGCGCCCATGGCGTGCCGGAACTCTCGGCCTGCTTGCGCGGCGAGATCAGCCTGCAGGCGGCGGCGCGACGCACGGAACTGGTGACCGGACAGTACACCAAACGCCAGGCCACCTGGTTCCGCCATCACCCCCTCGCTTCCCGCATGCATACGATCCATGCGCGTTACGCAGATCTGACGCAATTTTCGGAAAGAATCCTGGCTGACCTTGTTTCATTTGTTCGCAGCGCAGGTTGACGCGCCGCAGCATTCCCCCTACTCCTCCCGCCTTTCCGCCACGGACCGCCGCCCAGGGAAGTGAAGCCATGTCCGCAGATTGGACTCAATCCGGAGCCGAAATCCTGCTGCGCGCCCTGAAGGACCAGGGCGTCGATACCATTTTCGGCTATCCCGGCGGCGCCGTCCTGCCGATCTACGACGCCTTGTTCAACCAGAACGCCATCCGCCACATCCTCGTCCGCCAGGAGGGTGGCGCGGTGCATGCCGCCGAGGGCTACGCACGCTCCACCGGCAAGGTTGGCGTCGTGCTCGTCACGTCAGGCCCGGGCGCAACCAACGCCGTCACCGGCCTGACCGACGCGCTGATGGACAGCATTCCCGTCGTGTGCCTCACCGGCCAGGTGCCAACCCACCTGATCGGCAACGACGCCTTCCAGGAAGCCGACACAACAGGCATCACTCGCCCCGCCACCAAGCACAACTACCTGGTCAAGCGCGCCGAGGATCTCGCCCGCGTGGTGCATGAGGCGTTCTACGTCGCCCGATCCGGCCGTCCCGGCCCGGTCGTGATCGACCTGCCGAAAGACATCGTGATCGGCAAGGCACCCTATGCCGACGCGCAGCGCATGCACCCCAGCTACCGTCCGCGCACCCAGCCCGATCCGGCCCGCATCGCCGACGCGGTCACGCTGCTGAAGCAGGCGCGCAAGCCAATGATCTACACCGGCGGCGGCGTGATCAACGCCGGCCCCGCCGCGTCGGAAGCGCTGACCAGGTTCGCGCGCCTGACCGGCTTTCCGGTCACCAACACGCTGATGGGCCTGGGCGCCTATCCGGGCGGCGATCCGCAGTTCCTCGGCATGCTGGGCATGCACGGCACCTACGAGGCCAACCTGGCCATGCACGGCTGCGACGTATTGCTCGCGATCGGCGCCCGGTTCGACGACCGCGTTACCGGCCGGCTGAACGCGTTCAGCCAGAACTCGCGAAAAATCCACGCCGACATCGACCCGTCCTCGATCAATAAGAATGTGCCGGTGGACGTTGCCATCGTCGGCGACGCGGGCCGCGTGCTGGATGCGCTGATCGCCGAGTGGAACCGCAACCCGGAGAAACCCGATACCCAGGCTCTGGCGCAATGGTGGCGGCAGATCGATGCCTGGCGCGCCAAGGATTCTCTTCGTTTTACCCAGGACATGAAGCCCGGCGCGGTGATCAAACCGCAATACGCGATCCAGCGCCTGTATGAGATCACGCGGGCAGAGAAGCGCGACATCTTCATCACCACGGAAGTCGGCCAGCACCAGATGTGGGCCGCCCAACACTTCAGTTTCGACCGGCCGAACCATTGGATGACCAGTGGTGGCCTCGGCACAATGGGCTACGGCCTGCCCGCGGCGATGGGCGTGCAGATCGCACACCCCGATGCGCTGGTGATCGACATCGCCGGCGAGGCCAGCGTGTTGATGAACATCCAGGAGATGGGCACGCTGGCGCAGTACCGCCTGCCGGTGAAGGTGTTCATCCTGAACAACGAGTATATGGGCATGGTCCGCCAGTGGCAGGAACTGCTGCACGGCGGGCGCTATTCCGAAAGCTACAGCGCGGCACTGCCGGACTTCGTCAAGCTGGCGGATGCGTTCCACGCCAAGGGCCTGCGCGCACAGAGCGTCGATCAACTGGATGACGTGATTCGCGAAATGCTGGCCTCCGACACCGCCGTGGTCGCCGACATCGCGGTTGACCCGAAGGAGAACTGCTTCCCGATGATTCCCTCCGGCGCCGCGCATAACGAGATGATCCTGGGGCCGGAGCATGAGGCGACGGCCGCCGGGATTACCGACGAGGGGCTGGTGCTGGTCTGAATTGAAGTCTCCCCCCTCTCCTTGTGGGCTTGGGCCGCGAAGCGGACCAAGGGCGGGGGAGGGGGGGCAGCGCGACGTTCGCTCATCCCCTCCCCCACCCTTGGTCCGCTTCGCGGCCCAAGCCAACAAGGGGAGGGGGAGTCCAGTCTCCCTTCGGCCGTCCGGTGGAACATGCCCGACAACACGTTACGAACCGCAACGATCTCCGTCCTGGTGGACAACGAAGCCGGCATCCTCGCCCGCGTCGTCGGCTTGTTCTCCGGCCGCGGCTACAACATCGACAGCCTGACGGTCGCGCCGGTGGACCGCGACGGCACCGTCAGCCGCATCAACGTCGTCACCTCGGGCACCGACATGGTGATCGAGCAAATCAAGGCGCAGCTCGATCGCCTGGTGCCGGTGCACAAGGTCGCCGACCTGTCGCGCGAAGGCCCGCACGTGGCGCGCGAAATGGCGCTGATCAAGGTGATCGGCATCGGCGAGAAACGGGTGGAGGCATTGCGCATCGCCGACACCTTCCGTGCCCGCGTCGTCGATACCACGACCGAAAGCTTCGTGTTCGAGCTGACCGGCTCGACCGAGAAGATCGACGCGTTCATCGAACTGATGCGTGACCTGGGCCTCGCCGAGGTGGCGCGCACCGGCGTCGCCGCGCTGGCCCGCGGCAAGCGC
>DATKPQ010000158.1:0-23163 GCA_035523995.1 Acetobacteraceae bacterium | reverse complement strand
CGCCCAGCAGATCGTCCCTGAATTTCTCGCCCATCGGCGCCGTCAGCCGGGCCAGCTTCACGGCGCCGATCCGGGGGGTGATGTGCATCTCCAAGTGGTTCCGGTACTTGTCCAGGGCGCTGCGCTCCAGCCCCTCGCGCTCCCCGCGTTCCAGCCACAGCCGGCCGGCCTCGGCGACGGTGGCGCTGTCGCGCTCCGGGGTATGGATGCCCCGGACTACCTCATGCCGGGTCGTCACCAGCCAGGCGTCGGCGGCTTTCTTGGTGGCGAACGTTTCAATATGCCGCTTGCCGGCTTGGTCGGTGTAGTCGGCGATCCAGGCGGCCTTCCGCTCACCCTTCGCCGTGGTCCAAGACCGTTTCCGCACCGTCGCCATGCCACCGACTCCCGTATCCGATGGCCGGCATTATGTCGCGGAAAACTCCCTTTGTCACCAGCTAATCGCAACGGATGCCATCGCGTACCACATAGCACCTATGCGACATGGTTGCGACATGGAAGGCTTAAACCCGCAGAAGTCAGCCAATTATCGGGGAATCATAATCCCTTGGTCGGTGGTTCAAATCCGCCCGCCGCTACCAAGCGCGACTCGGTTCGCGCCGCCGCATCATGTCCAATGCACAAAGGTCTGCCAAACCGCATATCCAAGGGCCGTCCACATAATGAGCCCCACGGTCGCCGTCGGGATCATGATGGCAAAAAATGTCCGATCGGACCATGGTTCCGGGCAAATTGTCAGGCTGGGCTCTTTGGAACGACGGGCGGTCGGCAAATCGTCATTCGCGCCGCCGTTCCGGAAACGTGACGGCAACATGCCAAGCCGTTGCAGTCCGCGAGCGTCAATCCCCTCCGCCTGCCCCCGATCACACACAGCGACAGCTTCAATCGATACAGTTTTGTAAGCCATTACCACCCCCGCCGGCAACATGCAGCGGCCGACCTTGCGCCCAGGTTTCGTGTGCGGATGGACCCGCCGTACAGCAGGCGGACCAGTCCGGCGGCGCAAACGACCCCGGCTTATCGTCTTCCCCGGCAGGCCGGTGGCATCGACATCCCGGCAAATGTCCCGATAATCCCCGCGCACGTCGCGTACCCAGCCGCGCGTGCCCGGAGGAAAACGGCCATGAAGGTCTCTTATTTTGAAACCGGCCGCTACATCGTGCCTGCAGACATGGCGCGCGAATGGCCGGTGCCGCCGGCCGCTTACGATCCTGCCATCGGCGCGGAAGCCTGCCGTGGCATGGTGGAGCGCGTGCAATTTGTCGAACGCGTCGGCTTCGACTGGATCAGCGTCTCAGAGCACCACTACTCGCCGCGGATCCTGACGCCGTCCCCGGTGGTATCGGCCGCCTGGATCGCGGCGCACGTCAACACGATCAAAATCGCGTTGCTGGGTCCGATCGTGCCCACCAGCAACCCGATCCGCATCGCTGAGGAACTGGCGATGCTCGATACCCTGGCGCCCGGCCGGTTTGTGTTCGGGCTGCTGCGCGGCACCACCAACGAGTATCTCAGCTACGACCTCAATCCCGCCGAGGCGCGTGAGCGCACCGACGAAGGGATGGAACTGATTTTGAAAGCCTGGACCGAGCCGCAGCCCTTCGGCTGGCAGGGCCGGTACTTCCAGTATCGCACGGTGTCGCTCTGGCCGCGTCCGCAACAACCGCCGGCGCCGACCTATGTTCTGGGCACCAGCGCCGAGGCGGGCTCTTTCGCCGCGCGCCACCATCTGGGCCTGGGCGTCTCCTACGGCAATTTAGATT
This sequence comes from Acetobacteraceae bacterium, assembly GCA_035523995.1. GTDB lineage: Bacteria > Pseudomonadota > Alphaproteobacteria > Acetobacterales > Acetobacteraceae > JASHVB01. The sequence continues at coordinate 21,400 of DATKPQ010000158.1, read as the reverse complement.
CGATGTCTCGGGCCACTGGCTATTACCGGCAGCAATGTGCGCAGTACGGTTGGTCGCCCGGGCCGGACGACATCGTCTGGCGCGCCAACATGATCCTCGGCGAAACCGATGACGCTGCGGAGACCGCTTTGGCGCGCCGCGACAAGCAGGCGCCGTTCCCGGTGCGCGCCGGGTTGCGCGATGCGCTGATTTCAGCAGACACGACGCGCAACATCGCAGGGCAGTCCCAGCGCGCCAATGTCGGCGGCGTGCTGCCGATCAGCTTCTGCGGCGGCCCCGACCGCGTGGTGGACCAGATCCGCCAAGCCCGAGAGCAAATAGGGGTCGGCGTGCTGGATCTGTCGCTGACCGATCCCGGAACGGGCGACATGGATGCGATGATGGAAGGCCTCGACTTGTTCGGGCGCACCGTGTTGCCGCGCATTCGCGAGATTTGAGAAGGACGGCAATCGTGACACTGCAAGGCGATACTCCGCGGTTCAGCGAAGGCTTCGTCGAGGCCGATGGTTTCCGCATTCGCTACATGGCGGCGGGCGAGGGCTTGCCGCTTGTCCATTTGCATGGCGCCGGCGGGACGCGCTTGACTCCCGTGCATAATCTGCTGGCACGGCAGCATCGAGTCATCGCGTTCGAAATGCCGGGCTTCGGGCGCTCCGCTGAGAACACGCGCACGACCTCGACCGCGGCCCTGGCGGAGACGATGGGTACCGCGATCCGCGCGCTCGGCATCGAACGTTGCAATCTGTGGGCGACGTCTTTCGGAGCGCGCGTGGCACTGTGGCTCGCGGCGCGGCAGCCCGCCTTGGCATCAGCGCTGGTGCTGGAGGCTCCGGCCGCGATCCGTCTCGCCGGCCAGATCCCGCCTTCCGGTTCGCCGGAGGAGATCGCACGGATGATCTATGCCCATCCGGAACGGCAACCGCCCATGCCGGCCCCCGATCCTGCCGCGCAAATCCAGGCGCGGGCCTTTGTCATGCGGGTGCGCGGGCCGGATCGCGAGGCCGATCTGGAAGCCGCGATGCGCCGTATGGAAACGCCGGTGCTGGTGTTGTTTGGCACGCGCGACGCGCTGATGCCGCCGGAGCTCGGCCGCTACTATAAGGAAATGCTGCCCAACGGACACCTGGTGTTCGTCTATGATGCCGGCCATGCGATCAGCACTGAACGGCCGGAGGCTTTTGTTGAGGTGACCGGCGATTTTCTGGAACGGCATGAGGCGTTCGTGATCAATCGCGTTGGGACGGTGAAATATCCCTGAAACAGGTAACCGCTGATCGATCCGGCCAGCACCCCTATCAAAGAAGGGTGAGCCGTGCCCCCACGTCATTCCAATGAGCGAAGCGACAAAGCAACCTCGTTCGAAATAGCCTCCGGACAATCGGTGCGCCACACGCCTGAGGTTCCCCTTAAGGTCCTTCGCCAACCCGAGGCCGGGTCACCTCAATATCAAGAAGGACACAAGGTCTTCGTCTCTCTGCTCTTCGCAACCAGATATCAACGCTGCTACTCACGCCCCTCCGGCAGAGGTGGGTGACAAATACCCCTATGCCACCAGCGCCGCCGCGATCCGCTCGCGCGTCATCGGCATGTCGCGAATGCGGGTGCCCAGCGCATGCGCCACGGCGTTACCGATTGCCGCCGCTGTCGGTCCGAACGTGCATTCCCCCATACCCAGCGTCGGCAGCTCCGGCGCATGCACGATCTCGGTGTCGATTTCCGGCATCTCGGAGAACTTCAAAATCGGATAGTGCTCCCAATCCAGCGACGCCCGCCCCTCCCCATCCAGCAACATTTGCTCCTTCAGCGTCATGCCGATCGCCTGCACGATGCCGCCCTCGAGCTGATTGCGCGCCCCGTCCGGATTGATCACCAGCCCCGCATCCGCCGCGCACCATGCCCGCCGCACCCGAACCTCTTGCTCTACCTCTACTTCCACCGCGACCGCCGCATACGCCGCCTTGTTCTTGTACCGCGCCCAGGCCAACCCAATGCCACGCCCGCTCCCCGCCGCCCCGCGTGACGCCCAGCCGCAGCGCTGCGCCACATTCTCGATCAGCCGCCGCGCCCGCGGATCCGACAGCAGCGACAACCGGTACTCCACCGGATCAACCCCCGCGTGCTCTGCCAACTCGTCCATGAAGCATTCCAGCGCGAACACATTGGTCAGCGCACCCAGGCCACGCAGTGCCGAGGTCCGCGTCGGCGGCTTCAGCACCAGATGGTGCACGATGCGCTTCGCCGGAAAGTCGTACAACGGCAACCCATTGCGCGTCCCGCCCCCTCCGGCGGCTTCCGGCGGATCGGTCGGACGCGGATCGGGCGGTGGCGTCGGCAGCGCCTCGTGGGTCAGCATGTTGCCGCCGGTACTTGGCCGCTGCACATGCGTCGCCGACCAGATTTCGGTCGTCCAGTCCCGCGGCTTCCCCGCCGCATCAAGCACGACCCGCGCCGTGACGTGCATAGCCGAACCGAGCGGTTCGAACCCGAATTCTTCCTCGCGCCGCCACTGCACGCGAATGCAATGATCGGGAAGCTCACGCGCGATCACCGCCGCATCCAAGGCGACATCATCGGCGCCGTTATGGCCATAGCAGCCGGCACCGTGCGCATGGTGCACGGTGATCGAATCCGCGGGCAGGGCCAGCACGTTCGAAAGCGACGCCCGCAGCGGATACACCCCTTGCGTGTGCGACCAGACTTCCAACCGGCCGTTACGGAATTCCGCCAGCGCGCAGGACGGTGCCATGGAGGCGTGCGCGACGTAGGGTCGGGAAAAGCTGGCCTCCATCACCGTACCGGCCGGCGGTGCGTTTTCATCATAAAGCACACGATCGTTGGAAGGCTTGCCGACCAGCCATGCCGCTTCCTGCATATCCGGCGTCAGCGTCGGCACGTTCTCCCACCTCGCATGCTCCGGCGCGGCGGTCGCGGCACGCTGCACCACGGATTCGTCCGCGCCGACGAACGCCACGAAATTTCCAACGCGCACAACACGGAAATCGCCTCCCCCCGCGCGTCGGATCGCCGCTTCGTTCAGCGACGCCAGCACAGCACCGCGGCACGGCTGGCGCAGGATGCGCGCATGCAGCATGTCCGGCCGCACCATGTCGTGGATGAACGCCGCGCCTTTGACCTTTGCCGGCAGATCGCGCCGCGGTACCGGCTGCCCCACCACGCGGTACGAAGCGGGCGGCTTCGTAGCCACGGTGCCCTCGATGTCGCGGGCAAAGTCTTCGTCGGACGCGAAACTCCAATAATCATGCCCCGTGGGCCTGGTGCCGCGATGAAACTCACCGTTCGCCACCGTGATGTCATCGGGGCTGCAATTCAGCCGCCGCGCCAGGCGATCCAGCACGCGGGCACGGAACTCCGCGGTGACCAGGCGCACGGAACGGCCGGATACCTCGATCGATTGGCTGGAAGTGGTCTGCCCTTCATCTGGCGCTTCCTGCGTATCGCCGGACAGCACGCTGATGCGGGCAAGATCGACATCCAGCTCCTCGGCCGCGATCTGTGCCAGAGCGGTGATGTTGCCCTGACCCAATTCCACCTTGCCCACGGCCAACCGCAGCGTGCGGTCCGGCAGGAAGCGCAGCCATTTCTCCATCCGCCGATTGTTCTGGATGGACAGCGGCAATGTGTCGCTCATGCGGGGACTCCCTGGCGCAGCGCTGCGGCAGCCTTGGCGACGGCGCGGATGATCCGTGGATGTGCACCGCATCGACACAAATGCTTATCCAAAGCCGCCACGATGTCGTCACGTGTCGGCGACGGATTGCGATCCAGCAGCGCCTTTGCCGACATGATGATGCCGGAAAGGCAGTACCCGCACTGCCCTGCTTGCTCTTCCAAGAACGCAAGCTGCAGCGGGTGCGTGCCGCCAAGGCCCTCGATGGTGGTGACGCGGCGGCCGGCGATGGTGCCCACCTCGCGGGAGCAGGAGAAGACCGGTTCGCCGTCCACCAGCACCATGCAGCTTCCGCACTGCTCCAGCCCGCAGCCATAGCGCGAACCTTTCAGGTCCAGCTCGTTGCGCAGCACGTCAAGCAATGGCGTGGTTTCCGCCGCACCCACCCGAAGCCGCTTCTGATTCACCGTCAGTTCAATCATGCCAACTGCTCCGATTGCCATGGCAATTGCCACAGCTCCGTATTGCAAAGTTTCGCCGCCAGGGCATCCGAGATCGCGTCGAACAAGCGTTCGCCCTTCTCGGCATCGGCTGCCTCCGGATTGCCAATCACGCCCGACGACGACCGGCTGCCGATAGTGCGCCACGTATAGACGCCGCCGCCGGCCACGTCGCCAAGACTCGGCGTCGTGTTGGCCTTGGCGAGCGGAATACGATCCATCGCCACCAGATCCGGCCGCACCGCCATCATCATGGACGTCTCGGCCTCACAGGCATGCTGCAGGCCGCCCTGCGTCTCCAGGATTTTTGCGATCGCCACCGCGGCGGCGTACCAATAGGTGAATTGCACGATTGGCACACCCAGCTTGGGCGTCAGGCCGTCGGTGATGGTCCGCAACGCGTTCTCGTTGCCGCCATGTGCATTCAGCAGAACGATGCGGCGGAAGCCATGCCGGATCACCGACCGCACGACGCCTTCTATCAGCGCGCTGAACGCGGCAAAGTCCAGCGTGACAGTGCCACCGAAACTCATGTGATGCTCCGAGATGCCGGTCCACAGCACCGGCAGCACCAGCGTGGGCGTGCCTTTCGCGACGGTTTTCCGGGCCGTGCGCTGGGCCACATGCTCTCCCAGCAACGTGTCGACTTCGACCGGCAGATGCGGCCCGTGCTGCTCCAGCGCCGCGATAGGCACGATGACGACCGCATCCTGCCCGGCTTGCTCGCGCAACTGGTCGGCACGCAGCTTGCGCCATTCCACTTCGGGCATTCGTCCGGGCTCCCCTCCGGATGCTATGTCGGCATGAAACCTCGCGGCTGTGAAGCATGTCCGCGCGGGTAGTGGCATGACAAGACGTAGATGGCCGGCCTGCGCCGGCCACGACGATAACCGCCGGGAAAGGAGACACCATATGAACCTGCATTGTCTGTTGCAGCAACGCGTCGCTGAAAGACGGCCGGTGCGGGTCGGGCTGATCGGGGCGGGAAAATTCGGTTCGATGTTCCTGTCGCAGGTGCCCACCACGCCGGGTATCGCAGTGGCCGCCATCGCCGACCTTGCGCCCGATCGCGCCCGCGAAGCCTGCCGCCGTGTCGGCTGGGAGGAGGTCCGCATCGAAGCCACACGCTTCACCGACGACGCGATGGCGATGATAGGCGCGGACGATATCGAGGTGGTGGTGGAAGCGACTGGCCACGCCCCCGCCGGCATCGCCCACGCGCGCCGCGCCATTGGCGAGGGCAAGCACATCGTCATGGTGAACGTGGAGGCCGACGTGCTGGCCGGATACGCCCTGGCACGCGAGGCCGCCCGCGCCGGTGTGGTATATTCACTGGCCTATGGCGACCAGCCGGCGCTGATCTGCGAACTGGTGGATTGGGCACGCAGCTGCGGCTTTCGCGTCATCGCGGCGGGAAAGGGCACGAAATACCTGGCGGAATACCATACGTCCACGCCCGCGACGGTGTGGCCGTATTACGGGCTGACCGAGGACGCGGCGCGAGCCGGCGGCATGAACCCGCAGATGTTCAATTCTTTCCTCGACGGCACCAAGTCCGGCATCGAAATGGCGGCGGTGGCGAATGCTACAGGCCTGACGCCGCCGCCCGACGGATTGCTCTTCCCGCCCTGCGGCACGCACGAGTTGGCGCAGATGCTACGCCCCGGAAACGAGGGCGTGCTGCATCACGCGGGGCAGGTGGAGGTCGTATCGTCACTGCACCGCGACGGGCGTGACGTGGCGAACGATCTGCGTTGGGGCGTCTATGTCGTGTTCGAGGCACCAAACGACTACGCGGCGCGCTGCTTCAAGGAATACGGCGTTGTGACGGATGAACCGGGACGCATATCCGCATTGTACCGGCCATTCCATTTGATCGGCCTGGAGCTGAACGTCTCCATCCTGTCCGCGGCACTGCGTGGCGAACCAACCGGCGCACCCACCGGCTTCCGCGGCGACGTAGTGGCGACGGCGAAGCGCGATTTGAAGGCAGCCGAGATGCTGGACGGCGAGGGCGGTGCCTGCGTCTGGGGCAAGTTGCTGCCGGCAGCAACCAGCTTGCAGATAGGCGGCTTGCCGATCGGGCTGGCCAACCGTGTGTCGCTGCTGCACGACGTGAAAGCGGGACAGTGCGTCACGTGGAAGGACGTGCGACTCGATCCGAGCGATGAAGTGTACCGCTATCGTCGGGGGATGGAGGCCATCGTATAATGCCTCATCGCGCGTTGACCCGTCGGCCAGGCGGCCCCTGGGAGAAGCAAAAACCGGATAAGCCTTCTCGCGCCGGCATAAAGCGACGGTGCGCGACCTGGACCTCCCGCTAGTACACCTCGCCGGTAATTCCGACCCGCTTTCTGCTGTCATGCTGTGAGCGGCTTTCCCGTCATGGTCCAACGGAATGGCTTGGCCATGGTGGCGTTGAAATAGGCGATGAAGGCCTCGATCCGCTGCTTCAGGTGTTCCTTGGAGGTGAAGTTGCCGCGACGCAGCAGCTTACGCACCAGGATCGAGAACCAAATCTCGATCTGGTTGATCCACGACGCATGCTTCGGCGTGAAGTGGAACACGATGCGATGACCGGCATCGCGGAGGAACGCTTCGCGCGTCGCCATCGAGGCCAGCACGCCGGCCTTGCCCTTTTCGCCCAGAGCATCCTCGGCCACACCGCAGAGGCGCGCCACCAGTCGCACCACGCCTTCCGAGAGATGCGTGTTGAGGTTGTCGCAGATCACATGCCAGCCTGTGGTCGAGGCGGAACTGGCGAACAGGCCTGCCAGGAACGCGACGAAGTCCGCCTCGGTGCGGCTGCCGCCGACGGTGCCGTAGACCGAGCCGGTGGCCACGTCGAAGGCCGCGATCAACGCCTGCGTCCCATGCCGGACATATTCGAACTCGCGCCGTTCGACGTGCCCGGGCTTCATCGGCAACGTTGGCGCGGCTCGCTCCAGCGCCTGGATGCCGGTCATCTCGTCGATCGAGACGGTTCGCACGCCTTGTTCGGCCGCGGCCGGCGCCGCCTGGTAGACCGCGCAAATCCCGGCACACTTGGCGTCGAACTCGGGATCAGGCTTCGGCGTCAGCCAATAGCGGCTGCGGTGCGGCTTGAGGTCGGCTCCTTTTTAAAAAGCGCCCGACCGAGCCGTGCGAGATGCTTGTCACAATGCCGCGGCTGACCGCCTGGCGCGCCAACTCGCTCTGCGACCATTGGGCGATCGGCACGTCCAGCCGTTCGGGATCCTCGCAGGCCATCGCCATGATCTGGCAGATCTGCTCCGCGGTGAACTGCGCCGGCGCACCGCAGCGGGGCGCGTCGCTCAGACGTGCGGCAATGTCGGCCACGGCTTCCGCAGCCGTCCACCGGCGGCGCCAGTGGCGCACCGTCTTGCGCCAGATGCCAAGGGCTTCGGCGGTTTCTGCCATGCCCTTGCCGGCTGCGGCGAGCAGGATGATGCGTGCCCGCTCGGCCAGCTTCTGCGGCGTGGAATGCGCCCGCACCATTGCGTTCAGCGCGGCTTCCTGTTCGGGCGATAGCTGGATCGCCGGCGCTTTCCGTGCGGCCATGGGCCTCTCCTTGGTTCCCCGTGGTTCCCCGGAGAGGCTTGGCAGCGCGAATCGCGCCTTGACTCGTGGAATCTGCGGCGGCGCCAGGGATTTGCTCCGCCTGTTGCATTCAGGACTCAACCCGGAGCGGCAAGGGAGTCGCCAGTTCCGGCGAGGTGTACTAGACCGCTAGCCCCAGCACCGCCGCCGCATCACAGGCCAATGCCAGCAGGGCGCGGTCGTAACCAGGCCCCGCGACCAGCGACAGCCCCACCGGCGCGCCACGCACTTGCGCTGCCGGCAGCGTCACTTCCGGCAGCCCGCAAAACCCGGCGATCGCCGTGACGCCGATGGTTGCCTGCCGCACGGCATCCTGCTCTTTCAGGCCAGCTCTCAGCAGCGGCGCGACGCAGGGGCTGGTGGGGTAAACCATCACTGCCCCACCGGCCAGCAATGGCCGGATCCGCGCTTGCAGCACCCGGCGGAACATCCGTCCCGGCGCAGCCGTCGCCGGATCGGTCGCTTTCGCCGCAGCAAAGCGCTCAGCCACCCCCGGCCCGAAGCGGGGCTTCGTCGCCTCCACCCAACCGCCTAGCGCGGCCCACACCTCTTCTGCTTGTACTGTTCGGAAATGGTCATAGAAGCTGTCGATCCCCTCGGGCGCGATCCGCACGCCGATCGCGCGCGCACGGATCTGCTCCAGCTTCTCCAACGCCGGCCGCAACGCTTCAGCGACCTCAGGCTGCGCATTCACCCACGCTTCCTCCGGTCGTAACAACGGCCCTTCGGCGCCGGATCGCGGCCCGGATAGCAGCACCTCGCCTACCTCCGCCAGTAACGACGCGGTCCGCGTGAACCAGCCGCAGCTATCGAAACTGGGCGCCATCGGGCAGGCGCCCGCCATGCTGACCGCCCCGTGCGTCGGGCGGATGCCGAACAGACCGCAATAGCTGGCCGGAATCCGGACCGAGCCGCCGGTGTCGGATCCCAGTGCGAAATCCACCAGAGACGCCGCGACAGCCGCCGCCGAACCGCAACTCGAACCCCCCGGAAACCGATCCGGCGCCGCAGGATTGGCGGGCGTACCTTGCCATACGTTCTCGCCCGTTAGCCCATAGGCCAACTCCTGCGTCTTGGTCTTGCCCGCAAGGTGCGCGCCGGCCTGCAACAGCATTAGTACAACTGGGGCGGTTGCCGTGGCGGGCGGGTGCGTGCTCGCCCAATCCGGGTTGCCATAGGTCGTCACGACACCGGCGAGATGGAACAGATCCTTGACCGCGAAGGTAAGGCCGGAAAGCCGACCAGTGCCCAGAGGCGCACGCTCCGCACGTGGTCCGGGGACGAAGGCACCGACGCTATCCTCGATTGCGACCATCAATGTGATCCTTCGCCTCGCTGGCCGCATGCTACGCTTCGTCGGCTGCATGCCTGGGCTACCCGCCAGCATGCCAGATACCAGATAGCGGCCCCGCCCGACAAACGCCTCTGCAACCCTGCCCGCTCCCCGGTGCGAGACAGAAATCAAGGAATGAGTTGAAATCGTCTCCCCCTACCGGCATACTCGCATTTGTGAACTACCGGCCACCGCAACTGTGGCCAAGCCGTGCGGCGACCGGATCGTCCTACCCGCTCTGCGGAGGCGTATTCCTTGCCGGCGCCTGACCGGGATCAAGGGTCTGATCGGGGCATGTTTGTCGCGTTCTGAACCGCCGCTGAGAGGGATCGCTCGTGGATATATCTGACGGAACCATTGCCGGCCCCCCCGGGCAGGACCGCCAGGCTTTACCCCCGCCGGTTTCGGCCGAGGCCAGCCCCGGCGGCAGCGGGTCCGACACTGGCGCCCCAGGCGATCTGGGCGGCCCGCGCGAGGTGCCGATCCATCCGCGTGTAATGGCGATGATCCTGGCGGGCCGTTACCACGGTATTGAGCTGGATCCCGCCGAATACCGTATCCCGGCTGGCGAGACGGATCCAACCGCCGCGTCGCTCTCCGCCTGGGCACAGAATTCCGGCATGTGGTCGCGCGCGGTGCGCTTGCGCTGGCGCCATCTGATGCACTTCAACAATACCGGTCCCGTCGTATTGCTCTTTACCGACGGCACCGCCGGATTGCTGACCGGCATCAACCTGGAACACAACGTCGTCTTCTTAAAGGACCCGCGCGGCCCCGCCGCAGATAACCCGGTCCCGGTTGACGAAATGCGGCTGGACGAGGTGTGGAGCGGCGAGGCCATCCTGCTGCGCGCCAACCGCGGCCAGACGGAGGCCGACGCCCCTTTCTCCTTCCGCTGGCTGATGGGCGTCGTCGGGAAAGAACGCAAGGCGCTGCGCGACATCGGCATCGCCTCCTTCACGATCAGCATGCTTACCATCTTTCCGCCGTTCCTGGTGATGACGGTGGTAGACAAGGTGCTGACCCACCACAGCTACTCCACGCTGATCCTGCTTTCCACCATCCTCGCCATCTGCATCGCCTACGAGACCATCCTCGGCTATGTGCGTCGCCTGATCATCGTCATCGTCGGCGTGCGCATCGATGCCAAGCTCAGCCTGCACGTCTTCGCCAGGCTGGTCCGGCTGCCGCTCGACTACTTCGAACGCCATCCTGCCGGCGAGACGATGTACAACGTCACCCAGATCAACCGGGTGCGCGAATTCATCACCGGCAAGCTGCTGACGACCTTCCTCGACCTGATTACGCTCTGCGTTCTGCTACCGTTCTTGTTTTATCTGAACGAGACTCTGGCGTGGATCGTGGTGGCCTGCGCCTGCCTGATCACGCTGATCATCGTGGCCTACCTCCGCCCGTTGCGCGTGGTGTTCAAGCGCGTCGTCGAGGCGGAAACCAAGAAGCACTCCGCCCTGGCGGAGACGATCTACGGCGTCAAGACCGTGAAAGCTCTGGCGTTGGAACCGCAACGCAAGACTTTGTGGGACGAAGTCGTGGCCGATGCCGGCAAGTGGCGCATCGCCTTCGGCAAGCTCGCCAACTGGCCGCAGACCTTGGTCACCCCGGTCGAGCGCTTCATGTGGATGGGCGTGATCATGATCGGCGCCTATCTCGCGATGACCGATACGCAAGGCTACATGGTCGGCAGCTTGTTCGCCTTCATGATGCTGTCGCAGCGCGTCGCGCAGCCGCTGGTCGGCATCGCCCGCCTGATCGAGGACTACGAGGAGGTGGGCGCCGCCATTGGCCAGGCCGCCTCGGTGCTGAACCGGCCATTGGAAGTGGATGCGGCATCCGGCGGCCTGCGCCCGAAATTCCAGGGCGGGATCAGCTTCGACGACGTCACCTTCACCTATGCCGGCACCAAGACCCCGGCGCTGGACCGTATCACTTTCTCCGTTCCATCAGGCACCATGCTTGGCTTGGTCGGCCGGTCAGGCTCCGGCAAGTCCACCATCACCCGCCTGCTGCAAGGCATCAACCGCGACTACACCGGCTATGTGAAGATCGACGGCGCCGACCTGCGCGAGATCAACCTCCGGCACCTGCGCTCCAGCTTCGGCGTCGTCTTGCAGGACAACTTCCTGTTCCGCGGTTCCATCCGTGACAACATCCTCTCCGGCCGTCCCGGGCTGACATTGGATGACGCGGTGCGAGCCGCGCGCCTCGCCGGCGCCGAGGAATTCATCGAGCGAATGCCGAACGGCTACGAGACCTATGTGGAGGAAGGCTCGCCCAACCTGTCCGGCGGCCAGCGCCAGCGTCTTGCCATCGCCCGCGCACTGATCACCGACCCGCGCATCCTGATCCTCGACGAGGCAACCAGCGCGCTCGATCCGGAGTCGGAGGCGTTGGTCAACGCCAACTTGCTGCGCATCGGGCGCGGCCGGACGATGGTGATCGTTTCTCACCGACTGTCCTCGCTTACCGAGTGCGACCAGATCTGCGTGCTTGAGAAGGGCAAGGTCATGGATGTCGCCCCGCATCACACCTTGCTCGAGCGCTGCACCGTCTATCGCCAGCTTTGGGCGCAACAGACCCGCTTTATGAATAACGAAGGTCCCCGCCATGCAGCTCCTGCCCCGACCCTCGTCCAAGGCGACTAGCCGCGCGCTCGTCGTCGCCGAGCACCGCGACCCGACGCTGCCGGCGATCCTGGAGTTTCAGTCGCCGTCCACCGCCGTCATCGCAGCGCCGATTCCGCGCGCCGCACAGCATGCTGCCTGGATCGTCACCAGTATGTTCGTCGCCTGCATTCTTGCCATCAGCTTGATCAAGGTAGACCAGGTGGTCACGGCGCAGGGCATCGTCGTATCCAAGAACCCGACGCTGGTGGTGCAGCCGCTGGATACCTCTATCGTGCGTTCGATCGACGTGCACGAAGGCGAGGCGGTGCATGCCGGCCAGGTGCTGGCGCGGCTCGACCCGACCTTCGCCGCCGCGGATCTCGGCGACAGCGCGGCCCAGGTGTCGAGCCTCGAGGCCGAGGTAGACCGCTTGCAGGCGGAAGTAGATGACAAGCCGTTCCACTATTCCGGCCTCGACCCAAACCTTTCGTTGCAGGCGGCGATCTACGCCCAACGCAAGGCCGAATATGACTACAAGATTGAAAACTACCAGCAGAAGGCCGATAGCCTGGTGGCGACCATCGCCCAGGCGAACTCCAATGCCGCCGGCTACGAGGACCGACTCCGTGTGGCAACCGCAGTGGAAAATATGCGCAAGGAGTTGGAGAGGCTGAATGTCGGCAGCCGGCTCAATACGCTGGCGGCGATGGACAACAAGGCCGAAATGGCACGCAACCTTGCCCAGTCACAGGAGCAGGCGGCCGGCGCGCAACGCGACCTCGCGGCATTGCTCGCAGAACGCGACGGCTACGTGCAGCAATGGCATGCGGATGCCGCCGACAAGCTATCAGACGCCACCGGCAAGCTGGCCGACGCGCGGCAAGCGCTGGAGAAGGCGCAGCTTCGCCGGCAACTCGTTGAGTTGCGCGCCGACCGCGATGCCACGGTACTGACCATCGCGCACGTATCGGTCGGTTCCGTGCTGCAGTCGGGCCAGCAGTTCATCACGCTGGTGCCGTCGGACGCGCCGCTTGAGGTGGAGGCCAACATCATGGGCAATGATGATGGCTATGTGCATGTCGGCGATCCGGTGGCGATCAAGTTCAACACCTTTCCCTTCACGCAATACGGCATGGCCTATGGCACGGTCCGCATCATCAGTGCCGACAGCTTCACGGCGCAGCAGGATGAGCGGAACCCGAACAGCGCCGGTGCAGTCCCAATGCCCGCCAACAGTGGCGAGCCGTATTACCGCGCCCGCGTCACCATCGACCGCGTCGCTTTGCACAACGTCCCCGCCAGCTTCCGCCTGATGCCGGGAATGCCGGTGACGGCCGACGTAAAGGTTGGGAAACGGACGGTGCTGAGCTACCTGCTGAGCCGTGTCATGCCGGTGACTCAGGACGCCATGCGCGAACCATGAGGCGGCGCGTGGCTGAAACTGACCGCACTACCCGGCGGAACAGCAGAGCAAATTCCGCCGGACGCGCGGTCCCGAGCTGCGATCCGCTGGTTCCACCTGCCCCAAGGGTCCGTGCGGGAATAAGCGCTCAATTCGACGTAGTGGCCATGTACACTCCGTCATGGCGGACGAAGGCCCGCCACCCGCGACTTCTTTGCTGCGTGCTTCCTCCTCCACAGAGATTACGCGTCGGCGCACGCCACACTGCGTCCGCCGCCCGGACGTGAGACGATGAGCCTTGTCGATGTACTGGTCAGTAAAGCCTCGCCCCAAGCGGCTTTGAAACGTGGCCTGCGGCTGGCGGAGCAAGGCCAAAACAAGCGGGCCTTTCCGCTACTGGTGCGGGCAGCCACTGCCGGGATCGCGGAGGGCGAGTTCCGCCTCGGCCGCTGCTATCTGGAAGGCGTCGGCGTACCGCCAAGCCGCGCCCAAGGTTCGCGATGGCTCGAGCGGGCCGCCACCCAAGGCTACGTCGAATCCCAAGTGCTCCTGGCGACATTGTTCATCCATGGCCTCGCCACCGACAATACCGGCGAGCTCGGCCAGGCAGCCGATCTGTTCTCGGCCAACGCCACAGGGCAGCCAGACTTTGTAGCGGCGGAAAAATGGGCCCGGCGCGCCTCGGAGGGTGGCTCGGCCGACGGCCAGGCCTTGCTGGGTTTCATCCAGACCTCTGGCCCGGAGAACCTGCGGAACCTGGAAGAAGCCAGGAGTTGGTACGAGAAATCCGCCGCATCCGGCTGCCCGCAGGGCCATCTCGGCTTCGCGCTGGCCATGGCACGCGAGAGCACGACTCAGGAATCTCAGGCGCAGATTATAGAGCAATTGCGCAAGGCCGCTGATGCCAGCCTGCCCACAGCACTCTACCTGCTGGGCATGATCACCGAGCGCGGTTTCGGTGTCGCGGCCGATGTCGCCGCTGCCTCCGACTTTTATCGCCGCTCGGCGGAACGCGGCCATCGCGGCGCACAGGCCCGCTGGGGTGTCGCGCTGCTGGAAGGGCGCGGAGTCAAGGCGAATGCCGTTGATGGCGAGTCGTGGCTCCGCCGTGCCGCCCTGGCCGGCGACGCTGAGGCGGCGGCCGTGGTCGGCGACCTCTATGCCAAGGGCGGCAAGCTGCCCCCGAATTTTGCCGAAGCCGCGATCTGGTTCCGCCGCGCCGCCGAAGCGAACCACAAAGGCGCCGCCCGGGCGCTGGGTATGCTGCACCTCACCGGCGCCGGCGTCGGCCGCGACCAGGACGAGGCGGCGAAATGGTTCCGCGTCGCCGCAATGGCGGGTGACCGCAACGCGCAGGTCGATTTTGCCAATCTGCTGCTGAAGGGTATGGGCGGCGAAGAGGACTCGCTGCGCACCCGCGAGTGGTTCGAAAGCGCGGCGAACTCCGGCGACCTGGTCGCGGCGTTCAATTTCGGTGTTTGCCTGGCCGAAGGGGTCGGCGTGGAGCGCGACGACCGCAAGGCGGCGGAATGGCTGCGCCGAGCGGCCGACGGCGTGGTGAACGCGCAGTACTGGTATGGCCGCATGCTGGTGGATGGCCGCGGCGTGGACGCCGATCCAGCTGCCGGCCGCGCCTGGATCAAGCGCGCCGCGGATATCGGCATGCCGGAAGCCGAAGTCATGCTGGCCGAGATGATGCTGAACGCCCGCGGCGGCCCGAAGGACCATGCCGGCGCGCTGGTGTTGTTCGAGAAAGCCGCAGCGCGAGGCCATCTTGGTGCGATGTTTGCCGTTGGCGCGATGAAGGGCGGCGGCCATGAAGTGCCGGCCGATCGCGTTGAGGCCCAACGCTGCTTCCGCATCGCGGCCGAGCGCGGCCATGCCTACGCGCAGATGATGTATGGCCGTTATCTGGCTCGCGGTCTGGCAGGCGAGCGCGATCACGATCGAGCCCGTCATTGGCTGGAGCGCGCGGTTGCCCAGGGGTTGCAGGAGGCGAAAAACGACCTCGCCGCCCTGCCCGCGCCCGCACCCGCCATCCCAGAGCCGCAAGTCGCCGCACGGTGACAAACAGGAAACTCCCTTTCCCCACGCGGGAGGGGGGAGGGGGGAGGGGGCGGCACAAAGCCCCGCAGTGGAAAGTGCCGCCGGTCCCTTTGCCGGCCGCATTGTCAGTTCTCTTGCACCCCGACAGCCCTCCCGCCACAAACTTGGTCCGCTCTGGAGCCGACGCCCATAAGGGAAGGGGGACAAAGACACCTCTGCCCCAACCCCCGGACGACGATCTCCGTCCGCTTGCCGCGGGCAGTGACGCCACCACGCTCGCGCTCGACGCCCTGCAACGGGGCCGCCGCGCGATGGCAGCCGGTAACGCGGACGAGGCTGTCCGCTGGCTCGACCGCGCCCACCGCCTGGCTCCGGCCGACGGAACGGTTACGCTGACGCTTGCCAGCGCGTGCCTTCACGGCAACCCGAGGCGGTCCGAGAATCTGTTTCAGAGCGTCGCGGAAACCGCAGACGTTCGCGCGGCCTGGTTTGGATTGGCCGTGGCACGGCTGAGTTGCGGCAATGCCACAGGTGCCACGGAGGCCCTCGCCACGGCGCTGGCACGACACACGCCGGAACCGGCGTTGCTCTCTTCCGGGGAAACGCTCGCCGATCTCATCGCGCGGCGAGCCGCCGCGGCCGGTTGGTGCGGCCTGACCGGTGATGGACGGCTTGTTATCCGTCCCACCGGCACTGGCGCGACAGAGGTCCGGCTGGACGACGAGCCCATCCTATCAGGCGCTTTGCCGCGAACGTGGCCAGAGAGCCGGGAAATCTCTGTGCTCGTGAGCGGGCGGCATTTGCTGGGCAGTCCGATCCAGATCGGCGCGATCCGCCGCGTCGTCGGTTTCGTGGAAGCGTGTCAGGGCGGTCTGTGCGGCTGGGCCTGGTACCCGGGCGATCCCGACAACGATCCGCAACTGCTGATCCAGGACAACGGATTCAGCCACAGCCTGCCGATCACCGCGGCGGACCAGACCGTAGCGGTCAGCCACGCCGGACCGCTCGCACGCCCACGAGGATTCGTGGTGCCGGCGGACGCGCTGGCAGGATTGCCGCGTCCGCTGCACGTCTGTGGACGTGACGGCGGCGATCTGCTCGGCAGCCCGCTCGACCCGGATGCCGAGCAAGCCGCGGCAGCAGCGGCAGCTACCACTCTGGCACAATACCTCTCGCCAAAATCCAGCCGCGCGTCGAAGCCCGTCCGCATTGCGCCGTTCGCCGCGCCCGCCATACCTGTACCCGCCCTCCCGCTCCCGTTATGGGCGTGGGCCGCGGAGCAGACCAAGGGCGGGAGGAGGGGTCGAACAACGGCAAATTCCAAATCGAGCCCCCTTCCCCCAGCCCTGGTCCGCTCCGCCGCCCAACTCCGCAAGGGGAGGGGCAGTACTCTGGTGCCGACCCGGCCCGTGGCGATCGTCATTCCGGTGTATGGCAGGACCGCCACGGTCCTGGCATGCCTCGACAGTGTGTTCGCGAGTCTGACCCCTCCCCACCGGATCATCGTCGTGGACGATGCCTCGCCGGACCATGACCTTCGGCAGGCGCTGGACAGGCTGGCACGGGAACGCCGCATCCGCCTCATCCGGCACGCCCGCAACCAAGGCTTTCCTGCGAGCGCCAACGACGGCATGTCAGCCGCCGCCGGCCACGACGTAATTCTCCTCAACAGCGATACGCTGGTGCCACCCGGCTGGCTGGAGCGCCTGCGCGACGCGTGCCACGCCACGCTCGACATCGGGACCGCAACCCCTTTTTCCAATGACGCCAGCATCTTGAGCTACCCGGGCCCGACTGGCACCAATCCCCTCCCCGACCTCGCGGCGACCCGGCTGCTGAATAACGCTGCGCGTCGCGCCAATGGGCACGGCGTCATAGCAATCCCTGTAGGTGTCGGGTTCTGCCTCTATATCAGACGGGACTGTATCGATGCTGTAGGGCCTTTCCGTGCCGATGTCTTCGCCCAGGGCTACGGCGAGGAGAACGACTTCTGCCTGCGCGCCCGTCACCTGGGTTGGCGGAACGTCGCCGTGCCAGGCGTTTTCGTCGCCCACTTGGCCGGCGCCAGCTTTGGCTCTGCCGGCCGTCATCTGCGCGCGCGCAACGACGCGCTGCTGAACAGGCTCCATCCGGGGTATGATCGGCTCATCGCCGAATTCTGCGCGGCTGACCCTTTGGCCGCGGCCCGCCGGCGCATCGATTTGCTGCGCTGGCGCGCCGAGACGCGTGGCTGCACAGGATCGGCGATCCTGATCACGCACGACGATGGCGGTGGCGTGGAGCGCCAGGTCGGAGTCTCTGCCGCCCGCCATCGAGCCGCTGGCCTGCGCTCGATCATCCTGCGTCCCGAACTCCGCACGAATTCCGGTCCCTTGGTGGTAATAGATGGCGCGGCGGCCGGTTTCCCCAATTTGGGCTATGCGCTTCCCGCGGAAATGCCCGGCCTGCTGCGCCTGCTGGGCGCGACGTCGCCGCACTTGGTCGAGCTGCACCACACGCTGCACCATCCGCCGGCGATCCTGGACCTGGTGACCCGGCTCGGTGTGCCGTACGACGTGTTCGTCCACGACTACCCATGGATCTGCCCACAGGTTGCGTTGGTCGGCCCGACACGTCGCTATTGCGGCGAACCGAACCGGGCGGGCTGCGAGGCCTGTGTTGCCGATGCCGGCCACGTGATCGACGAAGACATCAGCGTCCGGGCCTTGCGCGAGCGTTCCGCAAGCTTCCTGGCGGGGGCTCGCCGGGTCGTCGCGCCATCCGACGACGCAGCCGTGCGCATGCGCAACTATTTCCCCGGCCTGCGGCTGACGGTGGTGCCGCAGGAGGATGACGCGTCGATTGCCGATCCGCCTCGCCCGCAGCCACGCGACGAGCGTTGCCGAGTATGCCTGCTGGGCGCGATAGGTGTACACAAGGGATTCGACATCCTGCTTGCATGCGCGCGCGATGCGGAGGAACGCGGCCTGCCGCTGGATTTTACTGTCGTCGGCCACACCATCGATGATGCACGCTTGCTTGCCAGCGGCCGTGTGTTTGTCACCGGCCGCTTCAGGCAGGAAGAAGCCGTGCCGCTGATCCGCGCCCAGCGGGCGAGCCTGGCCCTGTTGCCATCGGTTTGGCCGGAGACATGGAGTTTTGCTTTGACCGAACTATGGCTGGCGGGCCTTATGGTCGCGGCATTCGATATCGGCGCGCCCGCGGAACGCATTCGCCGCACCGGCCGCGGGCTTCTGTTACCGTTCGGAATGCCAGCGCGCGGAATCAATAACGCACTGCTTGCGGCCGTCGGCCTGACAGGCCATCAAGGCGCCTGATGTACCGACGAAACTGATCTCTACATGGTCTTATTCGAACGATCGAGCAAACAACCATGGCTAGAACGTCAAGACAGCAGGATGATCGCATGCCCGAACCAGCCGCCGCGGTTATGACACGGCCGGAACCTCAACCCGCGCCGCCGCAAGCCGTACCGCCCGAGGACGGGCAGGGCCGGATCGCCGAGCTCCGCGTGTCCGGCCACCTGATGACCCTCGACCGAGGTTTGTTCTGCCTCTTCCAGCCGCCCGGCAGCCCGCAGCCGGACGGTGCAACGGGACTGCCCGGCATTCGCATTACCCACGCACCCGGCGCCGCGAGCCGGCCCGAGGCAATTTCGATCAGCACGTTCCGTCAGGATGGCTGGCTGAACGGCACCGCGGCATTGGTGCGTGTCGCCGACAGCCCAGCGCAGGTGCTCGTGACAGTCTACCAGTCGCCGCGCCAAGGACCCGAAATGGCCCCGCGCCTGCAAGTGTTGCGGCTGAGCGGCGATGCGGCCGCGGCGGCCGTCGCAGCACAGGCGCTCGCCCCAGCCGCTGCTCCAAAAGCCGGCGCCGCTCCGCCAGCGCAGCCGAATCCCGAGGTGGTGGCCCATGTCCAGAGCACGGGCGATGTCGGGGTATTGCTCGGTGAATGGGCCGGCACGCGCGGCAGCAAATCCTGGATCGAAGGTTTTGCCCTCAGGCCGCGCGAAGGCGTGACGCCGGAGGATATCGAATACCAGGCTGTGCTGGGTCGCGGCTGGCTCTCGCCTTGGGTCGAAGGTGGAAAATTCTGCGGCAGCCGTGGCATGGCGCTACCCCTGCTCGGCATCAGAATCAGACTGAAGGGTGCGGCCGCAAAGAACTGGCACTGCACCTATGAGGCTACATTCGTCGATGGCAGCACCGCCGGCCCGGTCGCCGGCGAGGAGGCCTGCGAGGCAGAAAGCCTCGCCGCATTGGAAGCCATCCGCGTGGAGTTGCAGCCTCGCGAAGACGCACTTGCCGGCGATCGCCCAGCCGTTGGCGCTGCCAAGCCGGCCAGGCCGCCGCGCGCTGGCCGGGCAGGGCGAGCCGGCGGCAGCCGCTGAACTGCCGATATCCGCGAGCGGATCGCAGCCGGGTTCGAGGAACGCTGACGCGTGAAATATTTGTTTGTACACCAGAATTTCCCCGGCCAGTTCCTGCACATCGTGCGGCATTTGGCGGCGATGAAGCAGCACGAGGTGGTCTTCATCACCGAGCCGAATGCCAATCATATCGAGGGCGTGCGCAAGGTCCCCTATCGCAAGCCTCCCGGCGCCGCGGCGGAATCGCATGTCGCGGCGCGGGAACTGGATGCCGGCGTGCGCCGCGCCGAGGTGGTGGCTCACACCGCAGCCAACCTGAAGACACTTGGCTTCATGCCCGACATCATCGTCGGGCATCACGGCTGGGGCGAGCTGCTGAACCTGATCGACGTGTGGCCGGGCGTGCCACTGCTGGGCTATTTCGAATTCTATTATCATTACGATGGCATCGATGTTAATTTCGATCCGGAATTTCCCGCCGAGCCGCTGGATTTTCCTCGTATCCGCGCCAAGAACGCGATCAACCATATCGCGCTGACTCTGGGCTGCCACGGCCAGACTCCGACCGAGTGGCAATACTCCACCTACCCGGAGTGGGCCCGGCCGCAGATCAACCTGTTGCGCGAGGGCGTGCACCTGGATACGTGCAAGCCCAATCCGCAGGTACGGCGCGCGCCATTGAAAATCGGCGACATGACGATCCGGCCCAGCGACAAGCTGGTGACGTATGTCTCGCGCGACCTGGAGCCGTATCGTGGCTTTCACGTGATGATGCGCACATTGCCGCATCTGCTGCGCGCGCGAAAGGACGTGAAGGTGGTGATGGTGGGCGCCGACGGCGTCAGCTACGGCAACCCGCCGCCGCAGGGCACATGGCGTGACGTGATGATGAGGGAGGTCGGGGACCGCCTGGCCCCTGACCGCGTCGTGTTTCCCGGACGGCTAGAATACCAGACTTACGTGACGATGCTGCAGCGGTCGGACGCGCATGTGTATCTGACCTATCCGTTCGTCGCGTCGTGGTCATTGCGCGAATCACTAGCGACCGGCTGCGCGGTGATCGGCAGCGACACGCAGCCGGTGCGAGAATTCATCACCCATGGCGAGAACGGGCTGCTGGCCTCGTTCTTCGATCCGCAAGGCCTGGCGCGGACGATTCAGCGGGTATTGGAGGAGGCGAAGCTGGCGCGCTCCTTGCGCGAGAAGGCGCGGGCGTATGCGGAGCAGCATCTGGCGATGAACGACTATCTTGCGAGATATGAGGAACTGATCGAGCGGCTGGTCAGCGGCGCGACGATGACGCGTACCGCGGCGGCGGCAATCGAGGCGTTGTCCCGCCCGCAGCGGCGCGCGAGGCGGTGACGTCACCGCGTCATTGTGAGTTGACCACCGGCCTGGCTGCCGGCGCGCGCCTGGATCAAAGCTCGGCGTGCCGCGTGCCTCTCCTCATGGCCGGGCTATTTTATTGCGAGGAGCGCAGCGACGAAGCAAATTTTGTACGAGCGGAGCATGGCCACAGTTCCCATGCGTAAGGGCCATACGGCTTATAAGACCTGTGGACGTTGTTTTGAAGCCGGTCCATGCGAGCGACAATCCATGCGCGTGTCGTTCGTCCGCACACACGTCTCCGCGGTCGAGTTGGCTGTGACCAATGTTTGGCCGCTGGGCGTGATACCGCCGCCTGCCGCGTATTATAGGACGTGTCGATCCCTCGCGGGACCGGGTTCCGATTGGGGATTGGCCGGTAGCGCCGGTCAGGGGAATCGGGTGAATATCCCTAGCGCGTGATCAGGCTGGCGAGGAAGTCGTCGTCCCATCCGGCCGTCTTTCGCTTGAGCCGTAGGGACGCCTTGCCGGGAGCGAGGCGGATCAGGTTCTGCGCCATATGCTTGATG
>DATKPQ010000157.1:0-61311 GCA_035523995.1 Acetobacteraceae bacterium | reverse complement strand
GCCGGCCTGATCTTTTTCGGTTTCCCCGGCCGCGCGCGGTTGGGTCGGCGTTGCCTCATGTCCTGGTGTCTTGACGAATCAAAAGGCAGGCCACGCGTGACTGGTCCGAGACCAGTGCGCCGCGGCGCACGCCGTGACGGCTTTCGGGTCGGCAATGCGGATTGATCCCGCCACGCATTGCCGTTGCGTCTATCCACCTGCAAACGCGCTCGGCTAATCCCACTGACCCGCCGGCGCTGCGAGCCACGCCGGACTGCCCATCCGCGCCACGATCCGCGCCGGACGGCCCGCCGGCGGCATCCGCCATGATGACGCGAGCCGGATTCCCGCCATCGCCTCGATGCCGCGCAGCAATCCCGCGTCCTGCATCGTCGAGCCCAGGATCAGCTGCGTTCGCGGCACGGCGAATACCGCGACGGCCCGGCCAGCTTCCGCCTCGGCCGATCCAAGCGGCAGTCCGGATTGCCGGTCGAACAACGTGATCAGGTCGGGGAACGCCGCCAGCCGGTGGCCGCGATCGTCCGCCGCCATCAGTTCGTTGCACACCAGCAGCCGCAACACGCCGCCATCCGCCTGTTCGACCGCGATCCGTCCGACGGTGAATCCCTGCCGCTCCGACAAATCCGCACGCGCCACGCGCCCGTGGGCCAGCACGCGCCCATCCATCAGTTTCGCCAGTGCCGCCAGCACCGCGCCGCACCCCTCGGGCAGGCGCGCCAGCAGGACATGTCCGACCCGCGCGGCGAACGCCAGGCCGCCCACCGCGGCATGCCGGCGCACATACGCCGCCGGCAGCGGATTGCGCACCACCGCGAGCGCGACGCCGGAGCCTGCCGCGCGCTCGCGCACGATCCGGCCCGCCGTCACGACGTTCGCCCGCACCGCCAGTTCGACATAGCGCGCCGACCCGAATGCGCCGCCCACCGCCACCGTCGCGCTGGCGACGCGCGGCCGGCGATGCAGGCCCAGCGATCCCATGGTGAACAACGGGTGGGCGCGGCCGTTGCAGGGCGCGTCAACGACCGGGATGCCGGTGATGGCGGATTCGCGCAGGCCGTAGGTGACGGCGCGCGGACCCACCTCGCTCGCGATGAAGCCGCCGATCTCCCGCCCGGCGAATGGCACGAACACTGCCAGCGCGCGATCGAAATGCCGGTGCGAGATGGCGCCGCCCGAGGTCGTGCCCCCCGAGGTCGTGCCCCCCGACACGGCGCGGCTCGACATGGCGCCGCCCGAGGTGCTGCCCCCCGAGGTGGTGCCGCCCGAGGTGGTGCCGACTGTGCCGACGGCCGACAGCGTCGCCAGCGTCGCCCGCGGGTCGATGCGGTGCAGCGGCACGATGTGCGGCGTGCCGGCGGCCAATGCCGCGCGTGCGGCGGCCAGGCCCGCCGGCAATGAGCCGCCACCCCCGCCGCCCAGCACCGCGCCGCCATAGACGAGCGCGCGCAGGAACGCCGCGTCGGGTATCACGGTGCGTCACCGGGCGCACCGCGCGTCACGCCGTGGCGCGGGCAAAGGCGCGCTGCCCGATGGCGGACACCGGCGCGCGGCCAGGCGCCGCGGTCGGCGGCGTCGAGCGCGTCCACGGCATCACGCGATTGCTCGTGGTGCGGCCGGCGAGCTGCATCGCCTGCGCGCTGGTCAGCCACTCCTCGGCGTTTTCCGCAATCTCCAGCAGCAGCGTTTCGAACTGCGCGCGCGTGGTGGTGAGGATGTGCGGATGCGCCAGCCAGCGCAGCACTTCGCGGCCGGTCACGCCCATGCGCTGGCGCGGCGAGGTGACCAGGCGTTCCTTGTAGTAGCGCACCAGCACTTCTTCCACCACGTCCCAGGCGTTGTCGGCGCCGAACAGGCGCTTCACGTCGGGGGCGTCGAGGATCTTGAAGGCTTCCTCCAGTAACTGCATCACCTCGACGCGCAGCACGTTCACGTCGCCGAACGACAGCCATTTCAGGTTGTTGCGCAGGTCCAGGCCGGCGCGGCGCACGATGGCGATGGAACCGAAGCTCGGGTCGTAGGCGCGCTCGCGGATCACGTCGGAAATCCGCTTGTCGCGCCAGAACAGTGTCACCTGCTGGACGAAATGCGAGAACAGATGGTGGAAGTCGGTGTTGGGGCGGGCGCCGGCGGGGGCGGAACCGCCGCCATAGCCGAACACGCGGCGATACGCGGCGATACGGTCGCGCGCGGTGTAACGCAACACCTGGCGGCGATCGAACTGGTACAGCGCGAAGGCGCCCTGTCCGCCGGAAAGCCGCACCGTGCCGGCGCGGAACAACTCCTGCAGCTTCTGCACCACGCGGAACACGCCGATCTTCTCGTGCTGCCACAGGTAGTACATGTCGCCGACGGCAACGATCCGTTCCGATGTGATCGTGTCGTCGTAGGCGACGACGCCTGGCGGGATACGCGTATCGCCGAGGTCGGACGATGCGCCGGAGCCGATGCCCGCGAGAGCGGACAGGCCGTTGTCGGGCGGTGGTGCCGTCGTCTTGTCGGCTTCCACCACCGATGACAGCAGGTCGTCGATCTGCTTGGTCAGCGCGTCGGCGAGCTGCGGATTCGAAACCAGATCGGCCGACAGATTGTTCGTCACTTGCTCGCGCAAAGCGGCGACGCGGTCGTGTAGGCCTTGATAGTCTTTCATGCTTGCCATGGCTGCGTCTCCGTCTCGATCCGATTAGGGCCGCGGCTTCAGGTAGGATGTGCCGACCGGGTAGGCGAGTCGGAACAATTCGTAGAGCTGGCCTGCGAGTTTCTGCATCGCCGCCAGCACCCGGTAGGTGTTGAGGCCCGGCGGATTGCTGTGAATGCTTTGGGCGAATTGCAGCGTTCCCCAGATCTGGCGCGAGAGCTGGTAGATCATGGCGCAGAATTCCTCGCCCAGGCCGAATTTGCCGGCGGACTGGATGATGTCGGGCGCTTCCTGCGTGACGAAGTTCTGCGTCCAGGAGAGCAGATCCTCGAGGAAGATCGGCGGGACGTCGTGGAATCCGGGCAACGAACGGAAATCGAGCAATACCGTCTGGCGCTCCGCCGGTCCGATGAAGACCGAGTCGAGTACGAACCGCACTTCGTCCACCGTTTCGCTGACCACGCCGAGCTGGCGCGATACGATGACCAACTGCGTCCCCAGGAACGGCGTGCTGACGGTAACGAAGAACTGGATGTTGTTGACCCAGCCATTCCACAGCGAGTTGGCGTAATCCACCACGATGCGGAAATTGGTGACGTTGGTTTCGTCGTCGATGGTATTGATGTAGCTGACGAAGCTGCCGGGTCCGGGCATCTGGCGCAGGCCCATAACATCACGCAGGTCGCCCAGCGTGCCCAGCACTGTGTCAGGGTTGGTGTACCAGTACGGCATCGGGTTGGGCGCGCCGGGCGCGATATGCGGCGGCGGGGTGGGGTACGGTGGTGGCGGCGGTGACTGCAAACGGGCGGTGGGCGGCGTCGCGTTCAGGTTCAGGTGCACGGTGCCGCCCAGCAGCATCTGAAAATACTGGTGCACGCGCATCACGCGCGGGCCGCCGAGATAGCCGATTTCCTGCGTCAGGTTGTTGAGCTGGCTGCTCGCGAGGTCTTTCAGGGCCGTGACATATTCCATGTCTGCCGCCGGATCGAGCGGGCGCAACCCGTCGATCAAGGGCAGCATCTGGTCGAGCAATGTCTTGGCCATCGTATAGACGCTGGCCTGGGCACCGGTGATGCCGCCGGCCAGATCGGATTGCACGGCGTAGCTGCGCGGTGTCCATTTTGCGGCGGCATGGCCTTCGACCAGCGAGATCTGAAACGATTGATTCAGCGCGCCGGTGAATCCGATGGCATCGCCCGGCTTGACCTTCCAGCCCAGCACGTCCTGCAGCGCGCGCGAGACGACGGGAGCGAGGGACGTGCCACCCGGCGTGGACGGCTTGAACCCTGATGTGGCCGGCGAGGACAGCGGGGACGGCGAGAACCCGACTTCCTCGGTGAGGATCGGATAGGCCGGCGTGAAGCCACCACCCCCCGGGCCGCCGCCGCCAGCGCCGGGACCGCCCGGCAGATGCGGCATCGGACCGGGCCCCCAGGGGGGCGGCGGGGGCGCGTGGCCGCCCGTGGCCGC
The DNA here is from genome assembly GCA_035523995.1 of Acetobacteraceae bacterium. Lineage (GTDB taxonomy): Bacteria > Pseudomonadota > Alphaproteobacteria > Acetobacterales > Acetobacteraceae > JASHVB01. Next base: position 57,206 of record DATKPQ010000157.1, on the reverse strand, counting down.
GATCATCCGGGACCAGAGAGCCTGGGTCGAGTTCGAGTTCGACATGTCAGTGTCCTCCGCACGGACAGCGGTCCGCGCCAGTCTTGCTTTGAGCCGAAGTCGCGCTGCGCCGCGCCGCGATGCCGCGCTTGCTCATGCCAGCAACTCCGCTGCCTCGCGCTGCGCTTGTTCCGCGAGTTCCTTGGCCCTGGTCGCGAGGTATTCGTATTCTGCCTCGACGTGCCGATCGGCTGTGTTCGCTGCGTTCTTGGCTTCCTTTTCGGCGGCATCGGCGATTTGGGTCAGCTCTGCCGCCTGGGCCAGTTTCGCATCGGCGAGGCGTTTGGCTGCCGCTTTCTCTTCCGCCGCTTGCTCCGGCCCTGCGTAGCCGGCGAGGCGTGCCTCGATCGCCTTCAGCCGCGCGTCGATCAGGCCCAACAGCTTGGCAAGCACGCTGACCTCGGTCGTGTTCAGCATGTCGCGAAGCTGCGGTATCAGTGCGTCGATCTGCTGGTCGAAATGCCCGGACAGGGCGGTGGCGCTCTTGTCGATCTGCTGCGCCGTCGTTGCGGTATGCTTGTCCAACATGTCGTTGACCGCCTTCTGGTTGGCGGCAAATCCGGTGTTGATTCCTTCTGACAGCTTGCTGACGGTGTCGGCGGCGCTGTTGTCGATCTGCTGCGTCGTCGTTGCGGTATGCTTGTCCAACATGTCGTTGACCGCCTTCTGGTTGGCGGCAAATCCGGTGTTGGTTCCTTCTGATAGCTTGCTGACGGTGTTGGCGGCGCTGTTGTCGATCCGATGCGTCGTCGTTGCGGTATGTTGATCCAACATGTCGCCGACCGCCTGCTGGTTGGCGATTAATCCGGCGTTGAACCGTTCTGTCAGTCTAAAGACAGCGTCCGACGTCGCCTGCATCAGCGTCTCGGCGTGCCGGCCCAGCATGGCACCGACCTTGTCCTCTACCGCCTTGGCCGCCGCGTAGGACTGTATCTGCCCGGTTTCGACGATCCGTGCTTCCGTCGCGGTCAGGGATTCCTGCAGCACCGCGTACATCTGTCCCAGCAATCTCTCGGCGACTCTGTCCTCGTGTCCTTCTATGTCGCGCACCACGCGTTCGGCGGTCGTCTCGTCGTTGCGTACTGGTGGTTTCGCCATCTCAGCCTCCTGCGTCGAATGTGCTGGCGTGCGCGCCATGGTCATGTTGCCTTTCCGAAGCCGGATTCGTAACCGGCTTGTGTGCCGGCCAGGATCGCGGGTGCGATCTGCTGGCCGACGTTAGTGTTCTGTACCAGCAACGAGCCTGCGCCGAGACGCTCGGACAATTCCTGCCAGGCGCGCAGGATCGCCTCGCCGAGCGCGCGCAGCGGTTCGCGGCAGGCCTGCAGTGCCATCGCCACGCCGCCGGACCAGCCGAACCACTCGCCGCCGCGCGTGCGGCCGAAGCGTTCCAAACCGTCGATCGTGCGGTGCGACACGGCTTCGTTGAAGAACAGTGCTTCGAGGCGGATGAAGCGCTCGTTGGCGCGTCCGAGGGCCTGGCGGGCGCGATGGCCGTTCAGCGGGTGGTTCACCGCCTCTCGTGCATCGATCGCGGCGGCGTGGCCTTCGGCCAGCCAGCCGCGCAGGTCTTGCACCAGGTTGCCCAGCCGCTCGACCATCAGCACGGCGCCATCGGTCGGGCGGTCCTCGTTTACCGTCAAATGCAGGCCTTGGAACGTTTCCTCGGCGACGGAGAACGTGCCGACCAGACGCTCGAACGCTTCTTCGATCGCCACGGCGCTATCTCCTTGCCAGCTCGAGGTAGAAGTTCTTCGCGATCACGCCTGGCCGCGCGAGCTTGCGGTCCATGGCGATGCGGGCGGCGGCGATCAGGAAGCGGGCCGGCACGATGCCGGGGTCGACGCCGGCGGCGAGGCGTCCCGCGGCTTCCTCGGTCATCTGCCGGTCCTTCTCGTTGAAGCACACCACCTGCGCCAGGCTCTTGTTGCCGAGCGACGGGTAGGGGCGGAAACACATCGCATTCACCGCAAGCCGGCAGGCGGCGGGGAAGGTTTCCAGCAGCCCGGGCGGCATGGCGCCTGTGGGGGGCGGCGGATAGATGCCGATCCAGACACGGCGATAGCGCTCGGCTTCCTCGACGAAGCCCATGCGGCGCAGCAGCTCCACGCTGATCAGCGTGCGCAGATAGGGCGTGGGGTGTGGTCCGCGTGGGTTATAGGCGAACACTGCCGCGGGCGCGCGGCCGACGACGTCCATCAGCGAGCCCACCACTTCCGGGCCGCCGAGCAATAGCGCCGACATGTCGGCGAACATCTCGCGGTTCCAGCGCGTCCAGATGCCGGCGACGTTTTTCGGCTGGTCGGCTTCCAGCAGCGCGCGGGCCATGGCGCGCGGGATGTCGCGGCTGAGGCCAAGTTCGCTCTGAAGGTTGTGGCTGGTTTCGTGCAGCATCGCCCCGAGGGTCCACGGGTTGATGAGCCGATGATACGGAAGCTGCACGATGGGAAAGGGGTTGATCTGCTTGCCGAGGCGGCGCAGCGGAATGCCGCGGCGGAAGGTCGCGGGCGCGAAGCCGGTGCGCATGTAGCAGAAGGGCGGCGGCGCGGGGATCGGGCGTGCCTTGCCCAGGCCGTTCCAATAGGCCTGGTAGCAGTCCAGCGCGATGCGGTCGCAGCTCAACAGCCAGTCGGCGTGGTTCGATTGCCGCTGGCCGAACAATTCGAAATAGAAGTCCCAGATCCGCTCGATGCCCTGAACCCAATGCTGCGCCTTGTCCTTGCGCCGCACGACTTCTGAAAGCCGTGCCGTGGTCGGCTCGGCGTCGGCGGCCTTCACCGCGTCGGTGACGCGCTGGCTCAGGTCGAGCAAGCCGCGGCGCAGCGAGGTCATCAGGGTGTTGACGGCCTGGATGTGGCCCTCGGAGGGTGCCGCGCCGCCGGTGCCGAACTCCGCGCGCTTGAAGGGGCGGAGGGCGGCGGCGTGGCGGGTGACGTTGATCGACTGGGCGCGCAGCCAGGGCCGCAGTATCGGCTGGGGCGGCCGGACACCGGCCCGGGCGATGCGCCGCCGGCGTGGCATTGCCGGCGGGCGGGCCGGGCGGTCTCGCACCAGGCTTTCAGTCGCGCCGTCCATGGCACCAACTCGCGCTGGAGGGGCTAACAACAGCAGCAGCACGTGCGGCCGCGCGTCACGTGCGAACCGCAGGTAGGACAGGCATGCGACCGCATCCCGGCAAGCCGGCGCAGGTGCGGCGTCGCGTAGCGGTGGGCGAGCGCGGCCGGGTGCGACGGGTGCGTCAGGGCGCCACGAAGGTGTGGCGCCAGGTGACGAAGGTGCGGCGCGACGTGGCGGAGATGCGGGGCAATGCCATGCAGATGTGCCGCGTGGTGCAGATGGGGCGGGGCGGCATGGGCGACCGTGCCGCGCGCCGGCACCGGCAGCCCTCCCAGCCGGTGATAACGGCGATCCATCTTATGCGCGTGGCGCAGGACCGCGTGCACGAGCTTCGGATTGCGCAGCAGGCGGCGATGCTCGTGGTGCAGGATCCGTGCGGCGTGGCGTGGCGTGATCGGATGGCCGGCGGCGGCGTGCCGCGCGATCCGGGTCACGGCGCGCCGCGCGACGCTGGGGATGGTCCGCACCAGGTGCCGCGTCTGGGGGTTGCGGTGCAGCACGTGCGTCATGTGGGTCACGCCGCGCGTCAGCCGGGGCGTGACATGCGACACCACGCGGGCGATGTGCGGCAGCACCTTGGCTGCGATCCTGGGTGCCGCCTTTGCCGCCATGGGGAGGATCTTGCTGGCCACCAACGGCACCAGCGGCAGGAAATGTTCCGCCGCCTCGAACTCGGTTTCCGCCTCCATGGCGGCGAGGCCCATGTGCTCCATCATCGCGTCCGGGTAGACGCGGCTGACCGGGCTGGGACCGAAGGATTCGAATTCTCCTTCGAGCTCGCCTTCCAGTTCGGATTCGAGTTCGGATTCGAGTTCCGATTCGAATTCGGATTCGAATTCTCCTTCGAGCTCGCCTTCCAGGTTGCCTTCGTATTCGTCTTCGAATTCACCGAGGCCTTCGAGCTCCAGTTCCAGCTCGCCAAGTGCGATCGCCATGGTGCTGTCTCCTTTCGGGTCGGACGCGGGGCGAGGGCGGATTCAGCCGGCAACCCGGTGGAACCGGCGCCGCGGGCGCTTCATGGCGCGGCTGGTCCGGACATTGCGCGCAACCGCGGTGCGAACGACGCGCGGGCTGCCCAGCACGCGGCGCACTTCGCGCGCGGTGGCATGGGCGGCGGCGCGGCGCGTGACCGGATGGCCGGCGGCGGCATGGCGCTTCAGGCGCTTCACGCTGCGGCGCATGATCTGGGGCACGGCGCGCACGGCATGGCGCGTGGCGTGATGGCGGCGCAGGATGCGGGTGAGCACGGCGGCGCCGCGCACCAGGTGCGGCAGCAGCCGGCGCAGTGCACGCCTGTCGCGCGGGGACAGCACGGTGACGACGGCGGCGCCGACCATCGCCTCGGCCTCGGCTTCGCTGGCTGCCTGGCTCGCGGCTTCCGCCATCATCTCGGCCAGCGCCTCGCTCTCGGACATCGGATGGGTGGCGATCTCCTGTTCAGCTTCCGCCTCGCCTTCGAATTCGCTTTCCAGTTCGCCTTCGAATTCGCCTTCCATCTCCAATTCCGATTCGAATTCACCTTCGCCAAGAGCAGAGGCCGCGAGTTTGCCGAGCATGCCGCCAGCGGGACCGAGGATGGCGGTGCCGACCATCGGTGCCGCGACTTTTGCCACCTTCTTCAGCACCGGCGCGATCTTCTTGAACAAGCTGCCGAAGCTGAATGCCTCGCCTTCGAATTCGCCTTCGAATTCGGTTTCGAACTCGCCTTCGAATTCACCCTCCAGCTCTGATTCGAGTTCGCCTTCCAGTTCGAATTCCGAAGCGCCGGCGGTTTCGCCTTCGCCCAGCAATCCGCCGAGCATGCCGCCAATGTCGCCGAGGCCGAATCCCTCACCCTCGGTTTCGCTCTCTTGCTCGAACTCGGATTCCAGATCGGTGATCGCTGGCATGTGGGCCTCCTCGCGGATGGTGACGCTGGGAGGACGGTGGCAAAAGTGGCGGACATCGCACCAGTCACACTTTACGGGCAGCACATTGATGCGTCACTCATACGAGCGAGAGGCAAAGTTTCCTGGTGGAGCCTGTCATTCGCCACGCGCTCTTTTTTGCGTTACCTCAAACAAGCTACTGGCAATCGCCCGGCGGAGATGTGTAACATGCCGTCCTGGTGGCCCACTGATGTAACGAACGTGGCCACCGATTAACAAACGAAGGAACGGTCTGGCTCTGGATCGCCTTGACTGCCAACTGTGGGAGCAATTGGCATGCCAGCGAACTTGGCCTCGACAGGGGAGGATGCGCCGATCAGCGATGCGTTGCGTCCACGGTTGCGCGCGCTGGTGCGTTGTCTGGGCGAGTGTCCCGGCAACGACTCCTCCTCCGAGCAAATGCTGATGGATGTCGATCTTGATGGGCACCGCTACCTGTTGATCCGCATGCCTGCGGCGATTGCGAAGGGTGTCTCACTCAGCCCGCGCGAGATTGAAATCGTGCGGCTGGTGGCGGCAGGACATCCGAACAAGGTCATCGCCAGCGTGCTGGAGATCAGCAGTTGGACGGTTTGCACGCATATGCGGCGCGTGTTCGCCAAGTTCGGCGTGACGTCGCGCGCGGCGATGGTGGCCCGCGTTGCAGCTTTGGGCGGGATGGTGGACGGCATGCTGCCGGCCTCGTTGCGCGGCCGGCTGCAGGACGAGGGCGAAGCGCTGCCGCATCGCAACACCGCTGTGCACCCGGTATCGGATCGCAGGGCAGTTCCTGTCACGACCCTCGCGCGCCGCCCAGCCCGCTTGGCCGAGACGAAGAGTAGCTCGGTGCGTGCCGGCGCTTTGAGACAGGCCATCCGATGACAACAGGACAGCCTTGACGTTTGTTGCTGATTTGTTCAGTTTGGCATGAGTGGATAGACGAACCGGCAATGAACCTCGAAGACTTCACGATTGGCGGCACATTCCGGTGTGGCGGAGGGTTGTGGCGGTGCACCGACATTGGCACACGCGTTGTCGTTGCGATCCGTATCGATCTTGTGGATGTTGAGGGCTCGACACCTGAGTTGAGGCGAACGTTGGACCGCGAAGAGGCTGCATCCGAAGGTTGGTTCGACGGGCCGCCCTACGCCGTCGCCGAATGTGTGTTCGACGAATACGACATGGAAGGCTGTGCGCTGCAGCTTGATGAACTCTGAAATTCAGCTCACTTGATCTGCGCATAGTGCAATGCGTAGCGTTGCGTGCGATCACCGGGCGATGCACGGAGCCGGCGGATGCCTTCCAGGGTCGGCAGACCTTCGACGGCGTGGGGGAGACCCTTCGCGGCGCCGCGGGCGCTTCTCTATACCTTTTCCACCCATACGGATGATTTGACCAACACGTCCGACAAGTTCAGTATTCGTCCGGATTCCATTAGGCGGCCGTCATCAATTAGAAGGTCCAAGTTAATATCCCTGCTGGCATCATCGAAGCTTCATAGAACTGCAATCCAATTGCCGCGCACCGTGGACTAGGCATCTCCATCCGACAACGGAGAGATGGATCATGGCTCGCCCGCACAGCTTCGCGGAACTCGACGAACAGCCCTTCAAGCGTTTTCACTGGCTGGCTTTGTTCACAACGGGAATGGGAGTGTTCACCGACGGCTATGATCTGTCGTCGATCGGCCTGGTGCTGCCGCTTGTCCTCGGCACGTTCGGGGTGGCGAAACTGACCGGGCTGGAAAGCGGCTTGCTTGCTGGGTCGGCGTTGGTGGGTGCGGGCATCGGCGCGCTGATTTTCGGCGCGCTGGCACAGAACGGACGCAAGAAATACTACGGCCTGGACGTGATGGTGATGGCGATCATGGCCTTCGCGCAGGCCTTCGCGCCAAACCTGGAGAGCCTGATCTTCATCCGTTTCCTGCTCGGCATCGGTGTTGGCGCCGACTACGTGCTGTCGCCGACGATCATGGCGGAGCATTCCAATCGTCGCGATCGCGGCAAGAAGATCGGCATCGGCTTCGGCGTGATGTGGCCGACCGGCGCGGCGTTTGCCGCCGTGCTGTCGTTGGTGCTGATGAGCCTTGGCGTCGAGCCTGACCTGCGCTGGCGCATCGTGCTGGCGTTCGGGTGCGTGCCGGCACTTTCGGTGCTTTATCTGCGGCGGAAGATGCCGGAGACGGCGCGCTATCTCGGCCGCGTCGCCGGCAATGCTGCGGATGCCAAGGCCGTCGTGCGCCAGGTCGCCGGCACCGAGCCTTCGGTGTCGCCATTGTTGGACCGCCGCGCCTGGCATGAGGTGTTTTCTCAGCATGCACGGGAGATCTTCGGCGCCGCCCTGCTGTGGCTGCTGTTCGACATCGTGGTTTATTCCGGCATCCTGTTCGGCCCTTCGCTGATTGCCAAAGGGCTCGGGCTGCAGCCGACGACGTTCTCGCTGATCACGTCCTTCATCTTCGTCATCCCCGGTGCACTGATCGGCGTGTCGCTGATCGACCGGATCGGCCGCAAGCAACTGCAGTTCTGGGGGTTCGTTGGTGCCGCGATAATGCTGGCGCTGTTCGCCTGGCGGCGTGATGAAGCGATGGCCGCGCCGGCGCTCGGCATGGTACTATTTGGCCTCTACAGCCTGCTCATCACCGCCGGTCCCAGCACGGTATCCGGCGCCGGCATCCTGGGCGTGGAACTGAGCCCCACCCGCATCCGCACCATCGGCCAATCCGTCACCGTGGTGGGCGGGCGCATTGGCGCCTCAATCAGCGCCTTTCTGTTCCCGCCGCTGTTCGGTGTGTTGGGTGAGACCGGCGTGATCGGATTGCTGGCGGCGGTGTCGGTTGTTGGCGCGGTTTGCACCCTGCTGGTGATACCGGAAACGGCGCAGCGTTCGCTGGAGGAAATCAATTCCGATGCCGAGGGCGATCTGGCTCCGGTGCCAGCGGCGGAGTGAGCCGGTTCACCGTATTGGATGGCAGCCGGGACTGAACCCCGGCTGCCATCGATTTTATCTTTGCCGCGCGAATTTCAGGTCCTGGTGAGCCGCGTCCCTGGGTGTGGCCGGCTGCATACCTCGCGCGCCAGCACCTTGACGGAGAATTCAAACACCGATTGTAGCATTGCGGGGGGACGGAACCGACCTTCCCGAGTCGCAACGCTATCGGTGTGCCCAAATCAATCGCTTCCGTCACCATCGCAATGGACAAATGGCTTCAGACGGCGTAAGTTCCCCATCTGTTCTTGGCATGCCCATCGCGGATTGGCGGGAAGGAGAGATGTCGGCCGTGTCGCTCATCAGGACGGCTCGGCAGGTACCGCTCGCGTTGCCGCCGGCACCTGCCGAAACACTCGATGTCGGCCGCGCCGCGAGCCGCGCCTTTGCCGCGTCTGCCCGCGGCACCGAGCGCATCGCGCTGGCACATGGCTTCGGCCAGCAGATAGTCGTGGCGTGGTGGCGGGCGCTAACCATGGCAGACTCGAATGCGCGACCATTGCGCGCACGCCTGTGCGCGCTTGAAACCGCTGGACTGCCGGCCAGCGTTCAGTCGCTGGCCGAGCAGATCGGCATGGCCGCCGCCCGGCTTGATCCCGTTGTCGCCGCCTATCAGATCGGCCTGATTTATACTGGCATGCTGCCGGATACGTACCGTGCCTCGCGCGGCATCTACTACACGCCGCCCGCCCTGGCGGCGCGGCTGATTGCCCAGGCCACCGAGGCTGGAGCCGACTGGACCACCGCCCGCGTGCTGGATCCCGCGTGCGGCGGCGGCGCATTCCTTGCGCCGGTTGTCCAGCGCATGATCGACGCGTTGCCAGGGTGCAGCCCGTCTATCCTGATCCATAATATCGCGACGCGCTTGCGTGGCTACGATCTTGATCCGTTTGGTGCGTGGCTGTCACAGGTTTCGCTCGATGCGGTACTGCTGCCGGTTTCGCGTGCGGCCGGCCGTAGCCCTCCCGTTGTGGTCAGTGTTTGCGATAGCCTGCGCCGAGCGTCGCCGCGGGAGCGATTTGATCTGATCATCGGCAATCCGCCGTATGGCCGCGTGACACTGCCACCGGCCGATCGCATCCGCTTCCAACGCAGCCTGTACGGACATGCCAACCTCTACGGCCTGTTCACGGATATGGCGCTTCACTATGTGAAGCCGGGCGGGCTTGTTGCCTATGTCACGCCGACAAGCTTCCTGGCCGGAGAGTATTTCAAGAATCTACGCGCGTTGCTGGGCCGCGATGCACCGCCGGCGACGGTCGATTTCGTCTCCCTGCGCAAGGGCATATTCGACGATGTGTTGCAGGAGACGCTGCTTGCCACCTATCGGCGTGGCGCTGCCGTGGCACCCGTGGCGGTGCAAGAGATTGCACCTGTGAACAGGGCCGGGCTGACGGTTGCGGCGGCTGGAACGATCTCGCTGCCGGCCGATTGCTCGCAGCCCTGGCTGATGCCGCGCAGCCCCGCACAGGTATTGCTCGTGTCGCGTCTCGCAGCGATGCCGCACCGCCTGTCGGACTGGGGATATGGCGTCAGCACGGGACCGCTGGTGTGGAATCGCTATAAGAGCCAGCTTGCGAAACGCCCTGGCCGCAACCGCTACCCTCTGATCTGGGCCGAGGCCGTTACGTCGGGCGGACGCTTCATCTATCGCGCGAACAAGCGCAACCACACACCGTATTTCGAGATCCGGCGTGGCGATGACTGGCTTGTTGTGGATCGCCCCTGTGTGTTGCTGCAACGGACTACCGCCAAAGAGCAAGTGCGGCGACTGATCGCGGCGGCATTGCCCGATGGGTTTTTGCAAGAACATCGTGCGGTGGTGGTTGAGAACCATTTGAACATGATTCGTCCTGTCGCTGCCAGTCCGTTGGTTGCGCCGGAAGTGCTCGCGGCGTTTCTCAATTCCGCGGCAGCCGATCGCGCGTTTCGCTGCGTCAGCGGCAGCGTTGCGGTCTCGGCTTATGAAATGGAGGCGTTGCCGCTGCCGCCACCGGGCGCTCTGGGTGATCTGCACCGACTGGTGCAGGAGAAAGCAAGCCGCCAGGCCATAGAGGCGGCATGCGATCGCCTGTATGGTGAGATCGGCTGATGCCGCCTTGCGTCGGGCGCGAGATGGTAGCCGAACGTTTGCGGTTGATTTTCCCGGAGGGAACGCCAAACCGCACATACTGCATCCGGGAACTTGCTGCCAGCACGGTATTCACTGCGATTTACATTGGCGCTGTCGAAGGTGCCGACCGTTTCCTTGGGCCGGTTCACGTCTATCGTATGACAGATGAGCAAGCGAGTCTGACCGGCGATGCCGAGCGTAGCGCATATGCCCAGGACGTGCTGAAGAAGAATTACCGCGGATCGGGCAAGCGCTGGTATGCCGACAATACGCGCGAGCCCATTCGCGATGAGACGCTGCGGGATGGTCTTGTCGCAATCGGTGCGGTGCTTCGGCGGGAGGACCTGCCGACAACATCCGGGCTTCCGCGTTATGCGCTGAAGGGCGACTTTGCTGGATTGTTCAACCCGGCGCTGCAAGGCGATGCTCTGCAGCATGCCGTTGCGGACTTTCAGGCCAGGCATCTCAGCAAAAGCGCGCTTGCGCGCGTGTCCATCATGCTGGCGGGGGCGGCGGGGCGTAGCGCGGGCGTGCTGGTGACCTTTCCCAATGGCGAAACGCGCCAACTCGCGCCCGGCCCCAGTTCGATCATCTCGCGCGCAGTGATCGAGGTGTTTGCCACGACCTATCTGGCCAAGCCTGCGGTGCTCTGGCTCAGCGAAAGCGGCAACAAGATCGTGATGCGGGACGACCGAATCGCAAATGCGATTGGCCTGCACATCGAGGCCGACAAGAACCTTCCCGATCTGATTCTCGCCGACCTTGGTCCAGTCGAGCCGCTGATCGTGTTCGTTGAAGTCGTGGCGACCGACGGTGCAATCACGCCACGACGGCAGCAGGCTATTCATGCCTTGACGGATGCCGTCGGGTTCAAACGATCACAGATCGCGTTTTTGACGGCCTATCAGGATCGGGATTCCACCGGATTTCGCAGGACGGTTGGGCAGCTCGCCTGGGATTCCTTCGCGTGGTTCACATCCGAACCGGACTGTATCCTCGTCATGCGCAGCGGCACCGTCAGCAAGGCGCAGCTCGCCGATCTTCTGCCGGTGTCATTGCGCGAGGAGTAGCGACGAACCCGGGACGAATGGGGGCGCGGACGTGTGTTCGCCTCACCCGAACGAGGTTGCTTCGGCCACTCCGGGGCCTCGCAACGACATGGGGGGGCGCGGTTTCGATCTGCCAGTGCTGCCGCGGTAGCGTTACCCCCCATTCACCGCACGAATGATCATCGCCCAGCGGTCCAGAACCGGTAGGATCGTTTCCGCCTTCTCTGATGGCAGGCTGGTGGAAACGCGGGTCACGCCAAGATCCTGATAGTGCTTGATCAGGTCGACATCCTCCGGCTGGGCGCCGATGGAAATATCGAACGCCAGCGGGTCGCGTCCGGCCTCGGCCGCCATCTGGCGGAAGCGAGGGATCAGCTCGCTCAGCGGCGTTGGCGAACCTTCGGTCACCTGCGGCATCCAGCCATCGCCGTAACGCACCGCGCGGCGTGCGCTGTAGGGAAACGCACCGCCGACCAGGATCGGCGGCCATGGCGATTGCACCGGTTTCGGGTTGGCGACCATCGGTCCGAAATTGACGAACTCGCCGTGATATTCGGCGGCAGCCTGCGACCAGATCGCCTGCATCGCCTCGATGCGTTCACGCGCCAGCTTGTGGCGGGAGCGAAAGTCGGTGCCGTGGTTCTCCATCTCGTCCTGGTTCCAGCCGTTGCCGACGCCGAATACGAAGCGCCCGCCGGATATCCGGTCGATCGAGGCCACCAGCTTGGCGGTCTGGATCGGGTCGCGTTGCGCGATCAGGCAGACGCCGGTGCCGATTTTCAGCGTGTTGGTGGCCATTGCTGCGGCTGTCAGCGTGACGAATGGGTCCATCACATCGTAGTAGCGCTTTGGCAGATCGCCCCCCAGCACGAACGGAGTCTTGCGGGAGAGCGGGATGTGCGAATGCTCTGGCGCCCAGACGATATCGAACCCGCGTTCCTCCAGCGCCTTCGCCAGCTCCGCCGGGGCCATGGAATAGTCTGTGAAGAACATCGAGGCGCCGAATTTCATGGTGACAATCTCCCGGATGTGCCTGCTGCGAAGGCATCATAGGGGCAGTTTGCGAGGGGTGGCGACTCGGTTGCTGTCGCTGGGTCACTGACGCTGGCGGGGGGTCAGCAGCAGCCGCAGGTGAACTTGCCTTTCTCCGGCGTATAGCGGCGCTGCTGAACCTGCCGGACGAACGCTTCGTATGTCAGCGGAACAACGGCCGGATGCAGGGTCCGGTGACGGTCGAGATACTTTTCATAATCCGGTATCCCGACCATCCGGTGTGCCGTACGTGCGGCGCATTGGCAGAAGCGATGGAACTGATCAATCATCGCCTGCCGCTGCCTCGGCGCCGCCGATCTCGATCGTGGTGGCCTTTGGCGTGTGCAGTGCCTTGGTGATATCGATGAACGCATAGACGATCATGACGATCACCAGGGTGACGGCCAACGCTGCCAGGGCCGCGTCGAGATAGTCATTGAAGATGACGCGATTCATTTCCGCCAGTGTCGTCGCCGGCGCCAGCACCGTCTTCGCTGCCACCGCGCGGCTGAACTTCATGGCGTGGCTGAGGAAGCCGACGGCGGGATCGGGAGCGAGCACTTTCTGCAGCCCGGCCGTGACCGTGCAGATAACCAGCCAGACCGTCGGCACGATGGTGATCGCGGCAAAGCGCTGCCGCTTCATCTTGAACAGTACGACGGTGCACAGGATCAGGGCGATCGCCGCCAGCATCTGGTTGGTGGCACCGAACAATGGCCACATCGTCCAGACGCCGCCATATGGGTCGCTGACGCCGGCATAGAGCAGGTAGCCCCACATGCCACAGGCGATGGCGGTGCCAATGATGCTGTTGGTCCAGGACTTGGTATCCTTGAACGCTGGAATCGCGTTGCCGATGTAGTCCTGCACCATGAAGCGGCAGACCCGGGTGCCGGAGTCGACGGTGGTCAGGATGAACAGGGCCTCGAACAAGATCGCGAAGTGATACCAGATGCCCATCATCGCGCGGCCGCCCAGGAACTGCGCGAAGATGGTGGCCATGCCGACGGCCAGGGTGGGTGCGCCGCCGGTGCGCGAGAGGATGCTGGTTTCGCCGACGTCGTGGGCCATCTGCGTCAACATGTCAGGCGTCACCGTGAAGCCCCAGCCTGACACAACGACTGCCGCATGCGCTGCCGTGGTGCCGATCACACCAGCCGAGCTGTTCATTGCGAAATAGATGCCCGGATGGATCACGCATGCGCCGATCATCGCCATGATGGCGACGAAGGATTCTGTCAGCATGCTGCCGTAGCCGATGAAGGCGATCTGGTTCTCGTTCTCGATCATCTTTGGCGTGGTGCCGGAGGAGACCAGTGCGTGCCAGCCGGAAACCGAGCCGCAGGCGATGGTAATGAACAGGAACGGGAACAAATGGCCTGCCCAGACCGGGCCGGTGCCGTCGATATACCGGGTGAGCGGCGCCATTTGCAGGTCGGGCCGGACGATCAGGATGCCGGCTGCGAGCAATACCAGGGCACCGACTTTCATAAAGGTCGAGAGGTAGGTGCGGGGCACCAGCAGCAGCCATACCGGGATCACCGAGGCGACGAAGCCGTAGCCGATGATGACCAGCGCCATGGTCTGGCCGGACCAGGTGAAAAACGGTGCGATCGCGGCGGACTCCGCGACGTTCTTGCCGAACACGATGGCGGCGAGCAATAGGACGAAGCCGATGGTGGAGACCTCACCGAGGCGGCCGGGGCGAACGAAGCGCTCATACACGCCCATGATCAATGCGATCGGGATGGTGGATAGCACCGCGAAGGTGCCCCATGGGCTGTTGGTCAGGGCTTTCACGACGACCAGGGCGAGCACAGCGATGATAATGATGGAGATCATCAGCACGCCGATGCCGGCCGCGGCGCCGGCGACCGGCCCCATTTCGGTGCGGATCATCTCGCCCAGCGACTTGCCGTCACGCCGGGTGGAGAGAAACAAGACGATCATATCCTGCACCGCGCCGGCGAAGACGACGCCGGCCAGGATCCACAATGTGCCGGGCAGGTAGCCCATCTGCGCGGCCAGCACCGGGCCGACGAGTGGCCCCGCCCCCGCGATGGCGGCGAAATGGTGGCCGAACAATTCGTAGCGGTTGGTCGGCACATAATCGATGCCGTCGTTGTGCCGGTAGGCCGGGGTCTGCCTTGCCGCGTTCACGCCCAATGCCGTATTGGCGATGAACAGACCGTAGAAGCGAAAGGCAATGAAGTAGATACAGACGGCCGCGATCAAGAGCCAGGCGGCGTTGACAGGCTCACCGCGCGTGAGCGCGACGATGCCCATGGCGACGGCGCCGAGGACGACCACCGCCGCCCAGGCCAGTTTGGACACCCAGGTCATGGCAACTTCCTTCCGCTGTGTCGCGGCGTCGGGAGGGGCATCCGGGCGGCGGGGTGTATTACGCAAGGACGCAGGGATGCCGCGGTGTTCCCGCACCGCGGACCGAGAATTTTGTGCAGGATGCAGAATTTTTCCGCGATGCGCCTTGATTTGGATCAAATGAAGAGCGGACGGATCGTCAACGCGTCAAGCGGGCCGGTTCTTTCGTTGCCGGGCAGGTGAACCGCATAATGGTTGGCACCGGCCGGTCAGCATCAGCTATGGGACAGGCGTGGCTTCAAGCAGGTGTTTCGCCGCCACCAAATCGGCCGAATCGAAACCTTCGGAGAACCTGGCGTAAACGGGTTGAAGAACCTGAGCGGCGCCGGCTTGATCGCGCAGGCTGACCCGGAGGCGCGCCATACTGAGGGCGGCGCGCAGCTCCCAGAACAGCGCGTCCTGCGTCCGGGCGAGTTCGCCGGCAGACCGAAAGCAATCCTCGGCCAGCGTTTCGTTGCCGGGCCCCTGTTGCATGAGCAAGGCACCCTTGATCCGCAACAGCTCCGGCCGGCGCCAATAGTCGCGGCTGCCGTCCGCCTGGACCAGCGCTTGCTCCAAAGTGGCGAAGGCCTCGTCGAACCGTCCGAGCCCTGCCAAGCCGCATGCGAGGTCGCCGAGGAATTCGGCGTTCGACACTCTCCACCCGTTTCGCTCGCATTCATCGAGCGAATCGCGCAGCAACGCCGATCCTGACGCGAAGTCGCCGCGCGCGACACGCAGTTTGCCTCGCCAGCGGGTGGCGAAGGTTTTCCACAGTCTCGCATCGAGACGGGATGCCAGCTCATCCATGGTGGCGACCGCAGTCTCCGCCGCGGCGAAATCACCCGTCATCCAATGGATCGGAGCGACCCCGTAATTCAAGACCACGAGGAAGGCGATCGTTTCGTCGGCGTGCGCTTCATCGAGACATAGCGCGATCTGCCGCCTCGCCTGGTCCAGGTAGCCTTGAAGCGCGAGCAAAACCGCGAGGTTCGCGCGGGCCTGGACGCGCTGACCGGAGTAAAACAGGATCGTGTGATAGCCGCTCGGCGGCGCGACATAACGATCAACCATCCGGGTAAGACAGTGTTTCGCACTGGCCAGGTTGCCAAGGCGAAGCAGCGGGATGCCGAGAAAGCGGTCGCCGGCGAGAATCAACGCGTCATCATTCAGGTGCCGCGCGAGTTCCGCGAATTCACGCGCCGTCGCCAGCGAGGCGCCGTTTTCGCCCATGAAACTTGCCATCGACCACTGCGCGAGCAATGTCCGCAACTGCGCGTCGATATTGTTGGTCTCAATGGCGAGCGCTCGCGCCCTGGCGATGATGGTCCGCGTATGCTCCGTTGAGCCATGGGAGAATGTGAGGGCCAGTCCCAAACCCGTCAGGAGCCGGCATTCAAGGTCCTGGGTCAGTTGCAGATCGGGTCCGAGCATGCCGAGGGCCTGCTCCGCGCGCGTGCGGCATTCACCCAGCAACGACAGATGAAACCAGACCAGAGCAAATGCTGCCACCAGCACGACGCCGATCGCGGCATCACCCTCGGGAGAAAATGACCAATCCAGCGCTGCCCGGATGTTATCAAGTTCGGACTCGTGCCGGTGCACGTCTTCCATGGTCAGCGGCGGGACCGGTTCCGTGGGGTTGGGTACGACAAGATCCCTGAAGTATTCTGCATGCCGCCGCGCCGTCGCGACTTGCTCGCCACTTTCGGCGAGCTTCTCCCAAGCGTATGCGCGGATGATTTCCAGCAGGTACCAGCGGGCATTGCTGTCCGATTTGTCCGGCATGATCAATGATTTCGTGACGAGATTTGCGACCCCGTCCGTGACTGCCGCGGGCGCAAGCGCGGTATCAGCCATGATTGCTGCAGCCGCATCAAGGGTGAAGCCAGCCGGAAAGACAGCCAGGCGGCGAAGCAACCGCCGCTCGGCTTCCGGCAGCAGCGCATGGCTCCAATCGAGTGTCGCACGCAGCGTCTGATGGCGCGGCAGGGCGGTGCGGCGCCCGCTGGTCAGCAGCGCAAAACGATGGTGCAGGCCAGCGGCCACTTGTTGAACGCCGAGCATGGCGGCGCGCGCGGCGGCAAATTCGATGGCGAGCGGTATGCCGTCGAGGCGCCGGCAGATCCCGCCGATCGCCCCAAGCGTTTCGCCCTGCAAGGACAGGTTCGAGCCCAGCGCCGTCGCTCTGGCGATGAAAAGGTCAACCGCGCTGTGACCCAGGATTTGGTCCGGCACTTCCTCGCCGAGCGCGGGCACTTCCAGCGGCGGGACGCGGTAGACATACTCGCCGTGGGTGCGCAGGATTTCCCGGCTCGTCGCCAGGATCGTGATGCGCGGACACGTGGGAACGATTGCTTCGACGAGGTTCGCCACGGCGTCGATGACATGCTCGCAATTGTCGAGGATGAGCAGCAGGTTCATTTCGCCGATTGCCCGCGCCACAGCCCCGGCGGAAATCATTTCGCCGCTGAGTCGCAGCCCGAGCACACTGGCCACCGCCGTCGGCACCAGATCGGGATCGGACAGCGACGCGAGTTCGACCAGCCACCCGCCATCGGCGAATTCGCCAAGCACCCGGCGTGCGACCTTCAAGCCAAGCGTGGTTTTTCCGATGCCGCCAGGTCCGGTCAGCGTCACGACGCGATAGGCTGAAACAAGGTCGCGAAGCCGCTGTGCTGCGGTGGCCCGGCCAATGAGGCGGGTAACTGCGGCGGGAAAATTGCTTCGCGGTTGTTCGCCGACAGCTCTTATTCTTTGGAGACCGCTCGGCTGCCGTGCCGCATCCTGACGCCGGATGCTCCACCGGCCGACCAGGCGGTAGCCGCGGCGGGATTCGGTTTTGAGCAAACTGCGGTAGGGGCCGAGCGCCTTGCGAACTGCCGCGGCATGAACCTGGAGCGTGTTATCCATGACCACCGCGCCAGGCCAGATGCGGTTCATCAATTCGTCCTTGGTGACCAACTCCCCTGCCGATTCGGCCAGGATTTCGACAATCTCAAACGCCCGGGCACCGACCGCTACGGGTGACCCGAGCACCCGAAGTTGACGGCGGGCCAGGTCAATCTCGCAGTCGCCTGAGGCGTAAACCGGTCGAATGGTTTCCGGCGACATTGCGGGCAGCTTTGCAAAGCGGCGTGTGTCAGATCGTATTAGGATTTGACCATCCGGCTCATTGCAAGGTCAACCCCGGAGCTTTTCGCCCGGAGCTTTGCGCTGCGGGTTACAAGACCAGCAAGGGGGACGCAATCGAATACCACGCCGACGTTCACTACGCCGGGCCAGCCGCCCTGGCGGCGACTCGCGGCAGCTTGACCGCGGGATCGTGGGCGGGAAGATCGGGGCCCAACGATCCGGCCATTCCGGCCGTCGCGGGCGGAGAGCAGCGCAGCATGCACACCCTGAAAATCGGCGACGTCACCATCACCAGCATCATCGAGCGCGACGGTCCTTGGCGGCGGCCGGAGGACATGTTCCCGGCCTATGATCCGCAAGCCGGCAAGCGCTATTTGGCCGAACTCGATCCGGTGGTGTTCGATCCGGAATCGGGCCGCATGGTGATCACCTACCAGACCTTCATCGTACGCACGCCGAAGCACACGATGCTGGTGGATACCTGCACCGGCGAGGACAAGGGCTTTCCCGCGCCAATGGATTTTCCCAAGGCGCCATGGCTATGGGGGTTCCGCGCGGCCGGGCTGCGCTTCGAGGACATCGATTACGTGTTCTGCACCCATCTGCACATCGACCATTGCGGCTGGAACACCGTGCTGCGCAATGGCCGCTGGGTGCCGACGTTCCCTCGGGCCAAGTACGTGTTTCACAAGAAGGAATATGCCGCGTGGGAAGAGGCGACGAAGCGCGGCGACAATCCGCCGGGCAATGTGTGGACGTACAATTGCCGGCCGATCGTGGAAGCCGGCCAGGCGCTGCTGGTGGATGACGATTTCACGCTGGACGATACGGTCTGGCTGACGCCGACGCCGGGCCATGCGCCGTGCCATTGCTGCGTCAACATCAAGTCCGGCGGACAGCGGGCGGTTGTCACAGGGGACCTGATGCATCATGCGCTGCAGTGCCGCGAACCGGGGTGGTACACGATCTTCGACTGGGACGCGCAGCAGGGGGTGGAGTCGCGGCGCCGGTTTTTGCAGGACGTGGCGGGGACAGGGACCTTCGTGCTGCCGATTCATTTCCCGCATCCGACAACGGGTCTGGTGGAGGCGGACGGGGACAGGTTTCAGTACCGGTTTGTGCGGTAGGAAGAGAACCTCATCCGCGATGCGCCGCTCGCTCTTGCCGTTGTGCAACCCTGAACCGGCACTCCGTCACGCGGCAGATGGCAGCGCTTCGCCGAGCAGCGGATACGCCGTGGTGCAACCCACATCAAGCTCCACTTCGCAACCGGCCGCAAAACCATCAAACAGGACCGAGGGCAGAATTGCGTCGCCATCGGTCCAGCGGAAGACGTTGCCTTCCTCGAAAGGGTGGAACCCCTGGTGAAGCAAGGGATCGGCTGCATCCATGGTTCGTAGCCGTGCGCCTTTCCTGACGATCACCCGCCGCAACGCAACACCGAGCGATCGCGGATCGCGGGCAATTCCCAGTTCCTGGGGAACGCCGGCCCGAGAGGTGACGTGCACCTGGTCTGCCTGCCTGGGCAGCGCGAACACGAAGAGATCGGAGCCGCGTGCCTTGCCGTCGACGCGTTGCCCGTCAACGACCAGATGCAGATCGGGATCGTCCGTCAGGGTCAGCCCGGGCCGCGGCCCCGCACGTTCCATCAGGCGATGCCAGGCGGCATCCACCAAGGAGCCACCGGTCAGCACCGGCACGCAGGGCGACTGTGGCGGCAATCCCCAGCCACTATTGGCGTTCTGATACAGCCACCTGTTGCCGTCGTCGCGGTAGCTCTCGGCGGGAGCGCCATTCGCGAGCAATACATCGTGGGTTGGCAGTTCGATGTGATAGAGCGTCACGTCCTGGGCATGATCGTCCCAGACAATCGAACGGTGGTTGATCAGGAACTCGGCCGGTATCAGCACGCCGTCGATATAGAGACCATGGGCCTTGGTCACGCGCAGGTCGCGGTTCGGCTGGTTGTCGGCCAGCGCGCCTTTGCGGACGATGACGGGAGTGGTCGCGCTGCGTTGACCGCGCGTCGCCAGCACACGCCCGACACCAAGCCATATGATCGGGCGCGGCGTGCCGGAATCGGTCGCGACCAGGTCTCCGACAGCAAGGCTTTCCACCGGGACGTCGCCTCGCGGCGTGCGAATCAGGGTGCCGGCGCAGAAGCAGAATGGCGGGTCGGCGATCTTTGGCCTGGAGGTCAGAATCGTTGTGCCGGATGCAATGACCGAGGCATTCGAAATCTGCGATGTTGTCAGATTATAAATGCTGTTGTCGGTGAAGGCCGGCACCACGGTGCCATTATTCAGGATCGCCAGGTCATCGCCCTTATCGCGATCATCGATGAACACATTGTCTGAGACGGAAAGCGAGGAATTGGGATATGTGGTTCCTTGAGAAATCCCAATGAAGTCAGGATTGCCGCTGTTCGGTCCTTGCTCGATCGTATTGCCGCTGACAATGTCGTCGCCGCCGTCCGGCAGGCTGATCGAATAAGACGCGGTGGCTGTCGGGCCATCGATGATGTTGTTGTCGATGATGTTGTTCACCAGTGCACGGCTCTGGATTTCGTTGCCAGTATTGGCGGCCGTGATGTAGCAATCGCTGATCGAGAAAGTGCCAACCTCGGTCACATAGATGTTGTGCGTCCGTCCGTCGCTGTCGCCATTGTTGGAAAATTCGCTGTGGGTGATCGTAATTGTTCCCAGTGTATCGGAATTTGCCAGCAGGCCATCCTGATTGTTGTGGAAAAAGCTGTCATTGATTGTCAGGTCGCCCGACTGGTAACGGACGCCCGCGCCGTTTCCCCCCTCGGCTGCGCTGATCGCGACGCCGGAAAATTCCAGGTTGTCCAACGTGACGTTCGGGCTGTCGCTGCCGTTGCCGATAAGCAGGATGCCTTTCTCGTTCGGTGGCGGTTCGGTCGCAACGAAGCTTGCCAAACCGCCCACACCTTCAATGGTGAGGTTGACGTCGATCGTTTGCGGGAAGTCATTGGTATAGGTGCCCGCCTGTACTTCTATGGTGTCGCCGTTTTGTGCCGCGGCAACGGCGGCGGACAGCGAGCTGTATTGCTCGCCGGGACCGACGTTCAGTGTCGCCAAAATGACCTCCCAGCAAACGCGCGCGCTGACGGGCTTTGACTTACGCGCCGCGATCCATCGATCCAGTGTTGTCCTTAATTCATCAGAACACCGAATCCTGACACATCCCGGGCGCTATCCCCAAATCACTATGTCAAGATTTCCTGACGCGAATGACCTGGGCGTTCCGTGAAATTGTTGATCGCGTCGTTGTTAACGCGGCGTCAATGGATTTTCTCAGGAGATCTGCGCGCGCAGGGCCGCGGACAGGCGCTCGGCTACCATCACGATCGCGAACGTCACCAGCAGGAGCAATGAAACCGTTCGGTACTGGAACAGGTTCATTGCGGTTAACAATTGGAATCCAAGACCGCCGGCGCCGACGAAGCCCAGCACCAGCGACGCCCGGATGTTCTCGTCCAGCCGGTAAAGCGCGATCCCCAGCAGGGACGGCAACACGCTTGGCACCACGGCGTGGCTGAAGACCTGGAGGCGAGAGGCGCCGCTCATGGTCAGGGCTTCGACCGCACCCATGTCCATGTCTTCCACCACTTCGGAAAACAGCCGGCCCAGCATGCCCACCGAGTGCACCGATACCGCCAATGCGCCGGGGAACGGCCCCAATCCTACGGCGGTGACGAACAGTAGCGCCCAGACCAGGTCCGGCACCGCGCGGCACAAGGCGATGATGGCTCGGGCGGCAAAATAGAACGGACGGGCCGGCGTGGTATTGCGGGCGGCCAGCACTGCGAGCGGAAGCGCCATGATCACCGCGGCGGTGGTGCCGAACAATGCGATGTCCAGAGTTTCCAATGCGGGTTCGAATGTATCGCCGATCTTGGAGAAGTCCGGTGGGAAGGACCGGCGCAGGATGTCCGCCATGCCGTGCGCGCCGGAGATCAGGTCCTGCGGCCGCGCCTGAACCACAATCGCCGCCTGGCCGAGCAATACGAGGAACAGGAACACGCCGAGAAATGGCAGCGCGCGGCTGGCTTGCGGGGTTCGCGGCGTCGCGCGCTGTTCGCTCGGCAGAACAATCTGTTCGATACGGTTCACGCTGCGCGTCCTTCGTACAACGCTGTAATCTGATGCGGTGTGACGGACTCTGCGCGTTCCAGAAATACAGTGCGCCCTTGCGACAGCCCGAGGATCCGGTCGGCGTAGCGGCAAGCCAGCGCCGGCTGATGCAGCACACAGACCACCGGCATGCCTTCATCGGAAGCCAGGCTGCGCAGCAGGCGCATGATCTCTTCCGCTGCTTCCGGATCGAGGCTGGCGACAGGTTCGTCGGCCAGCACGGCCCGCGGACGTTGCGCCAAGGCGCGGGCGATTGCGACGCGCTGCGCCTGTCCGCCGGACAGCGTATCCGCGCGTTGCCGTGCCAGCGACACGAGACCCACCGCATCCAGGCATTGCTCGGCGAATGCCGCTTCCGACCAGGGCAGGGCACCGAGCGACGTGGCGACGCTGCGATGGCGGCCCAATGTGCCGCACAGCACATTTGCCAGCACGCTGCGCCGGCGTACCAAATGCGCGTGCTGGAAGATCATGCCCAGCGCCATGCGCGCGTTCGCCAGCCGCCGACCGGTCAAGCGGGTCAGCTCCGCGCCGGCCACCCGCACCATGCCGGCTGTCGGCCGCAACAATCCGGCAATGCAGCGCAGCATGGTGGACTTGCCGCTGCCGTTATGGCCAAGCACCACGACCAGCTCGCCCGGCGCGACCGCCAACGTGGCGCCATCCAGCGCCAGCCGGCCGGTCGGGTAACGCATGACCAGACCTTCCGCTTCGATCATGCCGGGCCCGGCGGCGGATATCATTCGTTCATCTTGCTGAGATTGAGGTGCAGCACCGACACAACGTCGCGAATGCTGTCGTAGCTGTGGTCGTTCACGGGGGCCAAGCCAGGGCTACCGGCGCGGCCGAGATATTTCAGGTCACGTGGCGGAAGGCTGCGCAGGTCCAATGTCCGCAGGACTTTCGTGAGCCGCGCTTTGAACGCGGGGGGCAGATTGCCGCGAACAGCGAACGGACCATTGGGAATTGGCGGCGACTTCCATAGCCTGACGAAATCCTGCGGCTTATAGAGTCCGGCCAGCCGCGCGCCGGCGATCGCCGTACTGTTCAGTTCGCCGACGGGGACCTTGTGATTGAGCAATGCCTCGAAGCTGGCGGTATGCGATCCGCTATAAAACGGTATGATGTCCTTGTCCGGATCGATGCCTGCCTTGACCAGTGCATAGGCGGGAATCAGGTGGCCGGACGTGGACGCCGGATCGGCAAACGCAAATGGCTTGCCCCTCACTTGCTGCAACGTGGTGATGCCGGATCCGGGCCAGGTGGTGATCGTGGCAAAGTAGCTGCCCGGCTTGCCGTCCGGTGCCGCGAACGAAGCCACTGCTTCGGCGCCGGCGACCTGATGCGCCAGCACATAACTGAACGCGCCGAACGCACCCACATCGACGCGATTGGCACGCATCGCCTCGATCACCGCGGTGTAGTTGGTGCCCGTCGTCGTCACCACGTCGCAATCCAGCCGCGCGGCGATCAGCTTGCCGATGCTGGCATAGATCGGCAGCAGTTGTTCGGTGTCTTCGCCGGGTACCACGCCCAGGTGCACGGTGCCGCCATGCGGACAATCCGGTGCGGCGGCACGTGCCGTCGCGGCGGCGCACAGGCCAACGAGGACGGCGACAATGAAACAGAGCCGGAGCATGGCTGCATCTCCTCGCTGCGGCCGTCGCGTCAGCTCAGCTTGTTCAGGTCGATATTGAGTGTCTTCACCAGATCGCGGATGCCGTCATAGGCACTGTCCGTCTGCGGCACGAACCGCATGCCGGACAGGCCCATGATCTTGCGGTCCGCCGCCGGCAGGGTGGAGAGATCGAGGTTCTGCAACAGCTTTGTCAGCCGGGCCTTGAACGCCGGGGGCAGATCTCCACGCACCGTGATCGGATCGGTCGGGATCGGGTTGGACTTCCACAGGAACACGAACACGCCATCGTGGTATTCGCCGCGCTGTGTCGCCGACTCCAATTGCTCACTGTTCAGCTCGCCGGCATCGACTTTGTGGTTGTACAATGCTTCGAAAGACGCGGTATGGCTGCCGGCATAAATGGCGCGGATGTCCTTGTCCGGATTGATGCCGGCCTTGCGCAGCCCATAAGCGGGGAACAGGTGGCCGGAAGTGGAGGCAGGGTCGGAGAACGCAAAGGAATGGCCTTTGATTTCGGCGACCGTCTTGATGCCGGATCCCGGGTAGGTGACGATGCTGGCCCAGTAACTGTCGGGCTGCCCTTGCTTGTTGCCGAAGGCGGCCACGGCCTGCGCCTTTGCCACCTGGTGCGCCAGCACATAGCCGAGCGGCCCAAATTCGCCGATCTCCAGCTTGCCGTTGCGCATCGCCTCGATTTCGGCGTTGTAGTTGGTGGTGACGAAAACCTGTACCTTGCAGCCGATCTTCTGGCTGATCAGCTCGCCGATATGGCCGTAGATCGGCACGAGACGGGCGGAGGTGTCGTATGGCTCAACGCCGAAGCGGACGGTGCCGCCGTTCGGGCAATCCGCGGCAGTGGCGGCGCGCGCGGCGTGAGTGGCGGCAAGCCCAAGCAGGGCCGCGCCGAGCAATGCGGCAAATCGCTTCATCTGATATTTCCCCTGGTCCCGAATGTTCGGTTTGAGTCTTCTAGGCGGGATTGCGAGGCCTTGGGTGACGGCGAGATGAAGGTTCTGCGTCACAACGGCGAATTGGCGGATGACATCGACTTTGGTACGTACTGCGCCTCGTACTGTTCTTTGCATCGTTGAGTCTGCTATGGGCAGGGCGATGGAACCGTCCGCCCCCGACCGCTTCGGATCGCTTGCCCAGGTGCGCGCCTGGTATGCTGAGGAGTTGCGCGTCAACGGCCCGGTCAGTTCGGATGCCGTGGTGAAGGCCTTCGCCACCGTGCCACGCGAGCGGTTCCTTGGTCCCGGACCGTGGCGCACGCGCGGCAACTTTCGTTCCGAGGCGTATTGCTCGACGCCGGACAGCGACCCTCGGCACGTCTACCACAATGTGTTGGTGGCGCTGGATGAAGCGCGGCAGATCAACAATGGCTCGCCTTCGCTATGGGCGTACATCTTCGATCAACTTGACCTCGCGCCAGGTGAGACCGTGCTGCATCTCGGGTGCGGCACAGGTTATTACAGCGCCATTTTGGCGGAACTGGCCGGCAGGACAGGCCATGTGACGGCGTTGGACTACGATGCGGTGCGCGCGGGGCAGGCGCGGCAGGCGCTGGCGGCGTGGCCGCAGGTGACGGTGGTGCAGGCCGACGGCGCGTCGTTCGAGCCAGGATCGCCCGACGTGATCGTCGCCAGCGCCGGGGCAACGCATCCATTGCCGGCCTGGCTGGCGGCGCTGCGACCGGGTGGACGACTGGCGTTTCCGCTGACCGCCGCGCGGCGGCAGGGTGGCTTCATGCTGCGCGTGACGCGCCGGGGCGACCCGGATCGCTTCGCTGCGAAATGCCTGTGTGAGGTCGGGTTCACGCCTTTCGTCGGCGCGCGCGATGCCGAAATCGAAACGCGGCTAGCCGCAGCGATCGCCCGTGGCCACGCGGACCTCGTTTGCACGCTACGCCTGGACCCGCACGTGCCGGACGGCAGTTGCTGGCTGCATGAGAAAGGGTTCTGCCTGTCCATGCGGCCACTATGAAGCGCCCGGCCTGGCATCCCGAACGCCTTGCCGCGCGGATGCCGTTCCTGCGTCGGCGCGCGTTGCTTGCTGCCGGGACGCGCGCGTTCTTCACCGCGCGCGGCTATACCGAGGTGGAAACGCCGTACGCGGTGCATGCTCCCGGCGAGGAAGTGCATCTGCGCGCTTTCCGCACCGAGCGCGAATATCCGGACGGAGCGCGTGAACCGCTTTGGCTGCACACCAGCCCAGAGTTCGCCATGAAGAAGCTGCTGGCGGGAGGCGCCGGACCGATCTTCCAGCTTGCGCGCGTTTGGCGGAATGGCGAGGGCAGCGACCTGCACGCGGCGGAATTTACCATGCTGGAGTGGTACCGTCCGGGCGCCGACATGGACTCGCTGATCGCGGAAACCGAAGCGTATTTGCGCGCAGTTTTGCCGCCTGCGGTGCGCTGCCGCGATGTTGTTACGGATCTGTCGTGCAGCGAGCGGCTGACGGTTGCGGATGCGTTCTTGCGTTATGTCGGCGCGGATGTTCTGGCCACCGCGGGCGATGCGGTTGCGCTGGCCGCGGCGGCCGGAGTTCGTTTGCGTTCCGGCGAAACCTGGGAGGATCTGTTTTTTCGGCTTCTGCTGGAACGTGTCGAGCCGTGGCTTGGCCGCGCGCATCCGACTTTCCTGACGCATTGGCCGGCAGCGCAGGCGGCCTTGGCGCGCTGCGATCCGGCGGACCCGCGGGTGGCGGAACGGTTCGAATTGTTTGTGTGTGGGATCGAACTTGCCAATGCGTTCGTCGAGCTTACCGATCCGGCGGAGCAGCGGGCACGCTTCATCGAGGACCGTGAGCGGCGGCACGCAATCGGCGGGGAGGATTGGCCGTTGGATGAAGATTTCCTTGCGGCGCTGATGTACGGACTGCCGCCATGTGCGGGAATTGCCTTGGGATTCGACCGCCTGGCGATGATCGCGGCAGGTGTTGATCGGATCGATCAGGTGCTATGGGGTTGACTCGGAGAGGCACCGATGAACGATCTGTTTCAATTCCTGGCGCAGAGGCGCCCGCTGCGCCGCATGCTCGCGGTCGGGTTGATCGTGCTGGGGAGCGGCTGCACCAATGAGCTTGCGCAGCGGCAGGCGTTCCTCAATCAGTTCGTCGGTCATCCGGAGCAGGGACTGATCGAGACGCTCGGGGTGCCGAACCGGAGTTACACGGCGGAGGGTGTGAAGTATCTCGCGTATGACGAGCGCCGGGTGACGCTAATTCCGCCGTTGCCCCCTTATGGTGCGGGGCCGTGGTGGTACTACGGGTGGTACGACGGTGGTGCTCCAGCCGAAGCGGTCGAGCTGAAGTGTGAGACGACCTTCACGGTGGCCGGCGGCGTGGTGAAATCCTACATGCTGCGCGGGAATGCGTGCGGGTGACGTGTGACTGGATGATGCTGGCGGCGCTACGGTTTGGCCGCTGCGCGCAAAGCGTCGCGTTTCGCCGCGACGGTTCGCCAATCTTCGTCGGTAGGAGCGCGATCGTTGTGCGCCCGCGCGATCGGGATTGCTTCGTCACTTGGCTCCTCGCAATGACATGAGGGGCACGGCATCTGCATCCATGTGCGAGGCCGGCCGTCCAGTTCATGCACCGATCTTACAGCACAGACGCTCAGACACTCGCGGCGTGATATGCTGAATGCGCGCGTTCCGCTGCGTTCGGCATTTTCTCCACCGCGGCGAAATCACCACGCAGTGCCTTCAATGCAGCGCGCTCGGCGGCGATCTCCGCCGCAGTGCGGACGCCGAGCCGTCGCAACAGAGGCACCGGCGGGCACCAGCCCTGCAATGTATGCTGCAACAGGAAGGCGGTTACCAACGCCGGCACCGCCAGGTAACGGCGATCGCGCGTCAGCCCCAACATCGTGCCAGCCAATGCCAGCGTGGCCGCATTCGCCTCTAACACACGCTCGATATCCCATTCGCGATCGAGCCTGGCGAGCCGTTGCTCTATCTGCTCCGGATGATTGGCGTAATAGTGGATGCGCTCTTCTGCGCGCCGGCGGATGCGATGGTTGATCGCGGAATCGGTGTTCATTTCGACGCGGCGCGCGGTGGATGGCAGAACGGGCATCACTGCACCTCCTTCCGCACAGCCAAACCTTGCCGGCGCGCGACGGTTGCCGCTTCCCGGCGCTCACGATGCGGTGAGCCGCTCGGCGCCGGCGCGTTGCGCCCGGACGCGGCATCCGCGTAAGCTTACCGGCGAGTAGGGAGGGACCGAACCATGGACCTGCGCTTCACCCCGGAAGAAACCGCATTCCGCGAGGAAGTCCGCGGCTTCATCCGCGATAACCTGCCCACCGACATTCGCGACCGCATGCGCCTGGGCCACGGCCCACGCAAGGAAGACACGGTGCGCTGGCAGCGCATCCTCAACAAGAAGGGATGGGCCGGACTGTCCTGGCCGAAGGAATGGGGCGGCCCGGGGTGGACCGCGATCCAGAAGATGATCTTCCTGGAGGAGAACCAGGTTGCGCCGGCGCCGGAACTCTCGTCGTTCAATATCACGATGATCGGGCCGGTTTTGATTCAGTTTGGCACCGAAGAGCAGAAGAAACGGTTTCTGCCGCGGGCGGCGAATTTGGATGACTGGTGGTGCCAGGGGTTTTCGGAGCCGGGGGCGGGATCCGACCTGGCATCGCTGAAGACGGCGGCGAAGCTGGACGGCGACCACTACGTGGTGAACGGGCAGAAGATCTGGACCTCCACAGCGCATCATGCGGACTGGTGCTTCCTGCTGGTGCGCACCAATCCGCAGGCCGCCAAGCGGCAGGAGGGCATTTCCTTCCTGCTGGTGGATATGAAGACGCCGGGGATCACCGTGCGGCCGATCATCTCGATCGACGGCAGCCATCACCTGAACGAAGTGTTCTTCGACGATGTGAAGGTGCCGGAGAACATGCGCGTGTTTCACGAGAACAAGGGCTGGGACGTGGCAAAGTTCCTGCTGGGGAACGAACGCACCGGCATTGCCCGGTTGGGCAAGTCGAAAGAACGGGTGAAGGCGGCGAAGGCGATGGCCGCAGAGGTCAACGCCAACGGGCGCCCGCTGATCGAGGATGCCATGTTCCGCCAGCGCATTGCACAGCTCGAGGTGGACATGCAGGCGCTGGAAATCACGCAGCTTCGCGTGGTCTCGGCGTACGACAAGGCAAAGGGGAACGGGCGGCCGGATCCGCTGTCGTCGGTGCTGAAGGTAAAGGGCACGGAACTGCTGCAAGCCACGACGGAACTGGCGATGGATGTCGCGGGGCCGATGTCCATGCCGGTGTGGGCGGAGGAACTTGCGTCGATGAACGAACCTGACGACATGCTGGAAGCGGCAAGTGCCTCAACGGGCAGTTATCTGTTCTTGCGTGCGGCCTCGATCTATGGGGGCACGAATGAGATTCAGAAGAATATTCTGACCAAGGCGGTGTTGGGACTTTAACAGTGTCGTCATGGCCGGGCAGGACCCGGCCATGACGGAACGGCAGGGAACCACGATGGATTTCGAACTCTCGGACGAGCAGCGGCTGTTGCAGGACTCGGTCTCGCGGCTGATGGCTGATCGCTATAGCTTCGAGCAACGCAAGGGGTACCTGAAGGCGCCGGGAGGGTTTTCGGCGGCGCTGTGGTCGCAATACGCGGATCTGGGTTTGCTGGGGCTGCCTTTCGCCGAGGAATACGGTGGATTCGGCGGTGGCGCGCAGGAGATCATGCTGGTGATGCAGGCCTTCGGCCACTCGCTGATCCTGGAACCCTATCTCGCAACGGTCGTGCTGGGCGGGACGGCGCTGCGCCATGGCGGAAGCGATGACCAGAAGGCGGCGGTGCTGCCGGTGGTGGCCGAAGGCAGCATGAAGCTGGCCTTCGCGCATTCGGAACGCCAGGCGCGTTACGACCTGACCGATGTCCTGACGGTGGCGAAGCGCAGCGGCGGTGGCTGGGTGTTGGATGGGTCGAAATCGGTGGTGGTGCATGGCGAGGCCGCGGACAAGCTGGTGGTGAGCGCGCGTACCTCCGGCGACCGCTACGACGAAGACGGCATCACATTGTTCCTGGTGGATGCGGCCGCACCAGGCGTGGCGCGCCGCGGCTATGCCACGCGCGACGAGCAGCGGGCGGCGGATATCGCGTTTTCGAATGTCGCGATGAGCGATGCAGATGTGCTGGGCGAAGTCGGCCAGGGACTGGCGATCGTGCAACGCGTCGTGGAGGCGGGCATTGCCGCCACCGCGGCCGAGTGCGTCGGCGCAATGGAGACGATGCACAGCATGACGCTGGAATACAGCAAGACACGCGAGCAATTCGGCAAGCCGATCGGAAGTTATCAGGTGGTGCAGCACCGGCTGGCGGACATGTTCATGACGATGGAGCAAGGCCGCAGCATGGCTATGCTGGCGACAATGATGGTGGATCAGCCGGATGTCGAGGACCGTGCGCGCAAGATCGCCATGGCGAAAGTTGGTGTCGGCCAGGCGGGACGGTACGTGTCGCAGAGCGCGATCCAGATGCATGGGGGTATCGGCATGACCGAGGAATATGCCGTCGGTCACTACTTCCGTCGCTGCATGGCAATCGAGCGGATGTTTGGCGATCCGGCGTATTACTTGCAGAAGCTGGCCGTCTGAAGGCCACCATCCGTAAGGATCACAACACTAACGCGTCTCGACCTCTCCCATGATGTGGGAGAGGTTTTCTGGCGTCCGCAGCACCCCGCCTGACAGCATCGCCGCTTGCAACCGTTCGTACCCTTCGCGCGAATCCACCGGGCCCGTGGCGTACAACTCCAACGTTCGGTATCGCTCGATCGACGCGGCAAGAATTGCCACCGGAACGTCCGGCACGAAGTGCGCCACCGCACGTGCCACGTCCTCGGCCGGTGTCGCCGCAAACCACCGCAGTGTCCGGTGCATCCCGCGCACCATCGCTGCAAATTCCTCTTGCCGCGCGGCAAGCATGGAACGGCGTGCCACCAAAGACGTGTATGCCGTCGGGCCGCGTGTCGCCGCCGCGTACCAAATATGGCCTGCACCCTCCGTGACCAGAGTCTCGACATGAGGCTGGAACAATTGGGCCGCATCCAGCGCTCCGTTGCGCAGCGCCGCCGCATTCTCCTCCATGCTTGACCCGGTGATGCGGTTCAACGCGGCGGGATCGAGCCCCGCACGTCGCAGATCGTCTTGCAGGCAAAGCCAGGGCGTCGGTACTTCCGCGACCGATGCGAACCGCACTCCTGCCAGATCCGCCAGCCGGAATTCCGGCCGTGGCGAACGGCCGACGATAAAGAATGGATCGCGCACCACCACGTCGCAAAAGCACACCACATCGGATGCAGGATCGGCGGCGTGCGTCAGGATCACCCGCAGCGGCCCACCCCACATCGCGTCCACGCGTCCAGCCAGCAGGTCCGCCGCGGTGGCGGCGGGATCAGGCGAGGATTTCAGTGTCACGTCCACGCCTTCGGCCGCATAGGCGCCGATCGCGACCGCAGCGTAGAACGGCGCATAGAACAGGGCCCGGAAATTTTCCGATAGTGTCAGCATGCGTGCGTTGCCTTATCCTGTTGTTGGGCGTTGACCACAGGCCGTGACAGGTGGTTACCATCCGCCGCGGCAGTGAGGAACAAGGCATGCGCATCGTGCTGCTCGGAGTATCGCACTGGCACACGCCGTTCTACCTCGACCCCACGCTGGAGCAACCCGATTGTACAATCGTCGGTGTCAGTGATCCCGATCTGACTCGCGCCGAACCGATCGCCGCCCGTGCCCGATGTCCTGCTTTCGCCGACTACCGCGACATGTGCGTCACGCGGCGCCCCGACTTCGCCTTCGCGCTCGGGCGTCATTGCGACATGGCAGAAGAGGCCCGCTTCCTGATCGCACAGCGCATTCCGTTCGCCATGGAAAAGCCCTGCGGCATCAGCAGCGTGCAGGTGCACGACATCGCCCAGCAAGCCACGGCGGCCGGCGTCTTCGCCGCGGTGCCCTTCGTCCTGCGCTACTGTCCGCTGATCGATACCATTCGCGACGCCGCTGCCGATGAAGCGCTGCACTACATCTCGTTGAAATTTGTCGGCGGCATGGTGGATCGCTACCGCCAGCAGCGCGTCGAGTGGATGCTGGACCGGACCACTGCCGGCGGCGGGCCGTTGCTGAATCTTGGCGTGCATCACATCGATCTTTGCCGCGTACTCCTCCACAACGCGCCGCTGCAAGTCACCGGCGCCGTCATTTCCAATCACACCGCGCGACTCACCATCGAAGACCATGCCATGGTTCTGATGCGCGGCGCCGGCGCCACCTGCACCGTGGAAACCGGTTATCTCTACCCGGCGCCAAACTCGGTGTTCGATATGCACTACAGCATTCGCACCGAGGGCCACTATTTCGCCGCCCGCGACGACAGCACGCTGGAGATCGTCGACAACACGCGCAACCGCACGACGCGTGCGATGAAACTCACCAACGTCCACTTCTATCCTGAATTCGTCCGCGACACGCTGCGGCGGCTGCGCCATGGCCTCCCGCCGATTGCGAACCTGGCCGACATGGCCGCGGTCATGGACCTGGTGGAGGCCGCATACGCGTTCCGCTAACGCGCAATGCCTTGCCCTGCCCGCTGATCCGGCCCATCTTCGGTGTATTCACAGGAGGTTCCGGAAATGACAACCGAGCCCGGCACACGTATCGACATTGTTTCCGACGCGATCTGCCCCTGGTGCTACATCGGCCGCCGGCAGCTAGAGCATGCCTTGGCCACGCTGGCGGACGAGGGCCTGCATTTCTCGCTGCATTGGAATCCATTCCAGCTCAACCCAGACATGCCGAAGGAAGGCCGCGACCGTGCCGCCTATCGCGCCTGGAAATTCGGCGGTGCGGAACGCGCCGCGGCGGGCGATGTGCGGGTGACGGAAGCCGCTGCTTCGGTTGGGCTCGTGTTCCGTTCCGACCTGATGCTGCGCACGCCGAACACGCTCGATGCGCATCGCCTGGTGTGGTTCGCCGGCCAGAAGGGGCCGGCACTGTTCGGAGGCGTGCAGGACACGGTGATGAACGCGATCTTCACCGCCTATTTCACCGAAGGGCGGGATATCGGCGACCCTGGCGTGCTGGCCGATTGCGCCGGCGAGGTGGGGCTGGATCGCGAGGAGGTCGAAAAATTCCTCGCCG
Organism: Acetobacteraceae bacterium; assembly: GCA_035523995.1. Taxonomy (GTDB): domain Bacteria; phylum Pseudomonadota; class Alphaproteobacteria; order Acetobacterales; family Acetobacteraceae; genus JASHVB01. Next base: position 24,509 of record DATKPQ010000157.1, on the reverse strand, counting down.
GCGATCTCGCTGCGCGCGAGATGCTGGCGGCCGACCAGGCCGCGCGGGAGGCCGGCGTGAATGGCGTGCCGTCCTTCTTCCTCGACGGGTATGCATTGTTCTCCGGCGCGATGCCCGCCGATGCGATGGTTGACGCCTTCCGCAAGGCCAACGCCGTCCTGCGACAGCGCGCCGCGGCCTGAGGCAGCGGTATTCCGCACGGCGGGGCGGATCGGCGGCGGTAAGTTTACCGGATGCTAACCCATTGCGCGTCTTATGGCGGCGTGGTGACGCAGGTGGCCGGCGTGAGCGAAACTCAGGACGAACTGGCGGTGCTGGTGCGTGCGGCGGTGAAGGACGAGATCTCCGGTGCCGTGGATGAACTGCGTCGGTTCGTTGATCGGCGCATCGCCGAACTGTCGGCGGAGGTGCATGGCGCGACACAATTGCTCGACTTCAGCGAGTCGAACCTGTCCGGTCAGCTTTCCCACATCCAACAGGAGATCGGGCGCCTGGTGGCTGCGCCGGTGCTCGCAACGCGCACCAGCGGGCTGGAACTGGAAGCCGTGGTGCAAACAACGGAGCATGCGGCGAACCAGATCATGGAAGCGGCCGAAGGGATCGCCGCCTGGATCGAAGACGGGCGGGATGACGGTGGGGCGTCCGTGGCGATCACGCAGCGTCTCAATGCCATCTTCGAAGCGTGTACGTTCCAGGATCTCACCGGCCAGCGCATCCGTAGGGCGATCGAGCATTTGGAGAAGGTCGAAACGATGCTGGCCGGGCTTGCCCCGGCGGATGCGCCGGAGCCCGGCGAGCAAGCTGCGACGGCGGAACCGCCCGGAGGCGCCGATCTCGGCCAGAACGACGTGGACCGTATGTTCGGATAACCTGCGCCGGCACGGAATTCCAGGCTCGTGAGTGTAGCTGCCGCTGCCTGGCAAGATCATGGCATTCTCTAACGCAATTCAGACATAGAAACCATTGTTGTGCCAGACTTGGCGGCATAGCCGGGCATTCGCGGCAGTTTGATTGCCTGCGCGCCGGTGAAACGCCTTATTGGCATACTCCGGTTCCAATTGATTTGCCGTGAGCAATCTCAACCCGGCACACCCATCGTGAGTTAAGGGGCCGTTGGTTGGCGCTTCGGATACGGACATGTACGTAAATCATGCTGTGCCTGCGGTTGACCTATATCATCGCTCGCCGCGCTCGCCGCGCGTTATGCATCATGCTTGCAAGAACACGCGACGCTGCAATCCTCAGTTGAACGGATGCCGCCATGCCTCTTGATGCGACTTCCAATATTGTGCCATTCCCCAAGCGGCATTTGTCGCGCCGGGATCATGCGCTGATCGAGCAATGGGGCGCACGGGCAGCGCGGCTTGGCGTGGCGCGGGTGAATGTGCGCGACGATATGCCTGCCAATGCTGTGCGGCCGGCCACGGACCGAATCGCCATTCAGTTCCAGCGCGGTGTCGCCGATGGCCACTTCGTCGTGATTCAGCGCGCTGCCGGCGAGCGCGCGTGGACCGTTATGCTGCTGCGGGTGGAACCGGATGGGTCGATGACTCTGCCGATCGAGGAGCAAACGGCGGTCCGTCAGGACGGCACGTTGCGGGATGCACTGAACGCGGTTCGCCCGGTGTTGCCGGACCAAGATTGCGATCTGCTGGACTACCGGGCCGAGCGGGCCGCGCGCCGGGCATAGGTATGTCTGGATGCACGCGTAGCGCGCGTCATTACTCGTCCTCGTCGAGCCAAGCCACGACGGGTACTGTGCTGCTGGGGCCTAGGCTGCCAGTGTCAGCCGCTTCATGAATGCCGATATCCGGTGGCGGCGCAGTTCGCTGCGCGCCTTGGCGTCGGTTGTCATGTAATTGAGCTGCAGGCTGTAGCGCTGGCCGGTGAAGACCTTGTGGCCGTGCCAGGAATGTGAGGAATTGGGAAACACCAGCAGCGTCCCGTTCACCGGTGGAACTTCGACAGCGTAGTCCTCGAGATCATCCGGTCCGCGCAGCAGGCGCAGGCAGCCTTCGTGCTTTGCCCAGGAATCGCCGGCGGGATTCAAATACAGCAACACTGTTACCCGCTTGGCGGTCGAATCGACGTGGATGTGGCCATCGCGATCGCTGGTCCAGGCGCGCAGCGTCAGCATGGTGGGCGAGCCTTCGAGATCCAGCCGGAATTTGTCTGCAATCGCGTCGCGCAATCGGTTGCCCTGCATTTCGGCCATCAACGCCTGCGCGTTCGGTCCGAGCGAGACGGCGGTCACCGGGAACGATCCGCGCTTGTCCAGTGGCGGCAGGTGCGCGACCACGTCCTGCAACGCGGGTGGCGGCACGAAATGCGGTACGACCACGTGTGGGAACGGATCCTCCGTCGCCGGGGTGGCGGCGAGGGCGGCGTAGTCCAGCAAGCTCATAGTGTCTCCTGACGGACGCGGCGCGACAGCAGCAGGGCTTCGGTGAGGTCGATGAGGTCGTCGGGCCAGTACTCCTCCGGGCGGGGCTGCGCTACCCCCAGCCCGTGATCAGGGCGGCAGGTCAGCACAGGAAGAGCATGCGCTGGGGAGAACGCGTGTCGCCCAAGGGCTGCGCCGCGCAACGCCGTTGCCAACACCGGATCTCTGGCGGCGCTGCCCGCCAGGCGGACGACCTCCTCATGCCCGGCACCGGCAAGTCCGGCCGCGACGGCGGTGGCCAGGGCGGCGGCGGCAACGGGATCGGTGCCGGCGTTCGCGGCATCGTTCGTGGCGCCTTTGGCGGCAGCCTCGGACCTCGGCGCAGCTACTGCAAGGGGGACGGCTCGGAGCAATCCGCCGCCTGGTGGGGGGCATGCACCCGCGACAACCGCTCGTGCCACCGCCAGGGCGGCTTCGCCCCGCGGGCTCGGCTGGCCAGCAATGCGTCCATCGGTGCAGGCGGAACTGTCGCCGATCATCAGGCCCAGCATTGCGCCAATGGCGCGATCGAGCGCGGTGCCCTCCGGTGCGCGGGGCCAGTCCAGCGTGACCCGCGGCGGCCGGCGCGCCTCGGTACTGCCGCGCCAGGTTCGGGCTCGTAGCGTCGCCACGGCAGCGGGCGCTCCGCCGAAGCAGGCCGAGGGCCGGCTTTCTCCCAGCACAGAATAGGTGACCGGCACGCCGTCCTCGGCAACCAGCACACCACCAGCTGCCATCAGCAAAGCATGGCCTGCGACGATGTCCAACGCATTGACGGGCCGCAAAGTCAGAGTGGCGATCGCGTCTCCCACGGCGACCCGAGCCAGGCGATAGGCGATCGAGGGCAGCGGCATGAACCGCCCAGGTGCCACGGCGGTGCCGTGCCAGATCGGGCGCTGCCAGGCACCATGGTTCAGGAATATCACATCGCCCGCGGCGAGCGCCCGGCCCCGCAGATCGTTGGTCACCGGCGTGCCGTTGCGGGTGATGAGCATGTCTTCCGCCCAGGCGATCAGGTCCGGCCCGCGATCGGGACCAAGCGGCGCGAACACCACGCCCAGCACCGGTGTTCCTTCGCGCAGCAGCGCAACGGACACCGCACTGCCGCGGCGGCCTTCCAGGAAGGCGCGCGTGCCGTCGTGCGGATCGACCACCCAGCAGAAGCCGTTGGCTGGGGCATCCAGCACGCCGGCTTCCTCGCCGACAAAGCGGGCAGGCAGCAGCCGTGTCAGATGTTCGCGCAACAGCAGTTCTGCTTCGTGGTCCACTGGCGCGGTCACGTGGTCGGTAAATCGCGGGCCGCCGGGGCGGCAGAACTCGGCGGCGATCATGGCGCCGGCGGCTTCTACCGCGGCGATGGCCTCGGGCAGCATGTCACGCGGCGTGAGGGGCACAACCGTTCCCTTTGATTTATTGCTTCAATCTAGGCGCAGGGTTCGGCACGCGCTATCTGCGGTGCCCTGTGATGGATGCACCTCTCGACCCCGCGATGCGCGGCCCGCTGCCGGCCTATCGAGCCAAAGTAGCAGCGGGCGAACTGGCACCGGATTCCGCCCAGCAACTGGCGGCGGAGCGGCTGCAACGCCTGTGGACCCGACTGCGGGGCTACGATCCGCCGCTGCGCCCGAGCAATGGCGGCGGCTTTCTCTCGCGGTTGTTGCGCCGACACCCGGCCGAGGGCGCGGACGAGGAGCGCCCCCACGGACTCTATCTCGTCGGCGAAGTGGGGCGCGGCAAATCCATGCTGATGGATTTGTTCTATGCCGCTGCGGATGTGCCGCGCAAGCAACGCATCCATTTCCATCGCTTCATGCAGAACGTGCATATGCGTTTCCACGCATTCAAGCGTGCGCACCCGGAGATCGAGGATCCGATCCCACCGCTGGCCGACTCGATCGCCAGCGAGTCGGCGTTGCTGTGCTTCGACGAGTTCCAGGTGAACGACATCGCCGACGCCATGATCCTGGGGCGGTTGTTCCAGGCATTATTCGAGCGCGGCGTCGTGGTGGTGGCGACGTCCAACACGCCGCCCGACGATCTGTTCAAAGGCCAGCCCGGGCGCGATGCGTTCCTGCCGTTCATTGAGCTGATCAAGCAGAAGCTGGATGTGCTGGCGTTGGATGCCGGGCGCGATTTCCGGCGCTCGCGGCTGCGCGGGATGCGGACGTGGGTGGTGCCGGCGGATGGTCGTGCGGATCGCGCGCTGGACGCGGCGTTTGCTGAACTGACGGGGGGGGCGTACGGACGGCGGGAGGCATTGATGGTGATGGGCCGCAGGCTGACGGTACCGATTGCGGCGGAAGGCGTCGCGCGGTTCGACTTCGAGACGCTGTGCGGGACGGCACTCGGGGCCGGCGACTACCTGGCGCTGGCGACGCATTTCCACACGCTGATTTTGGATGGGATACCGACTCTGTCGCCTGACAATTACGACGTGGCGCGGCGGTTTATTACGCTGATCGACACGCTGTACGACCACCGGGTTAAGCTGGTGGCGTCGGCGGCAGCAATGCCCGACCAGTTGTACCGGAGCGGCGAGAACGCAAAGATGTTCGAGCGCACGGCGTCGCGGCTGGATGAGATGCAGAGCGAGGATTGGCAGGCGCTGCCGCATTTGACGTAACCTCGCCCACGGCGTGGGAGAGGTGGGCGCGGCAAGATCCCTGAATCCACATCCGGCAACCGATGCGCAGCAGGTTGCCATGTGCCCGTTCAATCCGCTTCTCGCCACGTTCAAGCCGCTGCTCTCGATCGTCGTGGCGGTTACCGGTGGCAATTCCTTGCGTGCCATCGAGACATTCATCAGGGTCCATCGCCGCCGGCTAAACACCGTTTTCGCCCTGCACGGGAAGCGTGGCGCGGCTCATACCGCTATCCGCTGCATCCTTCAGGGCCTCGACGCGGCTGCAGTCGAGCAAGTGTTGCGCCGTCACGCCGGAGACCGTCCAGAACCTGGGCCATGGCGCTCAGGGGATCGCCCGGTGAACAAGGCCGTGCACCAGCCCGGGGGTGACAACGAAACCATATTGGGGCTGGCATCAAACCCGGATCGGGCGGAATATCGCGTGGGTCAATTGGCGTCTTTCGCCCACGTGACTGCCGAAGGAGCGCAGGATGAGAGTCCGGAGCCATCTCTTACGTCTGCTTGCAGCGACTCTTCTTACTGCCAGCCTTATTTCCCTCGGAGGGCGGCGTGCGAGCGCCGATGACCTTGCTACGATCAAGCAGCGCGGTACATTGCTGGTCGGCGTGAAAACGGACTATTCGCCGTTTGGATTCCGCTCGCCGTCCGGCAAGATTGTGGGGATCGAGCCCGATCTGGCCGCGGATGTGGCCGAGGGGCTGGACGTGAAGCTGGAACTTGTGCCGGTGAATAATTCGAACCGCATCGCGTTGCTGCGGCAAGGCAAGATCGACCTGCTGATCGCCACTATGAATGATACGCTGCTGCGCCGGCAGGAGGTGACCATCGTGAGGCCCTTCTATTACGCCGCCGGGTTCAATGTCATGGTGCTTAAATCGATGCACCTGCGATCTTGGGCCGGACTGAAAGGCAGGCCGGTGTGTGGCATTCGGGGCGCGTACTACAACTACGAGGCCAGGACAAACCTGGCGCTTCAGGTTCTTGTCTTCGGCAGTCCCGGCGAAGCCCTGGCGGCGCTGAAAGCGGGCCGTTGCGACGGATTGCTCTATGACGACACAGCGATCGAAGGCGACCTGCAGGACCCGGCCTGGAGCGATTACGAGATGCCGCTTCATTCGTGGGAAGTCCAGCCCTGGGGTCTCGCTGTGCGAAATGATCAACCGGAATGGGCTGCCTATCTATCTGGTGTGGTCAAGAAGTGGGTAAAGGACGGAACTATCATCGACCTCGAGACCAAGTACCATATGAAGCATTCGAGTTTCGCCGCGCAGGCGCACGAGAAAGCGGCCCAGTCTCCCGGCAATTAGACGCTAATGCCCTCGATTCAAATAGCGTCACCCACTACCCCGGCCGATCATGACGAGCCGCGTCGTTTTCTTGGGAACGAATGGCTTCCGGCATTCGTGTGGGCGCGTCTGCCAGGATAGCGGTCGTGTCCCGGTACGAGGCGGCCATGCGATTGATGCACGCTTGTCCGGTATCGTAGGCGCGGTGGAACCGCAGATGAGCGCAAATGAACGCAGATACAACGAGCGTGGGCGGCAGCGCGACATGACTCAAAGCCGCCAACCCGACGATGGATCTCCAGCCGCGGCCAGCCGAAGTTCATACCGTCAGCCTATCGGCAAAATTCCCGTATATCTCATTCGACAAATACGGACCGCGCAGCCGGCTTCCGCCCTCCCGAATCACCCGCACGTTTGCCGGAAGGTCCAAAATGGACTTCGTGCCGATCCGATTGCCCTTCTGCCTCGATAGGACGGTTGGTCGAGGCCGCAACCCAATTGCGTCGATCGCGCTCGGGATCGACCCCATGCGCCGTGCCGGAAGATCACTCCTCCTCCGCCAGCATCTCGCTATCCAACTCCAGCAATTGCTCGGCCTGCGGCGCGTCCACCGCCTCCACGCTGCGCAACTTCCGGCCCACCGCTCGTGTCCGCACGCGCGCACGCTCGATCGTGTTACTGAACGTACCTGCTTGCTTGGCGAGGCGTTCCAGCACGTCGTCCATCTTCAGCATCTCCGTCCGCGTGGCGCCCAGCAGATCCCGCACCTGATCCGCCTTCTGCTCTAACGCCAACGTAACAAAGCCAAGCTGGATCGTGCGCAGCAGCGCCGGGAACAGACAGGGGCCCAGCACCAGCACGCGGCAGTCGCGACCAATGTCATCGATCAGTCCGGGAATCCGAGCGACCTCCGCGTACAAAGCGTCAGTTGGCAGGTACATCACGGCAAACTCCACCGTGACCGGCGGGTTGATATACTTGCTCGCGATCTTCCGCGCTTGCTCCCGCATCGCGCGTTCCAGCCGGCGCGCCGCCGTGCGTTCGCCCTCGGCGTCACCAGCTTCCGAGGCCGCCAGTAGACGTTCGTAATCCTCCACCGGAAATTTGGCATCGATGGGCAGCAGTGGGCGGTCCTCGCCCCGCATCGGCATGATGACGACGAATTCGACGGCCTCGTCGCTGTCCGGCCGCACCTTGCGATTGGTTTCATAGGCACCGGCCGGCAGGATATCGTCGAGCATGGCGCGCACCTGCGTCTCACCCCAGCCGCCGCGCGTCTTCACGTTCGAGAACAATCGCTTGATGTCGCCAATCTGCGCAGTGACGGCCTGCACATCGCCCATTGCCTTCTGCACGGCTGCAAACTGGTCGATGACGCGGTTGAAGCTTTCGTTCATCTGCTTTTCCACCGCGGCGTGGAGTTGCTCGTTCACCGTCTTTTGGATTTCCGCCAACTTGGTCTCGTTACCCTCACGCAATTCTCGCAGCTTGGCTTCCATCATCGTGCGCGTGGTTTCGAATTGCGTGCCGATATGCTCTGCCGATTTCTGTTGCCCTTCCATCAGCGCCAGCCGCATGTCTCCTTGCTCGCGCGACAGCACGGTGCGCACTTGCTCCAGGCCGGTGTCGTACGCGCCACGCAGGCCGGCGATCCGCTCGGCCGTCGCGGTATCGGCGGCACGCAAAGCCGCGCGCGTGGTTTCCGCTTCCGTGCGCGTGCCGGCCAGCGATTGTTCGCCCAGCAGTCGCAGTGCCGCCAGCGCCTGGGCGTGCCGCGAGACGACAATCACCGCGGCAACCGCCGCGGCGGCCGTGATGAGGGCAAGCGCCAAGAGAAGGAAAAGCATGAGCCGGGCTCCCCGATTCGGCGCGAACGATTATGCGCCGCTGGGGGAAAGGCTCCCAGGCTCCGGGAGAGCAGGCTGCCCCTGTTGCCGGGGGCGGCCCGTCTCCTGGCGGCCATCGGTTCTCTCCTGGGATGCGCTGGCCAGGGTGGACTGCCCTGATCGGCGTTTCGGTCCGCAAACCGTCGACACCGCCGTCGGGGTGCTGGCGGTGTCCTGCCGGCCCCACAGCGCCATAGTCCCCATCTGCGCCTGTCGCCTCACACACCCGCCATGGCGGCGCCAACCATCCTCCCGCGCGTCCCGCTCCCGTGGTAGGTTGATGGGGAATCGCTTCGGAGGAACGCTCCTATGGACGCACCCAAGCCGCGCAACCCCGGCGAGGTGGCCGACCGCAACCTGGCCCTGGAACTCGTCCGTGTGACCGAGGCCGCCGCCATCGCGGCCTCCCGCTGGATCGGCAAAGGCGACAAGAATTCCGCCGACGGTGCCGCGGTGGAAGCCATGCGCCGCTCCTTCGATACGGTCGGCATCGCCGGCACCGTCGTGATCGGCGAAGGCGAAATGGACGAGGCGCCGATGTTGTATATCGGCGAGAAGGTCGGCGCCGGCGGCCCGCCTATGGACATTGCCGTCGATCCTCTGGAGGGCACCACGCTCACGGCCAAAGGCGGTCCCAACGCCATCGCCACCATCGCGCTCGCCGAAGCCGGCAATTTTCTCCACGCGCCCGACATTTACATGGAAAAGATCGCGGTTGGCGGCGGTCTGCCGGATGACGTGGTCGCGCTGGATGCGCCCGTCGGCAGTAACCTGCGCAACCTGGCGCAGGCGAAGAAGTGCCGCATTTCCGATCTGGTCGCCTGCATCCTGGACCGCGACCGCCACAAGGAACTGATTGCGAAAACACGCGAAGCAGGCGCGCGCATCATGCTGATCAGCGACGGCGACGTGGCAGGGGTGATCGCTGCCACCATGCCCGAATCGGGCGTGGACATTTATCTCGGCTCCGGCGGCGCGCCGGAGGGCGTGCTGGCCGCGGCGGCATTGCGCTGCGTTGGTGGGCAGATGCAGGGGCGGCTGATGTATGAAAGCGACGACCAGATCGAGCGCGTGCGCAGCATGGGCCATGCGGACCCGCGGCGCGTGTTCACCTGCGACGAAATGGCGCAGGGTGATGTGATGTTCGCGGCCACCGGCGTCACCAGCGGCGCTATGCTGCGCGGCGTGCGCATCCATGGCCAGGGCGCGGTGACCCATTCGGTGGTGATGCGCAGCCGCTCCGGTACCGTGCGCTATGTGGAGGCGCATCATAATTTCTCCACCAAGTACTGGGGCGGCTGGGCGGCACCCGCCTGATGGAGCCAGTGCTCGGGATCGAGCGCAGCCTGGGGGGGCGGCGTTGGGTTTGGCGTGTCGGCGAGGACCGGCTGGGCCTGGGCATTGCGCAACGCATGGGCGTGCCGGAGATCATTGGCCGCTTGCTCGCCGCGCGTGGTGTCGACATTGAGGGTGCCTGCGACTTCCTCGATCCGACGCTGCGGGCGCTGCTGCCGGATCCGTCATTGCTCACCGACATGGATGCCGCTGCTGACCGTCTGGCCGCAGGTGCAATGCGCGGAGAGACCGTCGGCGTGTTCGGCGACTATGACGTGGATGGTGCCTGTAGTGCCGCCCTGATGGTGACTCTGCTGCGCGAGCTGGGTTGCACCGTCCATACCCATGTGCCGCACCGCATGAACGAGGGCTACGGTCCGAACCCGGTCGCGTTGCGCCGGCTGGTCGAGCAAGGTGCGACGATGATCGTCTGCGTCGATTGCGGCATGGCGGCGGGTGAGGCGCTGGCGGCCGTGCACGGCGACGCGGATGTGCTGGTGCTGGACCACCACAAGGCCGAGGGGCCGCCGCCTTCGGTGTTTGCCACGGTCAATCCGAACCGGTTGGACGACGGGTCGGGGCTGGGCGCGCTGTGCGCGGCCGGCGTGGCGTTTCTGACGGCGGTGGCGACGCTGCGGTCGCTGCGGCGGCAGGGCTACTTTGCCCAGCGCGCCGCTCCCGATCTGTTGGCCCTGCTGGACCTGGTGGCGCTGGCGACGGTCTGCGACATGATGCCGCTAACCGGCGTGAACAGGGCGCTGGTGTGCCAGGGATTGAAGGTGATGGCGCGGCGCGCTCGGCCAGGTCTTGCCGCGCTCCTGGATGTGGCGCAGACGCGCGACCGGCCGACGGCATTTACCTGCGGGTTCGGTCTGGGCCCTAGGATCAACGCCGCCGGGCGCATCAGCGAGGCCGATCTGGGGCTGCGGCTATTGCTGGCGCAGGATGCCGCCGAGGCGACGGCCCTGGCAGCTTTGTTGGACGACGTGAACCGGCAGCGGCAGGAAGTCGAGGCTGCGGTGCTGGATGCCGCCTTCCGCATCGCGGAAGCGCAGGCCGCGGCCGGCCATGCGGCGCTGCTGGTCTGCGGCGAGGGCTGGCATCCTGGCGTTGTCGGGATTGTTGCCGGGCGGATCAAGGAGCGGTTCAATCGCCCGGCCTGTGTCGCTGGCGTTGCGGGTGGTTTGGCGAAAGGGTCAGGACGTTCGGTGGCGGGGCTGGACCTGGGCGCCGCGGTGATCGCGGCGCGGCAGGCTGGTATCCTGATCACGGGCGGCGGGCACAGCATGGCGGCGGGGTTCTCGCTGGATGGCGAGCGGATTGCGACGTTCCACGCTTTCCTGAATGAGCGGCTGGCGGCGGCGGCGTCCTTGCCCAGTGCGGCCGACCTGGCGGTGGAAGGGACGCTGGCGGTGGGCGGCGCCACCACGGATCTGGCGCAGCAGCTTGCTCGGCTGGCGCCGTTTGGGGCGGGTAACGAGGAGCCGATCCTGGTGCTGCAACGCGCCCGGGTGTTGCGGGCGGATCGGGTGGGGCGGGAGGCGACCGCGATCCGTACCTTCATCGAAGGCGAAGGCGGCGGGCCACGCCTGAAGGCAATGCTGTTCCGCGCACGGGACGGCGCGCTGGCCGAGGCGCTGCTGGGGCGGAGCGGCATGCCGCTGCATCTGGCAGGCCACCTGCGGGCGGAAGTGTGGAATGGCGCGGTGAACCCGGGGTTCGTGATCAGCGATGCGGCGCCGGCTTGACCGTGGGAGGGGGGTTCGCTACCCCACCGCGCCGCCGCGGTCCCCTTCGTCTAGAGGCCTAGGACACCAGCCTTTCACGTTGGTAACACGGGTTCGAATCCCGTAGGGGACGCCACGTGTTTTCAATGGGTTATCGGACGGTGACGTGCTTCTGAGATAAAACGTCTCCCAATAAATCTCCTATATCGCCCTCCGACCAATGGCGCCGTGCTTGTCCGTTCTCGCGCGTCCCATGTCGTCCTGGCATTCGCGACACCTCATTGCTCCATCGTGCACACCGGACAGTCGCAACCCGATCGCGGCCCCCCGGCCCGGCGTTGCCAGGAACGTGGAGGCGATCGGGTCAAAGGGTGAACACATGCTGCGGTGGCACCGCCCCTCACTTTGACGCCCGGCTCGGTCAGAACCTGGCCCGAGCGGCTCACAGCCTGGGTAGACCGGCGCGTCAGGACCATCGTGGAGACGATAACCAGCGAGAGATGCCGGTCCGAGCGCCTTGACGGATGGCGCGCGGATGGCTCGCGCGCCACAATTTCACGTCGCAGGAACTTCCCGCCCGCCGCCATTCGGAGTCCGCCCATGAGCGAAGACGAGCAGATTCTGGCCGTCAAGGTGCTTCTATTCGACTATCTGAGAAGTCCGTCGTTGCGCCACATCCGTGATCCGCATTCAGTAGCGAAGCTCGCGCGTGAGATTGTCCGGAAAATAGACCATGGCAATTCGATCTGGGGAAAGTGGGATGGTCAACGTGAATTTCTGCTGAAATCCGCTGTGGGCTGCTGGGTACCGCTCGACGCTATGCGGGACTTCCTCAACCGCATGCCTGGGCCTCGGCTTTCGATGACGGATGTCACTCAGCGCCTCAAGGTGTGTGAAGAGGAGGATCCCTATCGACTCCCCAATGACGAACTCCGGCCTGGTTGCTTGGCTTTGTACGAAAAGGAAAACGCTGAAGGTACGGAGCTTCCCGCGATCATCGGAGTTCTCGGGGAGTACGTGGACCGCGAAGAGGATCGCATCCGTATCGAGCAGAGCAAACGCCGTCAGCAATTGCGCGAGCAAAGCCAAATATCGCGAGAGCAGCGGCTGTTATCTGGTGCCGACTGCAATTGGACCCAATTACGAAAATCGCTCAATTGGTATTGTCGTACCAACGGCAGGACGTACCGCCTATCACCGACGAACGATAAGATGTGGAGCCTTCATCGTGTGAGTGCGGTGTCGGACGAGGAAAAGGGCGGGCTGATAGGCAAATATCGGCTGCGCGGCGACGCATCCAAGGTGGTTGCGGAGACGGCATATAAGCCTGAGCCAACGTGGTAGGGTGCAGCCAAATCCCGCACGATGGGGTGCTGTCCTGGGGCTTGGCTCTACCCGTTCGGCTCCCCCTCGGCATCGGCCCCGCCTGCCTGCGGATGCCGTGCTCGTTCAGTCCCGTTAGATGGCTGCACTCGGCGGGGGCACTGTCGACAGGCGAACGGCATTCCCTGCCACCACCGAGTCGTCACGATCGCAAACCCGGACGGTGGCTCATTGTCCCGCTCCGCCTCATGGCAGTGCAGCGAGGTCCCATTTGGCGCCATTGGCATTTGATGTTGGCAAATTGCGGACATGACGGTCTCGGCGGACCGCGTGCCCGGCACCTTCCAGCAGGCTCGACCCGCCGATTACACCGTCGGGTGGAGTGCAAACAGTTGCGGGCGCCGCCCTTATAGCGACAAATGGTGTCGGCACGGAGCGTGCGCCGGAGCACTAAACCAGGGCGGGAAAGGTGGGGATATCTAAAGGCGGGGGAGGCACCGCGGTAGGGGGCCTGGTTCGGCACAGCCTGCCAAGCCCGATGCATGCCGCCTGCACCGAATGTCGAGGCCAGCGTCGGCCGGCGGGGAGGCCGTCGCCGCGTCGAGCCGGTGGCGATAGCCACGCACCGGCGCACCGGCGCCCGGGTAGTGGTGGAGTTCGCGCGGCCGAGTCCGTTGCAATTCGATGCGCACCCGGACTGGGCCGGACGGAAAGCCCCAAGACATCGCGAAACCGGCCTAATAGATGAAATTCCTCCGCAACGTCGGCGCGGAACGCGTCATCGACCTTGTCCGCCCTTGGATTGCTTCTGGCAACCAATTGGACGTTATGACGTCCTGCCTATCAATGTTTGCACTTGCCGAGATTCTTGGGGAGATTCCAAAACTCGCCAAGGTACGCCTTCTGCTGCCATCCAATGAGATTGACCTGGCGCTGCTCGGCACCGACGCAGATCGCGGCGCCCGCAATCGCCTACAGACGCGTTGGCTAGCGAAGCGATGCGCGCGCTGGATGCAAGACCAAGTCGAGTTGCGCCGCGCGCGCGGGGCGATCCCGCAGGGCGCCATCGTTTTGCGGGATCATGAACAGCAGCCACGACAGGCGGTCCTCGGCTCATTCGCCTTCAGTACAGAAGGGCTAGGGATCAGGCCGGGCAATCCACTTAGCCTGATCCAGGCTTCCGAAACCGCTGAAGAAAGTGCTCTACTCAGCCAGTGGTTCGATGCGCAATGGTCTGACCTTCAAACTGACCCAAGTAACAAGGCTGCGCTGATCGAGACGCTGGACCGTCTTGCTGCACACCAGGACCCATTTCGTCTCTATGCGCTTGTCCTTCTACATCTGTTTCGCGAGCGCGGTGAAGACCTGGACGAAGAGCGCATTGTCAAATCGGCGACCGGCATCCGCAACACGATTGTGTGGAAGAAGCTGTTCAGGTTCCAGCGCGACGGCGTAATCGGGGCGATAGACAAGCTCGACCGCTTTGGTGGTTGCATTATCGCCGACAGCGTCGGACTCGGCAAGACTTTCGAGGCATTGGCGATCATCAAGTACCACGAGCTGCGCAATGATCGCGTTCTCGTCCTTTGCCCGAAGCGCCTGCGAGATAACTGGACGCTCTACAAGGCTAATGATCGTCGTAATTTCCTGGCGCCGGATCGATTGAACTATGATGTTCTGAACCACACCGATCTGTCGCGCGACGGCGGAACCTCGGGCGACATCGACTTGTCGCACGTGAATTGGGGTAATTACGACCTCGTCGTGATCGATGAGTCACATAATTTCCGCAACAAGCGCACGCCGCGCCAAGGCGGCGAGACGCGTTATGACCGTCTGATGCGGAAGATCATCAGGGAGGGTGTCAAAACCCGCGTGCTCATGCTCTCAGCCACGCCGGTCAATAATCGGATGGCCGACCTGTGTAACCAGATCGCCTTCGCGACCGAGGGCGACGACACTGCCCTGATTGACCATGGGATTGGCAGCATCGACAGCACTACGCGCCTAGCGCAAAAACAGTTCAACCGCTGGCTCGAACTCGATGACGGCGACCGCACGCCGGCGCGGCTGGTCGAGATGCTTGGGTTTGATTATTTCACCCTTCTCGATCTCTTGACGATTGCCCGCTCGCGCAAGCACATCGAGAGGTACTACGGGACGAGTGAGACCGGCCATTTCCCAGATCGGCTCAAGCCGATCAACATCAAGGCTGATGTAGACCGCGCCGGGGAATTTCGCCCGATACGCGATATCAACCTCGAAATCCGCCGTCTGAATCTCGCCGCCTATGCGCCCCTTCGCTACGTGTTGCCGCACAAGCAGCCGGCCTATGACGCGAAGTACAGCACGGAGATCCGCGGCGGTGAGAGCTTCTTCCGACAGGTGGACCGCGAAGAGAGCCTGATTCACCTGTTACGAGTAAACGTGCTCAAGCGCATGGAAAGCTCGGTCACGTCCTTCGCTCTCACGGTCGAGCGACAACTTCGGGATGTCGAAGCCACGCTGGCACGGATTGAGCAGCAAGCGGAGGACATGGAAGAGATCGATATTGAGGATGTCGATATCGATGATCCGGCCTTTGAGAGCCTGCTTGTTGGCCGCAAGGTGAAGGTGCTGCTTAAGGATGTCGATCTGATCCGCTGGCGACAAGACCTCATCGAGGACCGCAACCGGCTCGCGACGCTTCTGGCTGCGGCACGACAGGTGGACGCTACCCGCGACGCCAAACTGGCCGAACTGCGCGCAGTGATCGATGACAAGTGCCGCAGACCCATCAACCCCGGCAATCGGAAGGTCATCGTCTTCACCGCCTTTGCCGATACGGCCCGCTACCTCTACGACCAGCTTGCACCCTGGGCGAAAGCAAGCCTTGGCATCGAAGCGGCGCTGGTAACGGGCGCCGGCTCCAATCGGACGACGTTACCGAAGCTTCGCCGGGACCTTACCTCGATCCTCACCACCTTTTCCCCGCGCTCCAAAGAACGGCCGGAGGACCTGAACGATGAAGGTGAAATTGACCTTCTGATAGCCACCGACTGCATTTCCGAAGGCCAGAACCTCCAGGACTGCGATTGGCTCATCAACTACGATATCCATTGGAACCCGGTGCGCATCATTCAGCGCTTCGGCCGCATCGACCGCATCGGTTCACCCAACGAGCACATCCAGCTCGTAAACTTCTGGCCCAACATGGAGCTGGAGGAATACATCAATTTGGAGCAGCGGGTTAGCGGCCGAATGGTACTGCTCGATATCTCCGCAACCGGCGAAGAGAATCTGATCGAGCAGCAATCCGGCGATCAGATGAACGACCTGGAGTATCGCCGCAAGCAGTTGCTCAAGCTCCAGGACGCCGTGATCGATCTCGAAGACCTGTCGAGCGGCGTGTCGATTGCCGACCTGACGCTCACAGACTTTCGCATCGACCTCGCTCAATACCTCAAGCGCCATCCGGGCGTGCTGGAAAGCCTGCCGCTCGGTGCATGCACGGTAGCCACCAGCCCTGAGACCGAGATTCCACCGGGAATTGTCTTCTGTCTCCGTGCCGAGGGCGATGCGGCCAAGCGCTCCGCCGAGGGCGGCTATCCGCTCGCACCGTACTACCTTGTGCATGTCGCGGAAGATGGCGCCATCCTCCTCCCCTACGTCCAGGCGAAACACATCCTCGATCGACTCAAGCGCGTTTGCCTGGGCCGTGATCTGCCGGACGCCGAAGCCTGTGCACGGTTCGACAGGGCGACGAAGCAGGGAGAGGACATGCGCCATGCCCAGAGACTGCTCGCGAGCGCTGTGGCGTCCATCGAGGGCAAAGACCAGGAACGGGCTGTTGCTAGCCTGTTTTCGCCCGGCGGCACCCACGCTTTGAAGGGCGAATTCGCCGGGTCCGACGATTACGAGGTGTTGGCCTACCTGGTCATTCTACCAGCCGTCGCCGCATGACCGCGGCCGACATCATAGCCGCCCTCGAGCTGCCCGCGAGTGCTCGCGTTGATCAGCGCGTACCGAAGAAGCTGTTGCTTGAGAACGGCGCACCCACCGCCGCGGATAAGCGGTTGATCAATGAGGGCATTGAAGCGCTGCTGTGGGTCGCGGCCCTGAAGCCGACCACCATCGGCGTGCCGATCTACCGCGACGAAGCGAGGGAGTATCTGGAGATCGCGGTTCTGCACCTTACGCTGCGTGCTGGAGCCAAAGCGCTGCGGCTGACCGAGTTGATCCACCGCGCCATCCCCTACCCGGTGTTCCTGATCGCAGAGCAAGAGGGCAGCCTCACTCTCAGCGCGGCGCACAAGCGCTGGTCACACGGCGAATCAGGCAAGACGGTGCTGGAAGATTCCGTCATAAGCGCCGAGCTTGGTACGACAGGCGGGGTTACCATTTGGCCCGCCTTCCTCGCCGCGCTCGCCCTGGCTCGCCAATCGCGCGTCGATCTTCGTGCACTCTATCAGGGCTGGATCGACGCCCTTTTGGCCTGGCAGGCAGGCTTGCGAACTGGGCAGTTCCTGCTGCCCACAACGGCCGCCGGTGCAGCCGCACGGCGCGAGGCCCTGGCGGAATGTGCACGCCTGGAGGCAGAGGTCCGGCGATTGCGCGCTGCTGCCGCGAAGGAGCGACAGATCAGCAGGCGAGTGGAGCTCAACGCGACAATCCAGCGCCTGCAAGCGGATATCGGGCATCACCAAAAAGGTCTGAGCGGAGACGCGGCATGAAGATCGCGACAATCCTGGATCACATAGACAGCGGACACATGGCGCTGCCGGAGTTTCAGCGTGGCTATGTGTGGAATCGCAACCAAGTACGCGAACTCTTCGACTCCCTCTATCGCCGGCACCCGATTGGCGGCTTGTTGGTGTGGGCGACGGAGGCAAAGACAGCCGCGCATCGCGGCGAAGGCGAGCTCGCGGCCGGGATTGTGAAGCTGCTCCTCGATGGCCAGCAGCGAATAACCTCACTGTACGGCGTCGCCCGCGGCACTCCGCCAAAGTTCTTCGACGGCAACCCACAGACGTTCACCGGTCTGCGCTTCCACCTGGGGACTGAGAGCTTCGCGTTCTACCAACCAGTGAAGATGGTAGACGATCCGCTCTGGATCGATGTCACGGATCTGATGAAAGCTGGTACCAACGGCCTGGCACACTTCGTCACCAAGCTCACCACGCATTCTGAACATGCGCCGCAGATCGGCGTGTATGTCGGACGAGCGAGTCGCCTTCTCGGGATTCTTGATGTCGAACTGCACGTGGAGGAAGTGACCGGCTCAGACAAAACACTTGTTGTCGTTGTCGATATCTTCAACCGCGTGAACAGTGGCGGCACCAAGCTGTCGAAGGGTGACCTGGCGCTTGCCAAGATTTGCGCCGAGTGGCCTGAAGCACGCGTCAAGATGAAGGCGAAGCTCAAGGACTGGGAGGGCGCGGACTATTATTTCAACCTCGATTGGTTACTGCGCTCGGTGAACACTGTCCTGACCGGAGAGGCCAAATTCAGCTATCTGGACAACCAGAGCTCGGTTGATATCCAAGACGGCCTGAAGCGCGCGATCAAGAATATCGAGACCAGCCTGAATCTCATCGCAGGCCGACTCGGCCTGGACCATGACCGGGTATTCTTCGGTCGCTTCGCCGTGCCGGTCATGGTTCGCTACCTTGACCGGAAGCAAGGGGCGCTCGGCGCCAAGGAGCGCGACAAGCTGCTCTTCTGGTTCGCACAAGCCGGCATGTGGGGCCGGTTCTCCGGCTCAACCGAGACAATCATCGATCAGGACCTCGCCGCCCTGGAAGGCGCGGGCGGCGGGTTGGATGCGCTGCTGGAGCAGCTCCGCCTTTGGCACAGCGGCCTGTGTGTCGAACCCGGCCACTTCATTGGCTCAACCCTGTCGGCCCGGTTCTACCCCATCCTCTACATGCTCACCCGCATGGGCGAGGCGCGCGACTGGGGCACCGGCCTGGCACTTAAGGCCAGCTTGCTCGGCAAGATGAGCCGGCTGGAGGTGCACCATATCTTTCCCAAGGCGCAGCTCTACAAGCTCAAGGACGCGGGCGGGAAAGCCCGGCACGCACGCGGCGAGGTCAATGCCCTCGCCAATTTCTGCTTCCTCACCAAAGACACCAACCTCGACATCAGCGACCGCCTGCCAGAGGACTACTTCCCCGAGGTCGAGGCCAACCATCCGGGCGCACTAGCCTCCCAATGGATCCCGATGGACGAGCGGTTGTGGAAGATTGATCGCTATCTGGACTTCCTGGAGGCGCGGCGCGCGCTACTGGCGGCGGAGGCCAACCGACGATTCCAGGACCTGCTGCACGACGACAAGCGCTGGATGATCACCACCGCGCCGGTCGTGCTGGCCGAGGCGGAGGACGCCGGCGGCATCACTACCGAGGCCGAGGAAGCCGAGCTCGAAACCTTCAACGACTGGGTGGAAGCGCAGGGTCTGCCGCGCGGCGAGATTGGCTTCGACTTCACCGACTCCGCGACGGGGGTGCAGAAGGCCGTCTTCGACCTCGCTTGGCCGGACGGGCTACAAACTGGTCTCAGCCTCCCGGTGGCCGTGCTGCTGAACCAACCCGGCGAGGTTGTCGCCCTGGCAAGCGCCGCCGGCTATCGCTGTTTCACCGCCTTGCCAGACCTCCGTGCCTACATCGCTGACGACATCCTGCGGCTCGAAGCCGCCTGACCATGCCGCACCGCTATCACTGCCGAACGCCCTGATGGATTCTCATGATGAAGAAGCTCGACCTCGCTGATCCGGTAACCCACTCCGCCGATCTCGTAGCGGAGAACATCGCCACGCTGCGGGCACTGTTCCCAGAGCTGATCACAGAGAGACCGAATGGCGCCGCGGTCAACGTCGACGTGCTGAAGACGCTGGTGGGAGATGCGACGGTCACCGACGTCGAGGAGAAATACGGTCTCAACTGGTTTGGCAAGCGTCGTGCCCGGCAATTAGCGCTGACCCCCTCGACCGGAACGCTGCGACCTTGCCCAGAGGACAGCGTGGACTGGGACACAACCAAAAATCTGATGATCGAGGGCGACAACCTCGAAGTGTTGAAGCTGCTGCAAAAGAGCTACGCAGGCAGGGTGAAGCTGATCTATATCGACCCGCCCTATAACACCGGGAAGGATTTCATCTATCCGGACGATTATCGGAACAATATACAAAATTACCTTGAGTTGACCGGTCAGGTCGAGGGTGGGCGAAGGCTCAGCTCGAATACAGAGACTTCGGGACGCTTTCATACCGACTGGCTCAATATGATGTACCCCCGCGTCAAATTAGCAAAAAACCTTCTCACAAAGACAGGTGTGATTTGCATCTCGATCGATGATGGAGAGGTGCACAATGTCTTGTGCCTATGCAATGAGATATTTGGAGAGGAGAATCACGTAGCTACGATCGTATGGCAGAAGCGGTATGTATCGAATGTCACGGCAAAGTGGCTGTCGGACATGCACGACTATATAGTTGTTTATGCGAATAATCGGGAGAACGTAAAGATACGGTCTTGGGACCGAACGGAGCAGCAGATTGAGGCATATAAGAATCCTGATGATGACGAGAGGGGGGTCTGGCGTGCACAAGACCTCTCTGCTAGCAAGCCGTACGCAGCGGGTACTTTCACTATAACAGGGCCGACAGGCAATAAGTTTGATCCGCCGCCCAACCGTTACTGGCGTTGTAACCCAGATCAATTCGAGAAGTGGCGTCAGGATAATAGGATATGGTGGGGCGTGCGTGGTGACGCTCGCCCAATGTTGAAATCCTTCTTATCTGAGAGCGATAGAGGAATCACACCGAACACCTGGTGGGACTATTCATTTGCCGGTC
Source organism: Acetobacteraceae bacterium (assembly GCA_035523995.1). GTDB lineage: Bacteria > Pseudomonadota > Alphaproteobacteria > Acetobacterales > Acetobacteraceae > JASHVB01. The sequence continues at coordinate 4,052 of DATKPQ010000157.1, read as the reverse complement.
ACAACAAAGAGGCAACGCTTGAGCTGAAGGCCTTATTTGGAGGGGATGCGCCCTTTGATACACCAAAACCTGTTAAGCTTATGACAAGGCTGATTGAGTTATTCTGTGAATCTGGGGACACAGTGTTGGACTTCTTTTGTGGGTCGGGCACGCTTGGCCACGCTGCCTTAGAATTCGGCGCGAGCAGAAACGTGTCCATAAGGTATGCGCTCGTCCAATTTCCAGAAGCTATGGAACGTGGGGAATATCGGTCGATCTTCGGTGTCGCTACTGAACGCCTCCGTCGTGCAGGTAAGAAAACCCGAGATGAGAACCCGATGTTCTCAGGTGATCTCGGCTTCCGCGTGTTCAAGCTTGACTCAACTAACATCCGAGCTTGGAATCCCGACCGGGAGGACATCGCGAAAAGCCTCGAAGAGGCGGTGGAGCACCTCAAGGCAGATCGTACCGAGCAAGACATCCTCTACGAGCTTTTGCTCAAGCTAGGGCTCGACCTTTGCGTGCCGATCGAGACGAGGACGATCGCGGGCATGTCGGTGCACAATATCGGCGGCGGCGTGCTGATCGCCTGTCTAGCAACCAAAGTCGCGGCCGACGACGTGGAGACACTCGGTCAGGGCATCGTCGCATGGCACAAGGCGCTAGCCACGGCGGGCGATACGACCTGCGTCTTCCGAGATGGCGCTTTCAGCGACGATATAGCGAAAACCAATCTCGCCGCCATCCTGGAGCAGAATGGGATCACCACGGTCCGGAGTCTGTAGGCGTGCCTGTCCCGCCGCACCCGAAAATCTACCATATCGTGCATGTCGATCGGCTCGCATCGATTGTTGCCGATGGATGCCTGCTGTGCGATGCAGCGATGGTTCGGCGGCCCACCTCCGGCACGACGATCGGCATGAGCACGATCAAGTACAGGCGACTGAACGAGCTTCGGCTGGCCAGCCATCCGGCACTGCATGTCGGCGACTGCGTGCCGTTCTATTTCTGCCCGCGGTCGGTCATGCTCTACTTGATCCACCGAGCCAATCACCCGGAGCTGACTTATCGTGGCGGTCAGGGGCCGATCCTGCATCTGGAAGGCGACGTTCGGGCGACAGTGGCTTGGGCCAATCAGCACCGCAGGCGCTGGGCCTTTACGCTCTCGAACGCTGGATCGCGTTTCTTCGAGGATCGCTGCGACCTCGCTCAGTTGGACGAGATAGAATGGGACGCGGTGGCGGCGACAAACTGGCAGACTTGCAAGGACGGCAAACAGGCGGAGTTCCTGATCGAGCAGCGCTTTCCGTGGGAGCTGGTCGAGCGCATTGGAGTGTCATCGCGGGCGGTCTATCAGCAGGCTGTGCATGCGCTACCAGCGGGCGGACATCGGCCTCATGTCGAGGTCCGTGCCGACTGGTACTACTGAGGGAGGGTGTCGGAAATGATCGAATTCAAGACAGGGGACATCCTCAGGGCCGACGCCGAGGCACTGGTCAACACGGTCAACTGCGTCGGCATCATGGGGCGGGGAATCGCACTCCAATTCAAGAACGCCTTCCCGGAGAATTTCCAAGCCTACGCCGATGCTTGCGCTCGCGGCGAGGTGCAGCCCGGCCGGATGTTCGTGTTCGAGACGAGAGAGCTTGGGCATCCTCGCTGGATCATCAACTTCCCAACGAAGCGTCATTGGCGCGGCAAGAGCAGGATGGAGGACATCGAGAGCGGACTTCCGGCGCTGGTCAAGGTGATCCGGGAGAACGGCATTCGCTCCATTGCGATTCCGCCCCTCGGCAGTGGCTTGGGAGGACTGGTCTGGTCAGAGGTCAGATCACGCATCGAGGCTGCCCTGCGCCCGCTCGCCGACGTCCAAGTGATGGTCTACGAGCCGAGCGGGTCGCCCGCGCCCGAGCGGATGGCGCATGTGCGCGAGGTGCCGAAGATGACGGCAGGCAGGGCCGCTCTGGTGGAGCTGGTTCACCGCTATCTGGGCGGGTTGCTCGATCCCTCGGTGACCCTCCTGGAGGTCCACAAGCTCATGTACTTCATGCAGGAGGCAGGTGAGCCGCTCCGGCTGCGGTATACGCAGGCGCCGTACGGTCCGTACGCCGAGAACCTGCGGCACGTGCTGAATGCGATCGAGGGACATCTGATCTCCGGCTACGCCGACGGAGGCGATGCACCGGACAAGTTACTCACGCTGGTTCCCGGCGCGATTGACGAGGCCGGACGGTTTCTCGACCAACACAACGACACTAGGCAGCGGTTTGAACGGGTCGCGGACCTGGTGGACGGCTTCGAGTCACCATTTGGGCTTGAGCTTCTCTCTACGGTTCATTGGGTGATGAAGCACCACGGCGCGAATGTTCTGGATGACGTTGTCGCGCAAACCTATGCGTGGAACCCGCGGAAGCGTCAATTCACGAAGCGGCAAATCGAGATCGCCATGACTGTCCTGCGGGAAAAGGCATGGGTGGCGGCCGGGAGTGCGAGCGGTCGCCAATGAAGCTGCACTTTGAACCCGATCTGGATTACCAGCACGCCGCGATTGACGCGGTGTGCGACCTGTTTCGTGGCCAGGAGATCTGTCGCACCGAGTTCACCGTGACGCACGATGCGTCAGACCCGCAATACCGGATGGGCTTCGCCGAAAACGATCTCGGCATCGGCAATCGCTTGACGCTGCTCGATGACGAGTTGCTGAAGAACCTCAATGATATTCAGATTCGGAACGGCATCCGCCCCTCGACGAGCCTAACCTCCGGTGATTTCACCGTGGAAATGGAGACCGGAACGGGCAAGACTTACGTCTATCTGCGCACCATATTCGAGGTCAACAAGCGCTACGGCTTCACCAAATTCGTCATCGTCGTGCCGTCTGTCGCAATCAAGGAGGGCGTCTACAAGACGCTCCAGATCACTGAGGAACACTTCAAGGGTCTGTATGCTGGCGCGCCATTCGACTACTTCCTCTACGACTCCGGGAAGCTCGGCCAGGTACGCAATTTCGCGACCAGCCCAGCGATCCAGATCATGGTCGCGACTGTCGGCGCCATCAACAAGAAGGAAGTGAACAACCTCTACAAACCCAGCGAGAAGGTCAACGACGAGAAGCCAATTGACCTGATCGTGGCGACGCGCCCGATCGTCATCGTGGATGAGCCGCAGAGCGTCGATGGCGGTCTGGAAGGACGTGGGCGAGAAGCACTCACGGCAATGAACCCGCTTTGCACGTTGCGCTACTCAGCGACCCACGCGGACAAGCACCACATGGTGTTCCGCCTGGACGCGGTTGACGCCTACGAGCGCAAGCTGGTCAAGCAGATCGAGGTCGCTTCTGCCACAGTGCAGAACGCTCACAACAAGCCGTATGTGAAGCTCATCTCGGTTGCCAACAGGCGCAACACGATCAGCGCGAAGGTGGAGCTGGATGTGGCAGAGTCCTCCGGCGTGCGACGCCGCGAGGTCATTGTTTATGATGGCGATAATCTGGAACTGACCGCAGGACGTGCAATCTACGCTGATTGTCGGATCGGCGAGATTCGCGTTGCGAAAGATAACGAATATGTGGAGCTTCGTGTCCCCGGTGGGGAACATTTTCTGCGGCCGGGCGAGGCCTGGGGTGATGTTGAACCGCTAGCCGTCCAGCGAGATATGATCCGACGGACGATCCGTGAGCATTTGGACAAGGAAAAGCGCCTTCGCCCCCAAGGGATAAAGGTGCTGTCGTTGTTTTTCATCGACCGGGTAGACCGTTACCGAAGCTACGATGCCGCTGGCACCCAGGTGAAGGGCGACTACGCACGTATCTTCGAAGAAGAGTACCGACGCGCTGCTAAGCTGCCGGATTACCAGACATTATTCGCCGAGGTAGACCTGAGTTCCGCGGCCGAAGAGGTCCATGACGGCTACTTCTCGATCGACAAGAAGGGTACTCGTGAGTCCAGAGTTCTGTCGCAACCTCGGCTCATGCGGCGAGACTGAAAGCCTGCATCCTGTTGGTATCCTGCCGTTCGATGAGGAATTTCGCGAAGCTGTTGCCCGGGGCGGAATTCAAGAGAAATTCCGGCATG
>DATKPQ010000156.1:0-31227 GCA_035523995.1 Acetobacteraceae bacterium | reverse complement strand
GTGTCGCGCGACTTCATCTGGAAGAACACGTTGCCCGGGGGCGGCAGGCCGCGGGCCGAGCCGTCGATGAAGTTGATGTAGCCGAACACGTAGTCCATGGCGTCGGCCTGGCTCACCTTGGTGGCACGCTTGCCGATCACGATCGCAAGTTCCGCCTCGCCCTCGAAGATCGTCGCGGGCACGTCGGGCAGGACCATGGTGTCGCCAGGGCCGATGATCGAGGTGGGTGCCTTGTGGAATGCATTGATCGGCGCGGGCTTTGGCAGGGTGCCGTTCTCCATGTAGTTCACCGCCATGCAGACGATGTTGCCCGGCCTCGGCAGCGGCGGGCGCATGCGCACGCTGGCCACCGGCACGCCCTGCGCGTTCGCTGCGTCCTGAAGACGGGGGCGGTAGGCGGCGAAGCGCTCGATCAGGCCGCTGATCAGATTGCCCGGATCGGTGTGTGAGATGTCGCGCACGACCGAGGACACATCGACGATGGTGTCCCCCTTCACCACACCCAGCTTGAAGTCATCAAAAAACGCCAGTTTCATTGTCAGCCTCCCCCAGGTGGTTCGGGAGGCAGGCTAGCAGGCGCCGTGGGGTCTGTCATGGCAGGGCGGCGATTTACTATCCGCGCAAGTCCGCCAGCAGCGGCATCGCCTCCGCGGCGAATTGCTCGATCTGTGCGTTCCGCTGCTGGTATGGGCCGAGCAAGTCCAGGACCACGTGGCGGACGCCGGCGGCGTGGAAGGCTCGAATCCGCTCCGCGACCTGCTGCGGCGTGCCAAGCGCGCAGTAGCGCATCGCCGGCTTGCGGAAATCCATGGCGTAGCGAACGCTGAGGGTCTCCGTTGCGCGGTCGAGGGCTTTCTCATAGGTGCCATCGAGACGCGCGAACAGGAGATGGCCGGTGCCAAACATGGGCGGGGTGCGGCCGGCCTGGGCTGCAGCCTCCGCGATCTTCGCCAACGCGTCCTGGTACATTTCCGGGGTGACGACGTAGCTGATGTAACCGTCACCTACGCGACCGATGCGGCGCAGTGCGGCATCGCGCCGGCCGGCAAACCAGATCGGCGGACCGCCTGGCTGGCGCGGGGGCGGACGCATCGCCACGTCTGTGAACGGTCCGTAGAAGCGGCCGTCATGGCTGACCTTCTCGCCGGTCCATAACTTGCGCAAAACCGCCACGCCTTCCGCCAGACGCGGCCCGCGTTCATTCAGCGGCACGCCGCAGACTTCGTATTCTTTCGGAAACTCGCCGCCGACGCCGACGCCGAAGATCAGCCGGCCCTCGGTCAAATGATCCAGCGTGGCGACCTGCTTCGCCACCGGCGCCGGATGCCGCAACGGCAACAAATACACCCCGGTGCCCAACGTCAGACGTCTGCTCGCCACCGCCGCCTGAGCGAGCTGCAAGAGCGGATCGAGAATCGGCACGGCAAACGACACATGATCGCCAACCCATAACGAATCATAGCCGCATCGGTCGACCAGTTCGACGAGTTCGACAAGCTCGTAAATGCGCGGGTGCCAGGCGTCGGTCCCAGGCTCGGTACGGCGATGGATTGTCTGGATGCCGATGCGCATTTTCGCGTCGAGAGTTAGGTCCATAGGTGATGCCGCTTTGTCCGTTTGCGGGGACCGAGCATAGCGCCGGCACCATGGCGAAGCGACCAGCCCCGTTGACCGAGGAGCCAGATCCGATAGCCGCCATCCAGTTCAAGATGGAGCAGAAGGGCCTGTCGCGCCGTGACCTGGAGCCGGCGATCGGCAGCCGGGCGCGCGTAGCAGAAGTCCTCAACAAACGGCGTGCGCTAACGCTGCCGATGATCGGGGCATTGAGCGGGATGCTGAACCTGCCGGCTGACGTGCTGGTGCAGTCATATCCTTTGGCCGAATCGGCCTTACCGTGGGCTGCGGCGCGCAATGTTAGGGCGGCGTTATCAATCGGCCGTCTCTTTCGGCACGAACGAACGAGGGCGGTTCGAAACTATAATCGCGTGCCCGCTCTACGCGTCGCATTGACACGCTGCACGTTTCCTGCGGCCATTGCGATGCATTTCCGCATTACCGATGGCAGCGCAGCTGCATGCAGATCCTCGACTGGGTGTAAGAATCCTTCCGCGGCAACTCTCTCCACACGCGCCGCGAACAGGTCGATCGTCAGCGCGAAGTGTGTGAACCCGTGCCGTACTTGGCCCGCCTGCCGCCACGCCGCCGCCATCGGGGCCATCGCCAGCGCCTCGTCGGCACCCCACGGGGCCGCACGCCAATCGGTGCCGGGGAGTTCCGCCATCCCACCGAGCAAGCCGGCTTCTGGCCGGCGGCGCAGCAATACGTTGCCCGCCGAGTCCTGCAACCAGAAATGCACGCCATGCCGCAGCGGGCGTTCCGGTTTTGCATCCCGGCGTGGCAACTCTGCCGCGACGCCCGCACTGCGACCGGCACAGGCTGCCATCCAGGGACATAGCGCACATCCCGGTGCGGCTGGCGTGCATACTGTAGCGCCGAGGTCGAACAGCGCCTGCGCGAAGTCACCCGGCCTTGCCATAGCGGCCGGGTCCGCTCCCAACCGGTCCGCCAGCGCTCGCAGTTTCGGCTTCGCGCCCGGCAGCGGGTCCGTCACCGCAAACAATCGGGTCACCACCCGTTCGACGTTGCCGTCCACCGGCACCGCGGGCACATCGAAGGCAATCGCGCCCACCGCCCGCGCCGTGTAATCGCCAATTCCTGGCAGCGCGCGCAGCCCAGTCAGATCGCGTGGGAACCCGCCCGCAGCCGCGACAGCCTGCGCGCACGCGTGCAAGTTGCGCGCCCGAGCGTAATATCCCAACCCCGCCCAGGCCGAGAGCACGTCGTCCAGTGGCGCGGCGGCCAGCGCCGCCACCGTCGGGAACCGCCTTACGAAGCGTTCATAGTACGGAATTACCGCCGCGACGGTGGTCTGCTGCAGCATGATCTCGCTGAGCCAGACATGGTAGGGGTCCGGCACCTTGCCCTCCGGCGCCCGCCAGGGCAGACGGCGCTGATGGCGGTCGTACCAGCGCAGCAGCGACTCGGCGGAGGCGATGGCGGACAAGCGGGACACGAAACCGGGTATGGCAACCGAGCCGCCGCGCGTCTACGGCCCGCGCATGCTGGGTTCGCTGGTGCCGCGTGTGGTGCGGCCGGCGTTCCGCTCCGGCAGCCCGGTGGCATCGCAGATCATGGCGGACTGGGGGACGATCGTTGGCCCGATGCTGGCTTCGGTCAGTGCGCCGCGCCGGCTTTCCGCCGGCACGCTGACCATCGCCTGTGCCGGGCCTGTCGCCATGGAACTCCAGCACTACGCGATGGAGTTGATCAGCCGCATCAACACCCATCTAGGGACGCAGACGGTCCGGGCGCTACGCTTTGTCCAGACCACGTCCGTGTCACCTCCGGCGGCACAGCCGCCACGGCCCATCCCACCGGAGATAACCGCCGCCGCCGAAACCGCCGTCGCGACGATACCGGAGGGCGAACTGAGAACCGCCCTCGCCGCCCTCGGGCGCGCGGTGCTGTCGCATGAGGCCGGGCCAAAGCGCTCGACAAACCGGACGGCCTGACGCTAAACCTACCACATATAGAGGTTCTGATGCGAATCCATCGCCGCGCCCTACTATCCGTTGTTGCCGTCGGCATCACCGCGCCGGTGCTTGGCCCGCCCTTGCCGGCATACGCTGCCGACGAAGGAACCGAAGGCCCGCGCGGCCTCGGGCCGGCAACCGCCAAGACGACGGTGGAAGAGTGGTTCTCCCTCACCTGCACCCATTGCGCGGCCTTCGCCCAGGAAACCTTTCCGCAGATCAAAGCCGAGCTGATCGATACGGGTAAGCTGCACTGGGTGTTCCGCGACTTCCCGCTGGACCAGGTCGCCCTGCTCGCCGCCCAGATCGCCCGCTACCTGCCGCCGGACCGCTACGAGCCCTTCATCATGGCCCTGTTCGCCAACCAGGACCGCTGGGCCTTCGCCCAAGGCGTGAATCCACAGGACGAGCTGTGGAAGACCGCCGCCCTGGCCGGCATGAGCCGCGCGACCTTCAACAAGGCTGTGGCCGACGACAGCCTGAAAACGTGGATTTTACAGCAACAGTCCGACGCCCAGAAGAAGTGGGGCATCGACTCGACTCCGAGCTTCGTGATCAACGGCCAGAAATATGCTGGGGAGATGAGCTTCGACGCGTTCCGGAAGTTGATCCCCAACGCCTAAATGAGGTCAGGAGTCCGCGTTGCCGGTCAGTTTTCGTCGCCTGCGGATTGCCGGGTTCAAGAGTTTCGCCGAGCCGGCGAGTGTGGAGATTATGCCGGGCCTAACCGGCGTGGTCGGCCCGAATGGCTGTGGCAAATCGAACGTGGTGGACGCGCTGCGCTGGGCGATGGGCGAGAACAGTGCCCGCAGCCTTCGCGGCGGCGAGATGGACGACGTGATCTTCGCCGGCACCGCGGGCCGTGCCTCGCGCAATGTCGCTGAGGTGACGCTTTTCCTGGACGAGACGGCCGGCGTGGTGCCGCCGCCGTTCCACGAACAAGCGGAGCTGCAGATCAGCCGGCAGATCGAGCGCGGCTCCGGCAGCACCTATCGCGTGAATGGCCAGGAAGTGCGTGCACGCGACGTGCAGACCCTGTTCGCCGACATGGCGTCCGGCGCGCGAGCGTCCGGGATAGTGAGCCAGGGGCGGGTCGGGACTTTGGTGGGCGCCAAGCCGGAGGAGCGGCGGGCGGTGCTGGAGGAAGCGGCCGGCATTACCGGCCTGCACGCCCGCCGGCATGAGGCCGAGCTGAAGCTCCGCGCAGCCGAAGCGAATCTGGCACGCGCAGAGGATCTGCGCGGTCAGTTGGAAACCCAGCTTGCCGGGTTGAAGCGGCAGGCGCGGCAGGCGAGCCGGTACCGCAATTTGTCCGGGGCGATTCGCGGGGCCGAGGCAGACCTGCTGACAATTCAGCGGGCCCGGGCGGAGGCGGCGCGGACGGCCGCTCGGGCAGCGTTGGAGGAAGCCCAGGCGACAGTGGCTGCCGCAACGGACGCCGCGGCCGCGGCCGCTGCAGTGTCGGCCGAGGCCGCCAACGCACTGCCTCCGCTGCGCGAGACCGAAGCCGAAGCGCGCACCGCGCTTGAACGCCATCGTGTGGTGCAAGAGCAACTGGCCGCGGAGGAGCAGCGGGCGCGAACGGCGTTGACGGACGCGGTGCGGCGGCTGGAGCAATTGCGGCGCGATCTCGGGCACGCGGAACAATTGCGCCGTGATGCCGCGGCCGCGGAGGAACGGCTCGCCGCCGAAGCCGCCGCGCTGGCGGAAGCCGATGCCGGTCACGAGGCTCGCGCCGAGGCCGCTGTCGGCGAGGCGATGGAAGCAGCCGAAACGGTGCAGGCTGCCGAGGCCGAGACGAATCGCGCGACAGAAACGGCGGCCGAGGCCAATGCCCGGGCGCAGGCCGCCTCGCAGCTTCTGATGCAGGCAGAGCAACGCGCGCGGCGGACGGGAGAGCAATGGGCGCGGCTGCAGGAGGAACGCAACCGGATTGCAGCGCAGCAGGTCGATCCGTCGCGGTTGGCCGCCGCACAGGACGAACAAGCAGCAGCCGAAGCAGCGCTCGCGGAATTCCACGGCGCGGTGGAGCAAATAGAGCAAGTGCGGACAGCGGCGACGGCGGCTCTGGCGGAGGCGCGGGAGGCCATGTCGGGCGCCGAGTCAGTGCGTACCAAGCTCGCCGCCGAAGCACAGGCGCTGGCGGAAGTGCTGGCGGTGAAGGATGGCGAGCGTTGGCCCCCGATGGTGGATGCTCTGACCGTTCCGGACGGACTGGAGACGGCGCTGGGTGCGGCTCTGGGCGAGGAACTGACCTCGGCGTTGGATCCGGACGCGGCGCGGCACTGGCGGGAATTGCCGCCGTTCGATCCGCCGCCTGCGCTACCGGAAGGAGCGACGGCGCTGGCGGCATTGGTCCAGGGACCGCCGGCGTTGGCGCGGGTGCTGTCGCAGATTGGCTTGGTGGACGACGAAGAGGTTGGCGAGAAGCATCAGTCCGCATTGCCGCCGGGACAGGTGTTGGTCTCGCGCACCGGCGCGATTTGGCGGTGGGACGGCTATACCATTCATGCCGGCACCCCTACCCAGGCCGCGGTGCGGCTGCAGCAACGCAACCGGCTGGCGCTGCTCCGGGTTCGGCTGGCGGCGGCAGAGCAAGCGGTCGCTGTGGCGCGGGCGCAGCGAGAGGAAGCCGAGAAGGCAGCGCAAGATGCCGCCACGGCGGAGCAACGCTGCCGGGCTGCCCGGCGCGAGGCGGAGCAACGCCAGCAGCGCGCGGTCGCTGCCGCCGCGCAATTGCGCAGCCAGGCGGAGGCCGCGCGGGCGCGGTTGGCCGGCGCGGAACAACAGATTGCGCATTTATCCACCGATCGGGATGAGGCCGAGGCCGCGCTGGCTCGCGCGCGCGAGGCGCATGCCGCGTTGCCGGACCTGGGCGCGTTGCGCCAGGCGGTGGACTCGGCGCGGGCTGCCCTGAGCGCCGCGCGCGCGCGCGAACAAGCGGCGCGCACGGCCGTAGCGACTCTGGAGCGCGAACATGCGGCGCGGACCCAGCGCCAGCAGCGCATAACCGCCGAACGCGCCGACTGGCAGCAGCGTGCCGCCGACGCGGCCGGCCGGGTGACCGACCTGGAAGCCCGCTGCGCCGAAGGGACCGCCGAACATGCCGCCCTGGAGGCTGCGCCGGCACAGATAGCCTCCCGCCGATCCGAGGCGCTGGAAACACTGCAAGCCGCCGAGGCGACCCATCGCCGTGCCGCCGAAGCGTTGAACGCCGCGTCGAAGCATGCTGCCGAAACAGAGAGAGCCGCACGTGCGGCCGAAGCAGTGCTGGCGGCGGCGCGCGAGAACGCGGTGCGTGCCGAAGGGGGCGCGACGCAGGCGGACCATGCCTGGGGGAGCGTCGCCGAGCGTATTCTGGAACGCATGGGGGTGGATGCGGCGCTGCCGGAGCCTCCCGCCGATCCGTCGCCGGAGACGGAAGAAAAGGCGCGCCGCAAACTCGAACGGCTCGTGAAAGAGCGCGACGAAATGGGGCCGGTGAACCTGCGCGCCGATGTGGAGGCGGAGGAGGTGGAGAAGCAGCTCGCCACGCTCGCCACCGAACGCGAGGAGTTGACCACCGCCATCGCCAAGCTGCGCGGCTCGATCGGGCACCTGAACCGCGAGGGGCGCGAGCGGCTGAACGCGGTGTTCCAGCAGGTGGACCAGCATTTCCAGGGGTTGTTCAACCGCATGTTCAATGGCGGGCGGGCGCATCTGGCGCTGGTGGGTTCGGACGATCCACTGGAGGCGGGGCTGGAAATCTACGCCCAGCCGCCAGGGAAGAAGCTGGCCACGCTGTCTCTGCTGTCGGGCGGGGAGCAAGCGTTGACCGCGCTGTCGCTGATCTTCGCCGTGTTCCGCTGCAATCCCGCGCCGGTCTGCGTGCTGGACGAAGTGGACGCGCCGCTGGACGACGCCAACGTGGAGCGGTTCTGTACGCTGCTGGAAGACATGGTGCGGGAGACCGGCACGCGTTTCCTGGTGGTAACGCACCATCCGATGACGATGGCGCGGATGGATCGGCTGTATGGCGTAACGATGCAAGAGCGTGGGGTGTCGCGGCTACTGTCGGTGGATTTGCAGCGGGCAACAGCGATGGCAGAGCAACCGCGGATGGCGGCGGAATAGGCCAGTCAAGAGGCGAGTTGGTCGGAAGACCCCGAGGCGTCCGCAGTTTTCTGAATTCGTTGTTCGAAACTTCATCCGACCACTGATATTTTTGACAGCCTCCGCTACGCTTGCTGTTCTATTGGCAGGCTGATGGAGGGCGCAGACATGTTCGATCTGGACCAGTTTATCGCTGATCTCCATGCGGCGCTCACAGAACGTTCGCACCAGGCCGTCAAGGAGGTGATGGCACGTGCCGTCTCCGATCCTGCCGCACTACTCCGCCGCATCGGCGATCCGGAGAAGCCGTCCTTGCAGGTACTGTTCAGCGCGCCGGAGCTGACAGCGCTGAACGTCGTCTGGTCGCCGAAGCAGGTGACGCTGCCGCACGACCACCGCATGGCCGCGATCATCGGCATTTATGGCGGGCGCGAGGACAACATGTTCTGGCGCCGCATCCCCATTCCGTCGACATTCCAGATCGAGGCGGCCGGCGGCCAGGCTTTGGGCACCGGTGACGTGACGATCCTCGGCCGTGACGTGATCCACTCGGTGATAAACCCGCTGAACAAACTGAGCGGTGCAATTCACGTCTATGATGGCGATTTCCTGGCCCAGCAGCGCAGCATGTGGGACCCCGAAACGCTGGTGGAGGCGCCGTACGACATAGCAGTTGTGGCGGCAGAGGCAGGCATGCCGTTGCCGGCGGAGCACCAGCTCCCTTCGTCATCCCGATAGAGGCGTCGCAGCACCGTATTGCTTGGTTATCGGGGGAGCAGCGCTGGGTTGCTGGTGCGGCGGTGTAGTCTGACCAGGCCGCCGTGTCGGCGCAGCGTGACGCCGGCAATCGTGTGGCTTCGTAACAACGGAGCCAAATCGGCAACGACGCTGCGAGCCGACGCAAAGTGTAATTCACCACGAAGCCACGAAGCCACGAAGCCACGAAGCCACGAAGCCACGAAGCCACGAAGCCACGAAGGTGCATCGCCTCGTGGCGTCGTGGTCAATCTAATTCTGGTACAGGCGGCGACAGCAGTCGCTGCATATCGGCAGATAGCATCAACGCCGTCAGACATAGGCCGCGCAAACAGCAGAAGGATCGCCAATCCGTACCGGCTCCGCCCCAAGCAAACGAGGCACTTCAGAATGCCGCGCGAGGTACCTTGCCTGTTCTTCCCTGCCCGCGTTGACATCCCCTGCCCCGCATGACCATCTCGCGCCCGCGCCAGGAGGGGCGCGCGCCAATGACCCAACATGCCCTGCGACCCTTGATCGAATCGCTCTGGGAACGCCGCGACACACTGTCCTCCGCCACACGTGGCGAGGCGCGCGACGCGGTGGAAGCCGCGCTGGAAACGCTCGACACCGGCAAGGAGCGCGTTGCGGAACCCACCCCGCAGGGATGGAAGGTCAACCAGTGGCTGAAGCAGGCAGTGCTGATGTCCTTCCGCCTGACCGATTCGGCCCCGATGGAGACCGCCGCCGGCGCCTACGACAAGGTGCCGCTGAAATTTGCCGGATGGGGCGAGAATCGCTTTCGCGAGGCAGGCTTCCGGGCGGTGCCCGGCGCGGTGGTGCGCCGCTCCGCTTACATCGCGCCGGGCGTGGTACTGATGCCCAGCTTTGTGAATGTTGGCGCCTGGGTGGGCCGCAACACAATGGTGGATACCTGGGCCACGGTAGGAAGTTGCGCGCAGATCGGCGCCAACTGTCACCTGTCCGGCGGTGTCGGCATTGGCGGTGTGCTGGAGCCGTTGCAGGCAAACCCTGTGATTATCGAGGATGATTGCTTCATCGGCGCCCGTTCCGAAGTGGCGGAAGGTGTCGTGGTGGAACGTGGGGCAGTGCTGTCGATGGGCGTGTTCATCGGCGCGTCTACCAAGGTGATCGACCGCGCGACCGGCGAGATCTATGTCGGGCGCGTGCCTGCGTACTCGGTGGTGGTACCCGGGTCGCTGCCGGGCAGGCCGCTGCCCGATGGCTCGCCCGGCCCGTCGCTGTATTGCGCGGTGATTGTGAAGACGGTGGATCAGCAGACCCGGGCCAAGACCTCGATCAATGAACTCCTGCGGGATTGAGCGCACCCTTGCTGTCATTGCGAGGCCCGGTAAAGCCGAAGCAATCTCGCTCGGTGGGGCGGACGAACCGGTCGTGCATCCTTCCGATCGGGATTGCTTCTGGCCTGTGGGCCGCGCAATGACGGGAACAGCGGCCAGCGCAATGACAGCCGGTCCATGAGCCAACCAACCGACCCGCTCCCTCTCGCCCAGGCGCTGATCCGTTGTGCGTCGGTCACGCCGGCCGATGCCGGCGCGCAGTCTGTACTGGCCGACGCGCTTAGCGTCCTGGGATTTACCGTTGATCGCCTCCGCTACGGCGAGATCGATAATCTGTTTGCCCGCATCGGCACCGGGTCCCCCCATTTCTGCTTCGCCGGCCACACCGACGTGGTGCCCGCCGGCGCCGCCACCAACTGGCGCCATGTTCCCTTCGCCGCACACGTCCAGGACGGCGTCCTCTACGGGCGCGGCGCCTGCGACATGAAAGGCGCCATCGCTGCCTTCGCCGCCGCGGCCGCCGACCACCTCGCCGCCGGGTGCCCCAACGGCTCGATCAGCCTTCTCATCACCGGCGACGAAGAAGGCGTTGCCGCCGATGGCACCGTCCGCGTCCTCGAATGGATGCGCGACAATAACCACATCCCGGACTTCTGCGTCGTCGGCGAACCCACCTGCCCTGTCCGCCTCGGCGACATGGTGAAAATCGGCCGCCGGGGCAGCCTGAATGCCACCATCACCGTGCACGGCACCCAGGGCCACGTCGCCTACCCGCAACGCGCCGACAACCCCATCCACCGCCTGCTGCGTGCCCTCAACGCGCTGACCGCCGCGCCGGTAGACGCCGGCACCGCGTGGTTCGAACCCTCCACCTTGCAGGTCACCTCCATCGACGTTGGCAACGCCGTCACCAACGTGATCCCTGCCGCTGCCCGAGCGATGCTGAACATACGCTTCAATGACGACCACACCGGCAAAGACCTCGCCGCCTGGCTGCGTGCCACGCTGGCGCAGTATGCGGGGGAACGATTCGATCTCGACATTGCGATCAGCGGCGAATCCTTTGTCACTCAGCCGGGTCCCGTGGTGGACAAGTTGCGCGCTGCCATAACATGCGAAACCGGCCTGGATCCTAACCTGGACACCGGTGGCGGTACGTCGGACGCCCGGTTCATCAGCCGGTATTGCCCCGTCGCGGAATTCGGATTGGTCGGCGCCACGATGCACAAGACGGATGAAGCCGTACCGGTCGAGGAACTCCGCTGCCTCGCCCGCATCTATCGCCGCATGCTCTCCTCCTTTCTGGAGTAACCGGCGTGGCGCCATCGCGGCGAGCCAGCGTCCTGCGCGGGATCGTGCGTATCGCGCGCGCCCAGCCCGACGGCCTCGACGAGTTCACCGGCACAAGACAGGGCTTCCTCGCGAGCCTCGCGCCGTTGCTCGCCTTCCCGCTGGTGAGCACGTTGCTGGCGCTGCTGCACGGCGACGGCATCGCGGCCGTCGCCGACCTCCTGGTTACCCTCCCGGTATTGCTCGCCCCGCCGGTGCTGTCCTGGGAGTTTGCCCGGCTGTGGCACCGGCAAGACCGCTGGCTGCGCTTCGCCACCGCCTTCAACTGGTGCCAGTGGCTGCTGCCATTGCTAGCGTCCGTGCTGTTGGTTCTGGCTGGCGCGTTGTTGAATGCCGGCCTGTCGCAGCGCACGGCAACGGGCCTGCTGGTGGCGTGCCTCGCCGCGTATGGGCTGTGGCTGCACTGGTTCGTGGCCCGCCACGGCCTGGCACTGTCACGATTCCGCGCGGTGCTGCTGGTCGCCGGCGTCAATATCGGCACGGCATTCCTGGTTCTGGTACCCAGCCTGCTGGCAGCGGGGCACCTATGAAGGTCCTCACGCCGATCAGCACAGGTTTGCACGCCGCGGTCTTGTTCGCGCGCGGACGTGCCGACGCGCTGCACTATGTCGAAACCGACATGGCTGGCGCCGCGCGCAGCTTCTGGGCCATCCCCATCGGCCTGCCCGCCATCATCGCCCTGCGCCTGATGACCTGGGTGGAATCCGGCGTGTCGCCGCACCCAGGCCACGAACTCGCGCTGGACCTGATGGGCTATCTCGTCGGTTGGCTTGGCTTCGCATGGCTCAGCTTTCACCTGGTGCCAATGCTCGACTGCGCGCCGCGCTGGCCGCGCTACATTGCCGCCTGGAACTGGTGCAACGTCATTGAGAACGTGCTGGTGGTCCTGGGAAGCATTCCCGGCTTACTCGGTGCACCGCCGCTGCTCGACGAAGCCGCGTGGACATTCGCCGTTGGCTGGGCGCTGTGGATCGAGTGGTTCGCCACCCGCGAATCGCTGGGAACCAATGGCCTGTCGGCAGCCCTGCTGGTGCTGCTGGACCAGATCATCGGCCTGTTGCTCGCCACTGCAAGCCTGACGCTGTTGCAAAGCTAGGCGGCCTCGGCCCCGCCTTCGTCCTGTTTGCGGGCGACGAAATGGTGCCAGGACGCTTCGGTATGGTCGGCAACGCCAGGCGCAACCCGCTCGCCATCCGGGGTAAAGATTGCTTCCGCCACAAAGCCGGTATCATGCAACTCGCGGATCTGCGTACCCAGCGACGTGAACACGACTATCAGCGCGAAATTGTGCGCCGAAAGATTGTCCACGGCGACGTCGCCGTTGTCGGAGGCCAGCGGCAGACCGTGCAGATGATTGATGCCACCCACCACAAGCTTCGCGGTGGCCCGGAACAACAGTGCCGGCTGCAGCCCTGTTCCATGGAACAGTTGCCAATCGGGCCAGTGTGGCAGCCGCGTCATGTTGTCGCGGCTCAGTGTCGAGAATACGAAGCGGTCGTCCGGCCGTAGTGCGCGGTGAACCTCCGCCAGGATTCAGTGCCGGCCTTTCACATCGACCGAGTCGATTCCGTTGTAGCTGAACGTCGTCAAGGCAAATCGGCCGTTGTGAAAATCCATTTCCCGGGCGTCCATCACCCGGAAATCAGCGTCCGGAAAGCGTCGCCGTGCGATCGCCACCATTTCCGGGATATAATCGATACCACAGTAATTCGTGCTGATCGCGCGCATCAGCGGCGTGGTGCGGCCGCCACCAACACCGATATCCAGGATCGGTGCGCCAAGCGCTTCCGTCGCGGCCGCCATGACAGCAGCTTGTTCCCCGGGTTCAAGCCAACCGCTGGCATTCCCAAATTGGCGGCGCGCTCCGCGCTGACGGTATGCTGCCCGTTTGATGCGGTCCAACCCGGATGGGCGGTGGCAAGGCGGCGGCGCAGTCATGGTAGGCGTCCCGGAAGTCAAATCAGGAATTGGATAAGGGTAGGTCCCAAGAACAGAGCAAGGTGGGTGGCGGTAATTAAAGTCGGGTTCACGGGTTTTGGAGCCGCCTCGCCGCGGACTTCGACAGGGCGTCATCGCCGTAAGTCGCCGTCCCGTTCTCGGCTTTTTCGTGTTGCTGAAATCGGAACGGCTGCCTTTACGTTCCCGGTTAACAGGCGGGAACGTAAAAAAAGCGGCGAAGCATCGCTTAACGGGCAGCGACACGTATCGATCCCCTGCCAGCGCCGTGGCACGGGGATTGCTGCGCAACACTCCGCCACAATAGTGCGCGCGGCCTCACGCGCGCCTGATCGAGGAAGTTACGGCATGGCGACGCGGCAGCACCAAATCCGAGAAATACTGGCCGAGAATGGCCGACTTGCAGTGCCGATCGACACTTTGGACGACAACGCCGATCTGTTCTCGGCCGGGCTCGATTCACTCGCGATCGTGAACGTATTGATGCGGCTGGAAGAGGAATTCGACATCGAGCTGCCGGATGAAATGCTGCAACGAAAGTCTTTTTCAAGCGTTGCGACCATCGATTCCGTCGTGAGCCGCCTGACGCCACAGGTAGCCCACACATGAATGTGAGCGACGGTCTGGATGCTGCAACGCTCGCAGCATCCAGGATCGCGGCAGAGCATGCCGAAGATGTCGATCATGCAAGCCGCATTCCGGACGAAGCGGTGCGCGCAATGCAGGCGCAGGGGCTGATGGCCCTGCTGGTGCCGGGAGAACTTGGCGGGCCGGGACGCAGCCTGATCCAGGTCGCCGGCATCTGCCATGCGCTGGGTCAGTCATGCGGATCCTCCGCCATGATTTATGCCATGCATCAGATCCAGGTGGCCTGCATCGTCGCTCACGGTCTCGCATGCGATTGGCACCGGGCGCTGCTGAAGCGCCTGTGCACCGAGCAATTGCTGCTCGGATCGGTGACTTCGGAAGAAGGCACCGGCGGCAACATCCTGGCCAGCATCTGCGCGGTGGAAACCGGCGAGGGCTGCGCGCAACTGGAAAAGCGGGCGACCACCATTTCCTATGGCGCGCGCGCCGATGCGCTGCTGATCACCACGCGGCGCAATGCAGAGGCGGCCGCCAGCGACCAGGTGATGGTGGTGGCCTTGCGTGGCGACTACACGCTGGACAAGACCTCCAACTGGGACGCGCTTGGCATGCGCGGAACCTGCAGCGAAGGCTTCCGGCTGCGCTTCGCCGGCTTGCAGGAGCAAATCCTGCCGGTGCCGTTCGCCGATATCGCCGGACAGACAATGCTGCCGGTCTCGCATCTGCTGTGGGCGAGCGTGTGGCTGGGTATCGCCACCGAGGCGATCAACCGGGCGCGCACCTATCTGCGCCAGCAGGTGCGCGGGCGCGGCAATGTTTCCATGATGGCACATCGCCTGGCACGCGGCGTCGGACTGCTGCAACTGATGCAGGCGCGGCTGTCGCAGGCGCTGCGCGATTACGATGCGGTGTTCGGCGAGGGTACGCGCGCGCTGCCGCTGGGCTTCACGGCGAATATGAACAATCTCAAGACCACGATTTCGGAATTGTGCCTGGAGGTGGTGCAGCACGCCTTCATGGTCTGTGGTATCAATGCCTATAAGAACAACTCCGAATTCAGCCTGGGCCGCCATTTACGCGACCTGATGTCCGCGCCTGTGATGATCAACAACGACCGCATGCTGGAAAGCACCGGCAATCTGCTGCTGCTGCAACGGCCGGCGCTGGGAGTGCTATGAAATGGATGCAACGGCGAGCCTGATGGAGCAATTGGTCGGCAGCGGGTTGCTGGTTCCGAGCGGGGTTGCAGGGATATTGGCGCGCAGTGCGCGGTTCGAGGCGGTGGTGGATGCGCTCGATGCCTTGGCCGCCAGGATGGGGGCAGGCGATCGCCCGGAGGTGCTGCGATTTCCGCCGGCGATGGTGCGGCCGCAGCTTGTGCACAGCGGCTATTTGAAAAGCTTCCCACAGCTTCTTGGCACCATCCATTGCTTCTGCGGCAACGAAGCTGCGCACCGCGCGCTGCTGGCGTGCGTGGAGGAAGGCAAGGAATGGACGGACCAGCAGCAGCCGACCGACCTGCTGCTGACCCCGGCGGCGTGTTATCCGCTGTATCCGATCATCGCCAGCCGCGGCGCGCTGCCGCCGGAAGGCGTATTGTTCAACGTGCATTCCTGGTGCTTCCGCCACGAGCCATCGCCCGATCCGGCGCGCATGCAGTGCTTTCGCCTGCACGAATTCGTCCGCATGGGCAGCAACGAGCAAGTGCTGGAATTCCGCCAGGCCTGGCTGGACCGCGCGCAGGGATTCGCGACCGTGCTCGCGCTGCCTTATACGATCGATATCGCGCATGATCCGTTCTTTGGCCGCGCCGGACGGCTGATGGCGGACAGCCAGCGCGAGCAACGGTTGAAATACGAATTGCTCATTCCGGTCGCCAATGATGCCGAGCCGACCGCGTGCATGAGCTTCAACTACCACCTGGATCATTTCGGCGAGCCGTGGGGCATCAAACAGGCTGATGGCAAGGTGGCGATCAGCGGCTGCATCGGCTTCGGTCTGGAACGCCTCGCGCTTGCCTTGTTCCGCCATCACGGGCTGGATCCGGCGCAATGGCCGGCGAAGGTGCGTGCCGCGCTGCGGCTTGATGCATGAACGACGCCGTCGACCTGCACATGGCGGTTGCGCCGGTCGCAGACTGCGACTGGCCGACCACCAACTGCTACATCGATGCCTGGATGGGAATCCTGCGGTCCTGGAATCTGGATCCCTTGGCGGGACTGGGCGTAACGGTAGCGCAGGACTACGAAGGCGACCAGTTCACCTTCTTCAAATACCTGCATGAAGATCTGGAGACGCTGTACGGCGTGGTGGTCGGCGAGCTCAACATCTGGCATGCGCTGGAGGTGCAGCTCGCAGCACAGGTGCAGATGGGACGCCTGGTGCTGGTGGAAGTGGACGGCTTCTATTTGCCGGATACCCGCGCCACGTCGTATCGCTCGCAGCATATCAAGACGACGATTGGTATTGATTCGATGGACCTCGCTGCAGGCCGGATGACCTATTTCCATAATATCGGTCATTATGGACTTTCGGGCCAGGATTACGCCGGCGTGTTCCGCCGCCTGCCGGGCCAGGATGCGGCTGACGACGCGTTGGCCCCCTATGTCGAATTCGTGCGCCGCCGCTTCCAGCCGCTGCGCGGTAATTCCCTGACCGACGCGGCGATGCGGCTGCTGCGCCGGCACATGCGGCGGCGTCCGGAGGAGAACCCGATCCGTTGCTACCGCGCCGATTTCCAGCAGCAGATGGATTGGCTGATGGCGCATCCGGACCGGTTCCACGATTATGCGTTCAGCGTATTCCGCCAGCTTGGGGCAAATTTCCAGTTGCTGGCTTCGCATCTCGATTGGCTGGAGTCCCGCGGGTTCGGATTTGGCGAGGCGCGCGCGGCGGCCGAGACAATCTCCGCCAATGCCAAAGCCTTGCAATTCAAGGTAGCGCGCATTGCCAGCCGCCGCCGCTTCGATCCGTGCACAGCCGTGTTCGATGCGCTGGAGGCGAATTACGAGACGGCGATGGGCAGCCTCGATTGCGCGATGACTCAGGACGGGTGATGATCAATTCGTCATGGCCAGGATCCGTTCCAGTACCGCATCGCTGATCCGGCCATTATCCGATGCGTGGCAATGTGCCGCCACGCCTGCCAACGCCGCCATATCGCCGGACCAGCTCCCGGCGCTGGAATGGATCGCCGGGCCGGTGCCAGGCACCTACGCAACAGCGCTGCGCAACGCCGGCAAGTGGGATGGCGAATCGCCGCTTGAACTGGACCACCAGGACATCTGGTATCGCACCCGGTTCTTCGGCGAAGGCGACGACATCCTGCTTTTCGACGGTCTCGCCACCATCGCCGAGATCTGGCTGAACAGCGAGCCCCTGCTGCACTCGGAGAATATGTTCGTGGCGCGCCGGATCGCGGTGCGAACCCTTGCGGCGAATGAGCTGCATATCTGTTTTCGCAGCCTGACTCGCTGGCTTGCATCGCAGCGTGGGCGCGCCCGCTGGCGGCCGCGGCTGGTCTCGCCATCCAACCTGCGTTTCGCCCGGACGACATTGCTCGGCCACATGCCGGGCTGGTGCCCGACCATTCATCCGGTGGGTCCGTGGCGTCCGGTGCTGCGCGAAAGCCGCGGCGATAGTGTCGGCGTGGCGGAAGTGGACGTGCGGACCGCCGTGTTCGATGGCGAGGGGCGTGTGGTGATTCGCGCGGTGTTCGACCTGCCCGCGGAAGTCGAGGCGGTGGCGGAACTGGATACGCACGCGGAACGCCTGGAGCGCACGGCCCCGACAGTGATGGAAGGCGTCGTGCGCGTGCCGGATGCGGCATTGTGGTGGCCGCACACCCATGGCGAACCCGCGCTGTTTCCGCTGACCTTGCACGTTGATGATGCGGATTACGAACTGGGGCCGGTGGGCTTCCGCACGATCGAAGCCCGGCGCGGCGAGGATGGAAACGGGTTTGCGATCGCCGTGAACAGTGAACCGGTGTTCTGCCGCGGCGCCTGCTGGACCAATGCCGATATCGTTGCCCTGCCCTGCGATGCGGCCGCGTATCGCCCGTGGCTGGCGGCGATGCGCGATGCCGGCATGAACATGGTCCGCATCGGCGGCACGATGGCTTACGAGGCCGATGCATTCTATGCGTTGTGCGATGAGCTTGGCCTGCTGGTCTGGCAGGATGCGATGCTGGCCAATTTCGACTACCCGGCCAATGAGCAATTCCGCGAGTCGCTCGCGAGCGAACTGACATGGTTTCTGGACCGGACGCAGTGCCATCCCTCGCTGGCGGTTTTCTGCGGCGGCAGCGAGGTGCTGCAACAGGCGGCAATGCTCGGGCTGCCGGCGGACAAGGTGGATGCCTCGCTCTATACGGCATTCATCCCGGGCATCGTGCGACGGCTGCGGCCGGATATCGTCTATGTGCCGAATTCCCCTTCGGGTGGATCGCAGCCGTTCCATCCCGATACGGGCGTGGCGCACTATTATGGTGTGGGAGCGTATCTGCGACCGCTTGACGATGCGCGTCGTGCCGGTGTGCGGTTCGCGTCGGAATGCCTGGCCTTGGCCAATGTGCCGGACGCGCAGATGATAGAGCAATTGAACGTTGCCACGATTACCGACCCGAGGTGGAAGCGCGGGGTGCCGCGCGATCCGGGCGCCGGTTGGGATTTCGAAGACGTTCGCGACCACTATCTGGCATCACTTTTCGGGATCGATCCGGCACAACTCCGATGGTCCGACTTCCCCCGCTATCTCGAACTGTCCCGGGCGGTAAGCTGTCTGCTGGTGGAACATGTGTTCGCGGAATGGCGGCGCGTCGGTTCCGCGTGTGGCGGCGGCCTGGTGTGGCAGTTCCAGGACCTTGTGCCCGGGGCGGGCTGGGGCGCCGTTGATGCCAACGGATATCCAAAGCCGGTCTGGTACGCCCTGCGCCGCGCATTTTCCCCCCGGCAGGTGATTCTGACCGACGAGGGGCTGAACGGACTTCACATCCACGTGCTGAATGAAACAGCGCAGCCGCTGCACGCGATACTTCGGCTGGCGTGCGTGAAGGACGGCGCACACCCTTTGCGGCAGGCGGAAAGGAAAATCACGTTGCCGTCACGCGGAACAATGGCGCTGGAAAGTGCTGTGCTGCTGCCTGAGTTCTTTGATATTACCTATGCTTATCGGTTCGGGCCGCGCACGCATGACATAACTGTCGCGACCCTGCACGATGCGGAGGATAACGTTTTGCTGGCCGAAGCGGTGCATTTCCCCGGCGGACCGAATTTGCCGCGGCGCGATCCTGGGATCGACGTGAATTTAGAGCGTGTCGGCGATGTTTGGCAGATGCGCATCGCGACGCAGGGCTTCGCGCAATACCTGCACATCGACGATCCGTCGTTCGTTGCCGAGGACGATTGGTTCCATCTGCCGCCCGGCAGCGAAAAACGCATCGCATTACGGCCACGCGGCAGCGCGGCTGCCATTCCCAATGGCGAGGTCCGCGCTTTAAACATGGACCGCGCAGTTCGCTACGCGGGGCGACAATGATTCCCGTCTATATCGACGACTGCTTCGGCATGCTGCACCCAGCCGACGGCGCGCATGGCGTGCTGATTTGCAGCACGATGGGCGATGAGGCGCTGAACGTCTATCGCCCGCTGGTGCATCTGGCTGACCGTTTCGCCGCTGCGGATGTGCCAACGCTGCGGCTGGAATATTATGGCACCGGAGACTCCGGCGGCGAGGACGGCGAGCCCTGCCGCTTCCGGACCTGGCTGAACAATATCGCCGCTGGCGTTCGCTGGCTGCGGGCAAATTGCGGCGTGGGTCCTGTGACACTCGTGGGCGTGCGCCTTGGGGCCGCGCTGGCCGCTCGCGCTGCATGCGACATCGACGACATCGCATCGTTGGTATTGCTGGCGCCCGTCGCCAGCGGACGTCGATTCCTGCGGGAGATGGTGTTGCGCGCCAACGCCATCGCGGAAATCTGGCAGGTGGCGAGCCATATAGAAGATGGCGGGTGGTTCGAGGCGCATGGCCTGCGGGTGGACCGGTCCACGCGCGATGAACTGGAAAGGCTTGACGTGGCAAAGCTGCCGCGGCGCCCTGCCCTGCACGCGCTGGTGCTGGACCAGCGCGGCAGCCCGGCCGGTGGCGTCATGGCCGGACGGTTGCGCCAGCTCGGCGCGGACGTGACAAACGAGACCGTTGACGACTTGGCGGAAATGCTACGCGACCCGTACGAAAACGCCGTACCGCACGAGGCTTTTGCAAAGGCGGTCGATCATACCGTCTCCGGCGCTGCCCGCGGGAGCGGTCGAGGTGAGGGTCATCGGGTCAGTATGTCGCACCCTCGCCCTACCCTCTCCCGCTGCGCAGGAGAGGAAACGCCACTCCACACCACCACCGGCCAGGAGAGCCCGATCTTCTTCGGCCCCAACAACGCAATGTTCGGCATTCTGTCCATGCCGGCGCATCCGCGCGACAGCGCACCGCCGGTACTCATCGCCAACACCGGCGCAAACCCGCGGTCCGGCAATTCCCGCAGTGCAGTCACCATCGCACGCTGGCTCGCCGCCCGCGGCATTGCCTCGTTGCGCATGGATGGCGCCGGGATCGGCGATTCTGCCGTCGATACCGGCGAACGCGGACAGCCTTATTCTGCCCAGGGCGACCGCGACCTGGCCGCGGGTATCGACGAACTCAGCCGCCGCTTCGATACAGCCGTGCTGGTGCTTGGCATGTGCTCCGGCGCATTCCATGCCTTGCGCGCGGCGTACGACGACCATCGCATTGCCGGCCTGATGCTGCTGAACCTGCAAAAGTTCATGTGGGATGATGGCGAATCACTGTCGGTCGTGCAGCGCACCACATTCCGCACCACGCGGTTCTATCTGCACCACATTCACAGTCCGCAGGTTTGGCAACGCGTGCTGCACGGCGAGATCAACATTGCCGGGATCGGCCGCGCGCTTGCGGGGCGTGCGCTGCGCCGCGTCGCCGCCGCAGCGGATCCTGCGCTTGCGCTGCTGCGGCAGCGGGAAACGCGGGTCGGCCTGGTACGCCGCAAGATCCGTGGCCTGCGACAGCGCCGCATGCCGATTCTTTTTGTGCTCAGCGGCAACGATCCGGGACTTGACGAAATCGCCGAATATTTCGGCGCGCACGGCCGGCAATTCCGGCGCCAACCGAACGTCATGTTCCGCATGTTGGAAGGCGCGGACCACACGCTGAGTGCGCATTGGGCGCGCGAAACCTTGCTCGGATATATCGCCGATTTCCTGCGCCAACGCTGCAGCCTGGCGATCGAGGCGGTCGATCCCGAGTCCGCGCCAATGCACGCCACGCCGCCGCGGCTGGACGCGGCCTTCGTCACGTCTGTCGCGATCGACTCGCCCGGCAGCGCCGCCTAGACGCGACATACGATCGGGCGTGTATACTCCCGGCCGACAAGCCGGAGGCAGCCCATGCACTTGTTCAAGCAGCACGCCGCGAAGGACGTCGCCGCCATCTCGAGCATGATTCCCGTCATCGATTACGGCCCCTATTTCGCGGGCGAACCCGGCGCGTTGCAGGGCCTGGCAGAAGAACTGCGCTATGCCTGCGAGACTATCGGCTTCTTCTACGCCCTGAACCATGGCGTGCCGCAGGAAACCATAGATCGCGGCTTTGCCGCCTCGCGCCGGTTCCATGCTTTGCCGCTGGAAGCGAAGCTGCAGCTGCGGCTGAATGAGAACAATATCGGCTATCTGCCGATGAACGCCTCGGTGCAGGGGGCGTCCACCGTGCACAAGGCGACCAAGCCGAATCAGAACGAGAGCTTCTTCATCAGCCACGACCGCGGCCCGGATCATCCCGACGTGATCGCGGGCGTCCCGCTGCGCGGCCGCAACCAGTGGCCCGAGAACGTGCCGGGGCTGCGCGAGGACATGATGGCGTATTTCCACGCCCTGAACGCGATGTGCACGCGCATGCTGCCGCCCTTCGCGGTGGCGCTGGACATGCCGGAGGATTACTTCGCCCAGTTCTTCGCCAACGAGGCGCACATCAACCTCCGCTTCCTGCACTACCCGCCGCAGGAGGACATCAGCGAGAACACGTTCGGCACCGCGCCCCATACCGACAACAGTTTCATGACGGCGCTGGCGCGCACCGACGTGCCGGGCCTGGCCATTCGCCTGCCGAGCGGCGAGTGGCTGCCGCCGCCGATCATTCCCGGAACGTTCCTGATCAACCTGGGCAACATGATGCGCCGCTGGTCGAACGACCGCTTCCTGTCCACACCGCACGGCGTGATCAATGAGTCGGGCACCGATCGGTACTCGATCGCTTATTTCCACAGCCCGAACCCGGACAGTGTGATCGAGTGCCTGCCGAGTTGTCTATCCGCCGATAATCAGCCGCGATATCCGGCGGCGGTGTACCGCGACCTGGTGCTGGAGTTCTATCGCAAGAACTACTTCCATCAGAAAGGACATGACTCGGACGCGGCAAAGTTGGCGGAAGGCACGCCGCAATGAGCGCGGACGCCCGGTCCGCTGTGCCGCGGATCACCTGGCGGCGCGCTGACCCGTAACGAGCCGCGATGCCGGATGCCGCCATCGGCCCGAATCCCCCCCCCGCTGGCGGCATTCGCGCCGATCTGGTGCGGCGGTTATGGTATGGGAATGATCCATTCGCCGGCCGGCACGGTGACGCGGGCGGTGGACGAGTTTCTTACCGCCACCCCGCATTGCGATTTCGCCGCTTTGCCGCCGAAAGGCCGGTTCCGCAAACCCGCCGCGTGACGATACGAATCACCGTCGCGTCGTCAGCCGCGTTGACCAGCCGCCGGGCCGTGCCGGTACTATCCGCCGGAACCGCTCAACGGCAAACTCTGCCCGCCGTGCTGACGGCGGTCCCGAGGGGAGCCAGGAGAACAAGATATTATGAAAGCCTACGAAGCGATTGCGCAATCCCTCCTTGCCGAGGGCGTCACCGACTTCTTCGGCCTGATGGGCGACGGCAACATGTGGCTGTGGGGCGCGCTGTGCCGCAACCCCTCCGTCAAGGCGTACAGCGCGCGCCACGAATCCATGGCCGTATCGATGGCCGACGGCTACACCCGCACCACCGGCGGGATCGGCGTCGCCATGGTCACCTGCGGCCCCGGCCTGACGCAATGCGGCACCTCGCTGATCGCCGCGTATCGCGGCAAGACGCCCTTGGTTCTGATCGCGGGCGAAATTCAGCCCGGCGCCAAGAATACCACCCAGACAATGGACCAGCGCCGCTTCGCCGAAGCCAGCAGCGCCCGGTTTTTCACCGTCACCACACTGGACAACATGGCGGAAGAGATCGCCGAGGCGTTCTATGCCGCGCGCACCGGCCGCGGCCCCATTGTGCTGAACCTGCCGATGCACCTGCAGGAATCCGAACTGGACTGGGATTACGAGTACCGGCCCTCGACGCAATTCCTGCCGCCGCGCATGGAGACGCCCAGTCCCGACCAGCTCGCCCCGGTCATAGAAAAGCTGATCTCCGCCGAACGCCCGGTGATCATCGCCGGCCGCGGTGCGCGTGCTGCCAACGCCAAGGACGAGATCATCAAACTTGCCGATCGCGTCGGCGCCCTGCTGGCAACGTCGCTTCAGGGCAAGGGCTATTTCGCCGGCCATCCTTGGGACATCGGCATTGCCGGCGCCTTCGCCTCGGCACCCACCGAGCAATTGCTGGCGGACGCCGATTTCGTGCTCGGGGTCGGGGCCGAACTCGGCTACTACACCACCGAAGGCGGTCTTTTGTTTCCCTCTGCCGAAGTCGCGCGCATCGACATCAAGCCGATGCCGGAGGAGATCGGCGTGATCCCCGGCCTCTACGTGCAAGGCGACGGCCGCAAGGCGGTCGGTG
Organism: Acetobacteraceae bacterium; assembly: GCA_035523995.1. GTDB lineage: Bacteria > Pseudomonadota > Alphaproteobacteria > Acetobacterales > Acetobacteraceae > JASHVB01. The sequence continues at coordinate 7,712 of DATKPQ010000156.1, read as the reverse complement.
CGATCAACGACGCACTGGAATCGCGCCAGGTCCGCAAGGAAGGTTTTCGTAGCGCCGCAATCAAGGCCATCCTGGATACGCCGCCGCACAAGTTCGAACCACCCACCGACGGTCTCGATCCCCGGGCCCTGGCACGCGATCTTGGTGCAGCCCTGCCCAAGGGTGCATTGCTCACCGTCGGCGCCGGACATTTCTTCTCCTGGATCGGCATGTACACGCCGCTGCCCGAGGGTGTCGAAATTCAGTACTCCTATGGTTTCGGCGCGGTCGGCCAGGGGATCGGCGTGGCCATCGGTACCGGCGCCGGCAATCCCGGACGTCAGCACATTGCGGTTGAAGGCGACGGCAGCCTGATGTTCAACATCCAGGAATTGGAAACCGTCGTTCGCCACAAGATGCAAATGGTGCTGGTGGTGTGGAACGACACCGGTTACGGCGCTGAGGTGCACAAGTTGATCGCCAAAGGCTTTGACGAAAAACTGGCGCAATGGGAATCACCCAACTTTGTCGCGCTGGCAAAGGCATTCGGTGGCGATGGCGTGTTGCTGAAGGATCCGTCGGAACTTGGCCCTGCCGTCGCCGAGGGGCTGCGCAAGGGCGGACTGTATCTGATCGATGCGCGTGTCTCCCCGACCACGCCGACCGATCCGTACGCCAAGGTGCATTACGGCCGCGAAAGTCATGCGCCGCTGCTGCGTCCGGTCAGTTACTGACCGATGCATTTCGAAGGCGAATTCCGAGTGCCTGGCAAGGCGGATGACGTTATCCGCCGCTTTGCAGACGTTCCCCGCATGGCCCGTTGCATGCCTGGCGCGATGCTGGAGCCGCAGGCGGAGGATGGCACCTGGCCCGGCGCGATGGTGGTCTCGTTCGGCCCCAAGAAGATCAACTTCAAAGGCCGCGTGTCCTGCGCGTTCGATTTTGTCACGCACACCGGCGCGTTGCATGGCCGCGGCACGGCGGACATGCGCGCGGCCCGCATCGGCGTGAAGGTTGCGTTCGCACTGCACGGCGATCCCGCTGCGCCGGCGCCAACCACGGTCGTCAGGATTACGTCGGATGCGGAACTCGGCGGTGTGCTGGCGGATTTTGCCCGCACCGGCGGAGTCGCCGTGGCCAACGTGATCATGCAGGACTTTGCCCGCCGCGCGGCGGAGGAATTCGCAAAGGACGCGCCTGCGCCTGCGCTGACCGCAGCGGCGAACGCGCCGGCGGACGCCGCATCCTTTCAGGAAGCCGCCAGCCTGCAACCGCCACCGCCTGCCGCGCTGTCCGCACATGGCGTGCTTTGGGAGGTCATCAAGCAGCAGCTTCTCAGGCTGGCACGGTGGCTGGGGCTGCGATCGAATGATGCATAGCCTCTACGAACCCGGCGGGATGGTTGCGAGTCCCGCCAGGATGGGGATTGCATCGGTCCGTCCCCAATGACACAGGAACGCGGATCGGCAATCGGAGGTACCCTATGGACCGTATCGACCTGCGTTCGGACACGGTAACGCTGCCGTCGGAGGCGATGCGTGCAGCGATGGCGCGGGCCCCGGTCGGCGACGACCAGTATGGTGAAGACCCTTCGGTCAATAGCCTGCAGGAGCGCATCGCGGGATTGCTCGGTAAGGAAGCCGCTTTGTTCCTGCCCAGCGGCACCATGGCCAACCAGATCGGCCTGAAGCTGCTGACACGCCCAGGCGACGACGTGCTGGTTGGCGAGGAAGCGCATGTTGTGTGGCACGAATCCGGTGCCGCCGCCGCCAACTCGGGCGTGCAATTCACAACCGTGGGGCGCGGTGGATTGTTCACGGCGGATGACGTGCGTGTTGCGTGCAAACCGCGGGGCCACATCGTGTTTCCACCTACCACGCTGGTCGCGATCGAGAATACGCATAACCGCGGCGGCGGCGTGGTGTTCCCCCAGGACGAGGTGGCAGCGATCTGCCGCACTGCGCGCGACCTTGGCCTTGGCATTTATCTCGATGGTGCGCGCTTGTTCAATGCCGCGGCGGCGAGCAATCGGTCGCTGGCGGAACTTGCGGCGCCGTTCGATGTAGTGTCGGTGGCGTTGTCGAAAGGCCTGGGTTGCCCGGTCGGCAGCGTGATCGCTGGCAGCAAATCGGACATGATGCGGGCGGCCCGCGCCCGCCGGATGTTCGGCGGTGCGATGCGGCAATCGGGCATTCTAGCGGCTGCCGGCCTGTATGCGCTGGATCACAACATGACGCGGCTTGCCGAAGACCATGCCAACGCGCTCTTGCTGGCGGAACGAATTGCCGAAACGCGCGCCGAGATTGACCTGGCGACGGTGCAGAGCAATATCATCATCTTCCGCGTGCCGGAGCCATTGCCCGATGCGGCGGCGGTTGTGCGGCAGGCGCAGGAAGATGGCGTGCTGGTATCGGCATTCGGCGTACGCACGGTACGCGCGGTGACGCATCTGAACGTCGATGCCGCGCAGTGCCGGCGGGCAGCCGAGGTGTTGGCGACGATCCTCGGTCGTTGAGATATCGTTACGGCATGATGTCATTGCGGCACGACGTTATTACGGCATGATGTCATTGCGAGTAGCGACATGTTCCAGTTCGAATCCGTCTCCCAGCGTATCGTCCTCCTCCACGATGAACGTGGATTCGCCGCTATAGAACGCGCGGCCACCGACTCGCACGCGGAAGGCCGGCATGCCGGCCAGTCTGTCTTCCGCAATCACCGTCCCGCTGAACGGCACGCCGGTTGGGCCGCAGCAATGCCGAACCTCGCCTGGGCGCACCAGCCCGCGTGTTGCGTCCACCGCCAGCCGGGCGGTAACGCCGCTGCCGGTGGGGCTACGATCGATCTGTCCCTCGCCGAATACGCATAGGTTACGGCTGACCCTGCCCGTCGGCGCATCATCGACAAGGACCGTGCCATAGACAAACCCCAGGTCCGGTTCCTGCGGATGCCGGACGGCGTGCGTGGCCCGCACACGCTCGGTCACCGCCCGCGCTGCCGCACGCTGTTGCTCCAGCGCGTCGCGTTCCAGATCGATCCCAAGCCGCGCCGCCGGCAGGATCGCGTAGAATGCGCCGCCGTATCCGATGTCGCACATCACGTCGCCGAACCCCGGCACGTCGATCCGCAGGTCCAGCGCCGCGGCGAACGCCGGCACACTGTCGAACGTCACCTCGGCGCCGCGCTCGTGCACATGCACGTCGACCGGTCCGCACGGACATTCCAGCACGAAATCCGCGCATCCGTCGTGCAAGGCCACGCGCCCGCTGTCCACCGCCCAGCGCCCGAGCGCGATCGTGGCATGCCCGCACATTGTGCTGAATCCGGAATGGTGCAAGAACAATACGCCAAACGCTGCCCCAGGCGCCGACGCCGAGACCGGCAGAGCGCCGTACATCTCGGCATGGCCGCGCGGCTCCAGCATCAGCCGCCGCCGGTGCCCATCCAGCCGCGCCATCGCGTCGGCTCGCTTCGTCAGCACGGTAGCACCGTGCGGTTCGGGAAAGCCATCCAGTACGATGCGCACCGGCTCGCCCGCGGTGTGCATGTCGATCGTGCGATACGTCGCAACGGTGCGCGTTCCGGATTGCATCGTGGCCTCCATCCGCTTTGATTGTGCCATGCTGGCTGTCCCGCCGCGAGCAATCCCCCATGAGGCGCCAGCTTGAACCATGGTTTATTGTGAGGAAACGATGATCCGCCTCGCCGCCGACAATGAAACCAGGATCGTGCAAGAAGTTGTACATGACGCCTACCAGCACTATGTGTCGCGTATCGGCAGGTCACCGGGTCCGATGCTGGACGACTACGCGGTTCGGATCGCCGACGGTCAGGTTTGGGTGCTGGAGGATGCAGGCTGCATTGCCGGGATTCTGGTACTTGAGGAGCAAGCGGATCGGTTTTTGCTCGACAATGTGGCGGTGCGGCCAGACCGCCAGGGCAGCGGATTTGGACGCCGGCTGATGGACTTCGCCGAGGCCGAGGCGCGGCGGCGGGGCTGGCAGGAGATCATGCTCTATACGCACGCGCTGATGACGGAGAACCAGGCGATGTACCGCCGCCTTGGTTATGTCGAGACCGGCCGCGTCAGCGAGAAAGGATTTGACCGGGTCTATATGACCAAGCGGCTGGTTTGATTCCCGAACCAGGAGCGCATTCGCGTTGTAGTGCAGTACTCGATTCGCGGTACCGGCGCCCTACCCCACCGCCTTCAGCGCCGCTCCCAGCCGACGCGCGGCATCCCCCGCCAGCGCGACCGGTGTGCCGGAAAACCCCATGACGATGCCATTCATTCGAGGCGACCCGGCGTAGTACGCACGCAGCGGCACCACCGACAGGCCGCGCGCACGGCAGGCCCTCACCGCGGCTGCCTCATCAGTGCCGTCGGGCAGGCGCGCGACCATGTGCAGGCCGCCAGGTGCCGGGATCACCATGAGGCCAGGCGCGTGCTTGGACAGTGCCGCCAGCACGGCCTCCCGGCGCCGTGCATATTCCGTGCGCATGCGGCGGATATGCGGAGCCAGCAGGCCCTGACGCATGAACGCCGCCAGCACCGCCTGGGTCAGAGCATCGGCGCCACGGTCCATCAGCGACCGCAGCCGCACGAAGGCAGGCACCAGCGGCGGCGGCACCACTGCGAATCCCAGCCGCAGCGCCGGCGCGAGCGTCTTGCTGAACGTGCCGCAATAAATCACGCGGCCGGACTGATCCAGGCTGGCAAGTGGCGGCAGCGGCCTTCCTTCCCAGCGAAATTCCGAATCGCAGTCGTCCTCCAGCACCCAGGCATTGGCACGCGAGGCCCAATCCAGCAGAGCGAGCCGCCGCCCGATCGGCAGGGCGCCACCCAGCGGCGTGGCATGCGACGGCGCCACCAGTGCCAGCCTCGCCTGCGGGGCAAGGCGGATGCCGGCGGAGACGTCCAGGCCCTCGGTATCGCTGGGTATGGGCACGGTCGCTGCCCCGGCCGAGACCAGGGCACCGCGGCCGGCGATGTAGCCGGGGTCTTCCACCCAGGCAGCGTCGCCAGGATCGAGCAACAACTCGGAGGCGATGCGTAGCGCCTGCTGGGTGCCGGCGGTGACGACGATACAGCCCGGGTCGGCGACCAGGCCGCGCGTGGTGGCCAGATGGGCGGCGATCTGCGCACGGAGGTCATGCAGTCCCTGGGGTGGCGGGTAGCCGGTGCACTCGGCAGGCAGGGATTTCAAAACGCGGGCAGCACACCGCGCCCAGGTGGCGGCGGGGAACAGATCGGGGGCCGGCAAGCCGCCGGCGAGCAACATGCCGGACCCGGCGTCACGCAGGCCGGCGGTGAGGGGAATCGTGGCGAGTGCGGCTCCGCGCCGGGACAAGGCGCTGGCGGCAGTGGCAGGGGGTGCGGCGGGTGCCGGCGCCGCGTCCGGCAGGTCCGACGCAACGTAGGTGCCGCTGCCGGTGCGCGCACGCACGTAGCCTTCAGCAGCCAGACGCTCATAGGCAAGAACGACGGTCTGGCGCGCCACGCCGAGTTCGTTGGCCAGTGCCCGTGTGGGCGGCAGCCGCGCGCCGGCCGGCAGCGAACCACTCAGGATGCCCTGGCGGAGCCGGTCGAACACCGCCTGCTGACGGGTTTGGTCTGGTGCAAGCATCAGTATCTCGCATCTCAACCTAGTCCAATCGGACAACGAAGGCGAGAGCCGCGCTGCTGGTTCCGGACCCGAATTGTCCGTCGTGGGCAGTTCGAGAAGCTATTTTAGCAAGCCGAAGTCGCATGGCGCCGGGCGAGCGTTCCAAATGTTCGCGGAAGATTTTACCGTTAAAGCACACGGGCAGACACGAGGGGCGCGTTCTCCGCACCGTTCAATGTCACCTACGGGCAAATCATTGGACGTCCCCGATCGTGCGCGGCTGACCCACCTCTCCCGCCCGGCGGGAGAGGTTTGTGACGGTCAGAACCCCTCGCGCTCCAGCCGCTTGCGTTCCAGCTTGCGCGCCCGGCGCACCGCTTCCGCGGCCTCCCGCGCCCGGCGCTCGGACGGCTTTTCATAATGCCGCCGGAGCTTCATCTCGCGGAAAATTCCCTCCCGCTGCATCTTTTTCTTGAGCGCCTTCAGCGCCTGATCGACGTTGTTGTCACGCACGAGAACTTGCACTTGGCCGCCTGCTCCTTCCTGGTTCGCCGGCCCCGCCCATCGGGTCCGCGCGACAAAAAACGCCGCAGCCGGGGTGCCCAGCGCGGTGGATGCGGCTATAACACGCCTCCCCGACGGCGCCAAATCCAATTCTACAATCCAATTCGCGGAGAACCATGCCCTTACTCAAGATCGCCCGTATGGGCCACCCGGTGCTGCTCCGGCGCTGCGAGCCGGTGCCCGACCCCGGCGCCCCCGGCATTCGGCAGCTGGTCGCCAATATGATCCAGACGATGGAGGATGCGCCCGGCGTTGGCCTCGCGGCCCCGCAGGTCCATGTGCCGCTGCGTTTGTTCGTGTTCCGCGTGCCAGGCGAGAGGCGGGAGAAAGATCCGGACGACCGGCCGGTGGGCCCCACCGTGCTGATCAACCCGGAGCTGGAGCTGTTGAGCGAGGAGCGCGTGGTGGGCTGGGAAGGCTGCCTTTCCATACCCGGCATGCGCGCCGGCGTGCCACGCGCGCCCCGGGTGCGCTATCGCGGGATGGACTGCGACGGCAACGTGCTGGAACGCGAAGCCACCGGCTTCCATGCCCGCGTGGTGCAGCACGAATACGACCACCTGGACGGCATCCTGTACACCATGCGCATGACCGATTTCCGCCTGTTCGGCTTCAACGAGGAACTGAACCGTGTGGCGGCAGCACAGGCCGTGGCGGCAGAGGCGCAAGCGGCCGCCGCAGAGCCGCAATCCACGATCGCGGAGGCGCGCCTGTGATCCCGCCGCCGGAACGCAGCCCGGAACGCGACGCCGCGCTGGAGGCGATGCTGCCCAACGTGCCGTTCGACGGCTGGACCTATCGTTCGCTGCGCGCCGGCCTGCGCTCGATCAATGCGGCCGAGGAAGACGCCGAACTGCTGTTCCCCGGCGGGGCGCCCGACATGATCGAGGCATTCTGCGACTGGGCAGATCGCCGCATGGAGCAAGCGGCGGAACCGATGGAGGGCCTGAAGCTGCCGCAACGCGTGCGCGCATTGATCGCGCTGCGGCTGGAGCAAAACCGCGGCTATAAGGAAGCGATCCGGCGCGCGATCGCCGTACTGGCGCTGCCGCGTCAGGCGCGGCTGGCGGCAAAATGCACCGCGCGCACGGTGGATGCGATCTGGCACGCGGCGGGGGACCGGACGACGGATTTCTCCTGGTACACCAAGCGCGCGATCCTCACTGCGGCGTACGGGGCGACGTTGTTGTTCTGGCTGCGCGACAGCAGCGAGGAAGATGCGGCGACGCTGGCGTTCCTGGACCGGAGGCTGGCCGGAATTGCCTGGACGCATCGGTTGCGCCAGCGGGTTGAGGAGAGGCTGCGGGGGTGGCGGGTGGCGTAGGGCTGGCGGCGGGCCAGCGACCCACAGCGAATAGTCGCACCGGAATTTTCCAACGCGTAAGCCATTGAAGAGGTTGAGCCTGCCGCATGCTGCGAAATTCTTGCAGACTGTGTGAAAACGCCTTTCTTGGCCGTAACCGACCCAGTGCGGTAGACCGAACGCCCTGAGTGCCCCGTGCGACGCCTCCGATCACCCCGGCGGGTCGCGCTCCTCACCTCGGGAAATCGGCCGGATCTGCC
>DATKPQ010000155.1:0-30595 GCA_035523995.1 Acetobacteraceae bacterium | reverse complement strand
GAGGGATTGCCTGGGAGGGATTGCCTGGGTGGCGCACTCTGGAGCAAGTTCTGTGATGGTCAAGCGCCGCCGGTGGATCCGCGACCTGCCTCGATCGCTCCCGGCGCGGCGCGCATGTGCACTCCGCGTTGTGAATCTGCTCTGAGCCCTTACATGGGCGCTCCGAGAAGGCAGCTGTTCCAGCGGTTGGAACAGCGCACGCGGCGGCATTGGGATGGCGGAGGCGTGCAAGACCTTCAATTGCCCGGAGGTGGGCGGCGTGGCGGTGCTCATCGCGTCAGTCGTTTCGGCACCGGTTCTGGGAACCATTCAAATTCGTCGGGGGGTGAGCATGACACCCTGCTTCAGCGCTCTCGCCGACATCGCGGGCGGCTTTCCCCTCAATGCCTGGGCGTTGTGGACAAGCCCTTGGATGCGGCATGGAAAGGTCCCCAACCATGGATCTGCATCCTGCCTGCAACGCAACGGGACGATAGGTCTGACGTGCTGGTGGCTGGCAAGTTTATCGCTGAGGAGGATGAGCCGCCGGGCAAGCCGAGAACGCCTGTTGATCTGCGTCTGCGGCAGCATCGTCAGTACTCGAGCAAAGACGGGTTGTGGCGGTTTCAGTCGCGTCGAGTGGAAACCGCCGGAATCGCTCCTGGTGCTTCTCTGCGCGCTCTGCGGCTCATCGTCCTCAGCGATAGATTTGCCCGCAACGAGCGCTACCTGCCGGGCCTGCTTTGGCGGAGGGTTGTGGTCCACCGGGCCTGGTCACTGCTCTGCATCAGGTAGATCGCCGCCGTCCAGGAGAAATCGCCGCCGCCGATGCCCTGGCCGGTGACCGGCTCGAAATACTCGCTCAGCCCGGCCGTTTCGATCAACGCAACGGTATCGGTCCGTATGCGCGAAGCGGTGGCAGCGTCGCTGGCCGCGGCGAAGCCATCCGCGATCATCCAGTTCACCACGGCCCAGACCGGGCCGCGCCAATAACGTTTCGGCTCGAAGCCGGCGAAGGCCGGATCGGTAGACGGCACTAGCCGTGTCACGCGTCCGGCCCAGCGCGACAGCGTCGCCGCCAGACGGTCGGTGCGCGCCTGCCCGTGCCCAGAGAACAGTGGCAGGAAGCCGGCGGAGGTTGCCACCGGGCAAAGCGTGTGGGTGACCAAATCCATGCTGGCATAGAGTCCAGCCTGCTGCTGCCACAGCCGTTCCAGCGCCGCCGACAACCGTTCGATCCGCGCCTCCACCTCCATCTGCTCCGCCGTCGTCCCGAAGCGGCGGGCGAGCGCCAGCAGGTCCTTCTCGGCCCGCAACAGGATTGCGTTGGTGCCGATATCGGCCACGCGGAACGGCGCGATCGACAGCATGTGCGCGGGGTCCCAGCCGGCATCGCGGAACAGGTCAACCAGGTGGATGAAGCGTTGGTATTCGTCGCCCCGCGGGCGCATCGCGGCGTCCACCAGTAGCGTGTCGCGGCGGCGGATCGGCGTGACCGTCTCGCTCGGCACGCGTGCCAGCGGCATGTCCCAGGCAGGAGAATTGTCCATCCCGGTCTCCCAGGGATGCAGCGTCGCGACCAGCCCACGACGCTCCGGATCGCGCGCCGCCTGCCACCAGCGATGGTTGCGCCGCAGAGACGGATAGACCGATGCCGCGCTCGCCTCTGCGGCTGGGCGGTCGCGTGCATGATCCCACAGGTGCCGCACTGCGGTAGCCAGCACCGGCGGCTGAGTGATGCCTGAGGTGGGAGGCGTATGGTTCACCCTCCAGACAGCCGGTCCCGGGAAATAATCGTCCGACGGCGCATGGAACACGATGTGCGGGATCATGCCGTCGTCCCATTGGCCTTTCAGCAGGGAGAAAATCTCCTGCCAGGCCCGCGGCTCGTCGAAGGTTGCCCAGCCCATGGCGACGAACGCGGAATCCCAGTTCCATTGGAACGGATAAAGCCGCGCCGTCGGCACGGAGTAGCCGCCGCGATCGTTGGCGCGGAGGGTTGCGCGCGCTTGCTCCGCCATGGTCATGCCGTGTGCTCCAGTGCGGCCCCGCTGGCCGGATCGAACCAGGACAGTCGATCCAGATGGGGGCGCAAGAACAATACCGAGCCGGCGGCCGGCCGCAGGTCCGGTGGCACAATCACCCGCAGCAACCCGCCTTCGGCCTGGCCTGTCAGCAAGGTATGCGCTCCGAGCGGTTCCGTTACCTGTGTGGTGAACGCGAAGCCCTCCAGCTCTGTCGATGCTACCAGATCCTCCGGGCGCACGCCGAGCACCACCGGTGTCGCGCCCGCCGGTGCCGCCAGGCGCACGTTGCCCAGCGCGACAGCTCCATCCATCACCGGCAGGGCGAGAAAATTCATCGGCGGCGTGCCGAGGAATCCGGCGACGAAGCGCGTGGCCGGGTAGCGATAGATGTCGCTCGGCGACGCCACCTGGTCGATCCGGCCTTGCGCCATCACCGCGATGCGATCGGCCAGTCCCATCGCCTCGGTCTGGTCGTGGGTGACATAGAGCGTGGTGGTGCCGGCCTCTCGCAGCACGGTTTTCAGATCGGCGCGCATTTCCAGCCGCAACAGCGCATCGAGGTTGGACAGCGGCTCGTCCATCAGCATGACCGCGGGTTCCACCGCCAGCGCACGCGCCACCGCGACACGCTGGCGCTGGCCGCCGGAAAGCTGCGCCGGATAGCGGTCGAGCAATGGCTCGATATGCAGCAGTCCGGCGGCACGCGCGACCTGGCGTTCAATGCGCGCCGCAGCGGCGCCCGTCATGCGTAAGCCGAACGCGATGTTGTCGCGCACTCTCATATGCGGAAACACCGCGTAGTTTTGGAACACCATGGCCAGACCGCGCCGGCGCGGCGGGATGCCGGACATGTCGCGTTCGCCGATCAGCACGCGGCCAGACGTTTCGGTCTGCAGCCCGGCAATGATGCGCAGCAACGTGGTTTTGCCGCAGCCGGAGGGGCCGAGCAATGCAACCAACTCGCCGTCGGCGACGGTGAGCGAGATGTCGTCCAGCGCGACCGTGCCGCCGAAACGCATGCCGATGTGGTCGATGACGATCGCGGCCATCAGCGGCTCGCGATGCCCCACATGCTGAACAACTGCCGGCGCACCAGCAGGATGAACAACACGGAGGGCACGATCAGGATGAAACCGCCGGCGAATTGCGTGTGCAACGGGCTTTCGGAGAGGACGGTCAGCAGATAGGCGGTGAGCGTGCGGTGGCGGACGGTCAGCACAGAGGCGGCGAATACCTCGTTCCAGGAGATGACGAAGGCGAAGATTGCGGTGGCGGTGATGCCGGGCAAGGCGAGCGGCAGGACGACCCGGAAGAAGGCGCCGGGACCAGAGCACCCGAAGATCCACGCGGCTTCTTCGAGTTCGCGCGGAATCGCCTGGAACAGACTGGCGGAGATCAGGACGGCGAAGGGCATGGCGAGGACGCTGTGCATCAGGCCGACGCCGATCGGCGAATCGTAGAGGCCGAGGCGGATGAAGCTGACCGCGAGGGGCAGGGCGAGGATCGCGACCGGGAACGCGCGCGTCAGCAATACGAACAAGCGGAAGCCGGTGGCGCCGCGGAAGCGGTAGCGGGCGAGCGCATAGCCGGCGGGCGCCCCCAGCGCGATCGCGATCACCATGCACAGGCTGGCGGCTTCCACGCTGTACAGCGTGCTCTGCCACACGCCGGTGATGTTCATGAACTGGCGCAGGGCCGCGAGCGACCACGTGATGGGCCAGAATGGCTTGGGCCAGGCATTGACCGTTGCCTCGCCGCCGATGGCACCGAGCATGATCAGGTAGATCGGCACCAGTACCCAGGCGCACAGAGTCGCCACCGCGGCCAGGAAGATGGCGCGCCGGAGGGTCATGTGTGGATCCGCGCGAACCATGTCGTTGCGAGGAGCGGAGCGACGAAGCAACCTCGATGGAAGCGGCGCATGGTGATTCGGGGGCCGGTTCGAACGAGGTTGCTTCGGCCCCTGCGCGGCCTCGCAATGACATTGGTCACGGCAATTGCTCCGGCGGCGTGCGGAGCAGGCGCAGATAGACCAGCGTGGCACCGATCGAGAGGGCCATGATCAGCACCGCATAGGCCGCAGCGGTCCCGTAGTCCTGCTGGAAATATTGTGCGTTGAAGGTCTGGCTCATCAGCACCGGGAAATTCTGTCCGCCCAGCGCCATGACGGTGGCGAACATTTCGAAGGCCAGCACGGTGCGCAGGATCAGCGCGGTCTGGATCGATGGGCGCAACAGCGGCAGCATCACGCGGGTGAAGCGCTGCCAGGGCGAGGCGCCGAACACGTCCGCCGCCTCGGCGTATTCTTTCGGTACAAGCTGAACGCCAGCGGCGAGGATCACCAGCACGATGGCGGTGGCGCGCCAGACTTCTTCGACCACGATGGCGATCAGGAGGGTTGTGGGGGTTTCGTAGGTCAGCCAGCTCCGCGGGCCGCCGATGATGCCGAGATGGTAGAGGACGGTGTTGAGGTAACCGTGGTCGGTGAGGATCGCGAGCCAGACGAGGCCGGCGGCAAGATCGGAAATGCCCAGCGGAATTGACCAGATCCAGATGACGATGTCGCGGCCATGTTTGAAGTGGCGCAGCATCATGGCCATGGCGAGCGCCAGCGCGACCTGCAACGGCACGGAGAGCAAGACGACTTCGAAGGTGTTGATCAGCGCGTCATTGAAATTGATGTCGCCGGCCATGGTGGCGAAGTTGGCGAAAGAGAACGCGCCGTTGGCACGGAATGCCAACGCGATCGTTTGGAGGAGGGGGATCAGGAAGAGCACGCAGAGAAGTGCCGTGGCGGGCGCGATGAGGAGGTAGGGAGTTGCGGCCTTGAAGCTCCCCCTCCGCTTGTGAGAGGGGGCTGGGGGGAGGGGGTTAAGTGAGCTCTTCCCCACCGCCCCCTCCCCGCGACCTTGGACCGCTTCGCAGCCCAAGCTCACAAGGGGAGGGGGAGCACTCTTCGCATCCGCGCCCATCCCGTCCGCCTACTTTACCTGACACGCGCCGGTGGAGGGTGGGTCCGGTGCCCAGCACGGAGCCTTCGCTTCATCCAGTATCTTCTGCAAAATCGGCGCCTCCCGCGCCAGCGCGGCCTGGGGCTTCTCATGCCGCAGGACGATGAGCTGGAACGTGTCGATCATCGCTTTGTCGAATTCACCGCCGTGCGTGCCCAAACCGACCGGCAATAGCGCTGGCAGTGCGTCCTTGGCGTTCTCGGTGGCGGCGATGGCGGTGGCGGCCAGCTTCACGCCCGGGTCGAAGTCGGCTGGTGGCGCGGCCTTCACCACCGGGAAGAAGCCCACCGCCTTCTCCGTGGCGAGCTGGGTTGCGGGCAGCGTCAGGTAATTGATGAGCGCCGTGGCGCCATTGGGATCGGGTGCGTCTTTTGCGATGGCGAGGCCAGCGAGCACTGGCATGTAGCTGCGTCCCTTCGGGCCGGCCGGGGCCGGGAATGTGACGAAGTCGTTCGGCTTCTGCCGCAGGGCGTCGAGCAAGCGTGCCACGTGGTCGAACGCGATCCAGACGTCGCCGGACAGCAATGGCTCCTGCATGAAACTATAGCGCGTGGAATCGGGGTTCACGTCCTTCCACATGGCGGCGAACTCGGTCCACATCGCGTCGGCGGCCGGCGCGCGGAAGGTGGTGACCAGGCCGCCGGTGAAGGACGGATACAGGAAGCCTTCGATGAACCGGTGCATCAGGCCTTGCGGTCCGGCGGGAAATCCCAGCATGCGCTGGCCGGTCTTGGCGTGGATCGCGGCGGCCCATTCCGCGAGCTGTCTGTACGTTAACGCATCGAGGTTGGCGCCTTTCGGCAGGAATGGCAGCGCCTCCTTGTTCGCTACCATGAAATAGGTGGCCTGCATCCAGGGGATATACATCTGGTGCGGCGTGCCGAGCTTGCCCAGCGCCATCAGCGAGGCCGGGATGCCGCGGCCGGCGAGGCTTGCGGCAAGCGCGTCGAGCGGGACCAGGGCGTGCAGCGTCACCAGCGGTTCGAGTTCGCCGTGCAGCGCGCCGATCAGGCTGATGGTGTGGGTGCCGCCTTCTTGCTCGGCTTGCAGACGGATCGGCAATTGTGCGGGTTGCTCGGGGACATAGGTGACCTTGCCCTGGTAGTCCTTCAGGATCACGTCGCGCATCTTCTGCGCTTCCTCGATCGGGCGCAGTTGCGTCGAGAGAAATACCGTGTCGGCGGCGGCGGGTGTCGGGACGAACGCGGACATGGCGGACAGCGTCGCTGCGGCGGCAAACACGACGGCAGGCGCGAAGAGCCGGCTGAGCATCCCGTCATTGCGAGCGAAGCAAAGCAATCCTGGTCGACCAACCGTACGCTGCTCAATACAGGTTGCTTGGCTTGGCTCGCACTGACGGCCGCGGGCGTGGCCCGCGTGCGGCACGATGAAGCGGCACAAGTTGCTAAACGCGGCGATCCTGCCTTGCGTCATGAGGCACCTGTTGGACGTGACGAATTTTTTTCGTTTGTGGGTCGGCGTGGTGCGGCGCGGGCCCGTCGGAGCCGCGCGGGATCAATCGGGTTGGCCAGATCTCTTGCAGGCCGGCGGGATCGGCGCCGTGGAGCAATGCTGTGAGCATCTCCACCATGCGCGGGCCTACGCGTGCGACGGCTTGCTCGATGGTGGTCAGCGGCGGATCGGTGCAGCTTGCCATCGGCAGGTCGTCGTAGCCGATCAGCGACATGTCCCTTCCGGCCCGTAATCCAGCCTGCGATACGGCGTGCAGCGCGCCGATCGCCAGCCGGTCGGTGGCGCACAGCACGGCTGTCGGCGGGTGCGGCTGGGCGAGCAATTCCCGCATCAGGGTGAACCCGGCTTCCTCGGAGGGTTCGGCGCAGCGGACAGGGCCCGGTGGCAGGTCGGCGTGGGCCAGGGCAGTGCGCCAGCCTTGCTCGCGGTAGTGGGCGAAGGTGTAGTGGGGCGCGGCGTTGATCAGGCCGATGCGGCGGTGGCCGAACCCGATCAGCCGTTGCGTTGCCGCCTGGCATGCCGCTGCGCCGTCGATGTCCACGAAGGCATAGGGGCGGGTTTCATCGCAGCGGCCGTGAGCGACGAAGGGGACGCCGCAATCCAGCAGATAGCGGATCCGCGCATCGTTCCGCCGGGTGCGGGCGAGAAGGATGCCGTCCACACGGCGGCCTTCGACCAGGTGGAGGTAGGCGCGGATCTCGTCCAGGCCGGGGCGGGCGCTCATGACCAGCAGGTCGAGGCCGGCATGCCGCAGTGGCGGACCCACGGCGGCGAGAAGCTGGAGGAAGAACGGATCGCCGAACTGGCCGGGATCGGCCGGAAGAACCAGGCCGACGGCTTCGCTGCGGCCTTGGCGCAGGCGGCGGGCGAGCTGGTTGGGGCGGTAGTCGATGCGGCGCGCCTCGGCCAGCACGCGGTGACGGGTGGCGGCGGCGACCTCGGGGTAGCCGCCCAGGGCGCGGGACACGGTCGTGACCGACAGGCCAAGCTCGCTGGCAATGGCGCGGAGGGACACTGGACAGGACGTTCCAAATCGTTTTGAGTTGGACCAGCGGATAATTCAAAACGATTTGGCGGTCAATCCGCGGGAGTGGCGATCCATGGACCCTTCATCTGCGCCGGGTTACGCGCCCGGCCAGCACGACATCCGCCCCTGGGGTGAATGGCTGGTGATCGATTCCGGCCCCGGGTTCGTGGTGAAGCGCATCACGGTGCGGCCGGGCCACCGCCTGTCCTTGCAGCGTCACCGGCATCGCGAAGAACAATGGATCTTCGTCGCAGGGGTGGCGGAGGTGACATGCAGGTCCGAGATCTTGAGGGTCGAGGCGGGCGCGACGGCGCACATTGCGCTGGGGGAGACGCATCGCGTTGCCAATGCCGGGACGACGGACGTTGTGTTTATCGAAGTGCAGCTTGGGGCGCTGCTGTCAGAGGACGACATCGAGCGACTGGAGGACGCCTACGGGCGGATGTCGTAACGCGGCGCCGCGTCGCTTGGCATCACGACTGCCCAAGCACCCGCCGCGCCGCCGCCAGATCGTCGTCCGGCCGCCGTGATGCGAGCGCGTGCCATCCCGCCGCGCCCGGACTGTGTTGCGCGGCCGAGCGCAAGACGGCGACGGTCGCGTCCGATGCGTCGCCGCTGCGCGCCACCACGCGGCGTTCCAGGTCGGCCAGCGGCGCGTCCAGCCAGAAACCGACAAACCGCACGGTGGCTGCTGCCGCGGCCGCTTCTATTGTGCGGCGATGGGCTGGATCGATGAAGGTGGCATCAGCCACCACACATTGTCCGCCGGACGCCGCGATGCGGACGCCATCGGCCAGGGCGGCAAGAACCGCCTCGCTGGCCGCGTCGCTATATGCTGATTGCGGCAGTCTTTGCTCCGGCGCCGCCCCGTGCTGGCGTTTGCGAATTTCGTCGCTACGCAAGATGAGCGCACCAGGCGCACGGCCGAGTTCCGGGGCCAGGGCACGCGCCAGCGTGGACTTTCCGCTACCCGGCAGGCCACCTGCCGCAATCACCGTGACCGGGCCGGCCGAACGCAGGTATTCGCTTGCGGCCTGCAGATAGGGCGGCCACGCGTTGGCATGGCCGCTGCGCGCTTCCACATGCGCGCGGACCATGGCACGGATCGACAGGAATGGCGGCAGCGTCGCGACCAGGCCGACATCGCCGGTGCGCGCAACGTAGCGGTTCATCACGCGGTTGGCGGCGGCGCGGCTGACTCGACGGTCGAGGTCCATCAGCAGGAATGCCAGATCGTAGGCGAGGTCGATCGTTGCCAGCGTCTCGTCGAATTCCAGTGCGTCGAATGGCACAGGCTGGCCCTGCCATAGGCATAGATTTCCCAGGTGCAGATCGCCATGCGCCCGGCGCACCAGACCGGCTTGCGCGCGCTGCGCCAGGACCGGCTGCACGGCATCCAGCGCGTCGAGGATCGCGTCGCGCCATGCTGCGACCTGGTCGGCAGGCAGGCCGGCGCTGAGAGCGGAGGGGAGGTTGCCGAGCGCGATGTCGCGCATAGGCGGCATGACGCCGCTAACGGGCGGCAGCGACTGGTGATAGGCGGCGACGGCATCGGCGAGTCGGTCGAGCAAGCCGGGCGTCAGGCTGGCGCGTGCGGCGATCGCGTCGAAAAAATCCTCGGCGGGAACGCGCGCCATGCGCAGCACCCAGTCGAGGGGCGGTGCGTCCGTTGCGGCTTCGGCAAGGGCGAGTGACGCGTCGGGATTCCGTATCACCGCCCGCATGTCACGGTAGAGGCCGGGGGCGGCGCGCTGGTTGAGTACCAGTTCGCGTTCGGTGAAGTGCCGGCGATTCTCGACGCTTGAGAAATCGAGGAATGGCAGCTTCACCGCCTTCTTGAGTTTCCAAACGATGTCGCTGCCGACGAAGACGAGGGAGATATGCGTCTCGATCGGCGCCGTGCCGGAGAGGTGGGCGAGAAACGCCGCAATCTGCTGTTGGTCTGGAGGAATGGCCACCGGTCAGGGGAACAATTTGCCGATTGCCCAGCCGCCGTCCGGGGTACGGGTGTAGAGGGTGCGGTCGTGCAGGCGGAACGGCATGTTCTGCCAGAATTCGAAGCGTTGCGGCAGGACGCGGTAGCCGGACCAATAGGGCGGGCGCGGGATGTCTTCGCCTGGGTATTTCGCTTCAAATTCCGCCAGCCGTTTTTCCAATGTCAGGCGGTGGTCCAGCGGGCGCGATTGGTCGGATGCCCAGGCACCGAGCCGGGAAATGCGGGGGCGGGACGCGAAATAGGCATCGGCCTCGGCGTCGGTGACGGATTCTACGTTGCCCTCGATGCGGACCTGGCGGCCCAGCGACTTCCAATGGAACGTGAGTGCGACATGCGCATTGGCGGCGAGTTCGGACGACTTGCGGCTGTGCTTGTTGGTGTAGAAGACGAAGCCTCGGTCGTCGATGCCCTTCAGCAGGATGATGCGGGCCGAGGGGCGGCCCTCCGGCGTTGCCGTGGCGACGGTCATGGCGTTGGCATCTTGCTCCTGGGCGTCGGCCTCGGCGAACCATTGGCGGAAGCGGGCGAAGGGGTCGGTGACCAGTGGGGCAGGGGAGTCGTCGGGCATGGGCGTTGTCCTGGCGGCGCGCGAAAGCCATCGCCCGCTTCGCGAGGATGAACCGCGAAGCGGATGAACGGCGGGGAAGGTGGCACATTCAGGCGGTATGCCCAAGTCTCGGCGGCAGAGGGGCATGCCGATCTGTCCCGCGACGCCGTAGTCAACGGCTGCCGAGGCCTGGTTCACCCACCCCCGCGCTTCCCTGTTTCCGTTTCAGCGGCATGACATGTGCCGCGTGTGCCTTGTCATTCCTAGGCGCGTGGCCGGATTCCCGCCAAACTCGGTTGGCGACGTTGGCCGCTGTCGTTCACCGTGGCCATCGTTGCGGGGCAACGGTGCGGCTTTGCCGCTCTTGCCCGCCGCGCCGCCGCTGTGCCACGAACGGAGACCGCGAATCACCAGAGGATTGAAATGCCCGATACCGCCCCCGTCCGGCCGCCCATCAGAGGTACCCTACTGCAAGGCAAGCGCGGCCTGATCATGGGTGTGGCCAACGAGCGCTCGCTCGGCTGGGGCATTGCCGCCGCCTGCGCGGCGCAGGGTGCGGAACTTGCCTTCACATACCAGGGAGAGGCGTTGGAACGCCGCGTCCGTCCGCTTGCCGCTTCCGCTGGATCCGACCTGCTCTTCCCCTGCGAGGTGGACGACGAAGCCAGTATCGATGCCGCCTTCACCGCGCTGCGGCACCGCTGGGACCGGCTGGATTTTCTGGTGCATGCCATCGCCTTCGCCGACAAGGCGTATCTGCGCGGCCGCTATCTTGACACGCCTCGCGCCGCGTTCCTGCAAGCTCTGGACATTTCCTGCTATTCCTTCACCGCCGTCGCCCAGCGCGCGGTGCCGATGATGCCGCCGGGTGGATCATTGCTGACCCTCACCTATATCGGCGCGGAGAAATGGACGCCGCACTATAACGTCATGGGCGTGGCCAAGGCGGCGCTGGAGGCGTCCGTGCGTTACCTCGCCGCCGACCTGGGCGCGCAGAACATCCGCGTGAACGCGATCAGCGCCGGGCCGATCAAGACTCTGGCGGCGTTCGGCATCGGCGATTTTCACTACATCCTGCGCTGGAATCAGCTCAATACGCCGATGCAGCGCAATGTCAGCATCGAGGAAGTGGGCGGCGCGGGCGTGTATTTGCTGTCGGATCTTTCGGCTGGCGTGACCGGCGAAGTGCACCATGTCGATTGCGGCTATCATATCGTGGGTATGAAAAATCCCGCCGCGCCGGACATCGCGATCGTGGAGTAGAAATCTTTCCCCTCAGGTTGTCTTCTCCGGCTGCTGGGCAAAGCGCGACAGTGCGACCCGATCGATCGTGCGTAGTTGGCCGGGTCACGCCCGGCCATGACGGGAGGTTTTGGCTCCTTACTTCTCGGCGACAGGTTTCACCACGCTGCTGATCGTATCGCGCAGCACCGTCACGCGGATGTTGGGCGCAATTTCGACTTCAATCTCGTTCGAGGCCACCTGCTTGCCGTCCTTGTCCTGCACCATCGGCACGCGCTGCACTGTGCCCAGGATGCCGCCGGCCGTCACCACCCGGTCGCCGCGCTTGACCGAGGCGATCATTGCCCGCGTTTCCTTCTGCTTCTGCTGCTGCGGGCGGATCAGCAGGAAATAGAACACCGCAAAGATCAGAATCAGCGGCAGGAACGAAGTCGCGCTGCCCAGCATGCCGCCGGCATCCTGCGCATAGGCGGGGGAAATCAACATACTCGGGGTCCTTGCGGTGATGGCGGCGGGACCATACTTTCCGCCCCCTTTGCGTCAAGATTGCCTCGGAAACCGCTGTATGGACCCGCGCCTGCCCGACCTCATCACCCGCATCGCCGAGGCGCTGGAACGCCTTGCCCCGCCACCTGCCCCGGCCGTGACGCTGGACTCGGCCGAGGGCTTCGTCTGGCACCCGTCCCCGCCGCATCTGGCACCTGTTCCGACCATATCGCGGGTCGATATCTCTCTGCTGCAGGGTGTCGAGCGGCAGAAGCAGATCTTGCTTGACAACACGTTGCGCTTTGCCCAGGGCCTGCCGGCGAATAACGCAATGTTGTGGGGCGCGCGCGGCATGGGGAAGTCGTCGCTGGTGAAGGCGGTGCACGCGGTCGCCAATGCTCAGCTCGCGAATGTGCTGGCGCTGGTGGAAATCCATCGCGAGGACATCCGGTCGCTGCCCGATCTGCTGAACGTGCTGCGCCGGCAGGGTCGCCGCTGCCTGATCTTGTGCGACGACCTGTCGTTCGAGCGGGAGGATGCCGACTACAAGGCGCTGAAATCGGTGCTGGAGGGTGGGATCGAAGGGCGGCCGGACAACGTCTTGTTCTATGCCACGTCGAACCGCCGCCACCTGATGCCGCGTGACATGATCGAGAACGAGCGTTCGACGGCGATCAATCCGTCGGAAGCGACGGAGGAGAAGGTGTCGCTGTCGGATCGCTTCGGCCTGTGGCTGGGCTTTCATAATTGCGACCAGGATACGTTCTTCGCGATGGTGGATGGCTATGCCGCGGCGATGAAGCTGCCGATCGATGCGGAGGCTCTGCACGCGAAGGCGGTGGAATGGTCGGTCACGCGCGGCTCGCGGTCGGGACGCGTGGCGTGGCAGTTCATGCAGGATATGGCGGGGGAACTGGGCTGTGCCGCCCGCTCCTGATGTTATTGCGAGGGGCGACGCGGCGAAGCAACCTGGCGCGTATTGAGCATTTCGCGACCGAGGTTGCTTCGTCGCTGCGCTCCTCGCAATGACATGAAGCGCCATTCTCGCGGTGACGCAGTGAGGTTCTACCCCGTCACCTGCCGCAAGAACGCATCCATGGCGACCGCCGCCCGATCAGCGACCGCGTTGGGAAACAGCGTGAACCCGTGCGCGCCACCGGGATACACCGCGAGGTCCGCTTGGTTGCCAGCCGCCACCCAGCGCGCATGCATGAACAATGTGTCGTCCAGCAGCGCATCGGCGGTACCGACCGAGAACAGGGCAGGGGGCATGTCGTGAAGGCGGGCATAGAGCGGCGAGATGTCGGGATCTTGCCGGTCGGGGACCGCGGGAAGGAAGGCGTTGGCGAACTGGACGATGTCGATCGTGCGCAGCACCAGGCGTTCGTTGCCAAACATGCGCTGGCTGGGCGTCATCGTCATGTCGTAAGCGCCATACACCAGGTTGGCGCCGCGGAAGCCGGTGAAGCCGTGGCGATCACGCATGCGCAGCAGCGTCACCGCGGACAGATGGCCGCCGGCCGATTCGCCGCCGATGGTCAGGACGTCGGTACCGAACTCCGCCTTGGCGTGACGCGTCAGCCAGATCGCGGCGGATTCGCAATCGTCGGGGCCGGCAGGATAGGAATGCTCTGGCGCCAGCCGGTATTCGACGCTGACGACCGCGAGGCCGGTGTTGTCGGCGATGCGTTCCAGCATGGGGTCCTGCATGTCGGCGCCGCCGAGCACCCAGCCGCCGCCATGGATGTGCAGATAGACGCCGCGTGGGTTGTCGGGGGCGATGATGCGCAGCGGGATTTCGTTGCCGTCCTTGCCGGAGATCATCCGCGTGCGGGCACGGTTTGATATGACGGGCGGCGGGAACGGGCCTTCGCCGCGCTTGCGGGCGGCGCGCGTGGCGGCCGCACCGGCGACCCACCAGTCCGGCGTGCCGGTCAGGACCTTGATCATCGCCTCGTTCAGCGCGCGCGTTTCTCGCGAGACGGCATCAGGTCGGAACCATGCGGGATCGAGCGTGCTGACCATTGTTGCCTTTCCTCAGACATGTCATTGCAAGGCCCAAAGGGAAGAAGCAATCCCCCGCAGGAGATTGCTTCGTCGCCATGCTCCTCGCAATGACAGGGGGCGGAGGCCTGTCACGCCAGTGACGAGGGGCAGGGGCTTATCACGTCGCGCCAAACATTGTCCCGACATTTGCCAGGACATCGCGCACCAGGGCAGCGTCATAAGGACCCGGCCCCGTTTCATGCAGCGTCCGATACACGTGGGCTTGCGCGTAGCGCCGTACGCCGATCGGCAGCGACGGCAGCCAGTCCGCGATGAGTTCTGCCGCCTTGCCGTGCACGCGTTCCCACGCGCTGCGGCCGGGACCGAAATCAAATTTTTCCGCGGCGCCGCGGGCCGCACGTAATTCATCACGACGGCATGCCGTGGCGGATTCGTCTGCCGTGCCGTTATGCAGCACCACGCCATACACGTCGTGCGCGCGCGGCTGTGACACCAGACCGGCAACCACATCGGCCGTCACCGCTGCGGGATCCCGTTCCAGCGGATCGCCGTAGCCACCGCCACCGCCGCTCCACATGCGGATATGCTCGCCCAGTTCGGGGCGGTACACCGTGCGCTTGCCGATATCGTGCAGCTTATCGCCGCGTTGGCCGGTATTGCCGTTGACGCTGCCGCCGCCACCGCCAAAAGCGCCCCAACTGCCGAATTTGAACCGGTCCTTGCCGCGCATGACCAACACGGCGCTGGGATGCCGGACCTCCACTTCGTATTGCGTGCCGAAGCCGCCGCGGTAACGGCCGGCTCCTTCGGAATCCGGAATCAGCCCGTATCCGCGTACCAGCACGGGGACTTCCGATTCAAGCACCTCCACGGGCACATTGCGCAGGAATGCCACGGAGAAATCCGTGCCGGACACGCCGTCGCGGTCCGGTCCACCGGCAGAGCCGCTGAGCACCGGATTCGCCACCACCACGCGCCCGCTGGCGCCGAGTTCAGACGTCGAAATATAAGATACGACCAGCGTGTTGCCGCCGCCGGCCGGCACCTGGCCGGGGAGTGCCTGCGACAGCGCGCCCACCACCAGGTCGTGCACCCGCATCGCGGTGGTGAAGCGCATGCCGCACGCCGCGGGGAAACGCGCGTTGACGATGGAAGCTTCCGGCAACACCAGGTCGATGCAGCGCAGGATGCCGGCGTTGATGTGAATCGCCTCCGACTTGGTCACGACAAAATTGGTGAGGCCCATGCACAGGAACGGATGATGTCGCATGCCGCCGGAGGGCAGGTTCAGCGCCGCGCGGACCTGCGGGTCGGAGCCGGTGTAGTCCAGCGTTACGTGGCCATCGCCGCGTGAGACCAGTTTCAGGGCGATACGCACCGGGACGTCGCTGATGTAGTCGTCCTCGAAGAACTCGGTAAAGCGATATTCGCCGGCGGGGACGCGTTTCAGCACATCGCGGGCAATTTGCTCCGTGCGGTCTAGCGTGCCCCTTATCGCCGCGGCAACCGCGTCCCGGCCGTAGCGTTGCGCCAGGCGCTGCATGCGTTGCTCTGCCTTTGCCAGCGCCGCGGTGCAGGCGGTCAGGTCGCCCCAGTTCAGCGACGAGATGCGGCAGTTGTCGGCGAATACATTCCACATTTCAGTGTTCAGTTCGCCGCGTCGGTACAGGCGGAACGGCCGCATGCGCAGGCCTTCCTGGAAGACCTCATTGTTCTGCATGTCGATGCTGCCGGGCGCGTAGCCGCCGACATCGGTGCAGTGGATGAAGGACCAGGCGAAGCACAACAGCGCGCCGTCGACGAAGATGGGCCGGAACAAGTAGATATCGTTGAGGTGCATCACCATGCCGCCCGTGGTGTAGGGGTCGTTGGTGAACAACACGTCGCCGGGTTCCCAATCGTCGAATGCCCGCGTGCCGGCGTGCATCGGTACGCCCATGATCGGCGTGGCACCGCTGCCGTAGGGATAGGCGAAGATTTCTCCCTCGGGCGTTACCAGGGACACGGCGAAATCCTGCGTCTCCTTCACGAAGGTGGTGTGCGAGGATCGCAGCAGAATCCACGCCATTTCATCGACGACCGCCTTGAACAGATTGGCGAAGATTTCGATGGCGGCGGCGTCGGTATGGGTGATGGCGTCGTTCATGGCTTGGCTCCGGCATAATGCAGGATCAAGGCGCCCGAGAGCGCGAGGCTCGCTTTCCAGCCGGGGGGGATCAGCGTGGTGGTGTCCATCTGGTTGACGATGGCCGGGCCAACCAAGGTTTCGTCGGCACGCAGCTCGGCGCGGCTGACAACCAGGGCGGTATATTCCTGGCCGTTGAGGCGAATGGTGCGCGTGGTGCGTGGCTGCGGTGCGTCGTCGCGCACCGCGCGCACGCGCTGACGCGGCATGGTGCCGATAATGTGCACGCGAAGTTCTTTCAGCCACACCTCGTTTTCTTCAGTGGCGTGGCCGTAGGTGGCGCGATGCGCAGCATGGAATGCCGTGGCGATGCGGTCGCGGTCGCCGTTGGCCAGCATCGCTTCGTCGAGATCGACGGCGACATCGTAGCCCTGGCCTTCGTAACGCATCTCCGCCGTGTAATTGAAACGCGTGGCCGTCAGGCCGGCATCGCCTTGTTCGGCGATCCATGCGGCGGCGTCCTGCGCCAAAGCACGATAGGCGCTGGCCAACGATTCCGCGGACAGTTCATGCAAGCGTGCATAAAGCGGGTGCACCAGATCGCCTTCGATATCGGCGCGCGCGGCGCCCAGCGCGCTCAGGGCTCCGGGAAAGGGCGGGATGAGGATTGTATCGATCGCAATTTCCTCGGCCATCAGTGCGGCCAGCAATGGTCCGGCGCCGCCATAGGCCACCATGCGGAAGCGCGGTGCGTCGACGCCGCGGCGTGCCAGCACGCGCGTGGCCTCGGCGGCCAGCATGGCCGTGGCGACACGGATCGCGCCATCGGCGGTTTGCTCCGGCGTCCAGCCCAGCGGGCGCCCGATCGTGGCCAACGCGGCGCGTGCGGGATCCAATTGCAAGGCCAGCTTGCCACCCAGGCGCTGGCCTGGGGTCAAGAACCCTGCCAGCAGGAATGCATCCGTCAGTGCGGGTGTCAGCGAACCGCTGCCATAACAGGCCGGTCCGGGATCGGCCCCCACGCTGCGTGCCCCGACTTTCAGAGATCCCGTGCTGTCCGGCCAGATGATGGAACCGCCGCCGGCACCGATACTGGACACTGCCACCGTCGGCACCAGCACCGGAAATTCGCCCACCACCTCTTCACTGCTCAGCACCGGCCGACCGTTGCGGATCACGCCGATATCCGAACTGGTGCCGCCGATATCCAACGTCATCAGGTCGGCGTCGGGCCAGCCCGCGTCCTCGGCCGCATCGGCTGCGCCGGCAACGCCTGCCGCGGGACCTGACAGCAACGCCACCACGGGGCGCTCGCGCATCGTGCGTGCGAGTTCCGCGCCGCCGTTGGAGCGCGCCACGCGGGCCGGCACCGCGAGGTCGCGCGCGCCCAGCCCATCGGTCAGCCGCCCGACATAAGCCTCGATAATCGGGCGCACACCGGCGTTGATCGCTGTCAGCACAGCGCGTTCGTACTCGCGCGCCTGCGGCCAGATGTCGCTGGACAGGTCCACACGCAACGGGATCGCTTCGGCTTCGATCAGCGCCCGCACGCGGCGTTCGTGCGCAGGATTGCGATAGCTGTGCAGCAGCGTGACGACGGCGATTTCGACCCCCGCGTCTGCCAGTTCGCGTGCCGCAGCCAGCACGCCCGTTTCGTCCAGCGGATCGATCTCCTGCCCGTCGGCACCAATGCGTCCTGCCACTTCGCGGACCAGATGGCGCGGCACCAACGGTGCGGGACGGCGGGAGTCGAAGCGCATGGGATGCGGAATCGCCAGCCGCTGCAACTCGAACAGGTCGCGGAAACCGATGGTGGCGATCATGCCGATGCGGGCACCGCGGCGCTCGATCAGCGCGTTGGTGGCGACGGTACTGCTATGGGTGTGGAATGCGCTGTGCCACGCGGCCGGATCGGGATGCAACACGGTGCGGACTTCTTCCACGCCGGTGAGGATGCTTTCGCCCGGACGCGACGGCGTGCTGGGCACTTTGAAGCAATGTGCTTCGCCTTGCGGCGTCACGAATACCAGGTCGGTGAACGTTCCCCCGACATCTGTCCCTATTGAGCAATGAGCGTCCGGCACCGGTAGATTCCGTTCAGCAATGAGTGGTGAGTGAGGGAAAGAACCACCCCTCCCGTTGTGGCGGTGAGGTGGGGCCTTGGCGCCGAACGTGCTTCCGGGCCGGCCTCATGGCAAGATTGTACGGCTCTTGCCCATGACGTTGGCCACATCATGGGCGGCGGCAATGGCAGATGTCGCGCCAATGGTCCGCGCCGGTGAAAGCAGATCCGATCCGCCAGTGCTCGCTCCTGTGTTTCGCGCAGCGGACGCGAAATGCGTATCCGTCCGCGGCGGACCGTCACCACGGCGTGTGGCAATTCCGCGCCGTTCCGGGCGAGCAAGTCTGCCATCAATGCGATCCGCGCGCCGGCCGGCCCATCGGGAAGGCGAACGATGCCTGCATGACGTGCATGGTGCGAAAACACCAACGTCGCGAAATCGCTATCAATCGCACCACGCGCGCCACAATCCATCAACCGGCCCGCACAGCTTGCAATGCCTGCCAGTCGAACGCGACGCCATGGCCGGTGCGGTCCGGTGCGATCGCGTTGCCGTCGCGCATCTCCATCGGCTGCGCGATGTAGCGGTCCATCCCGAACCCATGCACTTCCAGGTACGAACGGTTCGGCACGGCGGCCAGCAGATGCACCGTCAGGTCATGCGCGCCGTGCGAGGTCAGCGGCAGGTTGTACGCCTCGGCCAGATGCGCGACTTTCATAAACACGGTCACGCCGCCGCAATTCGTCGCGTCGGGTTCCGGGAACGTCACCCCGCCCGCCGCAATCATCTGAGTGAACTCGTGCAGCGTGTGCAGATTCTCTCCTGTTGCGATCGGCACACCGCCGTCGCGCACGATGCGCGTATGGCCGGCGATGTCATCGGGGATCGTCGGCTCCTCCAGCCAAACCAAATTCTGATCACGGAACGAACGCGCGGCGCGGATTGCCTCATCCACCGTCCAGCGCATGTTCGCATCCGCCATCAACGGAAAATCCGGCCCCAGATGCGCACGCATCGCCCGCACACGCTCCACGTCTTCGGAAAGCCGTGTCCGCCCGACCTTCATCTTGATGGCGCGGAACCCCTTCGCGAGATTTTCATCGGTCTGCCGCAGCAGCGCATCCAGCGTGAAATCCAGATCGATGCCGCCGGCATAGCAAGGCACTACCGGATCGAACCCGCCCAGCAGGCGCCATAGCGGCTTTCCCACTCGCCGTGCCTTCAAATCCCACAGCGCAATGTCGCACGCCGACACCGCCAGGCTGACCGATCCGCCGCGCCCGCCATAATGCAGCCGCCACCACATCTTTTGCCACAGCGCCTCGATCGCATCGCCATCCGCGCCCTCCAGCACCCCGCGCAGCCCTTGCTCCACCAGTGCATGCACTGCGCCGCCGCCGGCACCGGTGGTATAGGTCCAGCCAACCCCCTCGGCGCCATCCGCATCGCGCAGCCGTACGGTGACGAGTTCGAAATGCGTCATCGTGCCATGGGTCGAATCCGACAGCGGCAACGGCAACGCGATGCGATACAGACCCGACTCCACAGCGGCAATGGTCATGGCTGGCCTCCTTGCAACGACCCGCCATCCGCTCTACAGCCTCGCCACGGAAAAGCCAAAATCCGCGAAGAAACAAGGCGTTACACACCGCGTTGCGAAATATGCGGCAACAATGATTGAGTTGGTGAAGCGTCCAACCAACCCTAGCCTGACGTTGACCTCCCTGATCCGTTGCCTTCGAGAGACAGCAGAATGGATGCAGTAACCGAGACGCTCGTCCCCGGCATCGCCCGCTTGTCCATCCATCCCTCGGCGATCGTGTCGCCGCACGCGGAGCTGGGTGAGGGCGTCCGCATCGGCCCATACTGCACAGTGGGGCCGCATGTCATCATCGAGGACGGTGCCGAACTGGTTTCCCATGTCGTGGTGGATGGCCACACGCGCATCGGGCCCGGCGTGGTGTTGTATCCGTTCTGCACCGTCGGTCTCGCGCCACAGGATTTGAAATACAAAGGCGAGCCGACGCGCTGCGAAATCGGCGCGCGCACGCAAATTCGCGAACATTGCACGATCCATCGCGGTACCGTGACCGGCAAGGGCATCACCCGCATTGGCAGCGACTGCATGCTGATGGCGGTGGCGCATGTCGCGCACGACTGCACGTTGGGCAGTCACGTGCTGGTGGCGAACAACGTGGTTATGGGCGGCCATGTCAGCATCGCCGACCATGTGGTGATTGGCGGGTCTGCGGCGATCCATCAGTTCGTTCGCATCGGCCGCGCCGCGATGATCGGCGGCGTGTCCGGCGTCGAAGCCGACGTCATTCCGTTCGGCAGTGTGATCGGCAACCGCGCGCGGCTGGCCGGGCTGAACGTGATCGGCCTGAAGCGCCGCGGCTTCGAAAAGCCGCAGATCCAGCGCCTCCACACCGCCTTCAGCAGTTTGTTCCATCATGAAGCCGTGTTCGCACAACGCCTGGAAGAAACCCGCCGCCGGTTCGGCGAGGATCCGCTGGTGGCGGAGATCCTCGAGTTCATCGACGCGCCAAGCCATCGCGGGCTGATTCGCGCGGAGTAGCGGCGGTTTCGGGGAGTAACCGCGCCTGCGGCGAAGCGCGTTGGAAATGCGCATAGCCGCCCGCCGATGCCAAGTCAGTGCCCGTCCACCGAAAGCGCCAGGAGGACATCACCCGGCATTCCGCCGAACTGCGCGTAGCCTGAACTGACGTAAACCATGCCACCAGCGATCACCGGGCCCGGGCCGCTCAACGAGCCGCCATGCGCCGGTTCCCCATTCACGGTTGCGTATTGGCGATCGGTATCGAAATCCCAAACGATCTTGCCATCAGACGTCGAGTAAGCCCGTATGTGGCCATCCATCGACCCGGAAAATACGACACCGGGAATAGCAGTGATCGCCTGCGACTGCGCCGGACTGCAACCGATGAGGTGTCCGCACGCACTGGGAGGAAAGGTGCCCCAAATCTGTTTGCCCGTCCTCAGGTCCAGAGCGACCAGTCCGCCACCGTGGTTTGGACTTGGCTGTTCAATGCCCCGGAATCGGAGATCGGATACGGCGACATACAAATTGCGGCCATCGGTAGCCGAGCCCCACATCATCCCGCCCAGCTTGCCGCCCTCACCGACCCGCGTTCGCCATAGTATTGCTCCGTCTTTGTCGGGATCGAGCGCGTAGGCCACGCCGGACTTCTGGCCGATGACCAGTTCCCTGCGTCCTCTCCCGAGCGACACCAGGATCGGCGGCTGCCCGAAATCGAAGTCTGGTCCCGCTGGAGACGGACAATTTGCGCTTCCTAGAGTCACGCACGCCCGGTTGTACGCGTCGCCGGCGGTCACCTGTTGCCGCCAGAGCAACCGTCCAGTCCTGGCATCGAGCGCCAGCACTGCGTCGCTCGTCTTCGTCGCCGGGTACGAATAGTTGTCACCCGTCGCGACATACAGGCGATCTTTCTTCGCGTCGAATGTTGGCGTGGACCATACACCTGCTCCGGATGGGCCGTACATCTGCACGCCCCAATCGTTTGTCTCCGTCGGCTTCGGTGCCTTGGCGATTGTGTACGTCCGCCAGAGCAGTTTGCCGGTATCCGCCTTCAGTGCCACCACGCTGCCCCTGAACGTGCAGCATTGATAGGTGAGAGAGGTAGCCAACCCCTCTTCGAACGACGACACGCCGAAGTACAGCACGCCCTTGTGCAGCAGGGGCGCCGCCGTGATGATCGCGGCGGGGTGCCTGGCGATGGGAACTTCCCAGAGCTGCTTGCCCGTCGTCGCGTCCAGCGCGTAAGCGTTGTGGCCAGCGCCGAAATAGATTGCCGCGTGCTCTCCGCGGCCCGGTGGCCCGATCACCAGCGCGGAACGAATCGCTCCGGTGACTCGCGTCGTCCACGCGATGCAGCCGCTGCGCGCATCAAGCGAGTACACCGCACCGGTGCCCGTGCCGAAGAAAATCCGGCCATCGTCAACCGCGGGCTGCGACCTCGCACTGGTTTCGTGTCCCAATGCGAACGCCCACTTCAACGTCAGTTTCGGCACATCAGCGGCAATGAGCCCGGTGCCCGCCGCATCCTGAAAGCGCGCATTGGTTGGGCTCGTGCTCCAACCTGTCCAATTTGCCGGCGCCGACGAATATTGGAACGCAGAGCCGGACCGGCAAAACGTAGAGGCCGGCAGAGCGGCGGGGTTCGCCATCCCGGCGCTGGGATACAGCACCAGGGCGGTCAACGTCACCCATGGAATCAGAAACCTTCTCGCGGCGGCGACCGGACAGGCGCCAAAAACGGCGAGGGCCGCAATCGCCATCGAAGAGCATACGCGATTACGGCAACCGAACGGCGCAATGGAGCGCCGGCCTCCGGCTCGCAATCGATCACGACTTCCCAGTGTTTTCCTGCTACGCATCGTCCTTGCGTCTGTCGCAAAACCGCATTCTGTAAAGGCAATCGCTCGCCGATGAAATCTTGACCTTTGCACCCAATGCTTATCGCGCTGCGCGTCGGCGAAGGATTTCGGCAATCACCGCAGACAAGTCGCGCGATCGGCCGGCGGGCCGAAATCGCGCGGGCGCAGACCGGCATGCAGCCAGGTGATCAGCGAATAAATGTCATAGACCGGCAACCCCAGCACCTCGCGCAACGCGTGCGCGTAGGGCGGCATGTTGGTGCATTCCAGCACGATCGCGCCGATGTCGGGATGGCGAGCCACCAGCCGCCGGCCCGCGTCCAGGATATCGGCGGCAGCAAGCCCGATATCCATGTCCTGCGTCTCACCCAGGATCAGCACACGGAAGAATTCCCTGCCGTCTTCGGTCCCAATGATCGGCGTATCGGCCGGCACCCCGGCGGCTTCCAGATGCCGCGGCGTCAGCGACTTCGCCGACACCGTGATGATGCCCACGCGCTTCCCGGGTGGCAGCATGGCGTGCACCCAAGGCACTTGCAGCAGCGCACTGGTCGCCACCGGCACCCGGACATGCGCCGCCAGCTCGCGCTGGAACAAGGACAGAAAACCGCAGTTGGTGGTAATGGCCTCGGCGCCTTGCGAGACCAGGTCGGCGGCGGCGGCGAGGAAATCGTCGAGCAATCCGGCAGCGGCGTTCAGCACCACGCGTTCCGGGCTGGCGCCGCGCACGACACGATACAGCACCGGGAAGGGCCAGGTGGCGGCGTTACCCATGTCGCCGGGGATACGAGGAAACTTCGCCTCCAGCATCAGGATGCCCAGCGGCGCGCCGTAGATCGCCTTGCCGCCGCGCGCGATAACCGGCTGTCGTGTGATTCTGTCCATGCGCGCTACCTTGCCGGAACATGCTCCCGCGGGCGAGAGTGCGCCGCGATCCGCAGTCACAGGAGACCCGCCATGGCCGACCGGCCCTTCACCCAGGCAGACCTCGATCTGCTGGCCCAGTGGGACACACCCACCATCTGCAACGGGCTTGAGATCACCAACCCGGAACGCCGCCGGTTCGGCTACACCGTGGAACCCATGGTCTGCATCAATCCCAAGGCCAAGCCGATCGTCGGCCTGGCGCGGGTGGGGATGATCCGCTCCACCGAGCCGCCGCGGGGCAAGGTGACCGACCGGGCGGACTGGTACGACCATGTCCATGCCACCGATTTTCCCACCATCGCCGTGCTGCAGGATATCGACGGCCAGATCGGCTACGGCGCCTATTGGGGCGAGGTGCAGTCCAACATCCACAAGGCGCTCGGCTGCATCGGCTGCGTCACGAACGGCTCGTTCCGCGACCTGGACATGTGGGCGGAAGGGTTCCAGATGCTGGGCGGCCGCATCGGGCCGAGCCACGCACACGTCCACATGGTCTGTTTCGGCCAGCCGGTGAACATCTTCGGCATGCAGGTGGGCGAGGACGACGTGATCCATGCCGACTACCACGGCGCGGTGGTCGTGCCGGCCGAAGCGGTACCCAAGCTGCCGGCGGCGATCGATCTGGTGTCGCGTCGGGAGAAGGTGATCCTGGACGTGTGTCGCGCCCCCGATTTTTCCCCCGCCAGGCTACGGGATGCGCTGAAGCGGTCGGGCGAAATCCATTGAGTTAGCCTGGGCAACGCGGATTCTGAGTGCCGCGCTGCCGCCATGATGGCAAAGCAACAACGTGCGGGCGGCTTGCGCTCGGCCGCCATCGGGGCGGCAAAGCGCGCGACCGATTTTGGCGAAGCCGGCGGGAATGAACAGGCGGCGAACCGCGTCTACCCCTCCGCTGGTCTGGGAGGTCCCCGCCAGCCCGACCCAAGGTAAACTCGCGGCGCGTCCCCCGGGGCGCGCCGTATTTTTCTGCCACGCTGCCAATGATACACGCGCCGCCATGCAGATCGACATCGCCCCCGACGTATGGATCGACGACTCTGAACTGCACGAAGATTTCCTGCGTGCATCGGGTGCCGGTGGGCAGAACATCCAAAAGGTGGAAACCGCCGTGCAGTTGCGCTTCGACGTGCACCACGCGTCCGGACTGCCGGACGATGTGCGCGCCAGGCTGAAGCGTCTCGCAGGACGGCGGCTGACCAAGGATGGCGTCCTGGTGATTGCGGCCCAGCGCCATCGCACGCGGGAACGCAACCGCCAGGATGCGTTGGACCGACTGCTGGCGTTGATCCGAGCCGCCGCCGCGCTGCCGTCACCGCCGCGCCGGCGCACCAGGCCCACGGCCGCTGCGAAAAAGCGCAGGCGGGAAGACAAGGCGCATCGCGCCGCCACCAAGGCGATGCGTACCGTGCCGCAGCCGGATTAATCCGCTGGTCGCTTCCGGTACCTTTCCCGGCCGGCAAAGCCTCGCGGTTTCTTGACGCTCCGCAACATACGCGCGCCTTGTTTCGCCCGTTACCCTTGCACCCTTAACGACAACAGGTTCCGTCTCCATGCCTCTGCCGCGTTTGCCTTTGCAGCGACGCCCGGCACCAATCCCCGCGGCGCAGACCCCGGGCACATCAGGACTGCTGCTGCTGGCGACCAGCGTCGTTGTCGTCGCGGGCCTGTATCTCGGCCGCAGCGTGCTGATCCCCATTACGTTGGCAATTCTGCTATCTTTCCTGCTCGCTCCGCTGGTGGAGGTGCTGGATCGCATTCGCGTGCCCAATGCGCTGGCGGCATTGCTCGCCGTGGTTCTCGCACTGGCCGTTATTGTCGGCATCGGCGGTCTGATCGGCAGCCAGGTAGCCGATCTTGTCGGGCAGGTGCCGCAATACGCCAGCACCATCGAAACGAAGGTCGCGACGATTCAGCACTTCATCTCAGCGCATTTCGATGCGTTCCTAAACTATATCGCCCATCCGTTTGGCGAGGCCCCCGCCCGGCATGCCGCTGCCGGTGTGGCGTCATCGCAGGCACCGGCCAGCACCGGTCCGCAACCGATCCCGGTCGAGGTCCATGAACCGCCGACCGGCGCACTGACCATCGCGCAGAAAATCGTCGCACCGCTGATCGATCCGCTCGCGTCGCTGGCGATCGTGTTCATCATCTCCACTTTCATCCTGGCGCAGCGCGAGGATCTGCGCGACCGCGTGATCCGCTTGTTCGGTGCCAGCGACCTGCACCGCACCACCGTTGCGATGGACGAAACGGCGCGGCGGCTGTCACGCTATTTCCTGGCGCAGCTCGCGATCAACATGTCGTTCGGCACGGTGATCGGCACGGCACTGTATTTCATCGGCCTGCCGACACCGCTGCTGTGGGGCATCATCGCGATGCTGTTGCGGTTCCTGCCCTATATCGGCTCGCCGCTCGCGGCGGTGCTGCCCACCTTGCTCGCCGCGGCCACCTCTCCCGGCTGGACCGAGGTCGTGTGCACGGTTGCCCTGTTCGGCGGTCTGGAAGCCGTGACCGGCCAGGTGGTCGAGCCGCTGGTGTATGGCCGTTCCACCGGTCTGTCGCCCTTCGCCGTGGTGGTGGCGGCGATTTTCTGGACCTGGATCTGGGGACCGATCGGGCTGATCCTGTCCACGCCGCTGACGCTGTGCCTGATGATCCTGGGCCGCCACGTCGAGCGCCTGGAATTCCTCGACATCTTGCTCGGCGATCGCCCGGCGCTGCGGCCGGACGAAAGCTTCTACCAGCGCATGCTGGCCGGCGATCCCGATGAGGCGCGCGAGCAAGCGGAAGTGTTTGTGCGGGATGCGTCGCTGGGGAAATATTACGATGAGGTGGCGGTGCCGGGATTGCAGCGCGCTACCTTCGATGCCGGTCGCGGCGCACTGGCCGGGGAGCAATTGGAACGCGTCCTGGAATCCGCCTACGAGCTGATCGAGGACCTGGTTGATGAAGCCGACCCGGCACTGTCCTCCCCCGAGGCCTGGCAGGGAGAGCATCGCGTCGTTCTGTGTATCGCCGGCCGCGGGCCGATGGATGAAGCCGCGGCGCGCATGCTGGCGCAATTGCTCGGCGAGCGCGGGATCGCCGCGCGTGTCGTGCCCCATCGCGCCGTGTCGCGCGCCGAAGTCATGTCGTTGCAATCTCGCAATACAGCCATGGTGTGCCTGTGCTATCTCGACCTGGGCGGCGGCATCTCGCACATCCGCTACCTGTTGCGCCGTCTGCGCCGGTCCGTGCCCGACCGCGCCATCCTGGTCGGGCTATGGCCTGCCGATGCTCCGGCCATGCAGGACGAGCGCACGCGCGCTGCGATCGGCGCCGATCGCTACGTAAAGACGCTGCAAGAGGCGGTGGACGCCTGTCTGACCCTGGCCGGGCATGCCAAACCGGCGGGCGAGCCTGCCAGGCCTGACGAGGTGGCCTGAAACCACCGGTTGCATAACTGCCACTAGTGCGTGCATCATCCGGAGCTATGCGAACGCTCGGCAGGCTATTTCGGATGTTCGTTTGGACGGTCGCGATGGCGGCGGCGGTGCTGCTGTTGTTGCCTGCCGTGGCACTCGGCGCGCAACTGAAGATTGCCTCGTGGAACCTGAACTGGCTGACCGATCGGCCTGCCAATGATCCCGACTTGCCGAAAGACGTGCAAGTCCGCAATGGGGCGGATTTCGATCTGCTGCGCCAGTATGCGGCGCAACTGAACGCCGACGTCATTGCGATCCAGGAGGTGGATGGCCGCGCCGTCGCCGCCCGCCTGTTTCCGGCGGACCACTATTCCATTTACATGACGCATGACGACGTTGTGCAACGCGTTGGCATCGTGGTCCGCCGCGGGCTTGCCTACGACGTGAATCCAGACGTCACGGCACTGGATGTCGATCGGGATGAGAGGCTACGCAGCGGGGCCGATATTACGCTGCACCTGGGTGCCGCGAGGCTGCGCATCCTGGCCGTGCATTTGAAGACCGGCTGCCATGAAGCGTCGCTGTACGGCCATCCGCGCCGCTCCTGCGTCGAGTTGCGCGAGCAGATCAGGCCGCTGCAGGCATGGATTTCGGCGCGGCAGCAGGAGGGGGTGCCGTTCCTGGTGCTCGGCGATTTCAACCGCGACATGGATAGGGGGAAGGATCAGCTTTGGTCGGCGCTGCAGCGCGCTGCGCCGCTGGTACGGGCAACGGAAGGATATTCAAGCCCGTGTTGGGGCGGTGACCCGTTCATCGACCACATCATCGCCGGCGGGGCTGCGCGGGATTGGATGGACGTGGCGACGCTGAAGGTGCTGACGTACCGAGAGACGGGGGAGGAGTGGAAGGATCGGCTCTCGGACCACTGTCCTGTGTCGGTGTTGTTGCGCGTGCCGGCGGAGGGGAGTGGATAAAGGCAGTGGCGGACAATCCCGATGCGCGCGGCGTCTTTTCGGCCAACTGGTCGCGATGTCTTCCTGGTTGGCCCGAGTACTCGTTTCATCAAGGAGGAAGGAGGTCACGGAAGGGCTTGCCTACTACGGCACGTCGCCGCGAACTTCCGGCCGATCAGCAGTTACAATAAGTGGTATCTACCGCGGGTGATGCACATCGACGCTGCGGCAGTATCGGATCCCTCCGTGGCCCACCGCGGCCCTCCATCTTGTCTCCGTAATAAAACAAATACTGAAGCGAACCGCACTGACGGCGTAGCAGACGGTCAACCCGCGACGGCAGACGCATGCGCCTCAACGATCGTGTCATCGAGCAGCGAGGCAAGTTCTGTTTCATGCTGGTAGTCCGGCATCAGGCGACATAGCTCGGCATCCCGCGTTGCTGCCGGATGAAAATAGATTTCGCTGCCTCCATCCGGCAATTCGTGGAGCAAGCCGCGCACGCGATCAGCCGTCATGTGGCCGCTCCAGGCGATGCCGAAGCAATGGTCGTTTGCAATCATCCCCGCTGCTCGCACCTGGTGCCGCAGTAGTCGGGTCCAATGGTACAGGGCGTACCCACCCCAACCGAGTCGCGTGCCGCACCGGGCCAGCACCGCCGGCGGTTCGGCCGGCACGCGCACGGAACGCAGGCCGAAGTCGCGGCCGATGCGCAGCATCATCGCGCCGACCGTCGGATGCAGGTGCATGTGCTTGTGCGCGTTGGCGTGATCCAGCGTCAGGCCGGTGTCGGCGAAAGCGGCGAACTGCGCGCGGATTTCCGCTGCGAGTTGCCGGCGCGCGCGCGGGTGGAAGTAATATCTGAATCCCAGCCGCACCTGATCGGACGGAAACCAGCCCGCCGCGTCCACCAGATCAGGGATCATGGCCGAAGGCAGCACCGCGCGGCCTTCGATTGCCACCAGATGCAGGCCAACGCGAAGCCCCGGCAGTGCTCGCGCGCGACGCACGGCGTCAGCAGCGGCTGGGGCCGCCACCATCAGGCTCGCGGCATGCAGAACGCCCTCGCAATACGCACGTTCCACCGCCGCGTTGACAGATTCAGACAGTCCGAAATCGTCGGCCGAGAAGGTGACCCGCTTCATGCGGTTGATTCATATCACATAAATTCCCTTTCCCCTCGTGGAAGGGGGCTGGGGGGAAGGGCACGCACCATCGCACGTACTGCGGCTATGCGCACCCCTCACCCCTTTCCAAAACGGGCAGGGGCAAACCCTGAACTGAACCCCAATCCGCCCCTACGAGGTCTGCCGCCTCAGGAATGCCGGGATCTCCAGCGTCGTTTCCTCCGCGCCATTCGCCAGACGCACCGAGGCGCGAGCGCTCTCTGTGCGTTGCTCCTGGTGCAGCATCGGCTCGTGGCGTGCTGGCGCGGCCTCGGCTGGCGTCGCCGGCGCTATACGACGGCGGAACGCGCCGGTCACCGTATTGAACAGGCTGGCCCGAGGCGCTTCGGACGCGGGGACAGCGGCGGCGGGAACCGCCGTTGGACGCGGCGCCTGGTTGAACAGCCCGCTGTTGGACCGCGCTGGGAAAGCGGGGGCCACCCGCGGCGGCGTCACCGGATGCGCCGCCACTGCCGGAGCCACAGCGGTCACGGGGGTCGGCTGCGCCATCGCGTGCGCGTGCGCCTGAGCCTCCAGCGCCACGTTGCCATCGACGATCGTCTCGGCCTGCGTTTGCGCCACGGCTGCGGGGCGCAACGGCGTCGAGGGCTGCCGCAGCGGGGACGCGACGCTCATCATCGGGCCTGCAATCGGCTGTCCGGCGGCCTGCGCTGCTGCCAGTGCCGCGGCGGCGGCAT
Source organism: Acetobacteraceae bacterium (assembly GCA_035523995.1). GTDB lineage: Bacteria > Pseudomonadota > Alphaproteobacteria > Acetobacterales > Acetobacteraceae > JASHVB01. The sequence continues at coordinate 1,045 of DATKPQ010000155.1, read as the reverse complement.
GCGCCGGCACAGGGATCGGTTGCGGTGCCGGCATGGCGCCGCCACCCACCGCGACAAGCCGCGGGCGGGATTCAGTTGCAGCCGCCGGCGTGTCGATGCCGGTCGCAACCACCGACACACGGATGCGGCCGGACAAAGTCTCGTCGATCGCCGAGCCGAAGATGATGTTGGCCTCTTCGTCGACTTCCTCGCGGATGCGGTTCGCCGCCTGGTCCACTTCGAACAAGGTCAGGTCGTCGCCGCCGGTGATGTTGATCAGCAGGCCGCGCGCGCCGGCCATCGACGTATCTTCCAACAGCGGATTGCTGATCGCCGCTTCGGCCGCGCGGATGGCGCGGTTCTCGCCTTCCGCTTCGCCGGTGCCCATCATCGCCTTGCCCATCGCCGCCATCACCGTGCGGATGTCGGCGAAGTCGAGATTGACCAGCCCGGGCGCCATCATCAGGTCGGTGACGCCACGCACGCCCATGTACAGCACCTGGTCGGCCATCTTGAACGCGTCGCGCCATGTCGTGCGCTCGGTCGCCATGCGGAACAGGTTCTGGTTCGGGATCACGATCAACGTGTCGACGAAGCGCTGCAGCTCCTCGATGCCCTGCTCGGCGGCCCGTGCGCGGCGCTTGCCCTCAAAGTCGAACGGCCGCGTCACCACGCCCACCGTCAGGATGCCGCGCTCCTTCGCCATCCGCGCGATCACCGGCGCTGCGCCCGTGCCCGTGCCACCGCCCATGCCGGCGGTGATGAACAGCATATGCGCACCGTCCAGGTGCCGGATCAGCTCATCCGCCGCTTCTTCCGCCGCGGCCTTGCCGATATCCGGCTTAGCCCCGGCGCCCAGCCCCTGCGTGATGTGCGGACCGAGCTGGATGCGCCGGTCGGCCCGGCTGTGCATCAGCTGCTGCGCATCGGTGTTCGCAACAATGAACTCGACACCCTGCAGGTTGCCGGCGATCATGTTGTCAACCGCGTTGGTACCGCCCCCCCCCACACCGATCACGGTGATGCGCGGTGTGAAGTCGGTATGCGTGGGCTGAACCACGGTGAG
>DATKPQ010000154.1:0-68685 GCA_035523995.1 Acetobacteraceae bacterium | reverse complement strand
GGCAACCCCAGGGTGACACTCACGGTCTTTTCGAAATCCATCATCTTCGCCGCGATGTGCCCCTGATCATGGTACAGCGACAACACCGCGTCGTAGCGGCCGATGCGCGCCATGTGGAACACCGAATCCGCCGGCACCGGGCCACTCACCTGCATGCCCTGCGCACGAGCCGCCGCGATGGCGGGCTTGATCGCATCCATTTCTTCGCGGCCGAACAAGCCGTCCTCGCCGCCATGCGGATTCAACGCCGCCACTGCAAGATGTGGCCGCTCATATCCGAGTTGGCGTAGCGCCTTCACGCTCTTGTCGATCCCCTTCGCCACGCGCTCATGGGTGATCTGCCGGCACGCCTCCGCCAGCGAGACGTGGCGGGTCAGGAAGAAGATCTTCAACCCGCTGATGGTGAACATGGTCATCTCTTCGCGAGCGCCGGTGTACTCTGCGAACATCTCGGTATGGCCGATGAAGGGGATCTTCGCCGCCTTTAGCGATTCCTTGTTGATCGGCGCCGTCACCACGCCGGCGACGCGCCCGGCCATCGCCAGCGCGATCGATTCGCGGATCGCGGTATAGGCCGCCTCGCCGCCCAACGCCTGTACCTTGCCCATGTGCAGTACGTCGGGATCGGCGCTGTCCTGGTGCAGCACGTCGATGGTGCCGGCGCGGTCGGCGATTGCCTCGGGCCCGGCGATACGGTGCACCGGCGCGCTAAGCCCGCACACGGCGAGCGCGCGCTCCAGCACGCGGGCATCGCCAATGGCGAAGCAGCGCGCCACATCCAGCACCTCGGGTGCCAATAGCGCGCGCACGGTAATCTCGGGACCGATTCCGGCAGGATCGCCCATTGTCAGGGCCAGAACTGGGCGTTCGGTCATGCGCGCGGCCTCCCTTGGATCGCCTGTTCGCAAGTATAGGCTGCCGCGCCGGCTGGGGCCACCGAAGGATTTTGACGTTTCGTCAGGGACCCGACACCAGGCAGGCCGTGCTGCCGATGGCACAGCCGGCCGTCCTTGTCATACAATATGCCTTCGGCAAATGCCGCGCGTCGGCATTCCCTCGAAAACGATAGCTCCCTCTTCTGCCGAAACTGGACGGAAGCCCAGGGTACCGGCAGTCCCTGCATAATTTGTACTGCCATCGAACATCGCCCGGATTTGCTCGAGGCCCGATCGCGCCGCCCAATCGGCCGATGTATTCATTGATTGCTCCCCTGCGAATCCGATACGTCCAGCAGATCCAGCCGCATCTTGATGGTGTCGCGCGTCGCCGCCAGCAGCGCATCCGACAGACGCTTGTCGGCGATGCCGCGCGACACCGCGACGGCGCCCGCCATCGCGGCAAGAACCGAGGCCGCAAGCCCGTCAGCGTCCGCAATGCCGGCGGCCTTGAACCAATCCTCGAAGTCCGCAACCAGCAGGGTCACGCCGGCATCGAACGCGGTGCGGAACTTTCGCGATTGCCGGGGCAGGTCGGAATTGAGCGCCGCCACGGGGCATCCGGTTGCCTGCCGATCGCGATGCGCGGGCGACAGGTAACTGTCGATGTAGCGGACCAGTGCCTGACGGGGTAGCAACCCAGCGGCGGAGGCACTGCGCCTTTGCCGGGCGTCTTCGAACGCGCCTTGCAGCGCCTCTTCCAGCAACGCGTCCTTGGACTTGAAATGCGCATAGAACCCGCCATGGGTCAGGCCGGCCGCAGCCATCAGATCGGCCACGGCCAGCTTGTCCGGCCCTTTTTCCCGCAGCACGCGGCCGGCGAGTTTCACAAGTTTAGTGTGCGTCTCGGCCTTGTGCGTCTCGCTGTAGCGCATCGCTTGTTCGATTGGGCAACGTCAGAACCGTTCGACCCACGGCCGCAGTTCGACCTCCTGAGACCACGCGCTGCGATGCTGACGCAGCACATCGACATAGGCCTGTGCGATTGCATCGGGATCGAGCGTACTGTCGGGCCTGTCCGCCGGATCCGGCCGCCGCGCACTACGCACACCGCCATCGATGACAAAATGAGTAACGTGGATGCCTTTCGGCCCCAATTCCCGGGCGGCGCTTTGTGCCAGGCCGCGCAGTGCGAATTTCCCCATGGCGAAGGCGGATGACAGCGCATAGCCTTTCACGCTGGCGGTCGCGCCAGTGAGCAAGATGGCCCCGCGCCCATGCGGGGCCATGCGCTTCGCGGCCTGCTGCACGACGTAGAAACCGCCGAGCGCGCCGACCGCAACGGCCTTCGCTACGGCCGCTGGATCGATCTCCGCAATCGGCCCGTGCGCGCGCGCGCCGGCGTTGAACACGACGACATCGGGTTCGCCAAGCTGGCGGTCCGCAGCCAGGAACAAGTCTTCGACGGCCCTGGCGTCGGATACATCTGTTGCGAAAGTCGCTGCCCCGGTCTCCGACGCAAGCCCGGCGAGCTTGGCGACATCGCGCGCCGCAAGACCAACCTTCACACCGCGACCCGCAAGGCAACGCGCCAGCGATCCGCTGATCCCTGGCCCCGCACCAATGATGAGCGCGGTCTTATAGGGTAGATCGGTCACATCATCCTCCGCATCACATGCTCGCATGCACCACTTTCGTTCATATGATCACGATCATATAAAACGTCAAGGGCATGGGTCGGGAATGCAACGCAAGAGCAAGAGCGATTTTACCGCGTGAGGAGGCCGGACGCCCGCATGCGGTCACGCGCTTCGCGCATTGCAGCACCCACCGCCAGTGCCGCCGCCAGTGCACGGCGCCCCGCCGCCGCATCCACCAGCACCGGCGCTCCGTCCAGCACCGACGCAACGAACGCGGCATGCTCCGCAGCCAGCGAGTCATGCTCTTCCCAGGAGATTTCCTCCATGCCGAACCCTTCGACACCGGGCACCGGCTTCCCGTGGTCCCGCGCAATGGCCGTCAAACGGCGGTTGGCGAAATCCACCGCAAGATAGCCGTCCTCCGCGAATATGCGCATACGGCGCTCGATACGGGCGGAGACGCGGCTGGCGGTGATCGTCGCCACCGCGCCGTTTTCGAAACGGATTCGGGCGTTGGCGATGTCCTCATGCGCACTCGCGACGGCGGCGCCGACGGCATCCACATGCGCAATCGGGCTGTCCACCAGCGTCAGGACCAGATCCAGGTCATGGATCATCAGGTCCAGGATCACAGACACGTCCGTGCCGCGCGGTTTGAACGGGGCGATTCGCGTAGCCTCGATATAGAGCGGGGGCCCGATGCGCCCGGCCAGCGCACCATGCGCGGCGGAAAAGCGTTCCAGGTGCCCGACCTGCAACACGCGGTGGTTGGCGGCGGCAAGCGCGGCAAGGTCGTCGACCTCGTCCAGCGTGGCGGCGATCGGCTTCTCCACCAGCACGTGCTTCCCGGCGCGCAGGGCGGCAGAGGCAAGCATATGGTGGGCCTCGGCGGGCGCCGCGACAATCAGGGCGTCGCAGGCGTCGAGCAATGGGAGAAAATTCATGTCGGGCGCGCCGGCTTCCCAGCCGACGGTGCGGGCACGTTCGATATCGATGTCATGAACGCCGGCAAGCATGGCGCGCGGCGAGGTCGCGGCCTTCAGCGCATGATAGCGGCCAAAATGGCCGGCACCGGCGACGCCGATACGGAGTCGGTCACTGGGCATCCCACTGGGCATGCGGGTGTATCGGGCCAGTGACCTGGCAACGCAAGCGGCGGCGCCATACCCGGGAGATTCAGCCTCGCCGCACCGCGACAGCCAGGCCACTGCTCCAGGATAGGGTTACGAGGCGGAGATCCACGCGAGCCGCGAGCGTGGCAAGCAGGCACGGCACTTTCGGCGCATGCCCCGCAGGCCAGCTTGGCTGCGGCAGCATATCGTCGATCACATAAAATCCGCCGGGACGCAGCAAGGCCAGGGTCTGATCCAGCATCGTGTATTTGCCGATCATGGCATCGGCAAAAATCAGGTCGAAACCTCCGGGGCCGGCGGCATTTCCTGGCGCCGCCAGCCCCTCCAAAAAAGCCGCTGCATCTTCGGTGATAATGTCGAGCCTCGAATCGGTCCCCAACACCACGCGTGCAATCGCCTGGGCGTGGGGATCGATATCGACGGTGATCAGCGTCGCACGCGGATCCATGCCATCGAGCAACCACGCGGTGGCCAGTCCCGTTCCGGTCCCGAGTTCAAGCAGTTTTCCGCCCGGTTTTGCGGCGGCAAGCGTGCGCAGCATCGCACCCGTGCGCCGCTCGGAGGCCATCGGAAAGCCAAGCAACACAGTGCGCCGCTCGATCTGCGCGAGACATGTGGGTGGCCGTATGCCAGCGACGTCGTCCATGCTGCGTCCCCATTCCGTTGCGGCTTGGGCGGATTGGACTCGCAAACGTCCTTGGTGTGCAATACCGCCCGACGCACGGACCAAAGGAGGAAACCATGGCCAACCAGCCCTCGACCGCATCGCGCGACCGCGTCCGCAACACCGTTCCCAAGCTGATCGAGTACACCGAAACCGTATTGTTCGGCGACGTATGGGAGCGTCCGCAGCTTTCCAAGCGCGACCGCAGCCTGATCGTCGTTGCCACGCTGATCTCCACCTATCGCCCGGAACAATTGCGCGGCCACCTGCAACGCGCGCTGGCCAACGGCGTGACGAAAGAGGAACTGTCCGAAGTCATTACCCACCTCGCCTTCTACGCCGGTTGGCCGGCGGCCATGACGGCCGCCAATGTTGCGCGCGAAGTGTTCGAGGAAAATCCGTAAGAAGGGCGCAACACATGCAAGCGGGATTCATCGGCCTGGGCACCATGGGTGCCAGCATGGCCGCAAACTTGCAAAACGGCCTGAAGGCACGCGGCGACACGCTGGTGGTGCACGACATCCGCCGCGATGCAGCCGCCCGCCACCTGCGCGAGGGCGCCATCTGGGCGGACTCGCCGCAAGCGGTGGCGGAGCAATGCGACGTGATCTTCACGTCGCTGCCCGGCCCGCCGGAGTTCGAAACCGTGGCGGCTGGATTGCTGGCAGGGATCAAGCGCGGCACCGCGTATTTCGACCTGACTACCAATTCGCCGACCGTCGTGCGCAAAGCGCACGACGCATTCCGCGAGAAGGGCGCCGTCCTGTTCGATGCACCGGTCAGCGGCGGGCCGCGCGGCGCGGCATCCGGCAAGCTGGCGATCTGGTGCGGCGGCGACGAAGACGTGTTCGAGCATTGGAAGCCGGTGCTGGACATGATCGGCGACGCGGCACGCTATATCGGACCGATCGGCGCGGGATCGGTGGCGAAGCTGGTGCATAACTGCTTCGGCTATATCGCCACCGCGGCGGCCGCGGAAGTGTTCAGCATGGGCGTGAAGGCCGGCATCGAGCCGCTGGCGATCTGGGAAGCGGTGCGCCAGGGCGCGATCGGCCGCCGCGGCGCGTTCGATTCTCTGACCGACCAGTTCCTGCCGAACAAATACGAACCGCCCGCCTTCGCTCTGCGCCTGGCGCACAAGGATGTATCGCTCGCCACCGGCCTCGGACGCGAGCTGAACGTGCCGATGCGACTGGCGAATTTGGCACTGGCGGACCTGGCCGAGGGGTTGAACCGCGGCTGGGGCGATCGGGATTCCCGCGCGATCATGCTGTGTCAGTTGGAACGGGCGGGAGTGAAGATAGAGGTGGACCCGCAGCGGCTGGCGGAGGCTCTGGAGAACAAGGCAAAGACCGGGTGACGCCCGCCCCCCGTCATGGCCGGCCTTGACCCGGCCATCTGCTCGGGCCGATCGGGCGCATTTCGTACAACACGCCCCGATCGATAGCGCGTAGATGGCCGGACCAGCCCTGGATCACGCGGGCCATAACGAGCAAGCTCCGTAACGATGGCCAGGCCCGTTACTGCGCCGGCTCCAGCACACGTGCCTTCTGGAACGCCGGCATCACCTCCTCCGCAAACCGCTGCAGTTGCTCCAGCGCCTCCGATTTCGGCACGCCAACCGACAGGCTGACCGAGATCCGGTCCAGCGCCGGATATTTTTCTTCCAGCGCCTTCAGGTGGTCGATGACCTCGTTCGCATTCCCCGTCAGGAACCCGCCGGCATTCACCGCATCCTCGATCCTAGGCAGCTTCGCCCCCGGCGCCCGCCTCGGATCGCGCATGATCTCGATTTGATCCTCGGTCAGCGCCCGCACCAACCGTAGCTCGCCGAACATCTTCATGTTCTCTTCATAATATTTCGCCGCGCGCCTGATGCCGTCGGCCTTGCTGTCGGCCATGTAGAAATGGAACCCGAAGCACAGCCGCTCCCCGAGTTCGATATGCTTGCCCAGATTGGCATGCGCCTGCTGCCAGCCCAGCACCACCTTGTGCATCGCACCACCCTCGGCCGAGCCGCCGCCGACCATGCCCTGTATCCCGTGCTTCGCCATGAACTCCATAGCGCGCATCGTGCCGCCCTGGATCGGCTGCCAGCACTCCACCGGAAGCCGCAACGGACGTGGCACCAGCGTGAGTTCCTTCAGCGTATAGCCGCGATACGGCACTTCCGGCGGCAGCGTATAGTGCTTGCCCTTGTGGCTGAACGATTCGTCATTGAACGCCTTGAAAATGATATCCGTCTGCTCTTCGTACAACTCGCGGTTGGCGTTCTGGTCGAGCAATGGCGAACCGAATGTCTCCACCTCACGCGTGTGATAGCCGCGGCCGAGGCCGAATATCACCCGCCCGCCGGAGAGGATATCCGCCATGGCGTAATCCTCGGCGAGACGCAGCGGATGCCACATCGGCGTGATATTGAACCCGCACCCGATCTTCAGGCGCTTGGTTACATGCGTCAGGTGCAGCGCCATCATCAGCACGTTGGGAATGCACTCGGTGCCTTCGCGCTGGAAATGATGCTCTGCCATCCAGAACGCGTTGTAGCCCAGGCCGTCCATCAGCACCGCCATCGCTTGCGCCTTCTCCAGCGCGGTGGCGAGATGCTCGTTGGAGTAGAGCCGGTCATTGATCGGTGTGCCACCGTAACCGACATTGTCCAGATCGACATGGCCGGCATACAGGCTGTCGAATTTCGTGATCATGCCGCATTCCTCCCGTGATGCGGACGGCATGGTACAGGGTAGGCCAGTTCTGGCAACCGCAGGCGCGGAGGCCGTCAAGGGTCCTCCATCAGCCAGGCATGCCCCGGCAATCTCCGCGCGAACCTTCGGCCTCCGATGCAACACGTGCGCCCGATCACCGCGGCAAGATGACCGGATCAATCCCGGCCCCGACAGCTTGTTTAAAGTCGCGGATCGATCAGCACCTTCGCACGAGGATTCGGGCGCCGCAGGCTTTCGAACATCTCCGGCAAGGCATCCAGCCCAACCACATCAGACACCAGTGCCGAGCAATCGATCCGCCGCGCGGCCAGCATGTCCAGCACCAACGCGAATTCGTCGCGCGTATAGCCCAACGCAAATTGCACCATCAGTTCCTTGCGAATTGCAATGCGCGGCAGGATCGCGTCCTCGTGCCGGCACACGCCCACAACGATGATGCGGCCGTGCACCGGCGCGACCTCGATGCATTGCCGCAGCAAGCCGGGTGCACCGACGCACTCGAAAATCACGTCCGGTGCGCCACCGGCGATGCGCGCGAATGCCGGACCGACCGGCCCCGTCGCCGGATCGATCGTCGCACCGGCACCAAGCATCGCTGCGCGCTCACGCCGTACCGAGTCCAGTTCGCTGACCACCAGATGCCGTGCACCGGCGGCACGCGCGAACAAGGTCACCGCCAGCCCGATCGGTCCGCCGCCAATCACCAGCACGCGCGCGCCGAGCAACCCGCCGGCCAGCCGCACCGCATGTGCCCCCACTGACAGAGGTTCGGTCAATGCCGCCTCGCGCAGGTCCACCGCATCCGGCACACGCAGCGCGTTGTGCGCCGGCAGCGTGAGGTATTCCGCGTATCCACCCGGTGCATCGGCCGCGAGCCCGATCACCTTCGTGCGCCCGCACAGAATGCCCAACCGGTCGCGGCAACCGCCAAGCGGCCGGCAGTCATCGCACTCAACCAGCGGCAGCCCGATGATACGGTCGCCTTGCTGCCAGCCAGGTGCCGCGGATTCCGCGACCGTGCCGGAGAACTCGTGGCCCAGCACGGTGTCCGGCTCCAGCGGGACCGCGCTCTTTTCCGTTGCATGCAGGTCGGTGCCGCAGATGCCGCAATAGGCAACCCTCAGCACAACTTCACCAGGACGCGCAGTGGGCGTCTGGCGATCCTCGATCGACAACGGCGAACCCTCGCGATGAAATACCGCCGCGCGCATGAATTTTCTCCCTACATCGTCGTCTGCATATCGCCGTCGATCGCGATCGCCTGGCCGCTGACCGTCGCACCGAATGGGCTCGCCAGATACAGCGCCATGTTGGCAACATCCTGCTGCGTAACAAAACAGCGCAGCGAGGTGGTGGCCACAGTGCGCACCGTCATCTCATTTTCCGAAATTCCCGCCGCTTCCGCCTTCGCCTTGATCACCGCACGAATCCGCGGCCCGTCCACCGGGCCGGGCAGGATCGCATTGACCCGGATGCCATCGGCGCCAAGTTCGATCGACAGCGTCTTGGTGAATCCCACCACGCCCCATTTCGCCGCAGAATAGGGCGCACGCAGGGGAAAGCCGAAGCGCCCGGCAGCGGAACTCAAATTGATGATCGCCCCGCCGCCCGCTGCGCGCAACGCCGGAATCGCGCGCCGCGAGCAATGAAACATCGACGCCAGATCGATGCGCAACGTCGCATCCAGCGCCTCGGGCGTCACTTGCTCCACCGGCGCGGTCGGGCCGGCGATGCCGGCGTTATTCACCAGCACATCCAGCCCGCCCAAATGCGCGAGCGCGGTGTCGACGAACGCCTCGCAATCCGCCGGCACGCCGGCGTCAGCCCGCATGCCGGGATGGCCGCAGGATGCCAACGACTCCTGATCGACATCGGAGACGAACACACGCGCCCCGCAATCGACAAAACTATCGGCCATCACCCGGCCAATGCCGTCGCCGCCGCCGGTGATCGCAACGCGCAACTCGCTGAGATCCACGGTCAACGGAATTCGCGCGCCTGTGACCATGTCGGCCTCCTGATCGGGAATGCGGCGCAGTGTCGCGAGCGCAAACCGAGACCGCAACCCCGGCGGCCATGGCCCGAAGCGACGGTCTGCATGGCCACACCGCACTTTCGGACATCGAAAAGAGTCGGCCGGTTAACCAAGTTTTCAGCGGTCGCCGATAGAGTCTTGGGTGAGCCGCCGGAACAAAAAGCGATCCGGATATCCCCATCGGTGTCAGCGCCGCATCAACGCCGCCGCCGCGCCGTCTTTTGAAGGACGCTGTGGCATGCCTCTCGCTCACCAATCGGTCCGATATCTGCGAACACGTGTGCTCGCTTTTCCTCTTCTGCTGGCCCTCTGCGGATGCGCCGCTGCTCCCCTGGTGGAAGCCGCAGCGTCCGGCTCGGGAAATTCGGGACTTGCAAGCATGATCAAGCAAGTTGTACCCGGCATGGGAGGCGACACAACTTCACCTTGCACAGCGAGACCTGCCGCACCAGGCAATGATTGCGGCGAGAGCACACACCACGTCGCCACATCACAAGCCACGACAGAACAAGTGGCGGCCGATACCCAGTCACCTGCCTGCGACCAGAACATTTCCGACACATCGAACTCTGGCTGTGTCCAGGGCAATGCAGCTGCCCTGCTTCAGGGCTTGGCGGGATCGTTACAAAAACTGGTGCCTGGTTCCTCACTCCCACGCTGAACCAGCGCTGGCCGCTGCCGGCCGGTGCCGTCAGGCCGGCCGGATCCTCCGCATCGCAGCGATTCGGGCCGGACGGCGAAGCGCTCTATAGTGATGCGATGGATTGCCGCGTCCGAACAAACACGGACCATCGCGCGCCGCCTGTAGGAACTGTCGCGGCCTCCGCGTTGCGCCTTCTGATCACGGAAGTCACCGACATACATCCCGGCATCTGCTGCGTCGCGGGTTGGGACCCGGCCGGCCGGCGCATGGTCCGCCCGCTGCCCGACGGCGTGCACTGGCCGCGCAGCTTGATCGAGGCGGCCGGCGTGGCACCGGGCGCAACGATTGCCGTCGTGCCCAACCGCATCCGTCTCCGCGGCGACTTTCCACACCGTACCGAGGATCTGCCGATCGATCTGTCGCCAATAGAACATCTCGCCGACCGGCCGATCGACTGGTTCGGCCCCGACGCGCCGCCGGCTGCCGCCTCGCTGAACGAAGCGTTTGGCGGCACGATCCGCTATACCTCGCTCTGGCGCGGCCATCGCCGCGGGACCCATGTTCCCACCGGCACCCGAACATGCTCCTTGCACGGCCTGCGCATTCCCAGCCGATCGCTCGGATTCGTCGAGGCAGACGATCGCCCGCGTGCGCTGCTTCAGGACGCCGGAGCACGCTTCTCGTTACCCGTCGCCTGCCGCGCGTTGCGCGACATCTGGCGGTCGGAAGGCATCGCCGCGATGCGCCGCGCGCTTCCTGTCGCCACCGATCTGCACGTACGGGTGGGGCTCGCGCGCGGCTTCAGTGAGCATGGCGACCGATGCTATCTGATGATCAACGGCGTGCTGTGGTGAGACGACCCCTATGGCCGATGAACCGCGCGAGGTGCTGACGATCGGGCACTCCAGCCATAAGATGGAGCACTTCCTGGCGCTCCTGCGCGAAGCCGGCGTTACCGCCGTGGCGGATGTGCGTTCCGCGCCGCATTCACGCCATGTGCCGCAGTTCAACCACGATACGCTGAAGGCCGCCCTGCGGGATGCCGGCATCGCGCATGTCTACCTCGGCAAGGAACTCGGTGGCAGGCCGCAGAGCAAGGCGCAGTATCGCGACGGCGTCGCCGACTATGAAAAGATCGCTGCCTCGGATGCCTTCCAGGCCGGCCTGCAACGCGTGCTGGATGGCGCGGCGACGCATCGCATCGCGCTGATGTGCGCGGAGCAATTCCCCCAGGATTGCCACCGCTGCCTGCTGATCGGTCGCGCCCTGGCGGCCCGCGGCGTGCGCGTCTGCCACCTGTTGCCGGACGGCAGTACCGCAACCCAAGCCAACGTCGAATCCGACCTCCTCCGCCGCACCGCTCGCGACAAGGACGATCTGTTCCTTTCTGAGTCAGAACGAGTGGCCCTGGCTTACCGCGAATACGCGCACAAGGTCGCCTTCACCGCAGCCGCGGAGCAAGAGCGGACCGCATGATCAGCGTTGCCACGATCGGATTCACCCAATCGAGCGCCGAACATTTCTTCGAACGTCTGATCGGCGCAGGCGTGCGCACAGTAGTAGACGTGCGACTGCACAACACGTCGCAGCTTGCCGGTTTCGCCAAAGCGGACGACCTGGCCTGGTTCCTGCGCAAGCTCGGCCCCATCGATTATGTGCACGAGCCGCTTTTGGCTCCGACCAACGCAATGCTGAAGGGCTACCGCAAGGAGAAACGCGGCTGGGACGATTATGAAGCGCAATTCCGGGCGCTGATGCACGAAAGACATATCGAAGAATACTTCAATCCCGAGCGACTGGATGGAAGCTGCTTGTTATGCTCCGAGGCCACGCCACATCGCTGCCATCGCCGGCTGATCTGTGACTATCTGAACGAGGCGTGGAACGGCGTCCTGACTGTGCGGCATTTGTGACGGCACATGCAAGGTGCGGCCTGCGCGGATGTCGCCGTGCCGGTTGCAGCGAACCTGTCAAGCCGCGGCCGACATGAATTCGGCACGGATACCATCGCAGGCATCGCGCTCCGCCACATCCAATGGCCACTCAGTGATAGTCCGCAATCCCGACCTCGTTGGCGCCGTCGTCTCAACAGACGAACACGATGCGCCATTGGCTATTGATCCGGACGGAGTCCTCACCGGCGCGATGACCCGGCAGCGTTTCCCAACGATGGCCCGGCGGCACGTGCGGTCTTCCCGTTGTTCGGACCCGCCCGACGCCATCAGCTTGCGGCGTGGAGGATCCATCCATTCGCAACGCCGCGATCCGACCTTGCATTCAGGCAACCGTGAGGGCCGCAAGCAGGTTCTGCACCAGATGGCGAATACTAGCCGTCCGGCTGCCCGCTCACGAGCCGCGTAATCCGCCCGGCAGTGATGCCGCCGTCGATCACCAGTTCCGAACCCGTCACGTGCCGCGACGCGTCAGAGGCCAGGTAGATCACGCCATTGGCGATGTCCTCAGCAGTGCCTGCCTCCCCCAGCGGCACCAGGTTGGCGGCGATCGCCCGGGGATCGAGCGCGGCATTGGCGCCCACCGGCAGTTTGCCCCAGATCGGTGTGTCGATAATGCCCGGATGCACCGAGTTCACCCGGATCCCGTCCCCTGCCTGCGCGCATTCCAACGCCAGTGACTTCGCGAACAAGCGGACGGCGCCTTTGGTGGCGCTGTAGCAGGCCAGGTTGGCGGAGCCGCGCAACCCGGCAACCGATGACATCATCACCACTGATCCGCCGCCCGACCGCCGCATCAGCGGGATGCCATATTTCACGGTCAGGAACACGCCATCGACATTCACCGCCATCTGCCGGCGCCAATCCGCGAGCGACATCTCGATCGCCGGCCCCATAAGGCCGATGCCGGCATTCGCCACAATGATGTGCAGGCCGCCGAAGCGTTGCTCTGCGGCGGTGATCACGGCCGGCCACCCGGCTTCGTCAGTCACGTCGTGCCGGATGAACACGGCGCCGGTTTCCACCGCGACGCGCTCGCCGCCCTCTCGGTCCAGGTCGGTCAGCACCAGTTTCGCGCCCTCGCGAGCCAGCACCCGCGCACAGGCCGCGCCAATGCCGGAAGCGGCGCCGGTGATCAGGCCGACTTTGCCGTCGAGTTGTGCCATTCGTCCCTCCCTCTGGCCTTGCGCCGCGATCTTTTCATTCCGCGCACCAACTTCCAACCGTGCGCTCTCGCCCCGGATCACGCGATCTCCCCGGAAACAAACAAATCCACGAAACGCGTCAGCCGCAAGTCGCCCGGCGCCAAGAGACACGAAGCGAAATTTAAAAAAAGCGGGCGTCTCGGAGGCGACAATCGTCGCGACCAAGACACCCCACTTCTACCGAACAGGCGCCGATTTTCTTCGCCTCTCAAGCTGTCATCGGCGCACCGAGCAGAATACCTGCTCTCTCAGAACTTCAGTGGTACCGATCAGAGCGCTGTCCCCTTACTCATGAGGAGCGCCGCGGCACTCCGGGTGTTGCCGCAATTCGGCAAGAGCCGTGGTGTAGCAGTAGTCAGGCCAGCTCCTGGAAGAGCCAGTGCCGATGGAGTAGCCAGGCCCATTCTGAAGCTGCCCCTGGACCGCCGGGCTGTTCGGACCGCCGATGTGAGCCGACCCGGTACCGACACTATAGCCGGGCCCGTTCTGAAGCTGCTGCTGGGTCGCCGGGCTGTTCGGACCACCGATCATAGCGGACCCGGTGCCGACACTATAGCCGGGCCCGTTCTGAAGCTGGTTCTGGGTTGCCGGGCTGTTCGGACCACCGATCATAGCGGATCCGGTGCCGACACTATAGCCGGGCCCATTCTGAAGCTGGTTCTGGGTTGCCGGGCTGTTCGGACCACCGATCATAGCGGATCCGGTGCCGACACTATAGCCGGGCCCCGTCTGAAGCTGGTTCTGGGTTGCCGGGCTGTTTGGACCGCCGATCTGGGCCGACCCGGTACCGACATTGTACCCAGGCCCCGTCTGAAGCTGGTTCTGGGTCGCCGGGCTGTTCGGGCCGCCGATCTGCGCCGATCCCGTGCCGACGGTGTACCCAGGCCCCGTCTGAAGCTGCTGCTGGGTCGCCGGGCTGTTCGGGCCGCCGATCTGAGCCGACCCGGTGCCGACACTATACCCCGGCCCCGTCTGAAGCTGCTGTTGCGTCGACGGGCTATTCGGGCCCCCGATAGACGGGCCGGTCTGGGCCAAGGCAACGCCCGCTGTCATAGCCAGTCCCAAGGCCATACCAGCGGCCCCCGTGATCCTTCGTATTGTCATGTCCCATGCTCCGTTTGAAGAGTTCGCAGTCGTCGCAGGCGTCGACACTTTCTTTGGCCACCACCCCAACATAGTCCAAACCGCTCTGTTGAACAGGTGCACCATGCTCCTGTCACGAGCTGCCGAACCATGACACGCACCGCCGCAGGGCCACCGGCCGAAAAGGCCGAATAGGTGCAGATCAATACAGGCTGGACGGACCGTCAAGTTCGCCGGCAACGATCCTAGCTAAATATGGGACAGGTAACAAGAAAAGTCACGCCCTCCAAAATAGGACACACAAAGAATGCCAATTGCCATGAGTTACCTGAGCAGAAGTTGCATCAGACCGGATATGCCAGTCGATTCTGCTTCACCGAAAGATGGCATTAGGAACAAACAACCCGCGCGATGAAATCCTCCAGCGCCCGCACCGGCGCCACGTCCCCGAATACGCGCGGCCGGCCCACCCGCAAGGCCGCCACAAAGGCCGCCCGTTCCCGTACATCCGCCAACCGCACCGCGTGCTCAATATAGGCTTCGACGTCCATAGCGATACGATCCGCCAACCCCATGCAGGCCAGGATCGCCGCGCTATGCCGGCCACGCATCAGTGCCGAGGGCGTGGTGACCACGGGCAGATCGCATGCCACCGCTTCCAACGTGGAGTTGCAGCCGGACCAGCCGATGCTGTCCAGGAACACGTCCCCCGCCCGCAGCAAATCGGGGAATTCGTCGTGGGGCACAGGTGGGATCAGCACGCAATGTCGCTGCCAGTCCAGCCCGGCAGCAGAGAAGGCGCGTTGCAACCGCACGCGAAACGCCGCGTCGCGCTGACCGGCAGGAGAACCCAAAAACAGAAACTGTGCGTTGGGAACGCGAGCAGCGATGCAGGGCCACACTGTATCATGGCGCGGCAGGTATTTGCTTAAGGACTGGCAGCACAAATACACCGTGGAATCATGGCGCAGGCCCAATGCGGCACGATCCCCTGCCGCACCATCGCCATGCGGTGCCGTGTAGCAGATTCCCAGGCCGGGCAGCCGCACCAGTTGTTCCGTATAATGCGCATCGCCGTCTGGCGGCTCCATTGCCTCGCTTGATAGATAGTAATCGATGGTCGGCAGGCCAGATGAGTCCGGATGGCCCCATGTCGTGCATTGCACCGGAGCCAGCCGCAGCGCCGCCAACCGCACCGCCGTCTGCTCCATTCCTATGTCGAGATAAATTAATGCGTGCGGCGCATCAGCCAGGATACGGGCGCGCCAGGTGGCGGTGTCGGCCAGGCCACGCGCGAACCCGTCACAGCAGCCCGCGATACGCTCGCTGACCGCATCGCACGCGGGGCTGAGTTGGTAGCCGAACACGGCGAACCGCGAACGATCGAGTTGCGCAATCCAGCCGCCATGCGTCTTCGACACCGAATGCATGTGCAGATAGGCCGAAGCAAATCCAACACGGATTTTTTCCCCCGGCCGCGGCGGCCGCGGCATTGGCGGGTCCGGGAACCCCTGCGCATTCGCGAGCCGCGCGATGACGCCGCCATAGCTGCGTTGCAGTTCGCGGTCGTTCTCGCCCTGGTAGGCGAGCAGGAATGGCTGCGCCAGCCCGATCGCCAGGGCACCCCGTGAGAGCATATCCGGGGTGGCGTTTTCTGTCACCGCGGCGAGTTGGTGCAGTGCCTCGGCATAGCCGGCCCGCCGCCGGGCCATGTCAGCTTCGTCAGTATGTACCCTCGACAGCAGCGAAGTCGCCTGTGTCAGGCGCGCACCGATGTCATCGGGATCGCTGCGCAGACGGAGTGCCAGCACACGCTTCGAGTCGTTTTCATAGCCGGCCATCTGCAGCAGATTCGCCAGCCACAGCAGCGAAGGATGATCGGCATTCAGCGCCTCGATCCGGTCGGTAATCTCGCGCAGCATCGCGCTGTCGCCGCGGCGCACCGCGCGGTCGGCGAAGGACACAAGCACTGAGGTCGCCTCGGCGAGCGCGCCGGCTTCTGCCAGCAGGGCTGCAAGACTGAACCAGGCGGGAATATAGTCTGGATAGTTTTGCGTTGCCTCGCGCAGTCGGGCCATGGCATCGGCGGTGCGGCCGAACCGCTGCAAAGCAACGGCGAGGTTATGGGCGGTGCGCCCCTCTGGCGCGAGGTGATGCGCCGCCTCGATCAGTACTGCCGCCGCGGCGGGGTCGTCGCCGGCGAGGCGCAGCAGGCCCAGTCCATGCAGCGCTTCCACCGCGTCGGATGGCAGCAGGCGGCGATAGGCCGCTTCCGCACCTGCCAAATCGCCAGCCGCATGGGCCGCGCGCGCTTGCTCAAGTCTCGCATCCATGGCGCGGGAACGTGCCATGCGATGCTTAACGTTAGGTTGAGGGCGCTTGCCAAATGCCACTCGTCTGGTCGGGCTTGACCCGCACATCATGCGTCCATGGGCGTGCCTGGCCGGGACGATGCAAGTCCAACCATGGCCGATCGACCCGGCCTTCCGCGGTCAAACCCGGCTACGACACGAAACGCCTGCGGCCCTGCAATCCATCAAAATCCCAATCTTCTTCTTGCCAACGCGGCACCTTGTGCCAAGGCGTACAATTTTGCCTCCGCGATTTCGCGGCGCATCGGAGCCATGCCGCAATTGGTGCAGGGGAACAGGCGTTCCGGCGGCACGTGTTCTGCTGCGGCTTCAATGACCGCGGCGACGTCATCGGGCGTTTCCACGGCGTCGTTCGCCACGTCGATCGCACCGAGCAATACGTCTTTACCCGCGAGCAAGCGCAGCAGACCCAACGGCACGTGCGAATTACGGCACTCCAGCGAGACCTGATCGATATTGCTCGCAGCCAGCACAGGGAATGTGGATTCGTACTGCCGCCATTCCGCGCCCAGGCCCGATTTCCAATCGATGTTCGCCTGAATGCCGTAGCCATAACAAATATGTACCGCCGTCTTGCACGGCAACCCCTGCGCCGCACGTTCCAGCGCCGCGATGCCCCAGCCTGCCACCTGCTCCATGTACACGTTGAACGCAGGTTCATCGAACTGGATCACGTCCACGCCGTCGGCAGCTAGGCCGCGCGCCTCCTCGTTCAATGCCGCGGCGAAGGCCATCGCAAGCGCGGGGCGATCGCCGTAATGCGCGTCGGCAATCGTATCGACGATGGTCATCGGGCCAGGCAGAGTGAATTTCAGCCGATGCGCAGTGTGGGCACGCGCCAACCGCGCCTCGGTCGCATGCGCGCGGCCACGCAGCGCGATCGGCCCCGTAACGGTGGGGACCATCGCTTTGTAGCGGTCGGCGCGGATGCCCATCTCGACGCGCCGATCGAAATCGATGCCGTCGATGAAGGCCAGGAAGCCGTGCACGAAATGCTGGCGCGATTGCTCGCCGTCGGTGACGATGTCGATGCCGGCATCCTGTTGCAGCTTCAGCCACAGCAGCGTGGCGTCGCGCTTGGCATCCGCCAATTCCTGGCCGCTCGCACGCCACGCCGGCCACAGGCGGTTGGTCTCCGCCAGCCAATCCGGCTTCGGCAGGCTGCCTGCGATGGTGGTTTCCAGCATCTGTTTCCTCCCGGACGCTTCCCGCTGCGGGCAGCATATTTGGCGGCGCCACGCCGGCAATGGTAAACTGGCATTGACAGTCCGAACTTCATCTACTCCGATTGGGAGAGCGGTAGGATAATAGTCATTGCCGGGTGCCCGGCCAGGCAGATTGCCCTTGCCGACCCTGGCGCCCCGGCCAATAAAGGACCGTGACGATGGCCATCGAATTCAAACCGCTGCACCAGCATTTTGCCGCCGAAGAGCAAGGTTTCGACATGTGTGAACAAATCGATGCCGCCACCACGCGCGCCTTCGAGCAACCTATCGACCGCTACTCTGTCCTGGTATTCCCGGCACAGCGTGTGAATGACGCGCAATGGTGATGCACCGCGGCTGCCGCTATCACCTGTCGCAGGTCCATGACATGCGGCGGACCACGGTGCTCGACCTGGCGTCTGTCAACGAACGCGATTGCAAGGCAACGGCCGAAGCGGCGTAGCGGCTACGCCACGTAGACCATCCAGCTCACGCCGAAACGATCCGCCAGCATGCCGAAGGCCGGCGAGAAGAACGTCTTGCCCAGCGGCATCCGCACCTCTCCGCCATCGGCCAGCGCGTTGAACTTGCTTTCCGCCTCGGTAGGGTCGGCGGCGGTGATCGACAATGCGAAGCCCTGGAACTTCGGCTGGTCCTGGCTTCCATCGGATAGCAGCAGCGTCGCGCCGCCAATATCCAACCTCGCGTGCATCACCCGGTCGCCACCGCCGGGCGGTATCATTGACGGATCAGGGCAGTCCTTGAACCGCATCATCATGATCTGTTTCGCGCCGAGCGCCTTTTGGTAGAACGCGATCGCCTCCTCACAGCGGCCGTCAAAGAACAGATAGGGTTGCATTTCCATGACAAGTCTCCGTTGGATTATACGCGCCGCACGGGCGGCATGATGTCTGCCGCATCGATGCCCAGTTCGTAAAGCCCCATCTGCCACAAGCAGAAATCCGCAGGTGGGGACTGGATCGGTGCCAGAGCACCATCGCGGAACAGTTGCTCCAGCCGCGAGCCTTTGAATATGCCGTGAGCGCCGCCCAGCGTCAGTGCGGTGCGTGTCACGCGGGCAGTCGTTTCACCAACCACGTATTTTGCGCGATACAGCGCGGCGGTGGTTTCCGTCGTCGGCCCCTGCGTGTCGCTGAGCCAGGCCGACCGATAGGTGATCAGCCGAGCCGCGTCCAGGTCGGCGCTGAGTTCCGCCACGTGGCGCCGCACGTCGGGATGATAGGCGAGCGGCTGTGCATAGCCCGTGGGCTGCCGCGCCTGCACCGTTTCGCGCAAGGCGTTGTACGCCGCCACGGCAACGCCGAGATACACGGCGGTATAGGACGCCCAGAACCAGTTCAAATAGTCTTGCCGGAATGCGCGCACATCGTCGCTGTGCAGCAGCAGCGCGCTCTCCGGCAGGCGGCAATCCTCCAGGATCATCGAATCGCTGCGCGTGGCGCGCATGCCCAGCGTGTCCCAGTTGGCCTCAACGCGGCGGCCCGCGGCATCGCGCGGCACCAGAAGCAGGACGGCGGCGTGGGGATTCGTTGCTTCGTCGGGATACGCCATCACCATCACCTGGTCGGCCGCCTGCAGCATGGACGCGAACATCTTGCGGCCTGACACGCTGTACCCGCCTTCCTGTTTCCGCGCCCGCGCGGAAAGAGGCCGCTCGCCGATCAGCGACGTGGTGCCGGGCTCGGAAAAGTTGCCGCCGATCAGCTGGCGCTGCTGCACCACAAGGTCCGCGACACGCTGTTTGGCGGATGCCGGAACGTCCGGGCTCAACAGCACCGGCATCACCACGGAGGCATGCATGTTGAACGCCAGTGCGGTGGACGGACAGCCCTGCCCCAGCGCTTCATAGGCGATGGTGTGATCCAGGAAGCTGGCGCCAGCGCCGCCCCATTCGCGCGGCACGGTCAGATCGAGGAATCCTTCCGCGCGCAACCGGTCGTAGTTTTCCACCGGATGCGACGCATCGCGATCGTGCTGTGGCGCTCGGGTGGCGAAGTCCGCGGCGAGCGCCAGGCACCGCTGTTGCAGGCGCTGCTGGTCCGGCGACAGCAGGAATTCCACGCGCCTGCTACCCGGGCCGGATCAGCCGCGCGCGAGCGCGTAGATCTGCGTGCCGCCGGGCGGCGGAAGATGCGCAGTCCAGCTCTCGCCGCCGTCGCGGCTGCTGTAGATTTCTCCACCGTTGGTGGCGCAGGACATCAGCAGCGGGCGGCGCTCATCGAATGCCAGCGCGAACATGGTGTGCGGCGCCTGCACGCCCATATCGACGCGTTGCCAGCTATCGCCGCCGTCGCCGCTGTACAGCAGCACGCCGCAATCGCTCTGGAAATTGGCGCCGGCGGCTACGAAAATCTTGCGGGGATTGCCGGGCACTTCGTGGATGTCGCGGCAATAGATCTGCCCCTTGGCGTTCAGAGATTCCAGCTTCACGTGCTTCCAGTGGTCGCCACCGTCGAAGCTTTGAAACATGCCGGCGCGGCCGATGCCGAACACGGTGTCAGGGCGCCAGCGGCTGGCCAGCACACCGTGCATGTCCACCGCATCGTCATTCAGGTACTGGCCGTGGCTCAGGTTTTCCCAATGCTCGCCGCCGTCGGTCGAACGCAGCGTGCCGCCGACTTCGATCGCGGCATACAGCAGGTCCGGGTCGCTCACGCTGGCATCCAATGCCAGCACGCGCTTGGCCGGATTGGAACCCGGCGCGGTGGTGATGTCGGGAAACCGCACACTGACCGGCAGACGCACCCAACGTTCACCACCATCGTCGCTGCGATAGATTTCACTGTTCTCATAACCGACGAACATCACGCTCGGATCGGCCGGATGGAACAGAAACGACCAGACCGGCAGGCCGTGGTCGGGGATGTTGACCTTTTCCCAGTGTTCGCCGCGGTCGTTGCTGTGATACGGGCCGGATTGGGTGCCGGCATACACATGCTCCGCATGTCGCGGATGCACCGCAAGCGCGCGCACGGCGGGCGACTCCGGCAGGCCGCGATACAGTTCCTCCCAGGTGTCGCTGCCATCCGCCATGCGATAGAGGCCGGACTGAACCACCCGCCCGCGCCCGGTCTCCCCCGCCAGGCCGAGATAGATCCACGACGGTTGCTCTGCCATGACCTTGCCCTCCCTGTTGGCTGTGCTGCCGGGCGGAAGCCTGCAAGCATCGGTGGTCGACGGCAAGGCTTTCCCGCAACGGCCGCGCGGTCGAGTATGCTGCCGCACCTGTCCGATGTCATCGCGAGGACCGAAGCGACGAGGCAACCCCGATCGTATCGCCGAACGGACGGTCGGCACCTCAACAAGATTGCTTCCTCGCTTCGCTCCACGCAATGACACGCTGCCAGTCGTGCCCGGAGTATCGCTTATGTCCTTCACCTTCGGCCCCGAGGTCGCCCTCGACCGCCCGGCCTATGTCGATCCCACCGCGCGCATCTTCGGCCGCATCAGCGCCGGTGAGGGCAGCAGCTTCTGGCCCTACTGCGTGATCCGCGCCGAGGGTGCCGCCGTGCGCATCGGCCGCGCGTGCAACATTCAGGACGGCGCGGTGATCCATGTCGGTGGCGGGCGCGGCACGACCATCGGCGACTATTGCTCCATCGCGCATCGCGCCGTGGTGCATGGGGCGGAGATCGGCGATGACTGCCTGATCGGCATCGGCGCGGTGGTGATGGATGGCGCCAAGGTTGGCCGCCGCTGCATGATCGGAGCGATGGCGCTGGTACCGCCGGGCATGGAGGTGCCCGATTGCTCGGTCGTCACCGGCGTGCCCGGCAAGGTCACGTCAACGCGCGACAATTTCCAGGCGACCCGGCGCAACGCACTGGTCTACCACCGCAACGCGCTGGCCTACGCGGAAGGACGGCACGATGCGTGGCGTGGCGAGGCATTCGCGGCATGGCGGGCCGACGTGTGGCAACGCCTGCAGGCGGGTGAGGAAGTTGGTATTTGAATTCCACCCAATGTCATTGCAAGGCGCGAAGCGATGAAGCACCCTCGTTCGCAGAAGCCTCCGAACCGTCCGCGCACTCAGCGAACCGGGATTGCTTCATCCAGCCGCTGGTCGGCCGCGCCGGCCGGTGGTCAACTTGCAATGACAATTTGGCCTGACGCCGCGCTGTATTATTCGGCCGCCAGGTCCACCGGCGCGCGAATACAAGCTGCGCTGTGGTCCGGACCGAGCGCTCGCAACCGTGGATCCTCTTCCGCGCACGCTTGCTCCGCAAACACGCAACGCGGATGGAACCGGCACCCTTGCGGCAAGGCAAATGGCGGCGGCACCGCACCTTCAATGGCCAGCAACCGACCACGTTGCTCCTCGATCTTGGGAATGCTGCCGAGCAAGCCCAGCGTGTAAGGATGCTGCGGATCGTCGAACAACGCCGCGCCGGGACCGCGTTCGACCACGCGCCCGGCATACATCACAGCAACTTCGTCGGCCATTTCCGCAACCACGCCCAGATCGTGCGTGATCAGGATGATTGCCATGCCGGTCTGCTGCTGCAACTCCCGCAGCAGATCGAGAATCTGCGCCTGCACCGTGACGTCCAACGCCGTTGTGGGCTCATCGGCGATCAGCAGATCGGGCGCGCACGCGAGCGCCATCGCGATCATCACCCGCTGGCGCATGCCGCCGGACATCTGATGCGGATACTCGTCGAACCGGCGTTCCGGCGCGGGGATGCGCACGCGTGCCAGCGCCTCGATCGCGCGTGCCCGCAACGCCGCAGCCGACGCTGAACGGTCATGCGCGCGCATCGCCTCGACGATCTGGTCGCCGGCGGTGAACACCGGGTTCAGGCTGGTCATCGGTTCCTGGAAGACCATGGCGATGCGGTTGCCCCGGATCGCGCGCATGTCTGCCAGCGGCAGGTCCAGCAGGTTGCGGCCTTCGAAAACGATGCGGCCCGCATCAACCCGCCCCGGCGGCGGCACCAACCGCATGATCGACAACGATAAGACCGATTTGCCGCAGCCGGACTCGCCAACGATGCCCAGCGTTCGCCCGCGTGCCACGGAAAGATCGACGCCGTCCACCGCGGCGATCTCACCATTGGACGTATGGAAAACGGTGCGGAGGTTATCGATGCGGAGCAAGTCGATCATGCGGAAAGGCGGCGACTTTCGCCTGGCAGGAGAATCTTGCCCCGTTCCTAACCAGACATGCCGAGGATGTCACCGCTCCTGCTAAACCATCTTGAGCCTTTCCATCCCGTTTTCCGCGCGCTCCTGCGATTCGGCCCGGCACAGATCGGTCGACACGGCCACAAGGTTTCCGGTCCCTTGCCAATCCGCTGAAATGTTATACTATAACATTCCGCTCTGCCGGCGTGCCCTGCCGCCAACACGGGATCGACGATGACCAGGCTTGCCGTATTCGCCGCAATCGCGGCCCTGCTTTTGGCCCCGTGGCCGGCGCAGGCCGCGGATCACCGCATCGCGATTGTCGCCGCGGAGAATTTCTATGGCGACGTCGCGGCTCAGATTGGCGGTCCGGACGTGACGGTTCACAGCATCCTCACCAATCCCGACCAGGATCCGCATCTGTTCGAGGCCAGCCCCTCGGTTGGCCGGGACCTGTCGGCGGCACGTATCGTGATCTACAGCGGCATCGACTACGACCCCTGGATGCCGAAGCTGCTCCATGCCACGCATGCTTCCGGCCGGCAGGTCATCGTGGTTGCCAACCTGGTCGGCGGGAAACCAGGCGACAATCCGCATATCTGGTACGAGCCCGCGACGATGCCGGCGCTCGCCGGCCGGCTCGCGGCCGAACTGATCGCGGACGATCCCGCGCACAAGGCTGGCTATCAGCAGCGGCTGGCTCGCTTCAAGGAATCGATGCAGCCGGTACTGAAGAATGTGGCCGCACTCCGCCACCGCCTCGCCGGCACCCCGGTGATCGCAACGGAACCGGTGTTCGGCTATATCTTCGCCGCGCTCGGCATGGATGTGCGTGACATGCCGTTCCAGATTGCAGTGATGAACAACACCGAACCGGCGGCATCCAACGTTGCCGCGTTTGAAAACGACCTGAGGAACCATCGCGTGCGGCTGATGGTGTATAACAGCCAGGCCTCGGACCCGATCGCAGCGCGCATGATGCGGTTGGCAAGACAGTCGCATGTCCCCGTGGTCGGCGCGACGGAAACCGAACCGCCGGGGAAGACCTATCAGGCATGGATGCTGAGTGAACTCGATGCAGTCGACCATGCCCTGCCACCCTAGTGCTTGCAATCCGAGAAGCATGAATCGCCCCTCAAATGTCATTGCGAGTCGCCACCGGCCATCGGCCAACCCGCGGCTGGATGAAAGTGCGGCGTGTCGCATGTTTCTCGTCATCGCCGGGCCTGACCCGGCCATCTGCGCACGATCGCTCGGATCGCTCAGCCGCGTGGCGCCCGATCAGCGGGGGAAGATGGCCGGGTCACGCCCGGCCATGACGGTGTATTTTCTTGCCAGGAGCGTAGCGACGAAGCAATCCCGATCGGGTGGACGCACGGATGGTCCGGCGGCTCTCCTGAACAAGGTTGCTTCGTCGCTTCGCTCCGCGCAATGACACGGCGTCTTGCGATGACGCCGGCCATGAACGCCGTGGAGTTCCGCGACCTGCGGCTGATATTGGGCAGCCGCACCATCCTGGACGGTGTCAGCCTGGATATCGCCGCACGCGAGTTCGTCGGCGTGCTGGGTCCAAACGGCGCCGGCAAAACCACACTGATGCGCGCCATATTGGGCTTGGTGCCCCAGGCGCACGGCACCATCCGCGTCCTCGGCCGATCCGCCATGCGCGGGAATCCCGCCATCGGCTACATGCCTCAGGTGCGTGGCGCGATCGGGACCATGCGCCTCAGCGGCTGGGACTTCGTCGCCAGCACGGTCAACGGCCACCGTCTCGGCCTGCCCCTGCTCTCCAAATCCGGCCGCGCCGAGGTGGACCGCCTTCTCGACCTGGTCGGCGCAAGCGACCTCGCGCGCCGGCCGCTTGCCGAAACCTCCGGCGGCGAGCGCCAGCGCCTGTTGCTCGCGCAGACCCTGGTCGGCAACCCGCGCCTGCTGCTGCTGGACGAGCCGCTGATCAGCCTGGACCCGACCTATCAGCGCATCGTGGTGGAACTGGCAAAATCGGTGCAGACCGAACTTGGCATCGCCGTCTTGTTCTCGGCCCACGAACTGAACCCGCTGCTGAACGCGATGGATCGCGTGCTGTATCTCGGCAACGGCCAGGCCGCGCTGGGCAGCGTGGACGAGGTAATTACCGGTCCGGTGCTGTCCCGGCTGTACGGCTCCGATATCGAGGTCGTGCGTCTGCGTGGCCGCATCTTCGTCATGTCCGGCAGCCACGACATGGAGCATGACGAACACCGCCACGAAAACGGCCACGGCCACGGCCACGCGCACCACCACCATCATCGCCACGACCGCGCCGGCACGCATGTTTGATTACGACTTCATGCGCAACGCCTTCGCCGCCGCCGCGGTGGTGGCCGTCGTGGCGGGCGTCGTCGGCTACTTTCTGGTACTGCGCGGCCAGACCTTTGCCGGACACGCTCTGGCGCATGTCGGCTTCACGGGCGCGACAGGCGCAGTACTGATCGGCGTCGCACCGCTCTGGGGCATGGTGGTGGTGACGGTCGCCGCCGGCATCGGGATGGGGCTGATGGGTGAGCGCCTGACGCAACGCGATGTCGCGGTCGGCCTCGTGCTCGCGCTATCGCTGGGATTCGGCCTGCTGTTCTTGCATTTCTATACCAGCTTTGCAGCGCAGGCGACCTCGTTGTTGTTCGGCAATGTCTTGGCGGTGGACGGAAGCACTGTCTGGATGTTGCTCGGCTTGGGCGCACTCAGTCTGGCAGCGTTGGGCATAATCTCCCGCCCCTTGCTGTTCGCCAGCCTTCAGCCGGAACTGGCGGAAGCAAAGGGCGTATCGCTGCGTCTCTACGCCGTGTTGTTCCTGGCGATCGTCGCACTGGCGACGGCGGAAAGTGCACAGATCGTCGGCGTGTTGCTGGTCTTCACCCTGATGGTCGGGCCAGCGGCGGCGGCACAGCGTGTGACCGGCCGGCTCGGGCGCGGCATCGCACTGTCCGCCCTGCTGGCGCTGGCGGAAGCCTGGGGCGGCATTGCGTTGGCTTACGTCACGGACTGGCCTGTCAGCTTCTGGATCACTGCGCTCAGCGGAGCAATATACTTGTTGCTTGGCGTGCATATCCCCGGCGCAGTAGCGTTGCTGCCCGCCCGTGGACGTAGCGCGTAGGCCACCCTCTCCCGGCCGGCGCCGTCCCCGCGCGCGCAATCTCGGACCAGCACAGGTTTCCTGGTCCCAAGGCCGGCCGCTTGTCTCGCCTCCGCCAGACCCAGCCGGAGACAACACCGGCACCAACCGAAACGGTTCAGTCCTCGGTAATGTCCCGTTCCAGTTCGTCGTTCAAATCTGCATGACAGATCGCCGGCCGCTGATTTAGACTGAGCAAATGCAGCATCTCCGCAATCTTGGCCTTGGTTCCCTCATCGCCCTGTCTGTCCTGTCGGCCTGCGCTGCCGCGGATCCTCCCAGCACCGGCACGGCCGCCCGCCACATGCCTGGCACCTCTTCTGGCGTCTTTGCGGACTTCCTCATCGGCCGCTTCGCTCTGTCACAATCCCACCCCGATCGGGCCGCCACCGCATTCCTGAAGGCGCTGGCCGATCGCCCCGGCGATGCGGACCTGGTGCAGCACGCTTTCGTGGCATGCGTGCTCAGCGGACGGCCACAGGCAGTCGAACTCGCCCGGCAATTGCCCGACGATCCGATGGCCCAGCTGGTGTTGGCCGATCAGGACGCGCGCACCGGCAACTGGGCATCGGCCGAGCAACGCTATCGCGCCCTGCCCCGCCAGAACGTGAATCTGCTTCTTCAGCCGCTGCTCATCGCCTGGTCGCAAGTGGGTGAGGGTGACTCCAGGGCCGCACTTGCCACGCTCCGCCCCTTTGCCGAGGGTCCCCGTTTTCGCGGATTGTTCTCTCTGCACGCCGGCATGATCGCGGATCTCGCCGGGCAGACGGCGGACGCATCGCGCTACTACGCCACGGCCCTGGCCGATATGCCGGCAATGAACCTGCGCATGGCCCAGATTCTGGCGAGCTGGGATGTGCGTTCCGGCCATCCGGCCGCCGCGCAGCAAACTTTCGCCGCCCTCGGGACGGCCGCCCCCGATCTCACCATCGCCTTGCCGAGCCTGGAAGCGACCAGCGCAGCCCGTCCGGTGACGCGGCCCATCGAGGGGATCGCCGAGGCCTATATGGCGCTCGCCGGAGCCCTGCGTGCGCAGGACTCGTCGGACTACGCAATGATGATGCTGCGGCTGGCGCTAGACTTGCGGCCCGACCTGACCGCCGCGCGGCTGATGGCCGCCGACA
Organism: Acetobacteraceae bacterium; assembly: GCA_035523995.1. Lineage (GTDB taxonomy): Bacteria > Pseudomonadota > Alphaproteobacteria > Acetobacterales > Acetobacteraceae > JASHVB01. Next base: position 41,732 of record DATKPQ010000154.1, on the reverse strand, counting down.
TGCTCAGCGGCGACCAGCGTAGCGCGGCGGCGTTGCAAATGCTGGCTTCGATCCCGCGCAACGATCCGCTGGCCGGCTTGGTCGGCATGCGCCGGACCGAGATTCTGGAGCAGATGGGCCGGACGGATGAAGCATTGCAGGAATTGACGCATCTCGCCGCCGCCTATCCCGACAGCCCGCTGCCGCTGATCCAGCGCGGCGACATCCTGCGCGCAAAGGACCATTACAACGAGGCCATCGCCGCTTACACCGCCGGGATCGCCAAGCTGGGCCAGCAGCAGGCGGAGGACTGGCCGGTCTTCTACGACCGTGGCATCGCCTTGGAGAACGCGCATCAATGGCATAAGGCGGAACTCGATTTCCGCCACGCGCTGCAACTGTCGCCGGATCAGCCTTACGTTCTGAACTACCTGGGTTACAGCTGGGCGAACAAGGACGAGCATCTCGCCGAGGCGCGGCAGATGATCCAGACAGCGTCGGAGCGCCTGCCGAACGATGGCGCGATCACCGACAGCCTCGGCTGGGTGATGCTCCGACAGGGCCAGATCGCCCAGGCGGTGCAGGTGCTGCAACGCGCGGTCGAGCAAGACCCGGAAGATGCGACGATCAATGGACACCTGGGCGACGCCTATATGAAGGCAGGACGCAACCTGGAGGCCCAATATCAGTGGCGGCGCGCGCTGACGCTGAACCCCGGACCGGAGGACACCGCCAAGCTGGAGGCCAAGCTGCAACCGCCGGAGACTTCGACTTCCTCGGTCGCCAGTGGGCGGCAATAACGCGACCCGAGGCTTCCCCTGACCGGTTCGCAGGACGCTCCGCGCGCATTCGCGCCGGCTAAGCTCAATCTTTACCTCCATGTCACGGGGCGGCGGGCGGACGGCTACCATCTGCTCGACAGCCTGGTGGCGTTCACCGGCTGCGGTGATGTGGTGCGCGCCGAGCCGGCGTCGGAGCTGTCACTGACCGTTCGGGGCGCCTTCGCGGCCGGGCTGGCCAGCGAGGCCGATAACCTCATTCTGCGAGCCGCACGGGCACTGGCAGCGGAAGCGGGGGTGGCGCCACTTGCGGCCCTGACCCTGGAGAAGAACCTCCCCGTCGCATCCGGCATCGGCGGCGGTTCCGCCGATGCAGCGGCGGCTTTGCGCGTGTTATGCGCATTATGGCGTCTGCAGCCGGATTCTGTTGTTCTGGACCGGATCGCGTTGCGGTTGGGCGCCGATGTGCCGGTATGCCTGCACGGCCGGCCGGTTCGCATGGGCGGCATTGGCGAAGTCCTGAACCCTGCCCCGGTCCTGCCGCCATGCGCTGTGCTGTTGGTCAACCCCGGCGTAGCGGTGGCAACTGCCACGGTGTTCCACGCACGCGCCGGCGCCTTCTCGGCGCCGCCGCGGCTGCCGGAAGGCTGGGCGACCGCGGCAGCGATGGCAGCGGATCTGGCCATGCTCCACAATGACCTCGAGCGTCCGGCGCGCGACGTATGCCCCGCAATTGTCGACGTTCTGTCGGCCGTCGCGGCACAGCCCGGCTGCTTGCTAGCCCGCATGAGTGGCTCTGGCGCCACCTGCTTCGGATTGTTCGCGGAGACCGGGGCGGCAGAGCATGCTGCCGCGCGCGTGTCTCGGCCGGGATGGTGGGTCTGGGCCGGCGCGCTGCTGGGTGCCTGACTCGTCCGGCGCTTTACGCGCCGCGGTGAGGCGCCTATTTCAGCCGGTGGCTGCATTGGGGCGTCGCCAAGTGGTAAGGCAGCGGATTTTGGTTCCGCCATCCGGAGGTTCGAATCCTCCCGCCCCAGCCAGCCAAATCAGCCTCAGGCAGTCGGTGGGTTACAGGAACACCGTCAGGAACATCGTAAGGCGTCACGCGCTCCGAGAGAATAATCCTTCCGAAATTGAGCACGTCGCGAACGGCCTTCCATCATGTGAAGGCCTTCTGCCGTATGAACAGCCTTCTGCCATATGCGTGACACGCCTGCTCTCCTCACGGCAGACGGACGGCGGCACGGGTCTTCAAGGGCCATTTAGGGTCCGATGGCGCCTCCCGCCTGGCATCGAAGATCGCGCTCGGGCCACGACCTCATGACGTGACGAAAGAATTGAGCGCGTCACGAGGAGCGGTCATTTTCTTTCACACGCAAAAAGGCGGCGCGCTACGGAATCAATGCGCGCCGCAGTCACAAGCGATTACGACTCGCGGACGGTCAGTCCGGCCGCAGCGGCCCCTGGCAGGTGCGGGTCAACGAGAGGCTGGCGCAAATCCTTCAGATCGTCGCCAGATCCAGGCTCTTTCGCGATATTCTCAGCCAGCGCGCACACCGGACTTGTCGTCAATCGGCCACCGCGGCGGCCAGCAGGCGTTGTTGCAGGGCCGGATCGTCGTCAGCCGTTGCCGCCACGTGATTGTACTCGGTAATCGAAAGCTCCTGCTCGTCGAGCACCTGTACGGCGGCGGCTTCCGCCCGTTGTGCCAATTCCTGCTTCTCCCCCTCGCTGTCAGCCTCGTTCAGCCCTTCTCGGTAGGCCTCCCGGATCAACGCGATCTGACCGACCGCCCGGCCAACCTTGGCCACCGTTTCGTCGGAGAAGTTAGCGGTCGTCCCCCCATCACCAGTATTCCGGAATTCTGCCATGGTCATCTCCCCGTTTTGCCATGCGGACGCAGGGTCCACCCCGGGGTAACGGCGAGACCGGCAACGGGTTCGGTGCCATCGGGCTATATCGCTGCCAAGCGACATCGGTACTCCCGGGCGCTGGCCGCCTCGCCACAGTATCGCCCCGCGGCCCCGGCTCCCGCAGCACGCTGTCGATCCGCCACCAGCCCTGGTCGAGCCACCACACCGACGCGCCCGAGCGGCCTCGTCATCCGGCAAGATCAGTCGACCAGGCCGCTTCCCGCGCTCTCGGGATCGAGAGCAGACGCCGCGCTCCAATTCGTTAACGAACAACCCACACCGCCGGAGCGTTCTGGGTAACCACAAAGAATGGTGCTTGACATGAAACCGTTCGTGCTCGGCTCGTCAATCTTGGTCCTCAGTTGTGTCGCAGCGTTCGCCCAGACCGAGCCTCCCCCGCTTACCTTCGTGCAGCCGGTGCCCCCGGTGGCCATTCAGGCCGTGCAGGACCACCTCCGCGCGGCGGGTGCATACAGCGGCGCGGTGGACGGTGTGTGGGGGCCAGACAGCGAGGCAGCTTTGCAGCGCTTCCAGGCCTCCCGGCAGCTCCAGGCGACCGGCCAACTCAATCAGGCCACCGTTGACGCACTGGACCTCAACACTGTCGCCCTCCTCGGCATGCAGCCTGTCTCCTCTCAACCGCTGCCGTCTCCCGACACGCTCCGCAGTTCCTCCGTGCGGGAAATTCAATCGCGCTTGCACGACCTTGGTTTCTATGCCGGGAACATTGACGGTGTCTGGGGACAGAGCACCCAGGCCGCGATCCAGCAATTCCAACAGAATCGCGGTTTGCGACCGAACGGCGAGCTCAATCAGGCGACTCTTTCTGCCATGGGCCTGAACCCTGACGAACTCGCCTACCGCTGAGGCCGAGGTTTCCAAAACCAGGGCGCACAAGATGCCGTCTGGGTTGAAGCCGTAGACCACGTCGGAAAGCGGCGCCACCGACCATGAGCGCTTTCTGCCGAGCGGTCGGAGCCATTGAAAGAGATGCGCTCTCGCCACGGAAGGTGGCGCAAGAACAATCGGCCGTGGCCGGGCGCTTGGGAAGTCGCGCCGCATCACCACATACCGGTCATAATTGCCTGCTGTGGAGCGGAGATGCCCCGATTGTTTTCCTCCTTCGCCGTGGCGCTTGTGGTGCTGGCTCTCGCCGGGTGCATCCCGTACCACCCGGGGCCGGGGCAGGGGCCGTTTGTATACGATTCGGTCCCGGGCTAAAGTCAACCGATTGGCGCGTGGCGTCGACAGCAATACGCTTGCGGCATGAAAGCCGTCTGACCGTCGTGCCGCGCGAAGCGTTCGCCCGCGTTGATGATGTGAGCAATCGCGCCTTGGCTGAGCGGTTGGGCTGCCCGATCGGCACCGTCCTGACGCTTGCGGATGCCGGCGGAGCTCCGGCTCCCGCGTCAAGGCGAGCAGCGTCCTGTTCCTGGCGGCGAAGCGCCACGGCACCCGATTCTGCGATTGGGTCCGTAACTGCCATTGGTGGCGGCGCATATACCTTTGGTGTCGGCTTGATTGTCGCAGCTGGTATTTGGTCGAAGCCTTTGATCTCGAGACTTTGGAATATCACATCCAACATACCTGCACTGAATGCCAACTTTGGAAAAAGGGGCGACTCATGGACTGGCATGCATTGCGCCAAACGCGGCAGGTCGAAGACCTTATTGTTTACACCAGACAGCCGAAGCGCATCGCACAGGCCGCTGGGGTGCTGGCTGCGCATATGGAGATCAGTGAAGCGGCGCGGAAAGAGGGCGTCGAACCTCGCGTGGCAGCAATGGCGAGCTTGTGCCATGCCCTCGGCCTGCTGATCTGTGAGAACATTGACCCCACGGTTGCTATCACTGCCGCGCTTCGGGATAACCCGGCGTTTCAGGCAAACGCCAATGTGGTGGAAGGGACCAAGAGTGTTAACTGAATCCAGCGCCACGATGTGGGCTGCGACCGCCGTCGCCTGGTGATCGCACTTCTTTCCGGCTGGCATAAGTTAGGCGCTACACAGCGCTATCAGCGCCGGTGACGATCCGGGAAGCTTCAATCCCCACCAATGCGAGGCGGGTCCACGTTTCCCTGCGCACGGGATCGCGACATCTCGCACGCGCGCTGCCGCTTCTGATGCATGGCAGCGCGCGCTTCATATCCGCAAGAAGAAGCGGCGCGCCGGAACTCCGGCAACGCGCCGCCGCTGCTAGGCACGCGATGATGGCCGACCCCGCAAATACGCCGGGCGGACACCGTCAATAGTTTCTTACCCGTTTCCGCCAATGTTGTAGCCGGGCATGTTCATAAGCTCGCGCTGATGCATCACATAGTCGTCCCCGGAACCGCTGCCAATGTGGGCGCCGACGCTGACCGGATCCTGAGCTTGCGTGCTGAGGGGAACCTGCGCCTGGTAGTGGTTCTGCGCCTCCACCGCACCGTTATAAGCCGAGGCGGTCGGGCCCGGCTGATTGGTCATGGCGGATTGTGCGAACGCGGGCACGGCGCCCGCGGCGAGGCCAGCCGCCATGCTGGCCGCAACAAGCAGCGTCTTCATGATGTCAAACTCCTGCTATCCGAGCCGTCGGCCGACGGTCCCGGGGATTCGCGCCGAACACCACCAGCCCATGCGAGCCGGGTTCATTCAGGCAAAGACCCGCTGCGCGAGCAGGCTATGCTTGCAGCGCCACGGGACCATGCTCTCCGCACTTAGGGAGCCGCGATTGCACCCTCATCGACGGCTCTATACCGATCTGTATAGGTTCGGATTCTTCTTCCGATGCCGCGGTTCGTCCCTGATGCTGCCCGCGGGACAATGAGTCGGATAACCAAGATGGGCTATTCGGCCGCGATCGGATAACCCTGCGCCGGCCGTATCATCGCCAGGAACGCCGCCAGCGCGCTCGATAGGTGCGAGTCCCGGCGCCGAATGAACACGGTTTCTACCGTCGCCTCGTGCGGCGGCAGCATGTGCACCGCCACGCGCCCCTCCTGCCAGACTGGCCCGATCAGCGCATGCGGCAGCAACGTGATGCCAAGATTGGCGGCCACGCAACCGAACAACGCCTCGACGGTACCGAACTCGAGGATGCGCGGAGCGGCAAGGCCTCGGCGGGCGAGAATTTCCTCCAGACGCTGGCGATAAGAACATCCCGCACGCAGCACAATGATACGCACCTCGCCTGTCGCCGCGAGCGCATCCAGCGAACCGACCGAGGGCGCGGTCAGCAATGCCAGCTCTTCGCGGAACGTGAGCGTCGCGTGCAGATCCGGATGGGCGATGGGGCCGCAGACGAAGGCGCCCTCCAGCCTGTCGTCCAGCACTTGCTGGACCAGTTCGCACGTTGTGCCGGCGCGCAGGGTAAGATCGACAGCCGGATATGCCGCCACATAGGAGGCGAGAGGCCGGGAAAGGCGTAGCGCGGCGCTGGTTTCCAGCGCGCCGATCACCAGCGGGCCTTGCGGCGTGCCATCGTCCAGGGTGGCACGGCGGGCTTCGTCCAGCAGGTGCGCAACCCGCCTCGCGTAGGGCAGCAGCCGGCGGCCGGCGGCGGTCGGTTCGGCGCCGCGCGGAAGGCGGCGGAACAGGGGCGTGCCGAGTTCTTCCTCGAGTTGGCGGATGCGGGCGGTGACGTTCGATTGCACGGTGTGCAGCGCCTCGGCGGCGCGGCTGATGCCGCCAAGCCGCGCCACGGCTTCGAAGATGCGCAGGTCTGCCGCGTCCATGCAGTACAAGATGGCAGACAGGGTGGAGGCGGGGAAGGTGCGGGCAGTTGGCGCTGCCGGCGTGCCGCCCTAAGCCCCGCGCGCATGGACGCGATCCAGGTAAGCCACCTGACCAAGCGCTACGGTGACGTGCTGGCGGTGGACGACATCAGCTTCACCGCGCCGGTCGGCGCGACAATCGGTTTGCTCGGCGGCAACGGCGCGGGGAAGACCACGACCATTGCGCTATTGCTCGGTCTGCTGGTGCCCAGCGCCGGCAGCATTGGCGTGCTGGGCCAGGACAGCGCCCGCAATCGCTTCCCCGCGCTGGAGCGGATGAACTTTTCGTCCCCCTACCTGTCACTGCCGCAGCGGCTGACGGTGGCGGAGAACCTGCGGGTCTATGGCCATCTTTACAACGTGCCCCGCCTGGAACGCCGCATTGCGCAGCTTGCGGATGAATTGGAGCTGCGCGATCTGCTGAACCGCCGTGCCGGGCGGCTGTCCGCCGGACAGAAGACACGTGTCGCTCTGGCAAAGGCGCTGATCAACCGTCCGGAATTGCTGTTGCTGGACGAACCGACGGCCAGCCTGGATCCGGATACCGGCGACTGGGTTCGTTCCTGGCTCGAGCGCTACCGGGCCGAGACCGGCTGCACCATCCTGCTCGCCTCGCACAACATGTCGGAAGTCGAACGGCTCTGCGATCACGTACTGATGCTGAAGCGCGGCCGCATTGTCGACCGCGGCAGCCCGGCTGAATTGCTGGAACGTTACGATCGGGACGATATGGAGGAGGTGTTCCTCGATATCGCCCGAGACCGTCGCGCGCGTGACGGCGCGGATCGGCATACGATGGGGGTGAAGGGCTGACTGGCGCGGCGAAAGGGCGAATGCGCTTGGGCCGCGCCAGGGACGGTTTACGTTACCGTCAGTGATGATGCCACCACCAGCCGTGATACGGGTGCCCAGGGGTTTCCACGACGCATCCGCCGAGCATGCCGGCCACAGCCATCAACGCAGCGAGGCCGATGATCACCGACCGGTTGGACCGCTTCGATTCCACATGCGAGACTGACGAACGATTACGTAAGGTCATCAGGGTTTCCGCCTTGTTGTCCATGCAGCTTGGATCGGACCACGCCGCTCCTGTCGTTGAGTGGGAGGGGACGGCGGCCAGAAAGCGACGCGAACAGGGTATTTTGATGGCGACCACTTGCTGCGCGCATATGTGAGTGCGGGCCACGATATGATCAAATGTCATTACAAGCTGACCACTGGCCGGCGCAGCCGACCCGCGACTAAATGAATCTGCAGCGGACTGAAGGGTTCCCTCCCAAACGTGTGGCGCGCCGCACTTTCATCCCACCGCGGGGCGGCCGCCAGGCCGGTGGCAACTCGCAATGACATGGGGCAGGCTGTTCGCGCTTCTCTGATTGGGCCTGATGTTGATCGCAATCAGGTCCGGACCTTAACCGTGCAACGCCGCAAGCGCTTGCGCATTTGCGCGGATCACCAGCATGCGGCGGATCTTTTGTGTCGGAGTCAGCAATCCGTTCTCCAGCGTGAATGCCGGAACAACGGCGTGCTTACGAATCCGCTCGGTTACCGAGAGCCGAAGGTTGGTACGATTCACCGCCAACGCGACCGCGACATCATCGTACCCATCGGCCGCCACCACCAAAGCCGTCAGCCCCGCACGCCCGTCCCCCGCCACCACCGCCTGCGCAATCTCTTGCTCCGCCATCAACATGCCTTCGATCTTGGCCGGCGACACGTTCTCACCGCCCGACAGCACGATCAGGTCCTTCTTCCGATCGGTGATGCGCAGATATCCGTCCGCATCCAAAACGCCGATATCGCCGGTATGCAGCCATCCGTCGCGAATCGCCAACGCGCTGTCGTCCGGACGGCGCCAGTAGCCATCCATCACGAGGTCGCCGCACACGAGGATCTCACCATCCTCCGCGATGCGCAGGTCCACGCCGTCCAACACGTGGCCAACGGTATCGATGCGGATCGCATCGGGTGGATTGGCGCTGACGATGGGGCCCGCTTCGGTCTGGCCATAACCTTGGAGAATCTTCAAACCCAGCGCGAGGAAGAATCGCCCCACATCCGGTTCCAGCCGCGCACCGCCAGAGCATGCGGCAACCAGCCGCCCGCCGAAGCGCGCGCGCACCTTGGCGCGCACCAGGCGATCCAGCACCGGATCTGACAATTTCTCGACGAAGGAGAGCGGCGCGCCGTCGAGCCGCTTCAAGCCGGTTTCCATGGCGCGTTGGAACAGCCGCTGGCGGAACAGCGATTCGCGCGCGACCTGGGTCAGGATGCGGTTGCGGATCACCTCGAGCACGCGCGGCACCACTGTCATGATCGTGGGCCGCACCGTCAGCATATCCGCGGCCAGATATTCCACGCCGCGGGCGTAGACGATTTCCGTGCCGATGCTGGGCAGGAAGAACTGGCCGACTGTGTGCTCGTAGCTGTGAGAGCATGGCAGGTAGGACAGATAGGTTTCGTTATGCAGATGCAGCGGGCGCAACAGCTCAAACGCGCCGCGGCAGTTCGACAGAATCGAGCGGTGCGGCAGCATCACCCCCTTTGGCACGCCGCCCGTGCCGGAGGTGTAGATCAGGCATGCCAGCGTCTCGGACGGAATGCCGGCGGCCTCGCGTGCGATGTCGTCCGCCGGGTCGGTGTCCTCGACCAGCGCGGACCATGGCAGCACCTGGCCCGCGCCGTCCGCCGCTTCGACGGGCTCATCCATCACCACCAGCAGATCGAGGCCACCGGCAAGCCGCGCGGCCTCCTGCAATCGCGCCGCCAGCACCGTCGACGACACGATCGCCACCCGCGCGCCGCTGTCGTGCAGAATGTGGGCGTGGTCGGCGATCGTGTTGGTGGTATAGGCGGGCACGGGAACCGCGCGGATCGCCATCAGGGCGGTCTCGGCGATCGGGTATTCGGGGCGGTTCTCCGCGACAATGGCCACACGGTCGCCGCCCGCGACCCCGGCGGCGCGGAGCTGCCGGGCGCAGGACGCTGTCATGCGGCCGAATTCACCCCAGGTGGTGCTGTGCCACCACCCGTCTCGGAAAGCGCGGAACAAGGGCTTGTCGGGCCAGGTGCGGGCGAGGCCGAGCATCATCGCGGCCAGGTTCGGCCAGGTCGGGTAGGTCTCCACGTCTCCTCCGCGCCGCGCCGCAACCCTTTGACGGCGGCCCCTACTAGCCTACATCCAACCGGAACGCAGCCATCCGAGGACCGAGATGCCAGACACACATGCCGTCGCCGGGAGCATGGACGCGCTGCCGGCCTGGGATTTGTCCGACCTGTATCCCGCGCCGGACTCGCCGCAGGTAGAGGCGGATTTCGCCCGCGCCGACAAGCAGGCAAGGGCCTTTGCCGCGTCCTATGCCGGCAAGCTGGCGGAATTATCCGGCGCGAAGCTGGCCGCCGCCATCGCCGAATATGAGGCGATGGAGGAGGTGCTCGGCCGCTTGCTCTCCTACGCCCAACTTCTGTTCGCGGGCGATTCGACCAACGCGGAAATCGGCCGATTCTATCAATCGGTCAACGAGCATGCGACCACCATCAGTTCGCATCTTCTGTTCTTTTCGCTGGAACTGAACCGGCTGGATGACGCGGTGCTGGAGGCGAAGCTGGCCGACCCGGCGCTGGCGCACTGGCGCCCCTGGTTGCGCGACCTGCGGGTGTTCCGTCCGCACCAGCTGTCCGACGAGCTGGAGAAGCTGCTGCATGAAAAAGAAGTGACCGGCCATTCGGCCTGGAACAGATTGTTCGATGAGACCATGGCGGGCATGCATGTTCCCATCGGGGATGAGTCGCTGACCGTCACCGACGCGTTGAACCGCTTGTCCGACAAGAACCGTGCGGTGCGCGAGGCGGCCGGCCGCGCCATCGGCGCCGCCTTCGGCGAACGCGTCAAACTGTTCTCGCTGATCACCAATACGCTCGCGAAGGACAAGGAGATCATCGACACGTGGCGCCACTATCCTCGCCCTGGCAGCGCGCGCAATCGTGCGAACATGGTGGAAGACGAGGTTGTGGACGCGCTGGTGACCGCGGTGCGCAGCGACTATCCGCGTCTGGCGCATCGCTATTACCTGATGAAAGCGAAATGGCTCGGCTTGCCGAAGCTGATGCACTGGGACCGGAACGCACCGCTGCCCGATGACGATGACCGGGAGATAGACTGGCCGGAGGCGCGCGAACGCGTCCTGTCCGCCTACGGCGCGTTCAGCCCGGACTTAGCCTCCGTCGGCAAGCGCTTCTTCGACGCCGCATGGATCGACGCGCGGCTGCGTCCAGGTAAGGCGAGCGGGGCCTTCGCGCATCCGACGGTGCCGAGCGCTCACCCGTACCTGCTGCTGAACTACCATGGGCGTACGCGCGACGTGATGACTCTGGCGCACGAGCTCGGGCATGGAGTGCACCAGGTTCTGGCAGGGAACGCCCAGGGCTATCTGATGTCGGGAACGCCGCTGACCCTGGCAGAAACAGCATCGGTGTTCGGCGAAATGCTGACGTTCCGCGCGTTGCTGGATTCCGCGGATCCCAAGCAGCGCCGCATCATGCTGGCATCCAAGGTCGAGGACATGCTGAACACGGTGGTGCGCCAGATCGCGTTCTACCGTTTTGAGTCGCTGCTGCACGACGAGCGCCGCTCCGGCGAACTGCTGCCCGAGCGCATCGGCGAGTTGTGGCTGCAAGTGCAGACCGAGAGCCTGGGGCCGGCGTTCGAGTTCACGCCGGAATACAACGTGTTCTGGGCCTATGTGCCGCATTTCATCCACTCGCCATTCTATGTGTATGCCTACGCGTTTGGCGACTGCCTGGTGAATGCGTTGTATTCGGTGTTCCAGAACGGACATCCGGGATTCCAGGCGAAGTACCTGGATATGCTGCGCGCCGGCGGGTCGAAGCGGCACAAGGAGCTGCTGGCGCCGTTCGGTCTGGATGCGTCCGATCCGGCGTTCTGGAAGAAGGGGCTGGACGTGATCGCCGGCTTCATCGACGAACTGGAGAAGACGTGATGAGGCCAGCAGCGGAGCGACGAAGCATCATGTCATTGCGAGGAGCGGAGCGGCGAAACAATCCCATCGGGGATGGCGCTCGAACAGTTCGTGCGCCGCTTGACCGAGATTGCTTCGCCGCTACGCTCCTCGCAACGACAGTGAACTTCGTGTCTTTGTGTCTTTGTGGTGAATCTTTTTCACTGCCCCTACAACACGGACACTACGGTGGGACCCTCTGAATGGCCGAGGGCAGCAATATCCTGGGGGAACTCCGCCGCATGGCGCGCACATCAGGTGCCGTCGGCGGCATCGCCGCCCGCGTGGCCGGCGCACGCATGTTCGGCATCAAGACCGACCGCGCGTCGCATGCGGAAGACCTGCGGGTGATTCTGGGCGGCCTGAAAGGCCCGCTGATGAAGGTGGCGCAGTTCCTCTCCACCGTCCCCGATGCACTGCCCTCCGAGTACGCCGAGGAACTCGCACAGCTTCAATCCAACGCCCCGCCGATGGGCTGGAACTTCGTGCGCCGCCGCATGGCGACCGAACTCGGCCACGACTGGCAATCGCGCTTCCGGGATTTCAGCCATGAAGCGGCGGCAGCGGCATCGCTCGGCCAGGTGCATCGCGCGCGGCTGCCCGACGGCACCGACGTCGCCTGCAAGCTGCAATATCCCGACATGCCCAGCACGGTCGAAGCCGATCTCCGGCAGTTGAAGCTCGCGATGGCGATCTATCACCGCATGGACAACGCCATCCAGCACGAGGAGGTTTACAAGGAACTCACCCAGCGCCTGCGCGAGGAACTCGATTACGAACGTGAAGCGGCGCAGATGCGCCTGTATGGGCTGATGCTGGCGGATGACCCGATGGTGCATATCCCGGTACCGATCCCCCGCTTTTGCACCAAGCGCCTGCTGACGATGACCTGGCTGGACGGCCGCCCGCTGCTGCATCGCCTGCAAGAGGACCCGCCGCAGGAAGAACGCAACCGTATCGCTGAAGCACTTTTCCGCGCGTGGTATGTTCCCTTCTACCGCTACGGCGTGATCCACGGCGACCCGCATCTGGGCAATTACCAGGTGCGTCCCGACGGTTCGGTGAACTTGCTCGACTACGGCGCCATCCGCGTGTTTGGCGCCAAATTCGTGCGCGGCGTGATCGATCTGTTCGAGGCCGTGCGCGACAACGATGATGCCAAGGCACGCCACGCCTATGCCACCTGGGGTTTTACCAACCTCACCGATGACAAGATGGCGGTGCTGAACCTGTGGGCCCGGTTCTTGTACGAGCCGCTGGTGGAAGATCGCGTGCGCCGCATCCAGGAAACCGACGATCCGCTGTTCGGCCGCGAGGTGGCCGAACGCGTGCACGCCGGCCTGCAACGCACCGGCGGCGTGAAGCCGCCGCGCGAGTTCGTACTGATGGACCGCTCCGCAATCGGCCTGGGCGGCGTGTTCGTGCGGCTGAAGGCCGAACTGAACTGGAGCAGGCTGTTCCATGGACTGATTGCGGATTTCGACGAGGCCGCGCTGGCAAAGCGGCAAGCCGGCGTGTTGGCGCAGGCGCAGGTGCCGCCGGCGGGCTGATTGGTACTGGCAACCGCGCGCTACGCGCCGTGTGCCCCACTGTCATACCATCCGCGCGTGCGGCGGACGATATGAACCACCGACAGCATCACGGGCACTTCCACCAGCACGCCGACCACGGTTGCCAGCGCCGCGCCTGACTGGAAGCCGAACAATACAATAGCCGTCGCTACGGCAAGTTCGAAGAAATTGCTGGCGCCGATCAATGATGACGGTCCCGCCACGCACCACGCGACACCAAGCCGCCGGTTGACCCAGTAAGCGAGCCCGGCGTTGCAATACACCTGGATCACGATCGGCACCGCCAGCAGCACAATCACCACCGGCTGACGCATGATCTGCTCTCCTTGCAGTCCGAACAGCAGCACGAGCGTCAGCAGCAGCGCGGACAGTGACAGAGGAGCAAGGGTGCGCAACGTGTGCGCCAACGCCGCCGGCCCACCGCGCACTAACAGTACCCGGCGCCAAAGCTGCGCCGCGATCACCGGCACGACAATGTAGAGCACGACGGACAAGAACAATGTGTCCCACGGCACGGCGATCGAGGAGAGGCCGAGCAATAAGGCCACGATGGGCGCGAAGGCGAACACCATGATGGTGTCGTTCAACGCGACCTGACTCAGCGTGAAATGCGGCTCGCCGTCCACCAGGTTCGACCAGACGAAAACCATCGCGGTGCAGGGCGCGGCCGCCAGCAGAATCAGCCCGGCGGTGTAACTGGCGATCTGGTCGGGCGGCAGCCATGGGCGAAACAGATGGGCAATGAAAATCCAGGCCAGCAGCGCCATCGAGAACGGCTTGACCAGCCAGTTCACGCCCACAGTCGCAGCGATGCCGCGCCAGTGCTGGCCGACCTCGCGCAGGGCCGTGGGATCGATCTTCAGCAGCATCGGCACGATCATAAGCCAGACCAGCGCTGCGACCGGCAGGTTGACCTGCGCCAGCGTCGCATCGCCAAGGGCACGGAAGACCCCCGGCATCATCTGCCCCAGCGCGATACCCGCAACGATGCACAGCGCGACCCAAAACGTCAGGAAACGCTCGAACATGCTCAGGGCAGGCTTCTTCGCGGCTGTGTTGCCGGCAACAACGGTGGATTGGCTCACGATGCGCGATCCTTGACGGTTTCGGGGCGAAGGCGGCCGATCGCATCGACCCGACGCTGCAGCGACATGCGATCGAGGGAATCCAGCGGGAGCGCGACGAACAGTTTGATACGCTGCTCCAACATGCGGAACGCCTCGCGGAATGCGAGCATGCGGTCGGCATCGGAGCCATCCGCCGCAGCGGGATCGGGGATACCCCAATGCGCCGTCACCGGATGTCCCGGCCAGACAGGACAGACTTCACCCGCGGCCTGATCGCAGACCGTGAAGACGAAATCCATGACCGGAGCACCGGGCGCGGCGAATTCGCTCCAGGACTTGGACCGCAACCCTTTCGTGGTCAGGCCCTGCTCCTTCAGCAGCGCCAGCGTCAGCGGATGCACTTCGCCTTTTGGGAAGCTTCCAGCACTGAACGCTTGAAAGCTGCCATGCCCAGCTTCATTCACAAGGCATTCGGCTAGAATACTTCTTGCCGAATTGCCGGTACAAAGGAACAATATGTTGTAGGTGCATGCGTTCACGCGCAGCAGCTCGACGAGCAACATGCCGCACCGGGCTTGCGCGCTTCTATGATGGCCGAGGCGACATAGTCCTCGATGCCCCGCCCCGGCGCCCAGCTCGCCACCAGATCGCGGCTCTCCGGCTTCACCGTGACCTGCATGCCTTCGAAGCCAGCGTCACGCAACCACATCTCCACGTCGTGCACGGGCGCTGCGTTCGCCACACAGCCGCAGACCAACGCACGGTCGGCAGCAAGCGCCGCCGTCAGCGGCCGGGTGTTCACCACGTCGGAGATCGCCAGCCGCCCGCCCGGCTTCAGCACGCGGAAAGCCTCGCGGAACACCTGCGCCTTGTCGGGAACCAGATTGATCACGCAGTTCGACAGGATCACGTCGGCAGTGTTGTCGGCGATCGGCAGATGCTCGATCTCGCCAAGGCGAAATTCGACATTCGCGGCGCCGACCCACGTCGCGTTCTCACGCGCCTTGTTCAGCATCTCGTGCGTCATGTCGACGCCGATCACGCGGCCGCTCGGCCCCGCCTGTCGCGCGGCAAGCAAACAATCGAAGCCGGCGCCGCTGCCGAGATCGACCACGACCTCGCCGGGCCGTATCGCCGCGATGGCCTGCGGGTTGCCGCACCCCAGGCCGAGATTTGCCCCATCCGGCACGGCGGCGAGGTCTTCGTCCGAGTAGCCCATCTTGCGTGCCTTCCCATCGGCACCCGTCGCCGGGCCGCAACAGCAAGACGCTGCGGGCGCACACCAATCGGATACGGTGCCCGCGGCGATACCGCCGTAGCGGGCGCGCACCATGTCCTTGATCTCGGCGGGGGCATAAATCTGGTCCGGCATGGTTCAGGCGCTCCTTTGGTTCCGTGGCTCCGGTTCGTCGGCAGCGCATGGCTGGCAAATCGGCAGGCACTGGTTGGCAGGGCGGCCGCAGCAATTCTCGGTCAGGAACAGCAGCAGCGCGTTCATCACTGGATATTCGGCGGCGTAGATCAGCGAGCGGCCATTGCGGGTGCAGCCGATCAGTCCGGCGATCTTCAGTTCCTTCAAGTGGAACGCGAGCGTCGCCGAGGGCAGCGCGAGTGCCTCACCGATACGGCCCGCAGCCACGCCCTCAGGCCCTGCCTGGACCAGCAGGCGATAGATGTCGAGGCGGGTTTCCTGGGCCAGGGCGCCCAGCGCGGCCAGCGCTTCCTTCTTTTCCATGATTCCGTACTAATGGAGATATAGAGACAAGTCAAGCGCACTGGCACGCCGGCGCTGCCGGCCTTCAACCTCGCCGTCATCGCATGGCAAGATCGCGCCACAGCAAGGAGGCAGCATCCGCATGACCACCACCCTTCCGACCGCAAAGCCCGAGGATGTCGGTCTGTCCGCCCCTGCCCTCGCCCGCCTGGCCCGCGTGCTGGAGGAACGCGTGGCGGCCGGCCATATTCCCGGCGCGGTGGCGCTGGTCGCGCGCCATGGCAAGGTGGCGTTCCACCGGGCGTTCGGCCGTCTCGATCCCGCCGCCCAAGCACCGATGCAGCTGGACGCGATCTTCCGCATCTATTCGATGACCAAGCCGATCGTCTCCGTCGCCGCAATGATGCTGTGGGAAGACGGCCGTTTCCTGCTCTCCGATCCAATCGCGAAATACCTGCCGGACTTCGCCGAACCGCGGGTCGCCGTGTTTGCCGGCAACGACATGGGCTGGACCGATGCCGACCGTGCGATCACGGTGCAGGACCTGATGCGGCATACGTCCGGCCTGACCTATGAATTCCGCGGGGCCACGCCGCTGCACCGCGCCTACGCCGAGGCGCGCGTCGCCCGCCTGCGCCAGACCAATGCCGAGCAAGCCGCCACCCTCGCGACGCTGCCGCTGCTGCACCAGCCGGGGACGCAATGGGAGTACAGCCGTTCCACCGACGTGCTGGGGCGGCTGGTGGAGGTGTGGTCCGGCCAATCTCTGGGCGCGTTCCTGGCGGACCGGATCCTGCATCCGCTGGGGATGGACGACGCCGCCTTCTCTGTGCCCGACGCTCATCACGACCGCATCGCCGAACCCTTCGCCCGCGATCCGGAGAGCGGCATTGAGGTTGCGCCGCTGAACGTCCGCCGGCCCGCGGTGTTCGAATCGGGCGGCGGCGGTATGGTCGCCACGGCGACGGACTACGCGCGCTTCATGCAAATGCTGCTGAATGGAGGTTCGTTCGGTGGCACACGCTTGCTTGGCCGCAAGACGATCGAGTTGATGACGTCTGACCATCTGGGCGATATCCCCGACGCATCCGGTACGTTGCCGCCCGGCCATGGCTTCGGCCTCGGGTTCGCGGTGCGGCTGAAGCCCGGGTTGGCGCCGTTCCCCGGCTCGGTCGGCAACTACTATTGGGGTGGGGCGGCCGGGACCACGTTCTGGATCGATCCGGCCGAGCGCCTGACGGCCGCGCTCATGATCCAGGCTCCGGGTCAGCGCGAGTTCTACCGGGTGATGTTCCGGGATCTGGTGTATGCGGCGGTGACGGATTGAGGATAACACCGATGCAACCGCCGGGACTTTGTGACAACTGAAGGTTGGACAGACCGATGAGCGAGATCATCAATGCCAGCACAGCAGAACAGGCCGATAAGATCAGCCGCGTCATCAGAAGCCGGGCACTGCCGGAATCAGTGCGCAATTTCAAGATTGAGTTCGGACCGGATTCTACCGGCGATCCGGCCGTAACCATTTGGCCGATCGTTGATGACGATCCCAATCCGCCGAAGCGTGTGCTCGACGAGACCAGCAGATTCGTCAGAGAGACTGAGACCGATCTCGTGAATCTCGGGTTGCGCCACTGGCCGTACGTTCGCTTCATGCTGGCCAGCCAGGCGAACCAGTACTTCCATTGATCCATGGCGCTGCCGAAAGACCTGCTTGATCAGGCGGAGCGCTTGCTGTCGCAAGAACCGAAGAGACCAAAGCAGGCGAGGCTTCGGCGGGCGATTTCGACCGCATATTACGCTCTGTTTCACCTTCTTGTTTCGGAAGCGACGAAACGGATGGCACCACGGTCCCCGAAATACCTCGATTTGCAAATGCAGCACGCATTCGACCATGTCGCGATGAAGGACGTCTGCTCGAGCTTTGCCGGTGGCGCCCTGCCGCAGATGGTGCAGCATTCCTGGTGGCCGTCGCTCTGTCACGGATGGGACGGTGGAGGGATAGGGGATAGCGCGTAGCCGCAATAGAATCTGGCATGCGCCAAGGACGCACGAGAGTGGAGTCGAATTGATGGACTGGCCCGAAATCGCAGGCGACCCCCGCTTCTTCCGGCGCAGCGGTCCCCATACCCTGGCCGCGGTCGTAGACGCGGCGGAAGCCGAGGCGCCGCCACGCCGCCTGATGCTGACCGGCGTCGCCCCCTTGCAAACCGCCGGCCCCGACGAGGTGAGCTTCCTCGACAACCGCAAATACCTGCCCGCGCTGGAGCAATCCCGGGCGGGAGCGGTCATCGTAAGTCCGGAGATGGCCGCGCAGGTCCCCGCCACTGCGGTGGCCGTCGTCACCCCCGAGCCCTACGCCGCCTGGGCCCGCGTCGCCGCCCTGTTCCATCCTCTACCGCCGCTTTCCCCCGGCGTGCATCCCGGCGCCGTGGTCGCCGCGGATGCCGCGATCCACCCCACCAGCGAGATCAATCCGCTCGCCGTAATCGGACGGGGCGTGGAGATCGGTCCCCGCTGCCGCATCGGCCCCCTGGCCGTGATCGGCGACGGCGTGGTGATCGGCGCCGACTGCCGCATCGGCAGCCACGCCAGCCTCTCGCACGCTTTGCTGGGCGACCGGGTGTATGTCTATCCCGGCGCGCGGATCGGCCAGGAGGGGTTCGGCTTCGCCATCACGGCCGAGGGCTTCCGTAGCGTGCCGCAGCTCGGCCGCGTGGTGCTGGAGGACGACGTGGAGGTGGGTGCGAACTCCACCATCGACCGTGGGTCGTTGCATGATACGGTAATCGGGGCTGGCTCGCGGCTCGACAATCTGGTGCAGATCGGGCACAACGTCCGCCTCGGGCGAGGCTGCGTGATCGTTGCACAGGCCGGTATTTCCGGCTCCACGATTCTTGAGGACCACGTCATGCTCGGCGGCCAGGCCGGCCTGACGGGCCATCTGAGGATTGGGCGGAAGGCACGAATCGGCGCACAGGCCGGGGTGATGGCAGATGTGCCGGCGGGCGCCGACGTGGTCGGCAGTCCGGCCCAGCCGGTGCGGGCGTTCTTCCGCGAAATCGCCGCCATCCGCCGGCTGGTGCGCAGCGCCAAGCGTCAGCAGACGCCCGGGAGCGAGGCTGGAAAGCAGACGGAAACGGACTAGCAGGATGGACGCGACCACGGGGCAGGAGGTCGAAAGTTCGGCAGAGCAAGGCGGAGCCAGCGGCGCCATGGTGCCGCTGGTGGACATCGCGCGAATCATGCACGCGATCCCGCACCGCTATCCGTTCCTGTTGCTGGACCGGGTGGTGGACCTGGTGCCCAACGTCTCCGCCATCGGGGTGAAGAACGTTTCGGTAAATGAATCGTTCTTCGCCGGCCACTTTCCCAACCATCCGGTGATGCCGGGCGTGCTGATCATCGAGAGCATGGCGCAGACCGCGGCGGTGCTGGTGGTGGAAACGCTGGGTCCGGACGCCGCCGGCAAGGTGGTGTATTTCATGTCCATCGAGGGCGCGAAATTCCGCCGCCCCGTAGTGCCGGGCGACCAGTTGCGCATCCACTGCACCAAGGAACGCAACCGCGGCAATGTGTGGAAGTTCAGTGCCGTGGCGCGGGTGGACGGCGTGTCGGTCGCCGAGGCCACCTATGCGGCGATGATCATGGATCGCGCGGCGCCGGTTTGAAGCTGGTCCCGTAGCGCACATGACTGCCGATATCCGTCACCTTCAGCGTAGCGGCACGTTCTCAAGCAGCGGCCCCAGCCCCTCAGCGGTCGTCAGGTGCGCGATGACGGCGTCGCGCAGCTTCGGGTAGGGCAGCCCGGCCAGCATGGCCGTCTGTATCGCCGCCACCACCTCACCCGCATCGGCGCCGAGCATCGTGAAGCCGAGAATGTGGTCGTCATCGGCGCCGACCAGGACCTTCATGAAGCCCAGTGTCTCGTCGGTCGCTTCCCGCCGCAGCACGGCGCTCATCGGCAACTTGCCGACGCGCACGGCAATGCCCTGCCGCTGTGCGTCCCGTTCGTTCAACCCGATATGCGCGAGCGGCGGATCGGTGAACACACAGTACGGCACCTGCCTCTCGCTTGTGGTGCGCGCCGCGCCGGCCAGGGTTTCCGGGTCGCGCAGCACGCGGGCGATCTCGTCATAGCGAGTCACGACCCAGACTCCGCCAGGCTCGCCGGTATGGGCAACTGGGCAATTGCCCCGCATATGTTGGTAAATTTCCCTGAAGTGTGGCCCGTACTCCGGGCGGAATGGATTGAAGCGCTGCGCGGACATTGCTGCATCAAAGCCGACATCGGTCTCGTCCATGGCTTGCTCCGGAGAATTCAGTTCATCACCGCCGCTGGCGAGGCAACGGTCAGGCTGGTTGCTTCGCCGCCGTGTCGTCCACCGATCCAAACGAAGGGAGGTAGCGGCCGAAGTTCAGTTCGAAGTCGCTCGGAACGCCGTAGCCGATGTTACGGAGCTTGGCGCGGCGCGCCTGCGCACCGGGCAAGGTGAGAAGTGGGAAGATCATGTCGTTGCTGGACTGAAGCTCGGTCGCCGTGGGCATCCCAAACCGATTGATCTGGGCCTTCGCCGCCGCCAGCACGTTACTGTCGAACGAAACCAGACGCCGCACGAGCGCATCGACAAACCTATCGAGATCATCGTCGTTCAGCGTTCGATTTACCCAGCCATAGCGCTCCGCAACGTCCGCGTCGAAATCGTCGGCGCTGAGGACGAACTCAAGTGCGCGCGAACGGCCGACCAGGCGCGGAAGCCACTCCATCGCACCGCCGCCCGGGACCAGCCCGACGCCGACCTCGGGGTTGCCGAAAATGGCGTTCTGCCGGCTGGCGAAACGCATATCGCAGGCCAGCACAAACTCGTTACCAATACCACGCGTGCGGCCACGAATCTTGGCGATGCTCACAACCGGCGAGGATGAGAAGCGAAGTACAAAGTCGCGCCATAGGTCCAGCACCCCTGGCTGCTCTACGGCCTTGGATACATCCAGATGCGCGACGAAAAAATCCGGGTTCGCCGATTCGAATACGACGACCTTCACCGATGGGTCTGACTCGAGATCGGTCATCACCGCTGTCAATTCGATGATGGTTTCGGGAACAAAGACATTGATCGGCGGGTTACTGAAGGTGATCGTCCACTGGCCCGGACGCGTGCGGTCAATCTTGAACTGCGAAGAGTCAGGCATGGCGCATCTCCTGTTTATGTGCGGAAGTCAGCAGGCGCCGGCGCATCGTGGCAGCCCCGCAGCGATAGTTGCAGCAACGCCGCAGAACATCCGAGCTCGGACTAATTCGACCGGTACTTCAACGTTGCCGCGTTGGCCCACGCCCAAGGCGCAAGTCGAAGTTCCCAAGCCCGGGCCGCAGCGAGCTGACGGCCGACCATGGCGTCCGCACTGAAGTTCGACTAGGACGGAAACTCTGGTTTTTTTATATAACCAGGATCAACGCGCAGAATCGCCACATAACCGTCATCGCGTTCGATACCTGTACAACATCGACAGTTTTCAGATTGCGCTCATCCCCATGGCCGGGCAATGCAAATTGAGCGATGGGCGGGCGGCCTTCCGCGAACCGATGAAGCCGGGCCCCGAACCGCTTAAGCAGAGCCCCTCAGTGCCCCGTCTTTGCTGCAGGATCATCCCCCGATTTGTCCGCCCGCCTCACCGCCGCTAGCATCGACCCGGCAACCGCTGGACACGGGAGGAGACCACGGCCATGGCGGCAAACACATTCAAGGTCGGCGACCTGACGGTGCACCGCATCGTCGAGATGGAATGCAGCTTCACCCCCGCGCTGGAGTTCCTGCCGGACCTGAAGCCGGACTTGCTGGCCGAGAACCGCTCCTGGCTCACCCCCTCCGCGATGGATGCGGATGACATGCTGGTGCTGTGCTTCCAGTCCTACATCTTGCAGACGCCGCGCCACACCATCCTGGTCGACAGCTGCATCGGCAACGACAAGGACCGTCCCGCGCGCCCGCTGTGGCACCAAAAGAAGGACGATGCGTGGATGCGCGGCCTCGCGGCGCTCGGGCTGACGGTAAACGACATCGACATCGTCATGTGCACCCATCTGCACGTCGATCATATCGGCTGGAACACGCGGCTGGAAAACGGCCGCTGGGTCCCGACCTTCCCGAAAGCCCGTTATCTGTTCTCGAAGACCGAGCTGGATTACTGGCTGGCGGAGAACGACAAGGTCGGCCTGCCGCAGATTGCCGACAGCGTGGTGCCGATCGTCGAGGCCAAGCGCTGCGACATCATCAGGTCGGATCATGCGGTTGACGATACGGTGTCACTGCTGCCGACACCCGGCCACACGATCGACCACTACGCGGTAAAGTTGGGCCGCGGCGGCAAGGATGCGGTGATCACCGGCGACCTGATCCACTCGCCGCTGCAGGCGCGCTATCCGGAGCTGTGGATGCGAGTGGATTACGATGCGAAGCAGGGCTCAGCGACGCGGCGGAAGTTCCTGGAGACATACTGTGATACGAACACGCTGTGCTGCTTCGCACATTTCCCGTCGCCGTCGCGCGGATACATCAAGCGCTGGGGCGACGGCTTCAAGTGCGACTACGTAGCGAACTGAGAGGAGACGGAACGATGGCGTTCTATGAACTGCGTCAATACAAGGTGCTGCCCGGCAGACTCGACGGATGGGTGAAGATCATGGAGGAAGAGATCATCCCTTTCCAGGTATCCAAGGGCATGGTGATCTGCGGCAGCTTCCGCGGCGAGACGGATCCTTCGGTGTATGTGTGGCTGCGGCGTTTCGAGAGCGAGGCGCAGCGGGAGGCACTGTACAAGGCGGTGTATGAGAGCGAGTACTGGAAAACGCAGATCGCGCCGCGCGTTCCGGAGTATCTGGATCGCGGGGCTGCGGTGATCACGCGCATCGTGCCCACGCCACATTCGACGGTGCAGTGAGCACACCAACCTGTCCCGCCTGCGGCGGGGAGAAGTCGAGGCGCCAAAAGCGCCGAGCGTAAAGGTGATCCGGCCGGTACGCAGTATTCTAACCGCGCGGCGGTCTGGCGAGTTGCATGCCGACCCGATTACCGCCCCGCCCTCCGCGCCTACGGCCGCTCGCATTGATCCGCTTCGCGGTTCAACCCCACGCTGCGCGAACAGCGCAGCGTGGGAGAGGTTACCTCGGCCAAAACCCGCAGCACTTCTCTTTCCTGCCGCTCCAGCGCGTATCGCTCGGCTACCCAATCGCAATACAACCCTGGCCGCGCCGACCGGATCAGCGCCACCGCGTCATCAACCGCCAGGAACAAACATTCCGCCGGCCATAAGTCCGCAGCGCCGGGGAAATCGTGCACCACCGGGAACGCACCCATCGCCATCGCTTCGCCGATCGCCATGCCAAAGCTTTCGTACATGCTGGTCGAAAGCAGCACACCCTTGTCCGCGTACCATGCAGGCATGTCCACGACCGGACCTTCGAACCGCACGACATCGCCCAGGCTCAGCGCCGGGATCGCTTGCCGCAGGTATCGCAGCGTGCGCAGGTCGGTGAACGCGCCTGCGGCATGGATCGTATAGCGCGCATCCGCCTGCCGCAGCCGATGCGCGATCTGCAAAAGCAGCATCGGGTTTTTTTTCGGCTCCACATGGCCGACCCAACCGATGCGGAAACGGTCCGGCGTGCCTGGAGCGAACCGCGCCATATCGATCCCGTTGGCGACGTGCACGATCTGCACAGAGCCGGCGGCAGCCGGAAATCGGCTGGCCAGCAGCGCGGCAATGTCGCCGCCCACCACGACAAGCCGATGCACCTGCGTCCAATCCACACGCGCCGGGAAATCGGTTTGCAGCGCTTCGATCGAATGCAGGCGCAGGATACAGGGGCGGCCCGCCAGAGCGCCTGACGTGGTCGCCCACACCGCATGGTCCCAGCACCATTCCAGCCACACCACGTCGGCCTCGGCGATCGCGGCAGTCAAAGCCTGGCCCGGCGGCAGCGAGACGAAGCGCACGTCGTACGCGCGCCGCAGCGCCGGCAGCAGCGGCCGGAGGAAGCTGTCTTGCTCGCCTTTCACACGATCGGCCAGCAGCAGGCGCGGCAACGGCATGGGACTGGCTCTGGCGCCCTGCTCAGGTCAGGTCTTGCGGTTTGCCGACGCCTGAGCGCCTGACATGGACGTTGGCGCTGCGGTCTGGCCAGGCAGGGGCCGACTCCATTGCCGGTATGCCTCAATCTGGCGCAGCGTGGGGATCGACGTGGTGACGTCGCCGTTGGCATCGCGGTACTCGATCACCACCAGCCCGGACGCCGCGTCGAACCGCAGAGTCGGGTTGGCAATCACCACCGGCGGCGACTGAGGCGGTGCCTGCGCCGGTGGGGTAAATGTCTCCGGCTTCGGCTGGGCCGGGTTTTCACTCGAGCCGAGAACCGGGCCGACAGCTTGCACGCTGAGATCGGTCGGCATGGCGGAACAGCCTGTTGCGGTCGCGCCATCCTGGCGCACGGGACCCGGTAGCAAGGATGCGCCGGAAGCGGTTAATCAGGAGTTAACAGCGAAGGGAAAATGATCGGCATTCAGCACGGCAAGCTGGCGTGTATGCGGCGTTATGCGGGGCCGGTGGATGTCGTCGCTTCGCTCCTCGCATTGGCATGTAAGACTCATCCCACCGGGCCGCTGCCATTACTTCTGCTCGATGATCGCCTTGATCCGCGCCGCCAGCTTGTCCATCGCGAACGGCTTGGTCAGCACATGCATGCCCGGATGCAGATGTCCGTTGCTGATCGCGGCATTCTCGGCATAGCCGGTGATGAACAACACCTTCAGCGCCGGCCGCTTCTCCCGCGCCGCATCGGCCATCTGCCGCCCGTTCAGGCCGCCCGGCAACCCCACATCCGTGATCAGCAGATCGATGCGCACATCCGAATTCAATACTTTCATTCCGGAGACGCTGTCCGCCGCCTCGATCGCCGCATAGCCTAGCTCCTCCAATACCTCCGCGATCAGCATCCGCACCGTCGGTTCGTCATCGACGATCAGCACAGTCTCACCCGCACCGGCATGGGAAACAGGTTCGAATTTTGATTGCTCTGGCTCGGCCTCCGCTTCGCCGAAATGCCGCGGCAGATAAATCCGGACGGTGGTGCCGTTTCCCTGTTCTGAGTACAGCCGCACCTGGCCGTTCGACTGCCGCGCGAAACCATACACCATCGAAAGGCCAAGCCCGGTCCCCTGGCCCAGCGGCTTCGTCGTGTAAAATGGATCGAACGCGCGTGTCAGTACCTCTGGTGTCATACCTGTGCCGGTATCGGTGACGCAGATTGCCACGTATTGCCCGCTCTGCATGTCGCGTTGTTTCGCACTACGGTCGTCGATCCAACTGTTCTGGGTTTCGATCACCAGCCGGCCGCCATCGGGCATCGCATCCCGCGAGTTGATGCACAAATTCAAGATCGCCGTTTCAAGCTGGTTCGGGTCGCACCGCGTCGGCCAAAGGCCAACGGAAAGCGCCGTCTCCAACTCGATCTCCGGCCCGACGGTGCGCCGCAACATGTCTTCCATGCCGGCGATCAGACGGTTGACGTCGATAGGCCTGGAGTCCAGCGTCTGCCGGCGGGCATAGGCGAGCAGCCGATGCGTCAACGCGGCCGCGCGAGATGTCGCGCTTTGGGCACTGGTGATGTAGCGATCGAGATCGCGCAGGCGTCCCTGCGCAATGCGTGCGCGCAGCAACTCCAGGCTGCCGGAAATGCCGGTCAACAGGTTGTTGAAATCGTGCGCCAGGCCACCGGTCAACTGGCCGATCGCTTCCATCTTCTGCGACTGGAACAATTGCTCGCGCGAGCGTTCCAGTTCCAATTGCACCGCGCGGCGTTCGGTCAGGTCGCGCGTAATCTTGGCGAAGCCGATCAGTGCGCCGGTCTCGTCGTGGATGGCGTCGACGACCACGCCAGCCCAGAAGCGGCTGCCGTCCTTCCGCACGCGCCAGCCTTCCGCCTCATAACGTCCCTCGCGGCGCGCTTTCTCGAGCGCATTCCAGGGCAGGCGGGTATCGATATCCTCGGGCGTATAAAACCTCGAAAAATGCTGACCGATTATTTCCTGCTCGTAATAACCTTTGATGCGGGCGGCGCCCGCGTTCCAGTTGGTGATGCGGCCTTCGGGATCCAGCAGGTAGATCGCATAATCGGTCACTCCCTGGACGAGTAAACGGAAGCGTCGTTCGCTTTCCAACACGGCAAGCTGGGCGGCGCGTTGCTCCGTCATGTCGCGCGTCACCTTGGCGAAACCGATGACGCGGCCGTCCTGGCGGACCGGATCGATGATCACGGCGGCCCAAAACCGAGTGCCGTCCCTGCGCACGCGCCAGCCCTCGACGTTGAAACGGCCGGTGTTGGCGGCGGTCTCCAGCGCCTTCCACGGGAGCCGATTGGCACGATCCTCTGGGGTGTAGAAGCAGGAGAAATGCTGGCCAATGATTTCCTCGGCCTTGTACCCCTTGATGCGCTCGGCACCAGGATTCCAGCTCGCGACGTGCCCCGCTTCATCCAGCATGTAGATGGCGTAGTCCACGACGCTGTGAATCAGCAGTTCGTATAGATCGGGTTTGTCTCGCACGAGGAGTCCTTGGCCGGGGGGAAACCTGGTTTTCACACCGGAACGCGGATTGACAAGCGCTGGTCACCCCATTCGGGCAACGAACTTACGTGTGCATGCTGGTTTCCGGGTCACGAAGCGTTGAGATCGGCGCGGCATGGATGTCGTTGCGAGGGGTGCTGCGCCGAAGCAATCCGGGTGGTATGCGCACGGACGGTCCGCAGACTTATCCCGACCGGGATTGCTTCACCGCCGTCCTCCGTATTGGAACCGCTGATAAACGCAAATGAACGCGGATGTGCTCGTCGCGAACCGCATTTTTTGACCACGGGTGGCTGCATGCGACCGCGACCGCGGGGCTTGGACAGCAGTGCACCTTCAACGCGTATTCCCGCGCGCGGATGGCGGCAACCACCGCCTTGTCCGCCGCTACTCCCGTTGCTCGCGCCCATACAGCAGCAGCAGCGCCAGTATCACTACGCCGTAGATGATGCTGCGGCCGTAATCCGGCATGTTCAGCGCCAGCAGCACGCTGACCAAAGCGGTCAGGCTGATGGCGCCCGCAGCGGCGCCCAAGTAGCTGCCGCGGCCGCCCAGGATGCTCACGCCGCCGATTACCACCGCCGCGATGGATTGGAACAGGTACGGCGCGCCCATGCCCAGCGACGCCTGGCCGCCGAAACCAACCAGCAGGATACCGGCCATCGCGGAAAACAGCCCGCTCAGCGCATAAAGTGCCACGGTGGTCAGGTTGACGTTAATACCGGCGAGATAAGCCGCGCGCGCGTTGTTGCCGATCGCGTAGGTGGCGCGGCCGAAACGGGTCAGGCTCAGCACGAACGACACCATCGCGATCACCGCCAGCCACAGCCACAGCGCGGCGGGAATGCCCAGCCACACGTCGTGCACCGCGGCGGCGATCACCGGCGGGGCGTAAGAAGCGCAGGCAGCACAGGTCATGCCGCCGCTGAGGCCCAGGGCGAGGCCCTCGATGATCCCGTTCATGGCCAGCGTCATCACCACGGCCGGAACGCCGAGCCAGACGATACCGATCCCGTTCGCGGCGCCAGCCACCGCGCCCATGCCGAGCGTGACGGCGATCGCGTAGGGTGCGCGCGCATCCTGGCCCAACGAGGCCGTCACCAGCAGGATGGCGGCGGCGTTCAAAACCCAGGGCACGGACAGGTCGATCCCGCCGATCAGGATGACGAAGCACTGGCCCGCAGCGACCAGGCCGACGAAGGAAGCGACCAGCAGGATGGACGTGACGCTGCCGAAGCTGGCGAAGCCCGGATGCACCCACTGGCCAATGACAAACAGCAGTACGGCCGCGCAATAGGCGGCCAGCACGCGCAGGGCGTTGGCCGAGGGAAGGAAGCGGGTCATGGCGCGGCCAACGCACGATGCGGCGACATGCCGCTCCTGCTCCCACCATGGCCGGGCCTGACCGGGCCATCTGCCCAGGCTGAACGGACAGGCGGAAACAGGCCGCCCCGATCGACGGTGTGCAGATCGCCGGCACCAGGCCGGCCATGAGGGGGAGCTGTCATCGCGCCCTTCTCACCAGACGGCCGATCAGCGCGCCGAACACGACGGCGATGACCAGGAAAAGGCCTTCGTAGAACGACTGGTACAGCGGGTTGATATGAGCAAAGAACAGAATGTTGACGATCATGGTGGTGATGAAGGCGCCGCAGATCGCACCCACCGCGCTGCCGCGTCCGCCGAACAGATTCACCCCGCCCAGCACCACAGCGACGATGGAGGTAAGCGTGTAGCCGTCGCCGGTGGTGGCGTCGCCCGCGGTCGCATTGGCGGCGAGGAACAAGCCGGCCACGGCATACAGCGCGCCGCCGATCATGTAGGCGGCGATCTTGCTGCGCATCGCGTTCACGCCCAGCGCGACGGCCGAGGACTCGTCGTTGCCGATGGCGAAGATGCCGACGCCGAGGCGCGACCGCCGCAGTGCCATCCAGCCGGCAATGGCGACCAGCAGAAAGATCAGCGCGGTTGGCTGGTTCGGGTTGACCAGGATGTCGGTATAGCCGTCCGGCACGGCGCCTCCGGGCTGTGGCAGCACGCGAATGGCCAGGCCCTGGAAGATCGATAGTGTCGCCAGAGTTACTACGATCGGCTGCAGCCGGCCGAGCCCGACCAGCAACCCGTTCAGCAATCCGGCAGCGGCGCCGATCAGCACGATGGCAATCGAGACGCCGATCATGTGCAGCACGCCGCCGGTCAGCCAGATCGCGGCGAGCGCGTTGGTCAGGTCAATCACGCCGCCGACCGACAGGTCGATGCCGCGCGTCAGCACCACGATCGTTTGCCCGATCGCCGCCAGCGCCAGGGGCATGGTATTGTTGACCGTGGAGGTGATTTCGAAATTGCCCGGCAGCCGGTCCTGCTGCACCCAGAACATCGCGGCGAAGCCTATGATGGCAGCAAGCAAGATCAGCGCGGCCAGGATCAGCCCGGCATTCTGGCCGAGCACATGAGCGGCGCGGGGGCGCCGGCGCGTGGCCAGGGGCGCGATGGCAAGGTCACTCGGCATAGGCGTCGTGTCTGACGAGATTACCCGGCATTTGTTTCGTGCCTGGCAAGGTCGCTTGGATCGGAGTCCTGCATGGCGGCGGCGACGATAGCCTCGGCGTTCAGCGCGGGTCGCGTCAGCGTGGCAGCGATGCGGCCGTCTCGGAGCACCAGGACGCGGTGGCACAGATGCGCCAGTTCCTCGGTGTCCGACGAATAGAACAATACGGCTTTGCCCTCGGCGGCGAGGCGCGTCATGAGGTCATAGATTTCGTGCTTGGTGGCGATATCGACGCCGCGCGTCACGTCGTACAGCAGCAGGATGTGGGAGTCGGCCAGCAGCCAGCGGCCAAGCAATACCTTCTGCTGGTTGCCGCCGGACAGAGCGCCCACCGGCTGCGCCGCGCTTGGCGTCCGGATCGTCAGCCGGTCGATCATCTGCTTGCTCATGTGCCGTTCGACAGCGCCGCGGATCACGCCGAGGCGGGAGAGGCGCGACAGGATCGGCAAGGTCAGGTTGTCACGGACGGGCAGCGGCAACAGCAGGCCCTCGGATTTGCGGTCCTCGGGTACCAGGGCGATGCCGAGCCTGGCGTGGATGGCATTGGCCGGGCTGGCGATACGGACTTGTTTGCCGCCGATCCGGATGGCGGCGTGGCGCAGCGGTGGCGCGCCGAACAAGCCCAGGAACAATTCGCGATGGCCCTGTCCGGCGAGACCGCCGACGCCGAGGATTTCTCCCGCAGCCAGGCTGAAGCCGATGCGCGCGCCGCCGTTGAGCGTTGCGTCCGCCAGTTCCAGGGCCGGCTGGGCCGTAGAGGGGATCGCCGCGGGGATGGGGTAGAGCGTGTCAACCTGCTGGCCGGTCATCAGGGTGATCGCGTCGGCCTCGGCGATGCCGGTGAAGGTTCCAACCTCGGCCCCGTTGCGGAAGATGGTGATGCGGTCGGCGATCGAGGTGATCTCTTTCCAGCGGTGGGAGGTGAACACTACCGAGGTGCCTTGTGCGCGCAGTTCGCGGATACGTGCGAACAACCAATCCACCTCGCGTTCGACCAGAGACGACGTGGGTTCGTCCAGCAGCAGCACGCGGGGCTGGCGGACGATGACACGCGCGATCTCGACGATCTGTCGTTCGGCGAGGGAGATGTCGGCCGCGAGGGCGCGCGGGTCGATGTGGCGGATGCCGAGCTTCGCGAGCATGGCATCGGCCTGTGGCGCGAGATCGGCGCGGCGGATCAGGCCGAGGAGGGAACGCGGTTCGCGGCCAATCAGGAGGTTTTCGGCGACCGTCATCCAGGGGAGGAGGGTGAGTTCCTGGAACACGGTGCCGATGCCCTGCGCGGCGGCATCGGCGGGTCCGACGAGGCGGATCGGCTGGCCGTCGCGTTGGATGGTGCCGGAGTCCGGCGTCAGGCGGCCTCCGAGCAATTTGATCAGGGTGGACTTGCCCGCCCCGTTCTCACCCACCAGTGCGTGCACCTCGCCGGCATTGGCGGCGAAGGACGCCTCGCGCAGTGCCCGCACGCCGCCGAATGACTTGCTGAGTTTGCCGGCGGCGATGGCGGGGGGCAGGGCAGAGACGGGCAGAGCCTCCGGGGCCGCTGCGGCGATCATGCGGTGGCCCAACAGGCGTCGCCACTGCTGTTCTGACTCTGACGGTTGGTGCCCGCACCATTTGATGTCATTGCGAGCGGAGCGAAGCAACCTCGGTCGAGCGATATGCGACTGGCCGGCCGAGATTGCTTCGCTCCGCTCGCAATGACATGTAATCGCTGGAACCGAAGCCTCAGGGTCACAACACGACGTTCGCCGCGATGACGGAACGGTGTCGCCCTCATGCCTTCGGCAGGCGCACGTCCAGCGTGCCAGGGCAGGGGGTCCCGTTCAGCGCCGCGTCCACACAGATCTTTACCGTCGCTTCCGGTCCGCTGTCGGTGAAATCGGCGAAGAAGCTGTCGGGCAGTTTGGGAAACACCGTCTCATCGACCTTCACCGTGTCGTTGGTGACGAACGGGAACGGGATGGTGATGTTCTGCTTCGGATAGGACTTCTGCAGGATCCGCCGCGCCAATTCGAGCGAGACCAGCACCAGGTAAGGCGGCTGCCCGATCGACAGCCCATCCACCTTCTGGCCCATATATCCGTCGCTGGTCATGAACTTGCGAAAGCCGTTCTCCGCCTCGCCGGCGGTGGGCGGCAACGGTGTGCGTTTGGCGGCGATGAACGCCTTGAGCACGCCGTCGGTGCCGCCCTGGCACCAGATACCGTCGATTTTCGGCAAGCTGGGCAGGATCGACGCGGTGTTGCGCTCGGCGGTGGAAGAGTCCCACATGCCGGTGTAGCGGTTCACCACCTTGATGCCAGGGTTTGCTTTCCACACCGAGTCCGCGCCGGCGTTGCGTTGTTGGTCCACGAAGGTGCCGGGCACGCCGGTCACCATGATCACGTTGCCCTTGCCGTTCAGCTTCTGCACCAGAAAATCTGCCAGCTTCTTGCCGAAGGCGAACTGGTCGGTGTTGACCTTGATGGCGGTCGGCGCGGTGACGACGTTGTCGTACGACACCACCAGGATGCCGCGCTCGGTGGCCTGGTGGAGGATGCCGTTGAGGCCGGTGGGCGAGGCGGCATCGACCAGGATCGCATCCACGCGCTCGCCGATCAGGCCGGTGATCTGCTGGCTTTCCTGGCTGACGTTGTTGCCGGAATTGAACCAGGTGCCTTCGACCTGGGACTTGTACGGCTCCATCTGTAGCGCGGCCTTGAACAGGTTCTCCATCTCGATCCGCCACTTGTTGCCGATGTAGGAGTTGGAGAGCGCTATTCTGAGTTTCTTGCCGGCGGCGCGGGAGCCGGCCGGCAGGCCAGCGGCAAGCAAGCCGGCGCCGGAGGCGGCGAGCAAGGAACGGCGGGCGATGATGGTCAAGGAATCCTCCCGTGGCTGGCATTTGCCATTGTTGATAACTGGCAGCTTCGACGCGCGTGCCGTGGCAGCGGCGGCGAAAGCCGATACAGCGTCAGACCCATCTAGCCCCGATCCGCCGCCAAAGCCACTTAACGAAGCCGAGATCGAGCCGCTCGCAACGACGAATACCGACGGCCAAATCGACTGATTCGCCCACCGGCCGCGGTGTACATGGCAGTGGAACGTCCCCGCGTACCCAATTGAACGCTGCTCGCCGGCACGAAGCGACACACTCTTCTCAGCGCTCTCTGCGTCTCCGGCTTCCTCAGCGATAAATTTGCCAGCCGCGAACCCCGACTCACCAACAAATTGAAACTCCGGAAGACTTGGTTAGGCAATGTCGATGCGCATTCGTGGGGAAGCGGCTCTGTAGGTGCCTGTCGTCTCTGGCAAATTTACTGCAGCAAATTTATTGCAGAGGAAGGCAGAGACGCAGAGGACGCCGAGAAAATTTATTGATCCCTGCCAGTATTGTGATCCTGACCGATGGTGGCCGCTCCACATGTCATCGCGACCGAAGCGAGGCAATCCCCAACGGGCAATCGTACGTTCTTCTCGGGGGAGATTGCTTCGGGGAGATTGCGTCGCTTCGCCCGCAAGGACAGCAGGCGCGATCCGTCAAAGTCACAACACGAGTTGCCCTTCCCTGTCCTGCCACTGACGACTGTTGCTGTGTGCGGCAACAAAGCCTGGGCGTCGACCTGCGTCGGCGTGACAACGCACCGATCGTGCGTCATCCCCCTCAGCCGACGGGTTAACCGATGGCTGCCGCCAGCCACTGCGCCCATGCGAGTACTGTACGATCTTCGCCCGCGCGCCCGACGACCTGAACGCCCAGCGGCAATCCGTTCGGTCCGGTTCCCGCGGGCACCGTGACGCAGGGTACTCCCAGGCTGGTCCAGATGAAGTTGAACGCCGGGTCGCCGGTCCATTCCAGACCCTTCGGCGCTTCTCCCGGCGCGGAGGGGGTGAGCAATACGTCCAGCCCGTCCATCGCAGCGGGGAATCCTGCCCGCGTGCGCGCGAACACTGCCAGAGCCTGGTCGCGTTCCGCCTCGCTACGCGCGAGGCCCCATTCCAGCCTTTCGCGCAGTCCGTCGCTGATGCCGTCGCGTGCCGTTGCCAACTCCCATCCCAGCGCCCGCGCGCTCTCACTGTTCATGACCAGCGGGTGGGCTTGCACCAGCGCGTCGAACGATGACGGCAATTCGCGTTGTGCGACGTCCGCGCCGGCACGTCCCAACGCCGTCGCCACGCGATCCAGTAGCCCGGGCGTCTCTGGCGCTGCGAGATCCCAGCTTGGGGTACGGCACATGCCGACCCGAGGCGCCCGTTCCGGCCGGATGTCAGGATCACCGAGGTCCCGACCCGAGACGGTGGCCGCCAGCAGCGCGCAATCGGCAACGGAACGCGCGATCACGCCCACCGTGTCCAGGCTGTCCGACATCAGCTTCATGCCGATACGGGAGATCAGGCCAAAGGTCGGCTTGTAGCCGACCACGCCGCAGAATGCGGCCGGACGGATGACGCTGCCGGCGGTCTGGGTGCCATAGGCGAACGGAAAAAACCCGGCGGCCACGCCGGCCGCCGATCCGCTGCTGCTGCCGCCCGGCGTGTGATCCGGGTTGGCCGGGTTGGCCGTTGGGCCTGGCTTGCGGGTGGCGAACTCGGTCGTGACGGTCTTCCCATAGAACACCGCTCCCGCCGCCCGGGCCCACGCGACACAGGCCGCATCCGCCTTGGGGCGCCAGCCCTTCCAGATCGGAGAGCCGTACTCGCTCGGCATGTCCGCGGTGTCCAAAACGTCTTTGATGCCAAGCGGCAAGCCGTGCAGCGGTCCCGGAGACGCGATGGCAGCCGATTTCCGGGCGTAGTCCCGGTCGAAATGGGCGAAGGCTCGAACTACCGGTTCACGTTCCGCTATTCGGGCAAGATAGGCTTCGGTCAGGTCGATCGGACGCAGTTTTCCTGCCCGCATCAAACGAGCGGCCTGGGTGGCTGTGAGCTTCCATAGCTCGCCATTCGTGTCCATAGGGATCGCCTCTTGTGCCGACGCAGCCAACCCTATGCGGCATATGATCTCCCGTCACTCCCTGCGAGGCACCTCCCCATCCCCGAACGTCGCCATCTCATCCTCATCCGGCCAGCCTCCTCTCCACGGTCGCCGCCACGATCCGGGCGCCGAGATCCGTCGCCTGGGCTTGATGGTGCTGCTGGCCGGTCGTTGGCGGTCTGACTGGTGAGAAGCCGGCGACCGTCATGATGATCTTCGTTCCGACGCTGGGGGTTGCGGTTCCCAACGGCGAGGGACGATCGTCGCGGGACGATTTTGCTGTAGCGACTACGGAGCTTTTGTCCGCTCTCGTCCTGCCGGGCGTAAAAACGCACGCTCGAGGGATAGAAGGCCACCGACACCCACAGGGCCATGGCGCCAATCGCCAGCACAGCATTTATGAACCAGCCAAAGAACGTGACGGCGTCCTGCGCTTCGGCGGAATCTAGCCGAATACGTATTCCCCCGGCGCGGCCATCAACACAGGATGACGCTTGTTGCCCAGCACCGCCGGTGCGGGGATCAGATCGCCCGACATGGCATTGAGCCAGCGGTGCCAGTGATCCCACCAGCTTCCCTCGTAACGCGTGGCGGAGTGCAGCCAATCGTCCGCAGTGCCGTCCTGCGACCCATTCGCATAGTAGTGCTTGTTCGCGACGCGTGGCGGCCGCAGTATGCTCTGCACATGGCCACTGATGCTCAGCACGAATTCGTGCCGCCCGCGGAATACCTGGCAGGCGCGATAGCAGCCGCGCCACGGCATCATGTAGTCGTCCTCCCCGCCGACAAAGTATGATGCGACCGACACCTTGCGATAGTCGATCGGCCGTCCCAGCACGCGCATCGCCCCCGGCCGACGGAACACGTCGTGCTCGTACATCGCAACAAAATCCCGATGCAGCGCGGCGGGCAACCGGGTCGGATCGTTGTCCCACTGCAGCACGTCCAGCCGCGGCGGATCCTTGCCGAGCAGATAATTGTTGATCCAGTAGCGCCAGACCAGATCTGTGGGACGCAGCCAGAAGAAGACCTTCGAGAGGTCATCGCCCTCCAGCACACCATTCTCCTGCATGGCGTGCTGTACCCGGGCCAGCAACTCCGGCGTGGCGAATAATTCGAGATCGGAGCCATCGCCGGGAAACAGACAGGTCACCAGCAGCGAGTGATTTGCCACGCGCGCCGTGCCTTGTTCCGCCAGATAGCCGAGCGAGGCCATCGCCGTCAGACCGCCGGCGCAGGCGCTGATCAGCCCCAGCGAGGCAGTGCCCGCGATGCTGCAAACGGTATCGACCGCTGACAGTACCGCCTGCACGTAGGTATCCAATCCCCAATGCGCCTGGGACCGGGTTGGATTGCGCCAACTGATCGTGAAAAGTTGCAGCCCGCTTCTTAACAAATGGCCCACGATACTGTTTTGTGGACGCAGGTCGAACACGTAGTATTTGTTTATCTGCGGTGGCAGCAGCAACACCGGATGAAGGCGCACCGATGGGGTCTGCGGCGCATACTGGATCAACTCGAGCAAATCGTTGCGATACACCACGGCGCCGGGCGTCACTGCCAGATCGCGCCCGATCGTGTAGGCACCGCGCCGGATCTGGCGCGGCATGAAGCGGTTGGTCAGTGCGTCGTCAACCCAGTGCTGCAATCCGGAGATGACGCTGTCGCCATTCGTGCTCTGCGCACGGCGCAGCGAGGCAGGGTTCAGCGGCAGGTTGGACGGTGCCAGCGCGGCGATCAACTGGTCGAATAAGAACAATACACGCCGTCGGTCGGCCTCGGTCAGCGGTGCCCCGGATACCCAGTCATGCAAGTGCCGTTCGACGGCCAGATAGAGCTGCAATGCGGCGCGCAGAAGCGGACTGTCCTGCCACAGCGGATCCTTGAATCGGAAGTCGCCCTTCTCCGGGGCGATGTCTGATCGGCCTTCGAGTATCGCGATCGCCTCCTGCGCAAATTGCGCATAGTGGCGGGCCAATTTGTCGGGATTCGACAAGGCCTGCGCCACGATCGTCTGCAAGGTTTCCCCGATGGTCTTGCCCTGCAGTGTTGGGTGGGGCGGTCGCGTAGTGGCTGCCCTGGTGTCGAGGCGATCGGCCAGGCTGTCCAGCGTTTGCGCTAGACCTCGCCCGAGAAACAACGCCACATGCTCGCCGAGGGTCTTCTTGCCCGGTGCTGCACCCAGCGCCCCGGCGAGGCGTGCGGCCGTTTCGCGGACCAGACGGTCCAGGGCGTCTACCCCTGACACGCGTCGATCAGCGGGCCGTCATGCCGAAGCGGGCAGGCGGCGCACCACGAAGTCGACGGCCGGAGCTGCAAGTCCAGGTGCGAGCACGGCGACGCCATAGTCATGCTCGACCGTCAATGCTTCGGTGATGAGCACTTTCAGGCGGACGAATGCACTGGCACCGGGCGCCAGACGCAACGAGGCTGGCATGACCTCGATAAGGCCGGGATCCAGTTCGCCCTGCGCCACGAGAGTGACCGACAGCTCGCGGTCGGACGAATTGCTCAGCGCGAATGCCCCGCTCGGGGTATCGTTCAACTGGCCGACCAGCAGGATCGGTGGCCGGCGTGGGGCCGGGGGCGCCCCGGTGACGCCGCCCGTCTGACCGGTTTCGCGCAGCATGCCTCCGAGTTCAGAGATATAATTGGTTGCAAGGTTCACGGCCGTCGCGGCATAGCGGAGATTGAGTTGCACCGCGCCCTTCGCGACATCGAACAGCCGGTCTTTGAGCTCCGTCATGGCTGCGCTCCGACACGATTCGCATTCGGACACGGACGCTGACAATAGAAATGATCATACCAGTGAACAATGTAGTCTGGCGCATCATCGATACAGGCTTCGTAGCAGCAGCGATAGCTTTTTGCCGCGAGATGCAGTGTCCAGCGAAGGTAGTGGTCACGGCAGCCTCGCACCCAGATCACCAGGTCGTATTCATTGCCCGGCGGCGATCCTGCCGGCATTGTAAAGGTCGCGGTCACCAGCTGCCGTTGCTTGGCGGCGAGCGTGAATGCACTGGCTGAGAAGGTGACATCCGCGGCACCGGAGCCTTCGGCCTGCAACTGGTAGGTATGGCTGACATGATCGCCATTGGTGATCAGCAGCCGCAGTTCGCCTTTGTCACCGGCGGCCAGCCGGCAAGTTGCTTCGCCGGCGCTGCGCGGCATCCAGCACGGTGGCGGAATATCGCAGCATGAACGTGGTTCGGGCATGCGTAGCCCGCACAACCCATGCCAGGCCGCGGAGGTTCCGGAAGAAAGCAGTTTCAGTACCGCGTTACCGAGTTCAAGCTGAGCGTGCATCAAGCCCTGAATCGGTTGTCCGAGACCATCCAGGTCCCACCCTCCTTCGTCGCCGCAAGGCCTCATTGTATTGCTCCACCGCTGCCAGGTTGCCGATCGACGCTGACCTCGACCAGACAGTTAAGAGAACCGACACTCCAAATGCCGTGGTAGGCGTGGCGCGCTCGCGCTTGTTCCGGCAGGGTGGCCTGCACCTCCAGCATGCGCGCCGCCCCCGGTTCCAGTGCGCCGGCGCCCTGGACGATGTCGAGACGTAACAGCCCGCCATAGCCCTCGCGCAAACGTTGCAGCCAATTGCCCACAAGGTTTGCCGGATCCGATTGCTTCTGGCGGTAGGTGTCGGCGAACGCAAACTCGAGACCGTCGTCATCGTAGAGCCCAACTTTCGCGCGCGTCGGGATCGTCACGCCCGTATTGCCGCGGTTGCAGAGGGCGATATGCGCGGTCACGCCACTGCCGGGTGGTCCGGCAAACAGCAGGCCCGATGGATCGGCGGAGAGCATTGGCGCGGGCGCGACGGTAACAGTGACCGGATGGCGCTGGCCGTCGGATTCCAGGGTCGCCTGATAGATTCCGGGCGGCGTGAAGGGACCAAGCCGGATCAGCGGCGGCCTGCGGTGACGATCACGGGTGGCGATGGCGTGCACCGGCCGGTCGGACCAGGCCGCCAACTCATCGGACAGTACGATCCGGACCGGAGCGCGGGGTAGCTCGCCGGTCAGCACCAGCCGCTGCGGCGAGCCGCAAAGGGCGAAGCCGGTGCCGCTACCTGACGAGGTGGCCATCGCCACGGCTCACTGCGGCGTGGCGGCGTGTGTGATCGGCGCAACCGCCATTTGCTGCACCGGATAGCCGCATTCGCACGGATTGGGCACGTAGGGTTCGGTGATCACCTGTGCCTCGCCACAGAGCCGCACACCGAGCAATTCGAAACCCAGCACGCTGAGGCAGACGCGATAGTCGAGCGGCAGATGTGCACGGACCGATGGTATCTCCTTCAGGCGGAAGGAGAGGTCGAGCGGCCGGATTTCGATCGGATCAAGGTGGATCTGGATAGGATCGAGGTCGATCTCGATCTTTGGCACCTCGGTGATGCCGATCGTGTAGCTGTCCGGGATTCCCGACAGGTCGACACCGAAGGTGAACGAGCTTGGGATCTTCAGGCTCATTGCGGCCAGCTTCCCTGCTTTTGGTCGTGCCACAAAAGTTGACAAACGGTAAACACGACCGCGCCTGGAATGCAAGCCCTCGCGGCGGGCCGGCTGCGTCGCTCAATGCGCCTCCGCCCACGTCCTCCCTTGTCCCGTCTCCACCACCAGCGGCACCGCCAGTGTCGCCGCGCTCTCCATCACGCTGCGCGCGACTTTGGCGAGATTTGCGGCCTCGTCCTCCGGTGCCTCGAACAACAGCTCGTCATGCACCTGGAGCAGCATTTTTCCCCGCAGGCCGGCGGCACGCAGCGCGGCAGGCAGACGAATCATCGCCCGCTTGATGATATCGGCGGCGCCCCCCTGCAACGGCGCGTTGATCGCCTGCCGCTCGGCATAGCCGCGGCGCGCCGGATTCTTGTCGGCGATGCCCGGTACCCAGCACCGCCGCCCGAATGGTGTGACGACGAACCCGTTGATCCGCGCCTCCTCTTTCGTACGTTCCATATAAGTACGGATACCCGGGTAGCGTTCGAAA
The DNA here is from genome assembly GCA_035523995.1 of Acetobacteraceae bacterium. Lineage (GTDB taxonomy): Bacteria > Pseudomonadota > Alphaproteobacteria > Acetobacterales > Acetobacteraceae > JASHVB01. Next base: position 2,825 of record DATKPQ010000154.1, on the reverse strand, counting down.
TAACGGTCGATAAATCCGCGCGCCTCGCCCGGGGTGATACCGAGTTGCCGTGCCAGGCCGAAGCCGCTTATGCCGTAAATGATCCCGAAATTGATCGCCTTGGCGCGGCGCCGGGTCATCGGGTCCATGCCTTCCATCGGCAGCCCGAACACTTCGGACGCAGTGCGCGCATGGATGTCCTCGCCGCGGGCAAAACTTTCGCGCAGAGCCGGAATGTCGGCGACATGGGCGAGCAAACGCAGCTCGATCTGCGAGTAGTCGCAGCTCACCAGCACGTGGCCTTGCTCTGCAATGAATGCGTGGCGAATCCGGCTGCCTTCCTCGGTGCGGATCGGGATGTTCTGCAAATTCGGATCGTTCGACGACAGCCGCCCGGTCGAGGCAATGGCCTGCGCGAAGCTGGTATGCACCCGGCCGGTGTCGGGATTGATCTCCTCCACCAGCGAATCCGCATAGGTGGATTTCAGCTTCTGCAACTGCCGCCAATCAAGGATCTTGGCGGGCAGTTCCAGCCCCTGGTCGGCCAGCGTCTGAAGCACGGACGAATCGGTCCCCCAGGCGCCGGTCTTCATCCGCCGTCCGCCCGGCAAACCCATCTTGTCGAACAACACTTCCCCGAGTTGCTTCGGGCTGCCGACATTGAATTCAAACCCCGCGAGGCGATGGCACTCCTTCTCCATCACCCCCATGCGTTGCTCGAAATCCGTCGACATGCGGCGCAGATCGTCGGCATCCACCTTGATGCCGGCGCTCTCCATCTCCATCAACACACCCGTCAGGCGCCGTTCAATCTGCTCATACAGCGTCAGCGACTTGTTGAACCGCAGCTGCGGCCGCAGCGCCTGCCACAGACGCAGCGCCACGTCGGCATCTTCGGCGGCATAGGCGGTGGCACGGTCGATCGGCACCTGCGCAAACGGCAGGCGATTGCGCCCGGTCCCGGTCACTTCGTCGTAGCTGATCGGCGTATGGCCCAGATGCAGTTGCGCCAGTTCGTCCAGCCCGTGCGGATGCAGGCCGGCTTCCTGCGCGTAGGAGATCAGCATGGTGTCGTCATACGGCGCCGGCAGCGAAAATCCGGCGCGCGTCATCACCAGCATGTCGAACTTGGCGTGATGGAAGATTTTCAGCACGCACGGATCGATCAGCACCGGATCGAGCGCCGCGATCGCCGCTTCCAACGGCACTTGCTCTGCCGGCCCCCCTGCCAGCCCTTCGTGCCGCAGCGGCAGATAAGCGGCCCACCCCGCCGCGACAGCAAACGACATCCCCACCAGCCGCGCCCGCAACGGATCGAGCCCATCGGTTTCCGTATCGATCGCCAGGAAGCCGCAGCCTTGCGTTTCCGCCAGGAATTCCCGTAGCGCCGATTCGGTGGTGATCGTTTGGTACGGCCCGAACGCCTCAGCTGACCCTGGCGCCAGCGCCGGCCGTTCCGCAGCCGGCAACGGCAATGCCACCTGCGTCGGGCGCGGCCCCGCCTCGACCGAGCGCCCGGCGGCCGGCGCCTCCTCCAGCCCCAGCCGCGTCGCGACACTGCGAAAACCCTGGACTCGCAGCCAGGCGGCGAGTTTCGGCTTGTCCGGCTCGCAAGCCACCAGCTTCGCCACCGGCGTCGGCAGCGGCGCATCCGCCCGAAGCTTCACCAATTCCCGCGAAATCCGCGCCTTCGCCGCATGCTCTATCAGCATGTCGCGCCGCTTCGACGCCTTCATCGCCGGCGCCGCCGCCAGCACAGTCTCCAGGTCGCCGAATTCGTTGATGAGTTGCGCTGCGCCTTTCGGTCCGATCCCCGGCACACCAGGAACATTATCGGTGGCGTCGCCGATCAGAGCCTGCACCTCCACCATCTTGTCGGGCGTGACGCCGAACTTTTCCATCACCTCGGCGGGGCCGATCGGCTTCTGCTTGATCGGATCCAGCATCTCCACGCCGGGACGGATGAGCTGCATCAGGTCCTTGTCGGAGGAGACGATCGTGACCTGGCCGCCGGCTTGTTCTGCCGCGACGGCGTAGGCGGCGATCAAGTCGTCGGCTTCCCAGTCGGCGAGCTCGACGGCTGGAACGCAGAATGCGTCGGTCGCTTCCCGCACCAGCGCGAATTGCGGGATTAGCTCGTCGGGCGGCGGCGGGCGGTGCGCCTTGTAATCTTCATAGAGCCGGTTGCGGAACGTGATGCGACCGGCGTCGAAGATCACGGCGATGTGGGTGCCAACCTGCTCGCGCAGCAGCTTGGCCAGCATGTTGGTGAAGCCGAACACCGCGTTGACCGGCACACCGTCCGGCCGCGTCATTGGCGGCAGCGCGTGGAAGGCACGGAATATAAAGCCCGAGCCGTCGATCAGGATCAGGTGGAGTGGGCGCCCCTCCGGCGGGCGTTCTGAGCCCTCGAGCAGCGCGATGTCAGTGTCCACCGGCAGGTCTGGCTCCTTCCTTCAGAACGTATAGCCGCGAGCAGTACGGGCACATCACCTGATGATCTTCGATGTGCAGGAAGACGCGCGGATGGCCGAGCGCTCCCACGCCGCCATCGCAGGCAACGACGTGATCATCCACGTAAATCGTTTCGAACGGCGTCGGCGAGGGGTTACCTTCCGGCATTAAATTCCACATTCTGTCTGGTGATGACTTCGCCGTGATGATAGCGTAGCTCGCCGTGCTTTCAACTCCGCGTCCTTCGCTATGGTCCGCCGCCTGAGCGCTCTGCTGAAGGCCCTGTTGCTGCGGGTCTTGCACTTGTCCCTGACCCTGGCTCTCAGCGGCTGTGTCGGCCATCTGATGCCTGAAGGTCCCGTGGTCGAGGCGCCCACCGAGACGCCACATTC
>DATKPQ010000153.1:0-71175 GCA_035523995.1 Acetobacteraceae bacterium | reverse complement strand
ATAGCGGGCGCGGTTCTCTTTGGTCCACACGGGACACCCCCAGATTGGTACAGGGGGGACGAAAATGGTAACTGAATCAGTGGGTTCAAGGCCCATCCGCTAACCGATTCAAATGACTCAATTTGTTCTCGGACGGACACTAAAGATGGTAGTAGTTGTCTAAAACCACTGACCGGAACACTTTACCTGGATGGCGCCGTGCTCAGCGAATGGATAATGACACGTTTGAGTTACGAGGCAGGTCGGCCGTGTACAGGTATTGCAGGCGTTGATCCGCGGGCTACACCTCCGTGGAGCGTGCCGAATATCGCGATGTAGGCATGACGTTATCACATTAAGGAAATCTTTTGTAATCAACTCTTTGGTACAAGCTTACCACAAAAAAATGCCCGAAATAGTATTGGAACTGGGTCCCGTCACTTTCTCCGCTTTTGAGATTCCTGCGGGGATACGTTTCGGCGGTCGGCAAATAATGGCTGTCCATCAGTTGACCGATGGACGCAGGATCATAGACAGTATTGGCGCTTCAGACTCTGAACTCTCCTTTTCCGGAGCGTTTTCGGGACCAACCGCAACGCTGCGGGCACGGCTACTGAACTCATTGCGTGCGGCGGGTGCAGAGCTTACATTGAGCTGGGACATTTTCTGCTATACGGTAGTTGTGAGTACTTTCGATGCTGAATATGAAAACGCTGCTTGGATCCCGTATCACCTGTCTTGTACTGTATTGCGAGATGATGCAGCTCCCGTGCTCACATCCGCGCCATCGCTGAGCACTACTGTCATCTCCGATTTAACCGTAGCAGCGGCCCAATGCGGCACCACGGGGGTAGATTTTTCCGGAGTACAGGCTACCTTAGCGGCCGCAGACGCGACTACTCTGGGCAGCGCGGCGTATGCTGCGGCGCAAAGTGCGATTGTGGGTGCCCAATCGGCCATAACATTTAAGATAGCGGAGGCTGAGGCGGTGGTCGTATCCACGGTTCTCTCGGACGAAACCTCTCCTGTGTCCCTGGCGAACGATGTTTTGTCGGTTACCGCTGCTGCGCAGCAGCTAGCCGGCCTGATCTTCGGCAATTCCTACGTTGGCCGAGCTTGTCGTAACTTACAGAACGCGAGTCCTTGATTTTGCAAACAGTCCAAATAGCAGGCGGCAATTTGTTTCGAATAGCAGCAGAGCATTTAGATGATGCCACGCAATGGCTAAGGATAGCCCAGATCAATCACATTAATGACCCTTTTCTCTCTGGTGTCTCTAGGCTTCTGATTCCTGACCCAAATCCAGATGCGGGAGGTGGTATTGCCTCCCAATGACCGGTCAAACGTATACCGAACACCTCGGCTCCAGGTAATGATGAATGGGCAGGCTTTGGCAGGGGCATACGAAGCAGAAATAAATGCGAATAACCATTATGGTGCGAACACGTTTGGCGTATTCACTACCCTGGGCCTCGATGAGCGGGCTGATGCAGCTTTTTGGTCGTCTGAAGTCAGCATAGAAATTGATGTCCGACTAAGCGTTGACGGTGGAGGGAGTTATACGAGCCTTATACAGGGCATGGTTGACACGGCATCTCTGGATCCCATCGGGAAAGAAGTCCACATCCAAGGCAGAGACCTGACAGCGGCCTTGATAGAAGCCCAATCTCAGGAAACGTTCGCGAACCGAACGGCAAGCGAGATTGCGACAATTTTTGCAGGCCGCCATGGTCTTGTCCCGGTTGTTACGACAACCTCCACCCCGGTGGGCCGTTTCTACGAGAGCGATCATGAAAGTATCACCCTCAATGGCTTTTCCAGGAACACTACCGAATGGGACCTGCTGGTTTACCTGGCTCGGCAAGAGAATTTTGATGTCTTTGTAAGTGGCAGCAGCCTCTACTTTCAGCCCATTGCTTCTCCCTCGACGATTGCCTGTATCATCGAGCCAACGGACCTCACGGAACTCAAGCTCGAACGTAATTTAAAACTCGCAAATGATGTACAAATTACCGTCAAGAGCTGGAACACCCAGCTTCAAGCGGGATTTGCCAGCCAGGTCAAAGCGTCCGTCACAGGAAGCGTCTCGGACGGTATTCTTCCCGCGTCCCAATACGTTGTAATTCGGCCAAACTTAACACCAGATAAGGCGCTGGCGCTGGCAATGCAATGTCTAGCAGAAATTACCCGGCACGAAAGAACAATTGAATTTTCGATGCCAGGAGATCTTGTTCTGGCTCCTGGCAATGTGATTCTACTAAACGGAACCGCCACCGACTTTGATCAGGCATACTATATAGACTCTATACACCGGACGTTCCGAGTAAAGACTGGCTTTTTACAACATGTACGGGCAAACAACAGCTCGCCCAGGACAACCTCTGCCCTTAACTTGGCTAGTTGACCGATGGAACGTATATTAAACGCCTTCAAAGCGCAAGCTAACGCGCTTATTCAGGGACAGGCTCAACCGAGATTTGGCATTATTTCGTCGGTGGATCCGACCAGGGGTACTGCTCGGGTTGCATTTCAGCCGGAAGGAGTTCTCAGCGGATGGATGCCAGTTCTCTATCCTTGGGTTGGAGCAGGCTGGGGAATGGTTTGTCCGCCGGCTCCCGGTGACCAGGTACTTGTTCTGGCCCAAGAGGGGCACGCTGAGCACGGAGTGATCGCCGGGCGCGTCTTTTCGAGCCGACAGCTCCCTCCGGCAGCCCCGTCTGGGGAGCTATGGCTTGTCCACGGCTCAGGAAGCTATCTAAAGCTGTTGAATGACGGGACCGTACGCATAGGGGGCAGTTTATATGTAACCGGCGACGTGTACGACAGCCAAGGACCGCTCTCGAGGCTCCGCGAGCACTATGACGTCCATGTCCATACGGACTCGCGCGGCGACCTCACTACCATGACAAGTCAGCCGGATTAATCTATTGGTTGATATTGATCACCAATGGGGTTCCGATCTGGGCTTTGGACCGACCGGCGATATTGCTATCGTTTCGGGGTCAGCCATGGGTCAGGAGCGCGTCCTGCGTCGATTGCTCACCAACCCACTCGACTACATTTGGCAACCCGCCTATGGTGCTGGTCTCGCAGCCTTTGTCGGCCAACCTGCCAATACCACTCGTATCAAATCCGTCATCCGTAGCCAAATTTTTAACGAATCGACAGTGGCCAGAGATCCAGAGCCTACAATTAACGTTATCGTTAATCCTGGTGGATTGACCGGCGACGTGTACGTACGGGTCTCGTATGTCGATACCACCACTGGCCAGACACAAGTGGTAACCTTTTCCGTAGGTTCATAACCTATGCAACTCTCGCTACAGACGTTTTCGACGCTAGTGCAGGGGATGGCGGCAACAGTACAGGCTGCCGCATCCCAGCTTATTGACCTAACCGTAGGCTCGACGATGAGAGCCATGCTTGAGGCGAGCGCGTCCGTTGCGCTTTGGCTGCAATGGCTGATCTTGCTCGTACTGCAGATGACCCGTGCGGCAACAAGTAGCGGAGCAGACCTCGATAGCTGGATGGCGGACTTCTCGCTGACGCGCTTGCCCGCCAGTCCAGCGACCGGAACAGTCACATTTTCCCGTTACAATGCGAATGCAACGGCTCTCGTCCCGATGGGAACGCTGGTGAGGACAATAGATGGCAGTGAAACCTTCGCGGTAACCTCGGACCCAAGTGTGGCAGGTTGGAATCAGCAGCTTAACGGATACGTTCTCGGTATCGGCACAACGTCTCTGAACGCTCCGGTGGTCGCCCAGGCTCCGGGATCTGGCGGTAACGTTTTGGCCAATACGGTAACGGTGTTGGCCGCTGCGCTGGCCGGCGTAGACAGCGTGACCAACGCGGCAGGATTCGCCAACGGTGTCGATGCTGAGACGGACGCCGCATTCAGGCTGCGCTTCCAGAACTTCCTTGCAAGCCGCTCCCGCGCCACACTTGCTTCGATAGAATATGCGATCGGCAGCGTGCAGCAGGGGCTCAGTTACGCGATACAAGAGAACCAAGACCCAACGGGCCAATTCCAATTAGGAAGCTTCATCGTTGTCGTCGACGATGGTTCCGGCTATCCGTCAAACGGTCTCTTATCGGCGGTCCAGCAGGCAATCAACGCAGTCCGGCCGGTGGGGTCGACGTTTGCGGTCTTTCCGCCAGTGGTAACTCAGGTCGATGTCTCTCTGTCGGTGATCACCTCCGATGGGTCCGACGTTACTACTGTGACGCCGCAAATTGTCACGGCTATCCAAAGCTACGTTAACGCGCTTCCAGTTGGTGCCTCGTTGCCTGCCAGCAGAATCGTCCAGATCGCCTATGGCGCGGTGTCAAACATTGCGAACGTTACGGACGTCCTTCTTAATAGCGAGGCGTCGGATGTCACCATTGCGCCGTCCGGCGTTGCAATGGCCGGTGTGGTCGTTGTGTCGTAGTTATGATAGGCGATCAGCAAGATATGCTCTGGCGCATGAAACAGGTGCTGCCATTGCGATGGTTCCCGGATGATACGCCTGTCCTTGATACCGTTCTTAGTGGCGTCGCTTGGGCCTGGACCTGGGTATATGCACTGTTGCAGACGGTCAAAGACCAGACTCGTATTTCAACCGCATCCGGCATGTGGCTGGACTTAATAGCGGCCGACTATTTTGGCACCAGCTTGTGCCGACGAAGTGGCGAGACGGATAATGCCTATCGTTCGCGCATACAAGAAGAGTTGATACGCGATCGGGGAACAAGAGAAGCTGTCGTCTCGGCATTAACCGACCTCACCGGACGCGCCCCAGCCTTATTTGAGCCGACCAATACCCTTGATACCGGTGGATACGGAGGCACGGGTGAAACGGTGACCGGTCTGGCCTACGGTTATGCTGGCGGTTGGGGCGACCTCTATTTACCCTTTCAGTTTTTTGTCACGGCCTATAGGCCCGTGGGCGTGGGAATAGCTTTTGTTACCGGGTGGTGTTGCGGTGGTGGCGGCTATGGTGCAGGCGCGCTGGAGTACGGCAGTTTGAGCATGATACAGACACAAGTCACCGACGGAGACATTCTTAGTGCAATTACCGGCGTTCTTCCAATCGGCGTCATCGCCTGGACAAACATTAGCAGCTAAAGCTCCCCTGGCGATATGAGGACAAAATGGACCGGAATATAGTCTACCCCGGGAGTATTCCCCTTGATACCGACCTGTTGTCCGTAAATAGAAATGCAATGACTGCCTTGGGCTATCTGGCTCAGGCTGTGTTGGGTATTTCTCCCGTTGTGGACGGATTAGCCTGCACGCCAACTCTTCCGCCTTCGATGACGGTTACGGTTGGGCCGGGCACGATTTCCCAGCTGTCTGTGATAGATGCGCTTCCCTATGGCTCTCTGCCTGCGGACACAACCGATCCTCTGCTTAAAATAGGAATAAATATTGGGCCGACTAATTTTACCTTAGCTGCTCCAACAGTGTCCGGCCAGTCGGCGAACTATCTCATCGAAGCAGCCTTTCAGGAAAGCGACATCAAACCTATCGTGTTACCGTACTACAATGCTGCTTCTCCGTCTCAACCTTACAGCGGGCCGGCAAATTCCGGTACGGCCCAGAATACCCTTCGTACGCAAAGTGTCCAGCTACAGATGAAGGCCGGAACGCCAGCCACAACAGGCGTCCAACTTACGCCACCAGTAGACAACGGATGGATAGGACTGTACGCCATCACAGTCACCTATGGGCAGTCCGCAATATATGCTGCCAATATTGCGACCCTCCCTACAGCACCGTTCATCTCGTGGAAACTACCGATGTTGCGTCCCGGGTTCGGGTCGGGCGTCGAATGCTTTGCACAATCGGGCACATTTATGGTGCCCGCAGGTGTGAACCAAGTTGAAGTGGAGGTTTGGGGCGGTGGCGCAGGGAGCTTTGCGTCGATCACCGGCGTGCCAACCTACGGTGGTTCCGGCGGAGGATCTGGGGGTGGCTACGCCCGCAAACGCATCACAGGACTGACGCCGGGTCAAACCATCGCCGTCGTCGTGGGGACCGGCGGTAGCGGTGGAACCGTACAGGGCGGCGCGGCCACTGCCGGGGGCACATCGAGCTTCGGCTCCTACGTCAGTGCGACGGGTGGCAGCCTCAACTATTCTGCGACCATTCTAAGCCCTCAGCTTGGCGCAACACCGGCGGGCATTGGCGTTGGCGGAGATGTGAATCTTCTCGGTTCGGCGGGTCAGACGGCGGCTCTGAACATGGGAGGAATGGGTGGCGCCGCGCCCATGGGCGGCAGCCAGAACAGCGGAACGACCGGCGTTGCGGGAATTTTCCCAGGGGGCGGCGCGGCCGGGGCGGGCACAGGTGCCAGCGGCACGACCCCCTATGCCGGCGCGGCCGGGGCTTCAGGATTAGTGGTGGTGAGGTGGTAATATGCGAAAATTCACTCGCATCCAGGATGGGCGTGTCGCCGAAATATTCCTACACAACAGCGACATTTCGTCGATGTTTCATCCGGCATTGGTTTGGGTGGATGCGTCGTCCGCGAACAGCGATATTGCCGAGGGTTGGATATACGACGGCAAGGAGTTTCTACCACCACCTCCTCGGCAATCTGAGCCGCCCCCAATGATGATTGATAATATTCATAAGCAACTTATTGCACTCATTGCCCAGGTGGAAGCGATCAAACAATCCGGAAATTCCGCACGAATAACGGCATAATGATTGAATCAACTCCTCGCGATCGTCGGATTGTCCGTCCGAAGTGCCGCTCCAGGTTCCATGGTGAATTGGGCGGCGGGGCACAAGGACCTCGAATTTTCGTCTAGGATAACATGGGTACTCCTGCTACGCACATCCAAAAACCCAGCACGGCTCGTACCGTCGTTCTGGATGCTTTCATTCCCGTTCCACGGGGATCCACGGCGGCTGCTCCGCCGCCGCTCAATTGGCCGACGAAGGACCCAAGCGATGTACTCGATTATCGGTTCAATATAGCGCCAGCCTTGATCGGCAATGAAGGCGACTCGATCTCGACGCTAGATGTTTTCATAGCACCTGACAATCCAGGCGACCTGACGTTGAATCAAGCGCAGGCTGATGGGACTTATGCGGTGCTGTGGCTATCAGGGGGACAGGCCGGCACCATTTATTCGATCACCATTCTCATCACCACAACAAACGGACGGACATTGCAACGCAGCATCTTGCTGCCAGTGCTTGAGCTATCAGTGGTTCCGGTTCCAGCGGATGCTATAGATGTCAGTGCAGGCGCCGTGCTGACGGATCAAAACGGAAATCCCATTCTGGCTTGAATCAATTCCCGTACCAAGCATTCCGGCGTCTAGATAAAGAGCGCCGAAGCAATTCTCGAAACGGAGTATAATAGAGTGCCGACGATTGACCAACTGGCACCGGCGACCGCTGCTGCCGACACCGACGAGTATATTGTAAGTCAGTCTGGCACAGTATTGAAGATGACGCGCGCCCAGATATTGGCCGGTGTTCAGCCACAAATCGCGCTGGAGAGCGGCGTGGTGCTGGGCCGATGCAGTGCAGGCACGGGTGCGCCGGAGCCGCTATATGTCGGCAGCAATCTCGTTCTTACTAACGGTACCCTATCGGCGATGGCAGCTTTGTATCAGGTCGGCGGCCTGGTCTCTGGCACTGTCCCGATTGCAAATGATCTGGTGGCGCTCAGTCAGGCGGGCGTCGACACTTCGGTTTCATATTCCCAGTTCATGAGCGGCCTGCCAGAGGTCGCCAACGTCGACGGCTCCCAACTTCTGGTTACCCCTACTGGTTCGACGACCTCGGAGAAGTTGGCCGATTTCGCCGCTGGGGCCCTCCCGCGGGCTGGCGGGACAATGACTGGCACATTGACCCTCGCCGCCAATCCGACCTCATCGCTGCAGGCCGCCACCAAAGGCTACGTTGACGGCCAGATGGCAACGTCGCTGCCCAAGTCCGGCGGCACGCTCACTGGTCCTCTTACGCTTGGCGGCAACCCCACCGTTGCCTTGCAAGCTGCGACGAAGAACTACGTCGACACGCAAGTCTCAACAGCCTTGCCGTTGTCGGGGGGAACGTTGTGTGGAGCGCTGGCACTCTCTGCTAACCCGACCGCGGCGTTGCAGGCGGCCCCGAAGCAGTATGTAGACGGACAGGTCGCCACGGCGCTGTCCCTCACGGGCGGAACGCTGACAGGTTCTTTGACGCTGGCCGGCGGTCCGACCAATCCACTCAACGCCGCGACCAAGCAATACGTCGATTCCAGCCCGAGCAATCTGACCGGGGTCATCAACGTCAAATCACCGCCTTACAGCGCGCAGCTCAATGGCGTTACGGATGATACAGCAGCATTCGTCGCCGCGTATCAAGCGGCCCCAGCGGGTTCGGTCATCTATGTGCCGAACGGGGTTACTGTGCTTCAAAATCCCGGTTCGTGGGGAATCCCTCTCACGAAATGGGTCAAATGGGTTGTCGATGGAACAACTTTATCGAATGGCACCTGTCTCGCAGATGCCATTCCGAACGGCGCTGGACCAGCAAGTCTGGCATTGCCAGGCGTGGTCGTAGGCAACAGCCAACAAAGCGCGGAGGTTTCCCAAGGTTCTTCTGAGTCCACCGATTTCGCGACGTTTCGTACCGCCTACATAGTGAACCACACAGGCGGGCCTGCTGGCGGTGTGGTATCGTCCAATTCGCGCACCGATACCATCATTTACAATGGTCCCAACAACTATATTTGGGGGGGGCTTGATCGCCTGCTTTGGTGTGGCACGCAGACCTCGGCAACCGAACCGGCTCAGCATGTCGGTCGCTATATACAAACGATACGTCAGTCCGTCGGGATGAATTCCAGCGGTGCCGCATTCCCCCAACCGCAGATGTGGGCAGCTTGCCTCGAGTATCGGGATACCACAGCGCAGCTCTCAAGCGTCACCAATGCCGGCATAACCTGCGAGATGGACTGGTTCGGCAACGGGCCAGATAACGGCCATAACCGGCAGATCCAATCGTTGGTGGTGGGACAGAACAACTTGTCCGGCGCTCCAATGGAGATATCAACGATCCTCGGCATTTACCTTGCCGCAGGCCACACGGGGCACGCATATACCGTGCTCGGGATAAACATTCCGTTCTCGACCTCTGTGCTGGACACGTCTGCAGCTACGCAGATGTCTGGTGCTGCCGCAATTCGTATGGCAGCGGGCCACATTATTGCATTTGAACCAACCGTCACGTACCGCCTGGGATTTGATAGCTCGACCAACGTTCTTCGCTGGTATCAGGGCACACTCTCATTCGTGGTTGGCAAGGGCATCTCGGTAGGGTTCCAAAATGTTTGTACCAGTAGCACAGCGCTTCCGAGCTACAATGCCGGCAATATTGTCTTTCTTGCCGGATCTGGCACTTACACGATAACTCTTCCTCCCGCAGCGACTCTCGCTGCCGGGACGGGATTCACCTTTTCGGCTTTCGGTTCTGGTGTTGTGAACATAAATCCTTCCGGCACAGATGCGATTGACAACGGTCCAATAACACTTCGGCAAAACGACCGCTATCAAATCGTTTCGGATGGCAGCGGCACGTGGCGGGAAGTGTTCAGAACGAATGCAGTGAGTCCCCGATTTACTGGCCCACCGGTATTGCCATCGTACACAGTTGCCGGACTTCCTGCCGCGTCCACCGCCGGTGCCAAGGCGTTTGCAACGAACGGCCGCAAGCCAACAGAAGCACCTGGTGCCGGCACAGGAATGGAAGTGTTCTGCGACGGCGTCAACTGGATTTCGGTCTGTTCCGGGTCCCCAGTCCTGGCCTGATCCGACGTCAAGCGACCCCGGACAACCGGAGCCATCATGCCCACAATTTCTCAGCTTCCCGCTACCTCGCATGTCACGGCGGCCGACCAGATTCCGATCAGCCAAGCCGGCTCGGTACGCGCTGTCAATGTCGGCACGCTTTTGGCAGGCACCCAGCCGGCGATCATGATAGCCACAGGTAATCTGTTTGGACGCGCCAGCCTGGGTCCAGGAGGGCCAGATCCAATCGGAGTTGGGACGGGGTTGTCCCTGAACGCCGCAACTTTGGTAGCAACGGGCGCTGATCATGCGACGTTTGCCGTCGAGGGATCGATCACGTTGACCGATCAGGCCGTGGTAAACAGCTCGGGCAGCCCCAAGCTATTACCGCTGCCGCTCCTGCGAGGCCTGTTTTCCGCTGGTGCGAATATTGCGATCGACCAAAATGGAACGATTTCGGCGACCGACCCGGGCGGTATATTAAGCGCCCCGTCCAACTGTAGCATTAGCGTGCTTCCCACCGTGGGTACGATTTCTGCGGGCGACCTGGTAGCGATCAGCCAATCGGGCACCGATCACACAATTTCGTATGCCAATTTCATCAATGGGCAGACGATTGATGAGGTGCAGGCAGCTGGACCGGTGTCGAACACCGATACATTCCTCGTCGCTCAGAATGGCAACATCATGGCTCGCCAGACATTCGCCGCCATATGGGCCTGGCTGAACGCGAACCTCTCTGGCTATCAGACACCCACTGTCGAGCTTACATCGAACACAACGCTGAGTGCGGCGGCTCACAACGGCCATCTGTTGATCTGCAGCCAGCCGATAACGGTGACACCCTCATCGGCCGCAATGGGGAACGGCTTCTCCTGCACGCTGATCAACCTTAGTAGCGGCGTCGTCAGTCTTGGCACCGGGATCACCACCTCATCAGGCACCGATGGTCTGTCTGTTGGTCAGGCGGCTACTCTAACATGCGTAACATATTCCGGCGGAACTGTCGTATACGCCTGGATCAGCGGCACCTCGGCGGCTCTCGGCCTTCCGGCGCAGGTCACTGGGGTCGCAGTCGGCACCGTTACCTCAAGCAGCGTTGCGCTATCGTGGTCCACGCTTTCGCCTTCACCCACCAATTATACAGTGCAATACCGGATCAGTGGAACCTCCGCATGGTCCGATGCTCCGTCGGTCACCGTACAAGAGTGCATGGTCGGCGGACTGCTATCAGCCACCAGCTACGATTTCGCCGTATTTGCGGTTAATGCAGCTGGAGCGGGGAGTGCGTCGGCAATCGTTACGTCCACGACGTCGGAAACATTAACGCCCCCGGGGCAGGTGACTGGCCTTGTCGCCAGCAACCCAACCGCCAATACCATTTCTCTGACGTGGTCGGCTCCTTCTTCTGGAGGTGCCGTCAGCAACTACACTTTGCAGGACCGCGTCTCTGGCACCACGTCCTGGTCGACGGCCGCTTCGGGGGTGTCAACAACGTCCTTCACTGTTACCGGTCTATCGTCGGCCACGAGCTATGATTTCGCGGTCCTGGCGATGAATTCGGCGGGACCGGGGGCGGCTTCGACAACCGCCACAGCAAGTACGATCGCTGCGGTCAATTCGGTTACATCGATCACATGGAATATAGTTCCGTCCGGAAGCTATACTCATGGGAGCGGCGCAATTGGGGTGAATGCACAGATATCCCCGAGCACTGCACCCGTGCAGTTTGGCTTCTCGACGTCACTTGCGGTTCCGCCGACCACGTGGACTGCCGGGACGTTTGTTAACTCCAACCTTTGGGGCGCATACGTCAACACGCCGGCGGCTGCCGGCGCCTACTACGCGTGGGCCGAAGGTATGGATGGCAGTTCGCCGACCGCCTATCCCACAGCGTTTTCGGTCACCTAGGGTCAAAAAATTCATCCAGTGTTACTTGCTACCTCTACTCCGGCCAACGCAACTCGACGCGCTGTTGCGCAACCGTGCGTCTCCCTCGCTTGAAAACCGCAAGCGGTGGACAGATTTCGGCGACCGCCTGCTCTGGCGTCCGGGCGTCTACGACCACAATATCAGCCGGGTTACCGGGACGAATTCCGTAATCCTTCAGATTCAGCAGCCGGGCAGACCGATCGGTCAGCATCGAGAAGCATTCGCGCAATCGGTTAGGATGGCTGATCTGGCACACATTGGCCTGCAAATTTGCCATCCTCAGAAGGGAGCAATCGCCCAAGGGCGTGAACGGGTTCAGCACATTGTTGGTGGAGATAGAGCAATTCACGCCATGTTCGGCCAGCACGTTGACATCGGCCACGCCACGCCGAACAGAGTGATCCTGATCGCGCCCCATCATGAAAAGATCGGTAGCCGGTAGTACGGTCACCGCCACACCGGCATCCGCGATGCGCTTCGCCAGCACTGCCAACTGATCTGGCGGCAATAAAGCGAACTTACAACCATGTCCGATTGCCACCCTGCCTCCAAGATCGTATTCTTCGGTCATTGTGCAAACAAGGTGGATGTCCATCTCGTCCGGGGAATTACCGGAATCGAGATGCATGTCGATATCCACACCGAACTGCTGGGCCAAGGCAAAGATCCGCCTGATCTGCCCGGCATGGTCGGGGTCGTAATTAGGAGCTGCGCCAATGACCCGAGCTCCGCGTTCCAGCGCCTCAATCAGGAGCCGTTCCGCACGCGGATTGTTGGTAAGCCCTTCCTGCGGAAAAACGCACACTTCGATATCAATAGCCCAGGCATAATCGCGGCGGAGTGCCTCGATTGCCTCGAAGCTCCGCATTTCTACCCCGCCATCCAGTTCCAGATGGGTACGCATCCGCGTGGTGCCTTGCTTAAGGCATTTTTCCAGGGTGCGTGACGCACGTTCATAGACGTCTTCAATTGTGAAGCTGGACTTTACCGCTGCAACGCGCGGTACCGCGTTCGCCTGACGCCCTTCCTCCGGTGCACACCTGTCGCTGATGCACGATTTGTCGAGATGGATGTGAGTTTCGACAAACCCAGGGCAAACGAGACATGCCTCGGCATCGAATACCACAGCGTCCGCCGTCAAACCTGGCTCAACTGCAACGATGTGTCCATTTGCCACCCCGATATCGACGATCGGTCCTTCTGGATCGCTGGATAGGCGGGCGTTGCGGACAATCAACTCCATATCGGTTCTCCGTTTGCCCTGCCTTCGGTTGGTCTAATCTCTGCCCCGCCCGAGGTTGGTCATCCGATCGGTGGCTTTCGCTTGTGCCACTCCGTTGCCTGTTCGTAGGCTCCAGCGACGCGCAGCAGCATCGCCTCGCCGAAATTCCGGCCGACAAACTGCGCAGACAGCGGCAGTCCGTTCGTCGCCACGCCCGCCATCATTGCCAGCGCCGGGTGGCCCGTCACGTTAAATGGCGTGCGGGCTTGTCGCGGATAGGTCCGCTGTGTTTCGTCGGCGTCCTCAATCCGACTGGCCGGATCCATCGAACTGGCACACAGCAGCACATCGACATCGCGCAGGGCGTCCTCTACCGCAGCGATCATCTGAAGCCGGCGCCGCTGTGCCCCGACATAGTCGCCCGCTGTCATGAACGCTCCGGGCATCAGTCGCCGGCGGGCAAGCTGTCCGTAGTCTTCGGGCCGGCTGCGCAGCCATCGCGCGTGGATAGACCAAGCCTCGCTGCACAAAATCACGCGATTGACCGCGGCAAACTCATTCAGCGACGGCAGCGTGACATCCCGAACTGCAGCGCCTTCCGCTTCCAGCACACGCGCCACTTCCTCCAGCGCTATTGCGACTTCAGGGGCCGCCGGCATTTCCGTTTCATGAAAATGCCGAACGAATCCCACCCGCAGGTCGCGGACCCCGCGATCCAGCATGTGTCCAAATGGCTGCGCCAAATTTGCGCGCGGCGCACTCCCCACATCAGCGGGGTCGTATCCAGCCATCGCATCGAGCATCAGCGCTGCATCGGCGACGGACCGGGTCAATGGTCCCACGTGATCAAGCGTGAAGGACAACGGGAACACGCCACGTCGCGATACCAGACCGTAGGTAGGCTTCAACCCGACAATGCCGCAGGCGCTGGCCGGGTTCCGCACCGATCCGCCGGTATCCGTCCCCAGTGCGCCAGGAAACAGACCTGCGCACACACCCGCACCGGAACCGGATGACGATCCGCCCGGGTGATGCTCCCGGTTCCACGGATTGCGCGCGGGCGGAAACGGAAGATCAAAGCTTGGCCCACCAATAGCGAATTCATGTGTCGAAAGCTTGCCGACGACGATCGCGCCGGCCTGGCGCAGCCGTTCAATCACCGCCGCATCCTGCTTGGCCACGTTGTCCAGCAGGATTTTCGAATGGCATGTCGTCGGCAGGCCCACAACGTCGATGATGTCCTTCACGCCGATGGGCACGCCATGCAGCGGGCCGCGCTTGCGCCCAGCGGCAAGTTCCTTCTCCGCCGCACGGGCGGCATCCATCGCGGCATCCACGTCAAGCCGGATGAAGGCATGCAGCTGAGGATCGAGTCGCTCGATCCGTGCCACCAAGCCGGACAACAACTCCACAGGCGAAAGCGCACGCGCGGCGAACGCCTGCTACGCTTCTGCGATGCCCAGCCAGTGCAGTGCGGTCATAGCGCGATTCCGGCGCGCATCGGTGGCCATGGCTCCGCTGCCGGATCGTCCGGCACCTGGATCACTCCGGCATTATTCAGCGCTTGCGCTACTGCCGCAGCCACATCTTCCGGAAACACTGCCAGCGCCTTCTCCAGGCCGGCCGCGCGGGCCAGCGCCGCGACAAGCTGTTCGTCCATGCTTACCCCTTTCGCCGCAGCGCATCATGCGATGCCAAGGCAGGCGGCGGAAGGGGAGCGGGAGCCAGCCGGACCGGTCAGGCTCCAGCACGCACGAATGTGTTGCGCAGCGTACCCAGACCGGTGATCTCCACCTCCACCACATCGCCGTGCTTCAAATCGGGCGACGTCCCATCTGTTCCCATCCAGATCACGTCGCCTGGATACAGCGTCAGGTAGCGTGTCATGGCCTCGATATAGGTGGGGATGTCGAAGATCATCTCATTGGTCTTGAAGCGTAGGCTCTCCGCACCGTTCAGCCGCACGATCGTGGTCATCGCGTCCAGATTGGCGTCGGTATCGATCCATGGCCCCATCGGCTTGAACGTGTCCGCGTTCTTGCCGCGCCAGAACGTGCGATCGCCGCGCTGCCACGTTCGTTCGCTCACATCATTGCCGATGGTGTAGCCGAAAACACAGGACATCGCTTCGGCTTTCGGCAGATGCTTGACCTGCTTGCCGATCACCACGACCAGCTCACCTTCGTAATTCACCTTCTCGGTCGCGTCGCCCGGAATCACCACATTCCGCTCATGTGCGATCAGCGCATTATTGGCGCGATAGCCAATGTCCGGTTTCTCGGGAAATACCGGCTGGACGCCACGCTTCGCGGCCATTTCACGAATGTGCGTCGCGTAGTTGATGCCCGCGCAGTAGAACGTGCGCGGAATCACCGGCACTTCCAGCGTCACATCGCCCAACCGATATCGATTGCCGGTCGGCGCGTGAGCGCTCCATGGCTCACCACTGATCTCGGTGACAGTTTCGCCGTCCAGCGAGCCATAGGCCGTGCCGCCGGCGACGGAGAATCTGATCCAGCGCATCGTTCAGTTCGCCTCTGCAAGGGCTAATTCCCGCACCGGCCGCAGGAAGGCCGGATCGAACACCTTGGTTGCCATCACCTGGCAGCGCCTGATAAGCCGGATCTCGTCCGCGCTGTAGTCAGCGATAGCCCGATGGATCGTGCCCAGATGATCCCAGATCAGCAGATCGTTCTCAGTCCACGCGTGCGTCCATCGGAATCGCGGCTGAAGCTGGAAATCGAACAGAAATTGCAGCATCGCGTCGCTGTCTTGCTGTGAGAGTTCGTTGATGCGCTTGGTATAGCCGGGGTTGGCGTATAGCACCTTCCGTCCCGTGATCGGGTGCGCCAGAAAGACCGGATGCACAACGGGCGGACGCAGCCTGCGTTGCTCCTCTGTCAGCGCCGGGCGAGTGCTACCATGGCTCTGGCGCATGTTCTCCCAGAATTTTTCGAAATCGTGCGTCGCCGTCATGCCCTCCAGGCGCGTCTTTATCTCATCCGGCAGGGCGTCATAGACCGTGTGCATGTTCGCGAATTCGGTGCCGCCCAAGGGTTTGCCGTCCCGGTGCGGGATGCGGATGCCATACAGCACGTTCACAAATCCCATCACGTCGCGATAGGACATGTCGGTATGCCAGTCCTGGCCTGCGTCCGGGCTGCCGATAAATTTTCCATCCTGCTTCAGGTTGGACAGGATACCGACGTTTGGATGCGCGATCTTGTCGGGGTCCGGGCGGCGGCTGATTGATCCCTGGATTTCACCAAACAGTTCCGAAAACCGCTGCACGTCGCCAACGCCAAGCTGCTGCCCCGGAAAGCACAGCACACCGTAATGGCCAAGCGCCCACAATATGCGTGCAAACACCGGGTCCGCCAGATCCTGGCTTAGGTCCACGCCGCGGACAGTGGCGCCAAGCACCGCGCCAGTCGGTTCTATCGTCAGCATCACGCTTCCTCCTGATAGCGTGTCATGATGGTACGTCGGGCGGCGCGGATCGTCCATGGGCATCACCCTGGCGGCGAACTGCGGCAATTCCAGCCAGCCTCTTGACCAGGATACCGATACGTCAGCGCGCGACCGCCCCTGAGCGCCGACTCAAAGCAGACCAAGGCAGAAACTTCAGCCTTGTTTCACGAACGGCCGCACCGCGTCCAGTAAGCTGACTGTAGGCGCCAGGCGCGGGCCGTCGCCCTCATCGACCGGCGGTATAATCGTCACGTTCCATGTGGGCAGCGTGCGCAGCGATGCTCGCGCCATGGGATGCGCCAGCAACGGGGCGTTCAGCGACGGCCCCACGATCACTGGTGTACCACGTCCGATCGCCTCTGCCGCAACCGACAACGCCAGATTGTCGGCAGCGCCGTGTGCCAGCTTGTTCAGCGAATTGAAGCTGCATGGCGCAAACAGCACCACGCCGCGCGGTGGCCGCGGCCGGATGGAGAGGTCGAAATACGATTCCACCACCTGTGCACCGGACACATCTGCCAATTCGCGCGAAGCGACAACGCGCGACGCATTCGGCGTTGGGATTGCGATCACAGTCACGAAGCCGAGTCCAAGTAGTCCGCGCAGCAACTCGGGGCCTCGCGCAGCGGTGGTGGTGCCACTGATGATCAAATACGCGACGTCAAAGCGTTCGACCGCATCGCCCATTTTCTCCTCCTGCATTTGCGCTTGGCACTGATCCGGGACCATATTGCCCGGAAGAGCGATAAAGCGAAGGGAACGCTCATGAGCAATACGCCGCAACTGCGCCCTTTGGGAGAGGCGCTGGGCACCGAGGCGATTGGTATCAATCTGGCACAGCCGCTGGATGGCGAAGCCTTTGCCTGGGTCGCGCATGCTTTTGCAGAGCACCCGGTTCTGGTGTTTCGTGACCAGGATCTTGGCGCTGGCGAATTGGCCGCCTTCGGCCGAAGCTTCGGCACGCCGCGCAAGCATGCGCTGATCAAGTACCGGCATGCGGAACACCCCGATGTGTCCTGGCTGACGAACGTGGACGAGGAGGGAAAGGTCGACTGGTATGGCGTGAAACGTGCCACCGACTGGCACAGCGATTCCACATACGAGGACGAGTTGCCGATCCTCGCCATATTGCACGCAAAGGAGATCCCAACCGAGAAGGGCGGAACGATGTTCGCCGACATGCGTGCTGCGTACGATGCTTTGCCTGCCGCAAAAAAAGCACAGCTTGCAGGTTTGACCGGACTACACGGCCGCTCAACCGGTCCGGCCGGCGAGAAACTGTACGGCGACGAGAAAGGCGTGACGGAGAAGCAGTACAGCGAAGTACATTGGCCGGCCGTTGTGAGTCACCCTGTCACCGGCCGCTCCATCTTGTTCGTCAATCCAATGCATACACATGGTTTCGTTGGCATGGCACGCGCAAAGGCGTGGCCGCTGATCGAGGAACTCAGCGCGCACGCTACGCAGGACCGGTTCGTCTATTACCACCGCTGGCGTGCTGGCGACGTGCTGATGTGGGACGAGCGCGCCACCATGCACCGAGGCGCGGGCGACTTCAACCCTGAGGAACGACGAGTCATGCTACGGACGATCGTGTATCCAGGGTGAAACAACCGAACCTCGCCTGACGGGAGGGGATGAGTGAGTTCCTGTGGCTCGACGGCTACGCGTAATCCTCGGCTGCGGTCACGTCCTGATCCCGATCAGACGCGACGCGGTTGAGGTAAAGCGATAGAACCCATGCCACGCCAATATTCACCACCAGTGAGGCCAGCGCGACGTAGCACGGAAACCCTTCGCCGAAGATCTTGAGCGGATAGACCGGCGTGAAATTGTTGCTCGCGACCATCCAGGTGCCCAGCCCGAATCCGGCGACCCAACCCGCCAGCAGCGCCCATCCGTTGAAGAAGCGCGTATAAAGGCCCAACACGACGGCGGGGGCCGTCTGGATGATCCATACGCCGCCGAGCAATTGCAGCCACAAAGCGTATTGCAGCGGCAGCGCGAAAATGAATATTAGCGCGCCTGCCTTGATCACCAGAGAGACAATCTTCGCCGTTTGGCTCTCTTGTGCGTCTGTGCAGGCGGGGCGCAGGAACTCGCGATAAATATTGCGGGTGAATGTGTTGGCGGTGGCGATTGACATGATTGCCGCAGGCACCAGCGCACCGATCGCGATCGCGGCGAACGCCACACCGACGAACCAGCTCGGGAACAGCGCCAGGAACAGCGACGGCACGGCGAAATTGGCCTTGTAGTTGGCAAAACCGCTGGCGAACTCCGGCATCTTCTGCACACCGATCGCGATTGCCATAAAGCCGACCAACGCAAGCAATCCCAGCATCAGCGAGTACGCCGGCAGCATCGCCGCGTTGCGCCGCACCACGCGCGCACTGGACGAACTCAGGATACCGGTGATGGAGTGCGGGTACAGGAACAGGGCGAAGGCCGAGCCCAGGGCCAGCGTCGCATAAGCACTGAACGAGCCATAAGTGCCAGCGGGTGGATGCGCCAGCAGCAGCTTCGGTGCCGGGATGGCGGCGAACACCTTGTCATAGCCACCCAAATGGATTGGCACGGCGATGATGGCGGCAAACACCGTGATATAGATCAGCAGATCCTTCACCACTGCAATCATTGCCGGTGCACGCAGGCCGGAAGTATAGGTGAACGCAGCCAGGATAATGAAGGCAAGGATCAGCGGCAGGTCGCCGGAGAACCCGGAGGTCCCCACGCCCATAGCGCCAATCACCACCTGAATGCCGACAAGCTGCAACGCGATATAGGGCATCGTCGCGAGGATGCCGGTGAAGGCGATCGCCAGCGCCAGCCACCGGTTACCGTATCGGCCGCGCACAAAATCGGCAGATGTCACATAACCGTGCTTGTGCGCCACCGACCACAGGCGCGGGAACACAATATACAAAATCGGATAGACCATGATGGTATAGGGGACCGCGAAGAAGCCCAGCGCGCCGGCGCCGAACATCAGTGCGGGAACTGCGACAAACGTATAGGCGGTATAAAGGTCGCCGCCGATCAGGAACCAGGTCACGAACGTGCCGAAGCGGCGCCCACCCAGTCCCCACTCATGCAGAAGGTCAAGGTCACCTTTGCGCCAACGCGCAGCAAAAAAGCCCAGCCAGGTGATGAACAAGAACAGTACGATGAAGACGGTCAGCGCGGTCCAGTTCATCGAATCAGCGCTCCACCAGGTAGACGAAACTGATGATCACGGCGCCGACGATCACCCAGAGAAGCTGGTACCAATAGAAGAACGGTATCCCTCCCCACAGCGGCGTTGCGCTGTCGTAGGACGAAACCCACAGCATCGCGATGAACGGCAGGATGAGCAGCAGCCGTACCCAAACCACGGCCCGAACCGGCCGGTGTTCGTTACTGTTTCCGGACATGATTTCCCCCGGTCGAGATAGGTGGAATCTGATTATCTCAGAGCTGTTACGGAGTAAATGTGGCGATCCAATATCGCCTGCAAAGCGGAGAAAGTTGCAAGCCTAAGTCCCCTCTTGCCGCCAGGCCCCCACCATAAAGCCCAGCATCAGCGGCAATGCGATCCATGACGGCAACAGCGCCAGCGCTGCAATGCCGGTTACCAGATGGTCGTGACGCCGTTCCAATCCGATCCAGGAACTGCCCGAAGCATCGCGATCAGGCTCGGTGCGGCGCAGGTCCGGCACGTCCGGATGGGCGGCAGTACCCAGCCAGTGAACGCCCCCGCCGGATTTTCGCGCCAGGGGGCCAACCAGTGACGCAGTGGCGCGAAGATCGGCGATTTCCAGCGGGTTTGCAGCGCCGGCCGCCGCATAGGCCGTATGTTCTCCATCGGTAGCCTGCCACACACCTGGCGTCCCTGCCGCCACGGTAACGGTGGCTCGGCCAGGGTTGGTCGGGGTTAGGTGCAACGTCTGGGTTTTCCCATCCGGGTCGGTCACCGTCACCTCAGTCGGTGGGGTCGGGGCGGTGGAGCGTTGCTCGATCGTCAACCGGCCATTTGCCACCTGCGCCGTCAACGCATTCCCGTCCAGCGCTGGCTCCTTCATCAGCCAGTGTGCGACGCGCCGCAGCAATTCCGCCTGTGGTCCGCCGCCATCGTGGCCACGCGACCACAGCCAGATCTGGTCCGAAAGCAGCATCGCCGTTCGCCCCTTTCCGACCCTGTTGAGGATCAGCAGCGGCGCGCCATCCGGCGTTCGCATCAGCACCTCGCCATTGACGTCGGTCGGGTTGACGTGGCGGTACCAGGGGCCCCAGGTCGGCGAGGCGCTTGGGTTGCCGGGCGGATTCCCGCCTGCAAGGCCCTCGGTCACCGGATGCCGCTCGCCGAGCGCCGTGACGCGAGGCCGGAATCGCCCGTCCACCACCGCATCGAATGGGGCTGGCGCGGCGGGCAGCACAGAACCCAGCGGCGTTGCAGCCAGGCTCGCCGGCCCGGAAAACTCCGGCCCCACCGACATCAGCAGCGCCCCGCCGTCCCGCACGCGGTCGGCGATGTTCGCAAGATAGGGCAGCGGCAACAGGCCGCGGTTCTGAAAGCGATCGAAAATGATCAGGTCGAATTCGTTGATCTTATCCAGGAACAATTCGCGCACTGGAAATGCGATCAGGGAGAGTTCATTCAACGGCGTCAGGTCGTCCTTCTCTGGCGGCCGCAAAATGGTGAAGTGCACAAGATCCACTGACGGATCGGATTTCAACAGCCGACGCCAGGCGCGCTCGCCAGGATTCGGTTCGCCGGAAATCAGCAGTACGCGCAGCCGGTCACGCACGCCATTTATTTCTACTACGGCCCGATTGTTCAGCGTTGATGCTTCACCCGGCAGCTTGTCAGCCGAGAACTCCATAACCGTGGGGCCGGCGCGGGTGATAGGAACCTCGATCGATTGCGGCACGCCGACGGGTACGTTCTCGACCCGCGGCGGATCACCATCACGCCGGATCGTCAGGTTGGCGGTGCCGGGATGTGCGACGCCGTAATCCTCGACCGCCACACGCAGCGTGACCGATTTGCCGACCACGCCATAGGTCGGTGCCTCAATCACGCGCAGGCTGCGGTCGGTTTCCTCGCCTTTTGCCGGGATCAGCACATTCAGCGGCTCACCCCCGGGCGGCGTCTTGGGAACATCGTGAATTTCGCCATCGGTGATAGTGATCGTACCCGCCAGGCGCGAGCGCGGAACATCCGCCAGCGCCTGGTTGATCGCACTGAACAGGCGTGTACCGGAATCGCCTTGCTCTGGTACGTTAACGGTACGAAGCTCGAGGTCCGGAAATGTCGCTGCCTGAGCGGTGATGTCAGCGCGTGCCTTTTCTGCCAGCGCCGCGCGGTCGCCGACCTGCATGGACGCGGAGTTATCGACCACCAGCAGGCCGATATCCGGCAAGGTCTCGCGCGTTTCCTGTACCAGGCGCGGGCCGGCGAGCCACAAGAGGAGTACGGCGAAGGCAGCGAGACGCAGGACGGTGCCGCGGGCGCGCCGGAATGCCGCCATGCCGACGATGATCGCGGCGACCCCGCCGAGCAAGACGATCGCCCATAGCGGGATCAGCGGATCGAAACGTAGCGCGGCGATGGCTTGCTCAGGATGCATCCGAATTCCTACGCTGGCATGCGACCGGCAGCGACGGACCATTGTTCGACAAATGGCGACAAGCGACAGGGCACGTTGCGCTTGGTGCTTTGCGATTCATCAGAATCACTGTCCCAGCCGTTCCAGGATTGCCGGCAACTGAAGCTGGTCACCCTTGTAGTTCCCGGTTAGTGCGTACATCACAAGATTGACGCCGAAACGGTAGGCCATCGTGCGCTGCCGTGCCCCGCCGGGGATCACCGCGTACGGGTTCCGCCCATCCGCATCGACAGCCCAGGCTGCTGCCCAGTCATTGCCCCCGATGACCACAGGGCTGACGCTGTCGTTGGTGAGATCCTGTCCGCGCTGCACCCACACGGTAGAGCCGGTATAACGCCCGGGAAAGTCCTGCAGCAGATAGAACGCGCGCGCCAGCACATGATCGGTTGTCAGAGGTGCCAGCGGCGGTATCACCAACCCTTTGGCGACACGGCGCAAGGCCGTTCCCGTGCCGGGAGCGAAACCCTCACCGGAACCAGAATCGCGAGTATCTATCAATATAATTCCGCCCCGGCTCATATAGTTGTTCAGTGCCGCTGCGGCTTCCGGCGATAACGGCTGCGCGTCCGCGGTGATTGGCCAATACAACAGAGGATAGAAGCTGAGGTCGGTTTTCCCGGGCACGACCGGATCGGGTTCCACCAGAGTCGCCGCGGTGCGGCTGTTGACGTACTCCGACAGCCCCTCCAGACCGGCTTTGGAGATCGCATCCATCTGCTGATCGCCGGTGACGATGTAGCCGAGCCGAGTCGCGAGCGCCGGGAAGATCCCCTTCTCCAGAGGTTGCGCGTGCGCATTGCCAACGCCAATCGTCGCCATGACCAGAATTGCCGCCGCGGCCGTCCGCCATGTCAGCAGCCCGCGCAGTCCCAGGGCGACCAGTAGATCCACGGCCAGCAACAGCACAGCCAACGCGAGCAGGGGCGGTCCCAGCGCTCGCTCCGGAACCGTCGTTGCCAGTTGTTCGATGCGTGCGCCGGGCACCATTGGTGCTGCCTCGGGTGCCGGCGTGGCAGCACCAAGATTCAGTGCTCGGCGCTCGTTCTCCGCCCCGTATAGTCCGGGCGGATGATGCGGCGAGGCGGGCGTGTCGCTGAAAGCGTCAGCGGCAAGTCCGGCTGCCGCCGGCGGCGGCGTGCCCAGCAAGCCAAAACCGTCCAGGGTCTGCGCCGGGGCCAGGATGGCGTGTCCCGCGGGGGTGGCAACACCCGCCGACAGCGCCACCAGCCGGCGCAGCATATTTACGTAAAGCCCGGAAAGCGGCAGGTTGGACCAATCGGGATTGGCGGTGACGTGGAACAGCACAATGCGGCCCGCACCCTTGGTCGCCTCGGTCACCAGTGGCGTGCCATCTGCCAAAGTGGCCCAGGTATGGGCGGACAGGTCTACACTCGGCTCGGCTAAAACCTGGCGAGTCACTGTGACCTCGGCCGGCACCGGCATCCCCGCGAATGGCGAGTTGGATGGAAACGGGGCCAGTCCGGCAGGTTTGCTCCAGGACATGGCGCCGCCCAACTGCCGGTCACCGCTCAGCAATTTCACCGGCATCAGCGGATCGGTCTCTCCGATCGGTTGTTCTGCTGTGCGAGGTCCGGCGAATCGGATCAAGAGCCCGCCTTTTTCCACCCAGCGCGTCACCGCGTCACGATCTGCACCGGCGGGCAGAGGATCGTCCGCCAGTATCAACACCGACAGATCGCGCTGCAGCAGCGTGGCGATCGGCCCCTCGCGCAACTCGGTGTAAGGCGCAAGCGCCCGGTGCAGAAAAAACAAGGGACCCGAGAAGGGGATATTCGCATTGGCATCGTTGCCGGCAACCAGGCCGACCGGGCGGCGGCGCCAACGCTCATCAAGCAACACCGTCGAACCAGCGGAAGGCGGCCCCTCGACCACCAGCCGGGCCAACTGATTACGCAGTTCGGGCGGTAGCATGATCGCGGCGGCGCCGGTCGTGGCACCTGCTGGGATATCGATCGTGCTGCGCGCGAGCGTACGCCCGTCGCCGGTCTGCGCGAGCACCACGGCTTTTGTGGCGCCAAGCTGTGGCGTTTGTGCCAACCGGGCAACCAAGCGGTCCGCCTGGCTGTCCGGTGGCAAAAGCAGGCGCGCAGGCATGGTACCACAGCAGACTTCCGTGACCGGGCCGACAGCACGAAGCGCAGTCGCAAATCGGTGGAAATCAGGACCATCGGTCAGGCCGTCAGCCAGGTAAACCGCGGCGCCGCCTGTTTGCTCCCAGTCCGTCAGGGCTGCTGCCGCACTAGCGTGATCCGCGGGCCACGGCTGCGGATGCAGCGCTGCCAGGCGGGCACGTAAATCAGCCACTGGCATCACAGCCGAGATGCGGGGTGGAAGCCCGTTTTCATCTGGCGCAGTTGCGAGCAATGCAGCTTTGCGTCCCGCACGCGCGACGCGGTCCAGCATGGTGTTTGCCGCCTCCATGCGTTTCGGCCAGTCCGGGGCCGATGCCCACCCGTTATCCACGACCAGCAACACGGGCCCCGTGCCTGCGAACTGTGAGCCGGCGTCGAGAACCGGGCGCGCCAATGCGACAATCACCAGCGACGCAGCAAGCAGGCGTAGAGCCAGCAGCCACCACGGTGTCCGGGCCGGCGTCTCTTCCGTCGCGTGCAACCCGAGCAGCAGGCGGATAGCGGGAAACGTCTCGCTGCGCGGAGCCGGTGGGGTGACGCGCAACAGCCACCACAGCAGCGGCAATCCCGCCAAAGCCAGCAGGATCCACGGAGAGGCGAAGATCATTCCGATGATCCTAGCGCAGGCATCCCGGCTACCGCACGCCCAAAGCTGTGTAGAGGGTCAACAACGCGGATTCGGGGGGATGGTCGGTACGATGGACCCCGAAGCCGAAACCAGCCGCGGCACAGATGGACGTCAGGCCGTCCTGCTGCGCCTTGAGGCGGCGGGCATATTCGTCGCGCACATTTTCCACGCGAGGGATCAGGGTATCTACCTCGCGTTCCAGGCCGCGAAAACGGATGCGGCCGGCATAGGGCAGCAATGCCTCGGCCGGGTCGAGGATTTGCAACAGGTATCCCGTGACTGGGAGCGCCGATAACAGTCCAACAACCGTCTGAATTTCTGGCAGTGGGGAAAGGAAATCGCCAAACAGGACCACGCTTGCGTGGCGCGGCAGAGGCATATGCGGAGGCAGGCCTGCATTATTGACGGGTGATCCGGCGAGGTCCTGCGCCAGACGATCCAGGCCGCCACGGCCTGAGACGGGCCGCGCACCTTCGCGCATCAGCAAGACTCGCTCGCCGCCGCGCAGCAACAGAGATGCGAGTGCGAGCAAGAGCAAGTCGGCGCGTTCGCGCTTCTCGATGGCCATGCCGCGCGAGTGCCAGCACATCGAGGGAGACACGTCGCGCCACAGGCAAACGGTTTGCGCTGCCTCCCACTCGGTTTCGCGAATGAACCAGCCCTCGGGCACCGGCCGGCCGGATTTGGCGGACTGCCGCCAGTCGACGCGGGCAAACGCGTCACCTGTGACAAAGCGGCGGAACTGCCAGAAACTGTCGCCCTGGCCGACGCGCCGACGACCGTGAACCCCTTGCGCCACCGTAGCCGCGACCCGCTCCGCGGCGACCAGCAGCGGCGGCAGCCGCGCGCCAACTGCCTCTGCCCGGCGCGCGCTGATCATCGGCGTAACGTCTCCTGCATAGCGGGAGATGTTGGTTGGGTCGTGAGGCAAGCCAACCGATTGCGCTGAAGATCATCGGGCCGACAGGACGTCACGCCGCCCTCGCCACCAACCGATCGATCACCTCGCCCAACAGCACGCCGTCGGCACGGGCCGAGAAACTCAGCGCCATGCGGTGCCGCAATACCGGACGTGCGAGTGCCACCACGTCGTCGATGCTCGGCGCAAGCCGTCCCGCCAGCAGTGCACGCGCGCGGCATGCCAGCATCAGCGCCTGTGCCGCACGCGGTCCCGGTCCCCAGGCAACATGGCGGCGTACCGTCTCGTCCTCGGCTGTTTCCGGCCTACCGCCGCGGACCAGCGCGAGAATCGCCTCCACGACCTTTTCCCCCACCGGTACACGTCTGATCAATGCCTGTGCGGCCAGCAGTTCCTCGGCTGTCATGGCCTGACCGGGCAGAGCGTTCGTCACACCTGTCGTCGCAAGAAGCATGGTGCGCTCCGCCGCCAGATCCGGGTAGCTGACCAGCACTTCCAAGAGGAACCGGTCGAGCTGAGCCTCAGGCAGCGGGTAGGTCCCTTCTTGCTCGATCGGATTCTGCGTTGCCAGAACATGGAAAGGTTGTGGCAGCCGGTGCTCCACGCCGCTAATGGCGACCCGCTGCTCCTGCATGGACTGTAACAGCGCCGATTGTGTGCGGGGGCTGGCGCGGTTGATCTCGTCGGCCATGAGCAATTGGCAGAACACTGGTCCGGGCACGAACCGAAAGCTGCGCTTGCCCTCTGACTCATCAAGAACTTCCGACCCGATGATGTCGGCGGGCATAAGGTCTGGAGTGAACTGTACGCGCTTGGTGGCAAGTCCCAGCACGACGCCCAGGGCTTCCACCAGCCGACTCTTTCCAAGCCCGGGCACCCCCACCAGCAGTGCGTGACCGCCCGAAAGAAGTGTGATCAGGACTTGATCAATCACGTCATCCTGGCCAAAGATAACCTGCCCGATCGCGGCACGCACCTTCGCAACGCGGCCACCGAGCGCCTCCACATCGGCGACGGCCGTGCCCTGATCCTTCGGGGAAAAACTTCCCGCATTCGCCGCACTCAGTGGCGCGGTAGCCATACCAGACGACATTCGGCGCTCGCCTTCACCGTTTTGCTCCGTCGCGGCATATAGGCTCTTTTTTGGATGGGGGGATGCTACCTATATCGCCGGTTACACAGAAATCACGGCGAGCACTGGAGACGGAGACGTGAATCAAGGCAGGGCGAGCATCCCGGCCACCGCGCTTGCGGGCGCGCGAGCGGCGTCAGCACCGGTTGCGAGTGCTCTGGCTTTTGCCGATGCGACACCGAGGCGGTCACGTCGGGTGCCCGTGGAATGCGGCGATTTGCCCTTCCTGATCCGGCGTGACGGCACTTGGCTCTACCGGGGGACACCGATCAACCGCAAAGAGCTGGTCTGTCTGTTTTCCAGCGTGTTGCGGCGCGAGGAGGACGGCTCGTTCTGGTTGCAGACACCCGCCGAGCGTGGGCGCATTGAGGTAGAGGACGTGCCTTTTGTTGCGGTAGAACTCGATTGGAGCGGTGACGGGCGCCAGCAGGTGCTGTCGTTCCGCACCAATGTCGATCAGGTAATCACGGCCGGTCCGGACAATCCGATTCGCGTCGCCCATGACTTGCTCACCTGCGAGCCGACGCCATACCTTTTCGTGCGGCCCGGAGCAGGTGTCTTCGGGATCGAGGCGCGGATCAGCCGCCCCGTCTACTATGAACTTGTTGCGCTAGCGGTACCGGAGTGGGTTGGTTGTCGGCGCATGCTCGGCGTTTGGAGCGGGGGAAAGTTCTTCGCCTTGGGCGAGATGCCGCGCAGCGAAGAGTGACCAGCGAGGAATTGCGCGCCCGCCTGACGGCAGTCGTTATCGCGCCGCACAGGGGTTCCGTGGCGTATGGCGACGAAGTGCTCCAGGTGCTCGATGCGCCCCCGATCCCGGCGGCGGTACTGGTGCCCGTCGTGCTTGGGTCGACTCCCGGCATTCTGCTGACGAAGCGTACCGTGCACCTCAGCAAACATGCCGGCCAAGTGAGTTTCCCTGGCGGGCGTATCGACGCGGGCGAGACACCCGAACAAGCGGCCCTGCGCGAGGCGGAAGAGGAGGTGAGCCTGTCGCCGCGTGACGTGGAGGTACTGGGCCGTCTCGACGATTACGTCACCGGCACAGGGTACCGTATCACGCCGGTTCTGGGTGTGCTGCCAGCAGGCCTGGTGTTGCGTCCGGCTCCGGCGGAAGTCGAATGCGTCTTCGAGATGCCGCTGGACGTATTGCTCGATCCAGCGGCGCCGCAGCGCCAGCGCCATGAAGCGCGCGGCAACCTGCGCGAATACTGGGTCTGGCCACACCCGGAGCATTTCATCTGGGGTGCCACTGCCGCAATTCTCGTGCATTTGGCGCAGAAGCTGAGACGCCCCCCGAAATCGCTCCCGCCTGCGGCGGGAGAGGTCGGCGCGTAGCGCCGGGGGAGGGGTCAGCGTGTCGGCACTCTATGAAATCGTACCGACCCAATCCCCATCCCCATCCCCCGATGACCCGTTGGTTCGCTTCCCAACCCCAACCAGCCTCTCCCGCAGACAGCGTGGGAGAGGTTATTGTCAGCCTGATGCTCCGCTACGTCGAACTGCTCCTATTCCTTGCGCCATTCATCCTCTTCGCGATGTGGCGGATTACCGGGTCTGTACGCGGACTGTCCTCCCGCGTTGTCGCAGCATCCTTCGTTCTGCTTGGGGTATTGCTCGGCGCCCTCTTGTGGTTCCAGTGGGAAGGCGCATTGCCGTCCGGAAGCACTTATGTACCAGCCACACTGCATGAGGGCCGCATCGTCCCTGGTCATGGCGCACCACCATGATCGACCAACCCGCGCTGAAAATCCGTCCGCCCGACTTCCTGTCCGACCCAGCGCTGTCGTCAGTGCTCTCCGCCCTACCGGAAGCACGGATCGCCGGCGGCGCAGTGCGTGACACGCTGGCGGGCCGTCCGGTCGCCGACATCGACCTGGCAACGCCGCGTCCGCCTGACGATGTGCTTGCTGCGCTTGGCAAAGCAGGTATCCGGGCGGTGCCAACGGGGATCGCCCACGGCACCGTCACCGCGGTCTCCGACGGGCGTGGCTTCGAAATCACCACGTTGCGCCGCGATGTAGAGACGGATGGCCGGCATGCCATCGTGGCCTTCACCAACGACTGGCGCGCCGATGCCGCACGTCGCGATTTCACGATAAATGCGCTGTCGATGACCCGAGACGGCGCAGTGTTCGACTATTTTGGCGGTATCGCTGATCTGCAGCGGGGCGTCGTCCGGTTCGTTGGCGACCCGGCGACGCGCATCGCCGAAGACTACCTCCGCATTCTTCGTTTCTTCCGTTTCCATGGGCGCTATGGCGTCGGCTCCCCTGACATACCGACGTTGGGGGCTATCCGCGCTGGCGTGGCCGGCCTCGGCCGCCTTTCGGCCGAGCGGGTTTGGAGCGAGCTAACGCGCATTCTTGCCGCTCCCGATCCACGCGGCGCATTGGCACTGATGGCGGAATTGGGCGTGCTGGCGGCGATGATGCCGGAGGGGACAGATTTGCGCCGGCTCGACCGGGTGGTTGCCGCAGGAGCCCCACTCGATCCGCTGTTGCGGCTCGCGGCGCTGCTGACCGGCGATGCCGAATCCTTCGCCGAGCGACTGCGGCTCTCTGGAGCAGAGCGTGAGCGACTGATCGCCTTGCGTCAGGCCCCGCCGGTGCGGCCGGACATGGATGACGCTACCCTCCGCTGCTTGCTCGCCGATACCGACCCGGCGATCCTGCGAGACCGCACCTGGCTGGACGGTCATGCCGGGCTGGATTGGGACGCACTGCGCGCGCGTCTGGCGGCCATGCCGCGCCCCGTCTTTCCGCTCGAGGGCCGCGACGTGCTGGCGCTGGGGCTGGAGCCTGGTCCGATGGTCGGAGAAATGCTGCGGGCAGTGCGGGGCTGGTGGCATGCGGGCGGGTGCTCCGCGGACTCGGCCGCCTGCCGGGCGGAACTCGCGAGGCGCGTGGCGGAGATGAAAGGACCACCGGCCGGCGGCTGAGGCTCCAGCGCGAAATCTGTATCAACACGCGGAGCGTCATACGCGACGCAGTTGCGCGCCGATCCCCGTCGCTTCATAGATACTGTGGTTCTCCGGCCTGAGAGGGGGAAAATGCAGATAACAAAATTTGTCCGGCGTGGCCTTCTGGCGGCACCGCTGGTTTGCATGAGCATGCTGGCTTCAGCCCAAGTGAAGCCGCCCAGCGACAGCAACGTCAACTACGAGGGCCTTCTTGGGCAGAAGCACTCGAATGGCGAGGCGCCGCCGCCCGCCGTTGCGGCTCCGCCCAGTGCCTGGCCTCGGCTGGATCCCGGCTCCGTCATCTGCCGCAGCCAGGATGATCTTCGGCGCCGCGCCGCCCTGATGATGGGCGAGCAAGCAGCCCCTCCGGACTGCCAGCCGGTCACCCAGCCGACGGCCATCAAGATCCTCGATCGTTCCGGTCCGGGCGCGACCGAGGTGCAGATCACAAGCAACGGCGAGACCGGCTGGACGGACGCGTGGTTGCCGGCAAATCCTCCACCCGGCGAGACGGCGGCGCGGTAGGCCGCGCGATATGACCGCCACTCACGTCATCGTCGGCGCCGGCCAGGCTGGCGCCTGGGCGGCCGTATCCATGCGACAGGTTGGATTTACTGGGCGGGTATGGCTGATCGGCGACGAGCCGTTGCGGCCGTATCAGCGCCCGCCGCTCTCCAAGCAGGTTCTCGTTGAGGACCCAGAGCCGCCCACTCTGCATTTCCACACCGAACAACGCTATGGCGAACTGGACATCGAGATGGTGCTCGGGAACGCTGTGTACAGCGTGGACCCGAAGGCGCATCGCGTTCTGCTGTCCGATGGGCGGGCGTTTGATTATGACAAGCTGCTGCTGACGGTGGGCGGACAGGCGCGCCACCTGCCGGTGCACGGCGGCGATCTGGCGCTGTATCTCCGCACTCTGGAGGATGCCCGTGCCATCCGCGCACGTCTTGGAGGGGCGCCGCGCGTGCTTTGTATCGGCGCCGGCGTGATCGGGCTGGAGATCGCGTCCTCGGCGCGGACGCGCGGCTGCGAAGTGACAGTGCTCGAAGCTCTGCCACGTGCGATGGGCCGCGCGGTTTCGCCGGAAGGGGCAGCGTATATCGAATCGTTGCACCGCCGCGCCGGCGTGACATTGCATTTCGATCTGATCGTCGACCGCCTCGATCGCGAGAACGGTGGCATTGTCGTAACATGCCGCGACGGACGCCGCTTTTCCGCCGACGTTGTGGTGGCGGGCGTCGGCATGCAGCGTAATCTGAGCCTGGCAGAGGCGGCAGGATTGTCGCTGGAAGGCGGCATCGTGGTGGACGAATTCGGCCGCAGCAGCGATCCCGACATTTATGCTGCCGGCGACGTGACCGCGTTCTTCCATCCGTTGTTCGGTCGCCGGTTACGGCTGGAATCGTGGCGTCACGCGCAGAACCATGGTATCGCCGTGGGCAAGGCGATGTGCGGCGACACGACGCCCTATGACGATGTACCGTGGTTCTGGACCGACCAGTATAAGGTCAATCTCCAGGTGGCAGGCTTGCCTGCCGACGCGGCGCGCACGGTCGTGCGGCAGGGTGGCCCGGCGGAATCATTTGTCGCGGTCCATCTGGCGGAAGACGGTAGCGTCCTCGGTGTCACCGCGGCAAACAATCCACGCGAGATCCGGGCAGGGCAGGCGCTGATCAAGTCGCGCAAAGTGGTGGACGAAGCGAAGCTGGCGGACGCGTCCGTGCCGTTGCAGCGCCTGATGTGATTTCGTAACTGCAAATCCAAACGACCGGCGGGAATCGCACCACCGTACGGTCCGATAGCAATGAGATCCTATGCTTCCACGGCCGCTTGCAACGAGTATCATGGCGGCCGAGGTCAGCCGGACGGAAACCAAAAAGTGGCTCGCCACGCAGCGTGAGGGGCGCTTCAACTTCGGAGGTCAAGCAACGAATTATGGCGTGACTGGGTGACCTCGATCGTGCGCCCCTGGTTCACACGCGATTCTACAGGATCACGATGTCACCGTGATACGATTCGTTCCATGGAAACGCGGTACTAGTACTGAACCTCCTCCACGACGACGTAATGTCGGACCGTCTTATCGAACCCGACCAGCGCCGCGACCGCTTCAGGTTCCACCACCGCACGCGATGGGTGATGGCCCGCAAATCCTCGGATATCCTCCATGTCGCGCCAACGCGTCAGCACCTGATAGACCACCGCACCGTCGATCAATTCCCGCAACAGCGTCGCACCCAAAAACCCGTCGATCCCGCGCAGCGCTGGCAGCACGTTGTGGTGGAAATGCACCGGGTAATCGGCCTCGCGATCAGGCGTCGTATGGCCGCTCCAGCTTCGTACGATCATGCCGCTTTCCCTTCCCCGCCGTGTATCGCCAGCCACAGGCGTTGTGCTGTTGCAGGCATCTCAACATGTTCCACGCCATAATCCGACAGCGCATCCACAATAGCGTTGACCACCACCGCAAGTGCCGGCGTCGTGCCGCCCTCGCCCGCTGGCCGGATTCCGAGCGGATGGGTGGTTGACGGCACCTCCGACAGCTCGGCGTGGAACATCGGGAACATCGCCGCGCGCGGCATCGCGTAGTCCATGAACGACCCGGCCAACAACTGTCCGCTGCCGGGTTCATAATAGCATTGCTCGCACAGCGCCTGACCCATCCCTTGCACGATGCCGCCATGCACCTGGCCGTGCACGATCATTGGATTTACCGCCCGGCCGACATCGTCCACCGCGGTGTGGCGCTCGATCAGCACCGTGCCGGTATCCGGATCGATTTCCACTTCGCAGACATGGCAGCCGTAGGGAAAACTCGCTTCTGGCACAGTCTGGTCGCTGACCGCGCCGAGCGGCCCACGCAGATCCTCCGGCAGATCGTTACGTTCGACCGCCGCGCGGGCGATTTCGAACAAATGGATCGAACGGTCGGTGCCGCTCACGACGAAGCGGCCATCGGTGAAGGACAGGTCTGCGACGTCCGCCTCCAGCACGTGGCTGGAGATGCGCAGGCCCTTTTCGATAATCTCGCGTGACGCGGCGTGCATGACGATGCTACCCAACCGGAGCGCTCGTCCGGAATGCGCCCCGCCGCCGAACACGACGCGGTCGGTATCGCCGGTCACCAGCTTCACCGTGTCCAGGTCAACGCCAAGCCATTCGGTGATGAGCTGCGCAAAGCTGGTATCATGCCCCTGACCTTGCGAAACGGTGCCGATCACCACCTCCACAACGCCCTCCGGCATCACGGTGACTTCCGCACGCTCACGCGGCACGCCGGTCGCAGTATCCATATAGTTCGCTATGCCGATGCCACGGCACAGACCCCGCGTCCTGGCTGCGGCACGACGGGCGGGGAACCCGTTCCAGTCCGCCAGTTCCAGGGCACGCTCCATCACCTTGTGATAGGCCCCGCTGTCGTAGAGCATGCCGAACGGGTTGCGGTACGGCATCGCGTTCTCTTGTATCAAATTGCGCCGGCGCAGTTCGATGCGGTCCAGGCCGGTGCGGCGGGCCGCGATGTCGATCAAACGCTCCATCACGAACATCACCTCGGGCCGGCCGGAGCTGCGATAGGGGCGAGTCGGTGGCGTATTGGTCATCGCCGCGCGAGCGCGCACCAACACCGCTGGCACGTGATAGATGCTGGTGAGAATCTCCACGCCTTTCTGAATTGGACCGAACGAGATCGGATACGCGCCGACATTGCTGATCACCGAGCCGCGCATCGCCAGGAACGTGCCGTCGGCATCCAGCGCCAATTCCGCGGTGGCCTCCAGATCGCGCGCCTGGTAGTCGGCCACGAAGGCCTCGCTGCGCATGCAGGTCCATTTCACCGGCCGGCCGACGCGACGCGAGGCCCACACCACCAAGGCGAATTCCGGATTGAACGCCCCGCGCGTGCCGAAATTGCCGCCGACATCGTGCATCACCATGCGCACGTTCTTGTCAGGCACGCCGAGCACGCCAGCGAGATGCTGCTTCGGCTGTACCGCGCCGCCCGCGCCGGCATGCAGGGTGTAACGGTCCGTTGCCGGATCGTAGGTGCCGAGTGCCGCGCGCGGTTCCATCGGCACGCCGGTCACGCGCGGAATCCATGTGGTCAGCGACGCAACATGGGCCGCCCGCGCGAACGCGGCCTCGGTCGCCGCCGCATCGCCGACCAGCGAATCGATGCAGATGTTGCCGCCATCCTCGCGCACATGCACCGCGTCAGGCCTCACGGCTTCTATGGCGCGCGTCACCGCCGGCAGCGGATGGTAGTCCACCTGCACGAGTTCCGCGGCATCCTTGGCAGCTGGAACGCTATCGGCCACGACGATTGCGACGATCTCGCCGACATGCCGCACTTCCTCCGTCGCCAGGCAATAATGCACCGGCATAAAGGCCTGCGACCCGTCACTGTTCGGCAGGTAGAGTTCCGCCGGATGGCGCGACCAGACGGCGTGCGGGATCGGATGCAGCCCGTCGGCCAGCATGTCCTGTCCCGTCAGCACCGCCAGCACGCCCGGAATTGCGCTTGCCGCATCCGTGTCGATCGCGCCGAGCCGCGCGTGCGCATGCGGCGACCGCACCATGATCGCGTACGCCTGACCCGGCAGATTCAGATCGTCACTGTAGCGGCCCTTGCCGGACAGCAAACGCGGGTCTTCGCGCCGGCGTACCGAGCTGCCAATTCCGGTGCCTGACATGGACTCTCCTCATGCGCATCTTGTCCGCAGGATCGCGCCTCTGGCGGGGAATGGCCAGACAGACGGGCAGATTCACGCGACGGCGGAACGTGTGCGATTCCCGGCAATGGCCTGCCGCGACGGTCTCGCCCGTGCGAGCACCAGGGGTACGTCGTCGTACGGATCATGCGATCGGCAGAATGCGGCCACGCCCTGTGCCGCTAACGCATCGAACGCGTCCAGGCACGAGGCGGACATCTCCGGGAACCGCTTATGCATGAAGCTGCCAAGGATATGGTCGTAGTCGCCGCGCGACAGCCCATATGCCTGCGCTGCGACGGCATCCATCACTGCCCGCAGCTGCCATCGCGCGTCCGGCGACGACAGGATGGGCCAGGTGCCGTACGGCGATGCTTCCCGCCAGCAGCGCCCCAATTGTTCCTGCCACAGCGGGGCGTAGGCAGCGTGATTGCACGACAGCCGCAGCGCGCCGTGGGCAAGGAACCGTGCGGCGTCGGCGGACAACTCGCAGACCGGGCACGCCTCCAAAATGAACAAATTGACGGTGGCGGCCGTTTTCTGGCGGAGCGCCCAATCGAACACGAAGCTGTTGATGACTGCGCACAGCACCAGCGCGTCGGCATTGCACCGCGCCTGCGGGGTGCGTTCGACATTGGCAGTGATCGAGAACAGATAGAAGGGTGAGGTGAAGGCGGCGATGGCGGTGCGCTCGTCGGTGGAACGGGCGATCTTGCGTACGGCCAGGCGGAAATGACGCGCGGCTTCCTGCCAGGCCGGCTTGTCCTGCAGCGCGGATAGCATCAGGCCGTAGCGCGGGCCGGTGTCCCAGCGGTCGTCGAACTGCTGGATGGTCTTGCCCTCGTGCAGCAGCAGATAAGGCTGGCGGAAGCGCCGCAGGTCGCGCACGGGCGTCAGGCGATCGGCATCGTCGGTGATGTTCAGTTCGCGCCCGAGCACGATGCCGCGCCTTGCGGTCCAGTCGCGCAGCGATGGATGACGCAGGAAGACAAGGTGCGCAATGGCGAGATCCCTGGTGGAGCGGAGTTCCAGAAAGGTGGCGTGCGCGCCGCCGGACGCTTCGATGAACCTGCGGTCATAGCGCATAATCCGCGTCGGATCGCCAAGCTGCGCCAGATCATCGAGATAGAAACCGCACTGCACGGACTGCGTCGGCCCGGGACGCCGTGCCACCACCAAGGCGAATTTCTGCCGGACGTGGATATCGAACAGGCGGCGGCGATTTTCGAGCGAAAAGCAGCAGCGCAGATCGGTTCGTTGCAGATAAAGATGCCGGATGGCTGTGGCGCCTTCGTTGGCATGAAAGGACGACGGCACCACCATGCCGACGGCGCCGTGCAGGCCGGCGAGCTGCAGCTTGCGTTCGGCGAAGATGCGAAATGCGTCGAGCTTGCCGGCCATGGCCGCACCGTTGGCGGTCTTCTGAAACGCATAGAGACGATCGGCCAGCCGATGCTGGTGTTCGAAATTCTCCTGATAGGCGCGGAACGCGGCGGCGGTTGTGGGATCGGAGAGCAGGCGGACCTGCTTTGTTTCGGCCTCGCGGCGGGTGGGAGCGTTGAGGATGGAAAGGTCGAAGCCAGCGAGGAACTCTTTGGCATTCTGCTGCACGATGTCCCAGGGTGGATTGCCAAGCACCGCGTCGAACCCGCCGGTACGGATGCCGCATGCGTCGGGCTGGAATATTTCAGGGAAGGTCAGGTCCCATGGCAGGGCGTTTGCGCCCGTGGCCAACAACCGCGTCTGGCGACGCGTCAGTTTGCCCGGCCACGCGCCGTGCGTTGCGACGTGTTGCGCCAAAGCGAGGAATTCGTCGTCGGATTCTCGCTGTGCCAGCATCACCGCGCCCGACCAGACACGCGCCAACTGCCGCAGCGGGAAAAGTGCGGCATCAAGCCTTGACTTCGCGCCCTGCTTCAAAACCAGATCGGCGGCATCGCGGCCCACGGTTGATTGCAGCGCGTGCACTTCCGTCAGCGCCGCCTGCAACGACGCAGCAAGTCGCGACGCCACATCGCGTGCGAGCAACGGGTCCAGATCGCCGCCTCCGACGGGGAAGGTTACGAGCTGCGGGAAAAACGAGCCGGCCAGGGAGTCGCCTGCTACCAGTCGATGATCCAGAAAGGTCAACGGCAGGCCTTCGGCATATGACTCCAGCCACAGCGACAACTTGGCGAGTTCAATGGCCAGGGGATTGCGATCGACGCCGTAGAGGCAATGCACGGCCACCAGGCGCCGGCAGATCGCCAAAGCGCAGCTTTGTGAAATGCCGCTGTCGCCGCCCTCATGGGAGTGGCTTGGCAAATAGGCTTGCAGGGTTCGGTCCGGGTCCGGCAGCGCGTCGATGCGCGCACGCAATGCCTGCGCGCGTGCCAGCAGACGCGCTTGTTCGCCGGCGGGTGCCTGAACCGCTTGTGCATCGGCGGCGGTCGCCAGCGTGTCGCACAGACGGCACGCGGCGCATAACGCCTCGCCGAGAAAGCGGCAGGCTTGCACCAGGAAATGTCCGCTGCCGGTCGCCGGATCGACGACTTTCAAGGCCAGGATCGCCGCCGGATTGGGATCGTCATCCGGGCTGCGCGCGGCAATCTGCGGGGCGAGCGTCTCGTGCACCAGGAACCGCACGAATTCGTCGGGTGTGTAGTACGAGCCCGTTGCTTTCCGTCCCAGGCCGGCACGCAGATAGAACTGGCCGGAGGCAATGTCCTGCTTGCGGACGACATTGCTGTCCTCGTCGTTATCGTCGCTGTTCGCAGCGAGGAAGCGGGGCGTGACACTGCCCGCCAGCACGACGACTTCCAACTTGCCGCGGCGCATCCGTACCATCGGGCGCGTGGCGATCCCCGGTTCCAGTTCCAGCAACGCTTCATAAACGCGGCCGAGTTCTTCCACATTCAACGGACCATATTGGACGCGCTCGCGTTCGCGGCCCCTCGGCATGGTCCAGAGTAATCGATCAAGCAACAAGGCAACGGCAGCTTCACTCCAGTGCAATGAGTCCAGCAACGGCATGGACTGCGCACCGAACAAGGCTCCCCCCAACGGGGCGATTGACAGTTCGCTGCATGACAGCCCCTCGTTGAAGATGCGGAAGATCGTGCGCAGGCCATCGGACAGCATGCGGCCGGTGTCGTGACCTTGGTCGAGATGACGCCGCGCCAAAGGTCCAAGCGCGCGGTTGGGCGACAGCGCCTGCCGCCATAGCGGCGTTGCGGCAAAGCTGAAAACCCGTGCCGGGTCCGCCGCGCTTTCGAGTTTCAAAATGAACAACACGCGATAGACCAGGATGAGCGCTTCTTGCCACAACGTGACGGCGAGGCGGCAGCGATGACGCAGCCTGGTCGCATTGGCGGGATCGTCCAACACCGCTTGCAGGAATCTCTCCACCGCCGTGCGCGCCTGGACCCGAAGCTCCTTGGTCACGCGGGCCTGGCTGAGGCGCGCGGCCTCCAACAGATCGGGCAGTGCGGCCAGACCTTGCGGTGACGCCAGGGCCAGGAGCAGACGGTAAGAGTCAGGCGCAAGGTTTTGCTCCGACCAACCCGACGCCCCGGTCAGCGGCACGGCAACGTGGCTATCGGGGCGCAGCGGATCGCAGAGCAACAGGCGCAGTTCGCTACCGTCGGTCAGCAGGGCGGCGCGTTCGCTGGTTGCCAGCAGCACGCGCGCGGCGGCGCGGGTTGGGCTGAATCGATAAGCGCGTCCGCCGCGATGCGGCGCATCGAGATCAGTGTCTGACGCGACGGAGAAGGCACGTAGGCACGCACGATTGGATGCTTGCAGCAGCCAGCCAGCATCTTCCGCGCCTTCGCGCGTGGCAATGGGCTCCTGACGTTGCAACGCGGCGTAGCCGAGGGGGGGTGCCAATGAGGCGATGACGTGATTGTTGACACGCAATGGGCCGCCTGATCCCCCCAGCGATCGAACCTGGCGGCGGACGGTTTGCCACGCTTGCTCGAACACCCGTCCGGATTTTGGCAGCAAGCCGTGTTTTTGCAGCAGGTCGGGCAGTTCGAAACGAAGGAACGGCTCCGGGAACGCAGGTCCAACGGCCGTGCAATCGCGCAGGTCGAGATTCATCAGGTTGCCGCCTTGTGATTTGCTACCTTGTGACCTGCCCGTGAAGCGTTCGGCACCAATAGGAGCATGCCAATGGGACGCAGAGCTGGCCTGGCCGGCGCGAGGTCGACGGCGGTTTCATCCCAACGTCGCCGAAACAGTGCCAGCGCACTGTTGGCCTCGCGTCGTTTCGCTGGCGCGTTATCCGCATCGGCAACGAATGCGGCGAGGCGGTCCAACGGCGCGGCCAGTGTTCTCCAGGTGGGGAGATCAGGGCTTGCGCCGAACAGGTCGGCGGTCCAGCCCACCGGCTCGCCGCAAATGTCGTTGGCGCGCAGCGTCAGCCAATGTTCAAGTTCAGTGCGGTTGCCCTCGTGGCGCGCGCGCTGTGTGTCGATGAATTCGCCGCCCATGCGTTGCATTGCAACCGTCGCAATCTCCTCTGCCTGGCGCTGGCGCCGTGGCAGCCATCCGGCGAACCAACGCGGCCACACGCCGTCCACCGCGGTCGTGCGATCACAGGCGGCCAGATGCAGCCAGGATTCCGCTTGGGTCATTTCAGTAGCAGGGCGGGATCGTGGCAGCATCACCGCGATCACCCGCTGCAACTCGGTGCGGCGCGCACCGGCGATTTCGACATGGAAGGTCAGCAGTGCCGCTGGTTCATCGTCCTCGCCACAGGCGGCGCTGACGCGGGCATCGCAAATGCCGCCCGCCGATACGATGTCGCCCTGGCGTACCCGTGTGATTGCGCGACCCACCAGCGGATGACCGCGGCCAAGATAGGCGAGTTGCTCGCCATCCACGTCGCACAAGCGGTTGCGGTCACGGGTGAAGCACAGTGTGCGCGTTCCGGCATCATAGCCGGGAAGACCGTCGAGGCCGACGGTCCAATCGGGAGGCAAGATCAGGCGATTGCCGATCGCCGCCACGGCGGAAGCATCGTTCACTTCTGCAGCGACGGCGTCAGCAACGAAAGCGGCAAGATCGATGTGCCCGATCAACGCATCGCTGCGCTGGCATGCGGAAGCCGCGGCACCAGCCTGGCGAAGGTCCGCATTCAGACCTT
Organism: Acetobacteraceae bacterium; assembly: GCA_035523995.1. GTDB lineage: Bacteria > Pseudomonadota > Alphaproteobacteria > Acetobacterales > Acetobacteraceae > JASHVB01. The sequence continues at coordinate 31,512 of DATKPQ010000153.1, read as the reverse complement.
GCTCAGCCAGCCAACCATGACGCACCGCCTGACGCTCATAGCCCTCGAAGGCACGATCGATCTCGTGCAGCAGATCGCGCAGAGCAGCGGCGTTCTCCGCCTCGGTGGCGACGTCCAGTGTGCGGATCGGCGGCGTATCATCGTCGAACAAACGCGCCTGATCTTCGGCGAAGCCGGCGACGAGGCCGGCACTCCAGACTGGTTCCTCCGCCGTCACACCCAGCGTGTCGGGCATCACATCCAGGCAGGCGCGCGCCTTTTCGTATTTGGCGATCAGGCGCAGCAGCAGGCGTTCCTCGAACGTGCCGGCAAGATACAGATAGCGAATTTCAGGGTCCCGCCGCTGCCCGTACCGGTCGATCCTCCCGTTCCGCTGCTCCAATCTGTTCGGGTTGTACGGCAGGTCGAGATGGATCAGATGGCAGCAGCGCTGATGCAAATTCAGCCCCTCGGCCATCGAATCCGTGCTGACCAGCACGATGTCGCTCCGGTCAGCGCAGCGCTCCGCGATGCGCGTGCGCTCTGCTTCGGGGTCCAGGCCGCTGATCGCCAGGATCTCCCCATCTATCCCCTTGGCGCAGCGCAGCGCGTCCACCGCCGCAACCTGGCTGTCGGCGTATTCCGTGTAGACCAGAATGTTGGCCGCCGGATGTGCCGTACGGATCAGCCGCACTTCATCCAGCATCGCGCTCAGCTTCAGATCATGTGGCGCCGCGGCTTCGCCTTGTCGGATCAGCGCTTGCAACGCGTCGGCAATTTCACGATCAGGGATGAGGCCGGGCTTCGGTTCCGTCTCAAAAGCCCCGAAACGGACAAGGTCAACGGCCATGTCCTCTGCCTCGAGTTCGGCGGCTGCGGTTTCCGCCGCAGCGTCCAGAACGCCGAAGCGCAGCCGGCGACGCCGATACGCCCGCAACGTGCGGACACGTTCCCTGCGCAGTGCGTCGGCGTCAGTTCCGTCGGAGCGCAAGGCCCGATAACGCTCCGCCACCACCTGCAACGTTGCGACGCAGGCGCTGACGGTGGACACCGACCGCTTTAACAGCCCGATGAATGCAAGAGCGTCGGCATAATCGCCGCTATGCTTCGCGCGCCGCAGCCGAGGCGCCACCAACGCGGCCAGCGCACTATGAAACGCCTGCACCGCATCGGCGCCATCGCCGGATTGCTCGATCCGCACCGGCAGCACCTTGCGTTCTCGAAACAGCGGCGCACCGCTGCGGGGATCGCAGATATGCGATTTCAGGCGGCGCACGACGTGGCGGCGATAGGCGTTGCCGGCGAGCCCGCCTCGCCCGTTCACCAGGCTCGGGTCGAGCAATTCGATCAGAGAAGCGAAATGCGTATCGTAGCCGTCATGCGGCGTCGCCGTCAGCAGCAACAGGCCATCGGAACGGCGGGCGACGACCTCGGCCAGGCGGCGGCGCAGCGTATCGTCGCTGTCAGCGCCTGGATTAGTGGCGATGCAATGATGCGCCTCGTCGATGATCGCGAGATCCCAGGCGGCACGTTCCAAATCCTCGAGCACGCGTTCCTGCTTGGCGAAATCCAGCGACACCAGGCACAGCGCGATGCTGTCGAACGGATTGCCGCCAAGCTCGGTGCGGCGGCGTTCCCGCTGCAAGGCCGTGGAATCGGCAATGATCGTGAAGCGCAGCCCGAAGCGGTCGCGCAGTTCATGGTGCCATTGGGTCAGCAACGGGCCGGGCGGTGATACCACCAAAATGCGATGCGCGCGGCGCCGAGCGATCAGTTCCGTTGCGATCAGTCCGGCCTGGATGGTCTTTCCCAGGCCCACCGCGTCGGCGAGCAACAGGCGCTGGCGCGGCAGTTCCAGTGCTCGCATGAGGGGGACGAGCTGGTAGGGTTCGATCGCCACGCGGCCCGGTTCGGCCGCGAGCATATCGTGCGGGCCTGGCACCTGACCCAGCAGGGAAGCGATGTGGTGCAGGCGCCAGGCGGTGAGCGGTCCCGGTGACTCCGGCCGCAGCGCGGTCTGCAAGGGCGTGGCTTGCTCGTTGGGATACAGCAGGTCCCACTCGAGCCCATGCAGGTCGCCGCCGGCACAGCGCAGATGCAGGCACTGCTGGGCACCGAGTTGCTGGACCTCCACCAGATCCCACGCGAGCCCGCGCGCGGCGACCCGGCTGCCGGCCAGGAATTGCATGCTTGCTCCGCCAGCGGGCGATAGGCCCGCGGCGAAGCGGTCTAGGTGGGAAAGGCAAACAAATGGTTAGCGCGACACGATGTCAATGCGAGGAGTGCAGCGACGGAGCAAGTTCGGCCGCAAGCTGCACGAACGGTTCGGATAGCCCTCCGATCGAGGCTGCTTCGTCGCTCCGCTTCTCGCAATGACATTACTGGAGCCCGGCCATCGCCTCCAGCACGGCGTAGGTCGCGGCGGTATCGTCGGCCGCATGGCCCGTCGCCATCGCCGAGGCATAGATCGGCAACGTCGCCGACAGCAGCGGCGTCGGGCAGCCAAGTTCGGCTGCGAACTGGCTGATAACCGCCATATCCTTCTGCCAGATCTCCATCCGCATCGACGCCGGTTGATAGTGCCGCGCTGCCATCATCGGCGCACGCAGCTCGAACACCCGCGACGTGCCGGCGCCTGCCGTGACCAGCTCCACCACCTGGCGGGCATCGAGGCCGGATTTGACTCCCAGCACCATCGCCTCGGCACTGGCGACGTTGTGAATCGCCACCAGCAAATTGGCGACGAACTTCATGCGGCTGCCGTTGCCGAACGCGCCGACATCGTGCACGGCGCGGCTGAAGCCGGCGAACAAGGGCCGCAACGCCTCGATGCTTTGCGAGTCGCCGCTGGCATAGATCACCAGATCCTTGGTCACCGCCTGCGCGCCGGTGCCGCTGACCGGACAATCCAGCGCCACGTGGCCGGCCGCACGCAGCGCCGATTCGATCGCCAGCTTGTCCTTCAGCGCCAGCGTGGACGCTTCAATGACGATGCGCCGTTCGACACCGGCAGCGGCAATGCCCTGGGCCGTGGCCAGCGCCGCAGCGGGCGATGGCAGAGACAGCAGCAGCACCGGCGCTTCCCGCGCCAACGCCGACGCGTCGGGACGGATCGCAACGCCGGCTCCTTGCAGTTCCGCGCGGCGTTTTGCGTCGATGTCGTGCCCCAACACCTGCCACCCGGCGGCAACCAGGTTGCGCGCCATGGCCCCGCCCATGATCCCCAACCCGACAACACCGACCTTGTTCTGCATGACGATTCCCTCCGATGTTGCACGATCGCGCGTTGGCAGGCGCGGCGCCCGCATGGTAGCGCTGGACCGACAGGCGAAGGAAACCCCATGCAGCTCGGCTTTTTCACCATGCCGATCCATCCGCTGGACAAGGACTGGCGGGTGTCCCTGCGCGAGGATCGCGAGGCTTTCATTCTGGCCGACGAACTCGGCTTCACCGAGGCCTATTGTGGAGAGCATAGCACCGATGCCGCCGAGAACATTACCTCCAGTGCCATGTTCCTGGCGACGCTGGTGGACCAGGTGACGCAGATGCGGCTGGGTACCGGCACGGTGAACATGCCGAATTCCCACCCGGCCCGCATTGCCGCGGAAATCGCCATGCTGGATCACTTGCTCGGGGGAAAATTCAATTTCGGCATCAGCCCCGGCGGGCTGCCCTCGGATGCCGAGGTGTTCGGCAACCTGGGGCCGCATCGGGGGGAAATGTTTTTGGAATGCGTCCAGCAGGTGCTGGCGATCTGGCGTTCGAAACCACCCTATGAGATCACCGGCAAATACTGGACGATCTCAACCGCGCGCACCTTAATGCAGGAGATTGGCCAGGGCGTACTGCCCAAGCCGCTGCAACAGCCGCATCCGCCGATCATCACCACAGTGGTCAGTCCGCATTCCGCCAGCGCCCGGCAGGCGGGAGAGCAGGGGTGGGACATCATTTCGGCGAACTTCCTGCTGCCGCAGTGGGTGAAGACGCACTGGCCGAAATACCAGGAAGGTTGCGCAACCGCCGGCAACACCGCCGACCCGGCGCGCTGGCGAGTGGCAAAGAGCGTGTTCGTCGCGGACGATGCGGCGACGGCACGGGACTACGCACTGGGCGCCGGCAGTCCATACCGGTTCTACTACAGCCAGTTGCTGGCCAAGATGTTGAAGGCCGGGCGTGCGGTCATCTTCAAGCCGAACCCGAACCTGCCGGATGACAGCGTGAACCTGGACGACATCTGCGATCGCCTGATCATCCACGGCACGCCTGACAGCGTCGCCGACCAGATCATGGCGTTTCGTGACGAGGTCGGGCCGTTCGGCACCATGCTGTATGCCGGGCATGACTGGCGCGATCCGGCGCTGGCGCGGCGCTCGATGGTGCTGATGGCGGAGAAAGTCCTGCCCCAGGTGAACGCCGCCGGCGCATAACCGTCGGCCGCCAGTCGGAGCGACTGGCCACCGCCGGCGGTTTGCGATTCAGCAAACGTGCGTGCGTGCTGCAGCGCGTGTTCCGCCACATTGCCTTTGCAGGCACTGCCCTCTTAAACCCCGGGCGGGACCGCGGCGGGAGATAGGCATGGGCAAAGCGACACAACAGGCATCGACGAAGCCCGCGGCCCAGCGTTCGGGACCGACCTTTGTCTATGCCGTCGCGGGCTTGCTGGTGGCCGTGCTGTTGCTCGGCGCCGGCGGATTCCTGTGGTTGACCGGTGCCACTGGCGGCCCGGAAATCGGCGGCCCGTTCACGCTGGAAAACAGCAGCGGAAAGACGGTCACGGACCAGGACTTTCGCGGCAAATTCATGCTGGTCTATTTCGGTTACACCTATTGCCCGGATATTTGCCCAACGACCCTCACTGCGGTCGTATCGGCACTGGACAAGATGGGGCCGCAGGCGAAGGACCTGACGCCGGTCTTCATCACCGTCGATCCGCAGCGCGATACGCCCGAGGTGATGAAGCGCTACACGGCGGCATTCAGTCCGGCGATTGTGGGGCTGACCGGTACGTCGGTGGAGATCGCAAAGGTGGCGCGGGAGTATCGGGTCTACTACGCCAAACACGTCACCGGCCCAGGACCGAACGATTATTCGATGGACCACAGTTCGATTCTGTATCTGATGGGCCCGAACGGACGATTCATCGCGCCTGTGCGCGCAGACGAATCGCCGGCGGAGATGGCAAGCGAGCTCGAAAAGCTGATGTCGTAAGCCTCGCCCGCGCTACGCGCACGGGGCGCGAGCCTCCAGGCTTGAGACGGTCGTTACGGTGCGAATCCGCGCGGCTGAGCGTGATCGGGTCGTTCATCAATGCGAGAAGGTGCACACGCTTTCCAGCCGGGTGGACCACAGGAATTGGTCCACCGGCGTGGCGGCCACCAATTCGTAGCCAGCGCCGTGCAGCATGCGGGCGTCGCGCGCGAGCACGGCGGGATTGCAACTGACATAGATCACGCGCGGGACTTTGGCGGCGGCGATCTGGGCCGTCTGTACGGACGCGCCGGCGAAAGGCGGGTCCAACACCACGGCGGCGAACCCCTGCAATTCCGCCGCGGAGACCGGCTGCCGCGCAAGGTCGCGCTGCGTCACCGCGATCCGGCCGCCGAATCCGGCACGGTTGGCAGCCTGTCGCAGGGCCGCGGCCGCGGCCGCGTCGCCCTCCCACACGGCCACGCGTGTTCGCTGGGCGAGCGCGAAGGTCAGGGTGCCGCTGCCGGCATAGAGTTCGGCAATGCGGGCACGCGCCGGCATCTGAGGCAGGCCGCTCAGGACCGCGTCGATGATCGCCGCTTCTCCGACCGCCGTCGCCTGCAAGAAGCCGCCCGGTGGCAGGTCGACCGGCATGTTGGAGAAGGTGATGCGAGGTTGTTGTAGAACAACAACAGGTTCCGGCTCTGCTTTGCCGAGCGCCCAGGAAATGCGGACAAGATGATGATCTCTGGCGAACGCGATCAGGCGCTCACGGTCCGCGCGATCGATCGCGGCGTCGGAGCGCAGCAACAGGTCCGCCCCGTCATCGAGCAGGTTGGCAATGACCGAGGCGTCGCGGTGCAGACCCTGTAGGCGGGTGAGGACCGTGCGTAGCGGGGCGATCAGAGCGAACAGCGTTGGATGCAGGACCAGGCATTCCGAAACGTCAACGATCGGCGCGTTGCCTGGCCCGCTGCCTCTCTTGCGTGCGGTTGACACAGCGACAGCGGTGGGCCGGGCGTGCAGCCCTATGCATACGCCGCGGGGTGTGCGGCGGGCGGCGAAATCCATGCGACGGCGTTGGCCGGGAGCGGAACGGGCGAGCGAAGCGATCGGTGCATCGGAGAAGCCACCGCGGCGAAGCGCGTCGCGAAGCAAGTCGCTCTTCCACACGGCATAGGCGTCATCTCGCCAATGCTGCACCGCGCACCCGCCGCACACGCCGAAATGCCGGCAGGGCGGGGCAACGCCATCGACACCGGGGTCAAGAATGACGGCCCCACGCGTCATCATATCCGGCGCACGCCCTCTGTTTCATCGTCACGGAACTTGACCCCATAGGCGCCAATATCAGCGCGGCGCCGCTTTTCTTCGTTATTGCCGGGCCTTGCCCGGCCATCTATGCACGGCCAGTCGGGTCGCCGCGCAACGGCACCCGAGCGACAGCACAGATGGCCGGGTCAATCGCGCCCGTCTGACGTTCTGCCCGTTAGGCTATTGCCGCTGCACCAGCTCGATCATGTAGCCGTCGGGGTCCTTGACGAAGGCGATGATGGTCGTGCCGAACTTCACCGGTCCCGGCGGGCGAGTCACGACACCGCCGGCCTTCGCTGCCACGTCGCACGCCGCCGCCACATCGGGCACACCCATCGCCAGATGGCCGAATGCACCGCCGAGTTCGTACTTCTCCACGCCATAATTGTACGTCAGCTCGATGACCGTATTGTCTTCCTCGTCGCCGAAGCCGACGAACGCCAGCGTGTATTTCCCATCCGGAACGTCGCGGCGGCGCAGTTCCTTCATGCCAAACGCCTTGGAGTAGAAATCCACGCTGCGCTGCAGGTCGCCGACGCGCAGCATGGTGTGCAGGTAACGGCTCATCGTTGTTCACTCCCTTCGAGAACGGACTTCGGATCGAGGCTCAGCAGGAACAATCCTGCCGCATCGGCAGTGGCGATCGCGGCCTCGCGTTCGGCCAGAATGGTCCCGCCGGCCTCGAACGCAAGCCCCCGCAATCCGGCGGCAGCGGCACCACGCACCGTTTCCAAGCCAACGGTCGGCAGGTCGGCGCGGCGTTCCTGGCTCGGCTTCGGCAGCTTCACCAGCACGCCGCCAGGACCCGGCCGCGCCAGGGCGGCGCAGCGGGCCAGCATCGCGTCGGTACCTTCGGCGGCCTCAAGCGCCAGCACCAGCCCCTGCTGCACCACGCATCCCTGCCCTGCGTCGGCTGCACCCAGGGCCCGTGCCACCGCGATGCCACGCCGGATATCGGCCAGCGCCAGGTCGTCCGGCGCGGCGCGGGTCAATAGCCCCGCCGGCGCCAGCACCTCTCGCAAGACATCTTGGGCGCCAATCACCCGGAATCCCTCCTCGCCCAGCACGCGGATCACCGCCCCCAGTAGCCCGTCATCCCCGGCAAAGGCCGAAATTCCGATGCGGGCGAGAATGCGCGCGCCTTCGGCATCGGGCCGCAGCCCGAGCAAGGACGGGCGGCGAACCGCACCGATCAGCACAAGATCCTGGCAGCCATGTGCCCGCAGCGCAGCCAGGATGCGGCCCGCCGCCGTCATCCGAAGCACAGCATGCGGCCAGGGCGCGAGCATCAAAGGCTCGGCAAATCCCTCCAGGCCGATCATGAACACCCGGCGCCCGGCGGCGGCGGCGGCGGCGGCGACCTGACCGGGCAGTGTTCCGCCACCGGCAATGATGCCCAGCGTACGTGGCTTTCCGGCACCGGGCGAGGTCAAGAAATCCCCAGCCTGCAACTCAGGCATTGCAATCGGCGCCGGCTTTCGACATAAGCATGGATTAATCCTCACAGGCCTGTGAGGTGATTGCCTAAAAGGATCATACCGGAATGCGCGACGACGAGTCCGCCGCAGGCGATTGCCATGCCGCCGCGAGTGGCTTCATGCAATGCCTCCAGATGCTGGCGGACGAGGCGAACAAGCGGCACCTTACGCGTACCCATATCGCGTTGCGCCGGGCGATGCGTGCCTGCCGGGCCGAGCAAGGGATCGAAACGCCGCCGCCCCGGGCCCGCCGGTCCGCCGCGCTGCACTGAACCCGGTGACGCGCCCTTCCCGCGCTGCCATGTCATGAGGTCTTGGCCTGCGTCAGGTCATAGGTGATACTCCGGGGCGAACCCGTCAGCGACGCATCCAGCGAAGTAAATTTGAAAGTTACCTTCTGGAACGACAAGCCGAGGGTTTCAATCGGGACGCCGTCGGTTCCGCCACCAATCGAATAATTTTCCAACATCACATTTGTCAGATCGTAGGTCAGGTAGGGCTTCACGCTGTCCTTGCCCGTGGAGGTAAAAGCGATCTGCACTTTGGATATGTTCGCCCGGCTAAGACCCTTTTGCGCCAGATCCACCGACGCTTGCTCCGCGCGCATTTTCAGCGTGATGTTGCTTACCGTCACTTCGCGTCCATGCTCGGCAACCCCACGGCCTCCGGCCTGGTAGCCCCACTGGAACTCCGACAGGGCGATCCACTGGCTAAAGCCCTCGGTGGTGACGCTGCCGTTAATTCCGTTGAACTTGGCATAGATGGCCATGATCGTATTGCTCTGCCCCGCGCCGCATCTCGCCGCAGGATGCTAGCCGCTGCGGCCTGCTGCTGTCGACATGCTTACAGAAAATTGCCGGCGCCCGATACCGCTCGGATCGAAGCAACGCGGGCTTCACGCCTGCCCTGGCCGGTGGCCGTCCCCGGGAAGCCCGCTCGAGCAGCGGCGGCGGGCGACATCAGGACTGGGCTCGCCGGTCCGGAGTGCTGGCATCACGGCACCACGCCGGGCTTGCTTCCCTGGGCGGCATTTGACACTTTGCCGCGCCATTCACCCCACCATCGCCCTGGAGTGCCAAACTCGATGCCATTGACCCGCAAGCGCGTCCTGGTAACCGGCGGTGCCGGCTTCCTCGGGTCGCATCTTTGCGAACGCTTGCTCGCCGGCGGCGACGACGTGCTGTGCGCCGATAACTACTTCACCGGCCGCAAGGACAATATCGCGCATCTCCTCCCCAATCCGAATTTCGAGGCGATGCGGCACGACATCACCTTCCCGCTCTATGTCGAGGTGGACGAAATCTACAATCTCGCCTGTCCGGCCTCGCCGGTGCATTACCAGTACGATCCGGTGCAGACCACCAAGACCAGCGTGCTCGGCGCGATCAATATGCTCGGCCTCGCCAAGCGCGTCGGCGCGAAGGTCCTGCAAGCCTCCACCAGCGAAATCTACGGTGACCCCACGGTGCATCCGCAGACCGAGGATTACCGCGGCAACGTCAACCCACTGGGTCCGCGCGCCTGCTACGATGAAGGCAAGCGCTGCGCTGAAACGCTGTTTTTCGACTACCTCCGGCAGAACCGGGTGAGAATCAAGGTGGTGCGCATCTTCAATACCTATGGTCCGCGCATGCATCCGAACGATGGCCGCGTGGTATCCAACTTCATCGTCCAGGCACTGCGCGGTCAGGACATTACGCTGTACGGCGACGGCAGCCAGACCCGCGCATTCTGCTACGCCGACGACCTGATCGACGGGATGGTGCGGATGATGGCCACCGGCGACGACGTCACCGGCCCGGTCAACATTGGCAACCCGCATGAAATTCCGGTGCGCGAACTGGCGGAGCGAATCATCCGCTTGATCGGTTCCAAGTCGCAGATCGTGCTGCGTCCGCTGCCGGAAGACGATCCGACGCAACGCTGTCCTGATATCACCCGGGCCAGGACGCAGCTTGGCTGGGAACCGCGGGTCGCGTTAGAGGACGGGCTTACGCGGACCATTGGCTATTTCCGCGAATTGCTCGCGCGGCAATAGGCGACATCCTGTCATGTTTTGCCCGGGCCCGGCCTGAGGCGGTGTCGCGCTTCTCTGGCAGGGGGCACTAAGCGCCAACGGTATCGGCCTCCACTGCCTCGTCGTCCTCCTCGTAGCCGACCAGCCTGAGGGCACGGCCGCGTATGCCGCGTTGGGCGGCGGCGTGGATCAACGCCTCCTCACGCCCGTGTGTTACCCACACCTCCGGCGCACCGACTTCGTCCAGCGTGGCATTCAGTTCGTTCCAGTCGGCGTGGTCGGAGATTACCAGTGGCAGTTCCACGCCGCGCGAACGGGCGCGCTGGCGCACCCGCATCCAGCCGGAAGCCATCGCGGCCACCGGATCGGCGAAGCGCCGCGCCCAACGGTCCGCCAGCACGCCGGGAGGTGCGAGCACGATCGCACCCGCAAGGGATCCCTTGTCGGCCGCGGTGGCGGGACGGAGATCGCCGAGCGATACGCCTCGTGCTTCGTACACGACGCACATCGATGCCAGAGCACCGTGCAGCCAGATCGGTCCGCTCCATCCCGATTGCCGCAGCAGTGCGATCAGGCGCTGGCACTTTCCCAGCGCGTAACAACCCACGACATGGGTACGGTCGGGGAATAAAGCAAGGCTGTCCAGCAAGCGGCGGATTTCGGTGCCCGGCGGGGGATGCACGAAAACCGGGAGGGCGAAAGTCGCCTCGGTGACGAACACGTCGCATGCAACAGGTTCGAAGGCAGCGCAGGTGGGATCGGGTGTCCGCTTGTAGTCGCCGCTGACGACGGCGCGGCCGCCGGCATAGGTCATCACCACCTGGGCACTGCCCAGCACATGGCCGGCCGGGCGGAGACAGAGTTCGACGCCGTCGATGCGCAGCGTCTCACCGTAGGCCAGCGGCTGCCGGGTCGCTCCGGCGCGATCCTCGCCGAGCCGTGCCCGCATCAGTGCCAGCGTGTCGGGGGTCGCAAGCACGCTACGATGGCCGGGGCGCGCATGGTCCGAGTGCGCATGCGTTATCACGGCCCGATCCACGGCGCGGACCGGGTCGATGAAGAACCCGCCGGGTTCGCAGTAGAGACCCTCGGGCAGCACTTTCAGCCAGGTCGCGGGATGTGGCACCGCCGTTATGTCGGCCGGCGAGCGGCAGTTGCCAAGCAGCGATTGGGCTTCAATCCTGGCCGCGCCACGGCGCTTCATTGTTCGTGGTTTCCTGGCTCAGCGCCGCCGTGAGTGCGTAATGCCGCCGCAGCACCGGCAGGGTCTGCTGCGCGAATTGCTTCAGCGTGGGATCGCGCCCTGACTGCGCTTCCCGCTGGTACATCGCGATCGACCGGCCTGTGCTGGCAAGCTGCGCGCTGACGAACGCCCTGTCGAAATCCTGGCCGTACAGCACGTTCAAGCGGCGGTCTTGCATTTGCTGCATCGGGTCGGGCTGCGTCGGCAGCGTCAGATTGTCCTGCTGCGCGATCTGCTGCAGCGCGTCGTTGATGCCGGTCTGGTCGGTCATCAACTGCTGCCCCAGCTGCTTCACGCGTCCCGACGCGCCACGCTGCATCGCGAGCTGTCCCGCCTGGGCATCGACCATATTGCTCTGCGCCGCGTAGGCTGCGAACCGCTGATCCGCGCGCGAGAGCTGCGACGGCTGGGATGGCGCCGGTTGCGACTGCGCTGGTTGGGCCGTGGATGGTTGGGCCATGGATGGTTGGGCCATGGATGGTTGGCCCATGGATGGTTGGCCGGGCGGGGGAGGCGCGGCGAGCGCCGTGCCGGCGAGCAATAGCGCGGCGGCAGGGCAGGCGAGCAGGAACCGTTGCATTGGCGGGCACTCCCTGTGGCGAACCCGGGAGTACGGCATGCAAGGGTTGCTCTGCCAGTTGCAGTCGCGTGATCGGCGCCAGACAATACCTGGCCACGCAGCAGGGGGAACGCGAAGATGGGCAGGCTCACGGGCAAGGTCGCGATCGTCACCGGCGCCAGCCGCGGGATTGGCGAGGCAATCGCCGAACTGTTTGCCTCTGAGGGGGCAAAGGTGGTCTGCGCCGCCCGCACGCTGCATGAGGGCGACCATCGGCTGCTGGAGGGCTCGCTGACCCGGACGGTGGAGCGCATTCGGGCCGCCGGCGGCGAGGCGACGGCGGTCACGGCCGATGTGTCCGTGGAGCCGGACTGCATCGCGCTGGTGGAGCACGCGCGCGCGGCCTACGGGCCGATCGATGTTTTGGTGAACAATGCGGCGCTGAACTACTACTTGCCGACCGAGACGTATCCCACCAACCGCTGGATCCGGTCCTTCGCGGTGAACGTGCACGGGCCGTTCATGCTGTCGAAGGAGGTGCTGAAGGACATGATCCCGCGGCGGTCCGGTGCGATCGTGAACATCAGTTCCGGCGCGGCGATCGGACCGGGGCGCGGCCCCTATGCGGACAAGACTGTCCGCGGCGGTGTGATGTACGGTGCCACCAAGGCGGCACTGGAACGCTTCACCCAAGGCCTGGCGCAGGAGGTGGCGCAGTACGACGGCATTACCGTGGCGGCCGTGTCGCCGTCGAAGGTGGTGCCGACGCCGGGAACGGTGCTGCACAAGCTGGTCTCCGGCCTGGACGATCCGCGAGGCGAGGCGCCGATCTTCATGGCGCGCGCGGCGCTGCTGCTGGCCAGCGAAGGCGCCGACAAGGTGAACGGGCGCGTGACCTACAGCCAGCAGATCTTGCAGGAGTTCGGCTGGATTGCGGAGGCGGCGGGACGGGGCGTCGATACGCCGGGATCCGGCTTTTCGCAGATGTGAGTTCTGGCCTGGCTGCCGTGGTGGCCTGGGTGTTGTCGAATTTTCCCGGGGAGTCATAGCGTTGTGCGGGTGGGTTGTTCGTAGGGACAGTCTCGCTGGCGGCTCAGTTCGCATTGTTTGAGACCGGTTTTTCTTGCCGCTTTTGGTGCCGGGGATGAGCCGGGCGCCCGAAATTGGGCGCGCGGAATTGGCCGCGCGAAATTGGCCGCCCGAAATTGGCCGCCCTGGCAAGCGGGTGGATGCTTGTCGGCTGGTGGTGTGGGATGTCCTGAAACGAGGCATGGCGGGGGCACGAATCAGGGCGGCGGCGCCAGACGCTGCCTGGCCCCGTGGTTCGATTTTCCAATGTCGCGATGAAGGTTTCAGGGCGGTCCGGTCGCGGTGGCCGTGACGGCGCTTCCTGAACTTGCGGACATGGCCGGGCTTGCTCCGGCGCCTGCTGGCGTTGCAGCTGCCGCCCTGCGAAACAGGTTCGCCAGTGATTCGCCGATCAAAAATCCCAGTGCCCGCCGGGCTGATTCTGCTGTGACCTCGAGCCGGTCCAGATTTGGCGCCGTCTGCCGCAACTCTCGGCGGAACCGCTTTTCGCGCCGGCGCAGGTCCTGCACGAAGCGGTCGAAATTGCCGCCGAAGGCGCGGACCACGAAGGATATCCGCTGGACGAACATGCTCTCGCAGAGAATGGGCGAGACGCCGAGATCGCGGCAGATTTCCGCGATGCTGCTGCCGACGGAGCGGCGGCGCACCTCGGCATCGAGTTGCTGCATGGTGGGCAGGGTGTCGATGGTGAGCGGCTGGTGCGGATGTGTGCCGCGGGCCGGGCGTGACGCGGCCGTTGGTGGGGGCGTTGTGCCCGTTGGTCCTGTGGCGGCGGCCGGGTGGTGGTGGCCGCAGTGCGCGCGGGGGGGCGGGGAGCGCAGATCCTGGCCGGTTGCGGCGCGCGCCCGCAGCATGCGGTCCAGCGCGACCGCCCGCATGATGCCGCGACGGATGTGAGCAGCTATAACCGAATGGGCGGTGGTGCCGAAGAAGCGGGCGAACATGGTGAAGCCGCGCAGAGCAATACGGCTTTCGAGCATGTCGAGGATGTGGTGGCCATATTCGGCGATGACGGCGATGACGTAGATGGCATGGGCGATGAACGTGGGCACGGCTTCGCCGGTGCGGTCCTGTGGGGGACCGGATGGGTCGTCGGTACGGTGCGCGGCGGTGCTTTCATCGGACATGGACTGTGTGCTGAACCTACTGGGTTACCGGGAGTAGTTGGTATATTTAACCGATAACTAACAGGTCGTCAAGAATTTTTTGCCGGCGGTGGGGGCGCGGTCGGTGGCGTGCGCCGGGCCGAGGGGCGTTGGGCGCCCGGGCGGGTCGAACGCGGAGAAAAGCCGGTTCGCCGCAGATTGCACAGATTACACAGATTACACAGAATCACGCCGGAATGGATAGTTTCAATACGATGTTTGCGTCAGCCGCACAGCAGGCCGCAAGTCCTGTATTCCTTGAACCGGGTCGCGTGTACAAAGAACCCGTTTGCAAGTTGCGAAATGGTATTGCTCAGCGACAACTGGTCGCTGCATCGAATAGCGAACTCGTAGCCGACGCCTTGCAGCATCTCCCTCACCATGGCCTGGCGATTGGCGCCTTCGATCAGGATGAGCGGGCGGTGGGCAGAAAACGTATCCAACGCGCCAGCCACGATCGCCGCCTCGGTTCCCTCGGCATCGATCTTCGCAGCGACGATCTTGCTTGTTGGAACGCAAAACGGTCCCCCCTCCCGCAAGGCTGCATCGAGCGTTCGCACCGGAGCGGTGAAAGCGTGGAAGGCCAGTGACAGAAATGGCTCTTCGCGCATGTGCATCGCATGATAAGAGCAGATGTTGCGCGCCAGGCTATCGATATCGGGTCTTGCATCCGCCGTCGTCAGGCTGGTGATCGCACGATTGTTCAGGACCGGCATGACGAAGGCCTGGGTGCCGGCGCCGCCCCCGAGCGCAAGCATGCGATAGTCGCATCGGCCGGGATTGAGGCGCACGACCTCGGCAAGGCAAGTCGCCAGCGCTTCGACCGGTTCAAACGACAGCACGCAGCTCCCGCAACCCTGCGCAAACATCGAAGCGACGGAATAGCCATAATTTGCTCCGATATCGAGAATGAGCGATTGCGGATCCTGGAAATGACCGAAGACGCGGTAATCTTCATCATGCACCGTTCGGTTGGCGAATATCTGTGCCAGCCACGCCGGATCGCCATCGAAGGCAATCCGCCGCGGATCGGCAACCAGCTCCTCGCTTCGCTCACCGGCCAGGAAATACCGGGCGAGCATGTGCCGTACGCGATCAAGCATGATGTCGCCGGGAACGGTCCGGGCAATGGCAGGTCGGAATCCCTGCCCGGTGATGGCGGTCGGCGTACGCACCGCAGCCATGGCAGCATCGAGTCGCTCATAATATCCCTGTTGCCGGATCATTGCCGCCGCCGCGGCGACGCGCGCCGTCGCAATTCGCCGGTCTGACGGCGAGGTCACCAGATTCAAGACCGCCGTGGCGAATTCGTTCGCTGCGTTCGCGTGGCCGATGCACTGCACGACCTCGTCGGGGAGCCCGCGAAGCGCCTGGCTCGTGGCGACGACGGGACGGCCGTGCAGGATCGCCTCAATGGCCTTGATTGCGATACCGCTACCGATCACGACCGGCAGCAGCACGGCATCGGCCCGGGTATAGAATGCGCGCAGATCCTCGACCGGCCCGTGGAATATGCAGGAGCTGAACCGGGCATCGATAAACTCTGCGGCGATGTTGCCGCAGATGTCGAGAATCGGCGGGCGAGCCGGCCGGTCCGGAGTTGCAGGATGCGAGAACGCCGCCTGGATCAGCGGCCAGACCGACTCCAGGAACCACTGCACCCCTCGTTTGTTAGGCAGGTTGTTGCTGGCAACCACCAGCAGCCTGGGCGGATCGGCGGGCATTGCCGGTTCGCAGGGTAGGATGGGGGGAAGAGCCACGATCAGGTCGAGCTTCTCGCGTGGAATGACTGTCTGGGCGAGAGCCAGTTCTTCCTGATTGACAAATGAAAGCCGGTGGGCCTGCGACAGAATCCTCAGTTCGTCGCGCAGCAGCGTGTGGAAAAGGTCGCCCCTGCCGGTGATGAAGTTGACGGCACCGCCCTGCACCCAGTTCACCGACTGGATGTCGTGGGTATCGAGAAAGAACCGCCGCCGGCCAATGAAACTGCGCGCATAGCGATGGGTAAAGAAATGATTCAGATAGATATGTGAAATTCGCGCTCGTCCGATCACTGACGCCAGGATTGCCGGCCTTGCGGCCAATGCGTACTGCAACAGCTTCTGGCGCACGATCGTGGTCGGCGGCAGGCCAATCGCGGCCTTCACCAGCTCGGCGCCGATGCGCAACAGCGAGGCGGACCGCCGGATGGAAAAATACAACGCCGCACCAATCTGCCTTTGCTCTTCCGTGATCCTGGCGTCGCGGTCGGCCGCACTCCACGTGCCGCCATAGGGCCAAATGGCAATATCGATAAGTAGCGCGCCGTTGTCATGAAAATAGCGCGCCAGGCTATTGAACGTCGTCGCGCTGCCGCAATTGGCCCAGTCCGGGCGGACAAACAAGACGACGTCGCGAGGTGGTGGCCGCGGTGCAATCCTGTCGGCGAGACAATCCGCCCAGCATACGGTCGGCCATGGCTCCCGGTTGGCCGAGGGGTATGTCGAGGCGTGGGTGAACCGCAAGGGGGAGGCCTCGGCAAATCGTAGACTGACAGGGTCGCGACCATGGCCGGGCTGGCGGGTGGTTTTCGTGGGACTGCCCGTGCCGGCGGCCAGTTCGCCATCGCACAATAACACGGCGCCCAGCCATTCGATGTCCGCCGCCTCGCCCGCGTCCGCCGTGCTGGCCGGCACGACGGCGAGCAAACGCGGCATCCGCACGGATGCGAAGATATGCGCCAGGCGGAACACCGTAATGGCGAATGCCAGGCTCCTGGAAAACGTTATGACGCTGTCATAGGTGCGGTTGGCGGCGAGCGATCGAAGCAGTGGCTCCAAAGGCGCTGCCACATTCGACAGCCAGCGGGCAGGCGATTCCGCCAGCCGGAGCCGGCGTGTGGCACGCAGCGCGGCGACGCGCGGCGACCAGCCCGGCGGTGTCCGGACGGGAACGACGCGTGGATGGTTGCGGCTGAATCGCGGGCCGCGGTAGTTCCCTTCGCAGAACAATTGAATCCGATCGAATTGGGTGCCGAGCTGATCGGCCGCACCGGTGACGATCGAGTGCACGCGGTACGGATCGGCGGCATAGGCCGCATCGAAGGCGAACAATATCTGTTTGCGGTTATCGCGGTCCGGCCAGTCGCGCAGCATGTGTCAGTTTGCCTCCCTTCGTTTGCCTGGCGAGCCGCACGTCATTGCGGGGCGCGAAGCAAGGGAGCGGGGAGTGCACGCATAGTCCGTGCCTTCACACGACCGGGGTTGCTTCGTCGCTTTGCTCCTCGCAATGACATGTGGCTCGCCATGACATGCGGCATGCACACCAGGTCCCGCATCCCGCTCATATCGAGACGATATGGCCGCTCAGCGCGCTGGCACTTGAAACATCGAGGAACGTGATCTGCGTGTTGTCCGAAAGCGTGATCGTCGTGTTGCCGCCGGTGGAGACGGCCGCGGTCAAAGCCGTCGCGGCCTCGTTGCCGCCATACCCGGACAGATGCACGATATCATTTGCAGTGAATCCGGCGATTGCGTCGTGCGCGCCGCCGCCTGGCGCGGTCAGGTCCTGGTAGAACAGAAAACTGTCCGATCCCGAGCCGCCGGTGAAGGTGACGGCGCCGGCGCCGGCAACAAACGTGTCGTTTGTGCTCGATGCGCCGGCGTTCAACGTTTCATTGCCGCTGCTTGCGACGATCAGTGCGGCGCCGATACTTCCGCCGTAGACGATCGAGCCCGATGCCGCACCGAACAGCGTCGTACCGCCGGCACCACCGGTCACTGTGCTGCTGTCCGGGCCGCCGACGAACACCAGCGGTCCACTGCCGCCGGTTGCGGAGACGGCACCGCTGCCAGCCGCGACTGTGGCGCTGCCGCCGCCGGCGCTGAAATCCAGGCTGCCTGTCCCGCCCCAAACCCAAAGCCCCTGGCTGCTGCTGCCCGCCTGAACCGTTGCCGGGGAATTGGCGGGCTCGACGGTGTCGTTCGCGCCCGTTACCGAGACCACAAGCGGGCCCGCAGCGGGGCCGAAACTGCCGTAAATCAGATCGTTGCTGCCCGCCGCCACCACTGTCGCCGGATCGATGCCCGGATTGACCGTGTCGCCCGTCCCACCCAGGAACACGTACAGGCTGCCCGGCACGTCGCCGAATGTGCCGTAGACCAGATCGTTCTGGCCGGTTGCGTGCACCGTGACCGCGCTCATGCCGGGATTGACGGTGGCATTTGCGCCGCTGATCGAGACGTTGAGTCCGCCACCCGGCGCGCCGAAATCGCCGTAGACGAGGTCGCCGGTGCCCGAACCCGAAATGGTCGTCGGATCCACCCCCGGATTGATCGTGTCGCCGGATCCGCCGGCAACCACCTGCAGCCCGCCGGTCAGGCTGCCGAACGTGCCGTAGATCATCTCGCTGTTGCCTGAGGCGTTGACCGCCGCGGCGCTGCCCCCGGGGTTCACCGTGTCATTCGAACCCGTCAGCGACACCGCCAGCATGCTTGCCGTGGAGCCGTATCCGCCAAAGACCAGGTCGCCGTTGCCGGAAGCCTGCACCTTCGCGGTGCTGTAACCCGGATTGACGGTATCGCCCGAGCCGCCGACCGACAGGTTCAGCCCGCCGGCGATGCTGCCGAACCCGCCGTACAGCATCGCACCGCTGCCATTGACCGTAGAGGTCAGCGAGCCCGTGCCGGCCGAGATCGTATCGTCGCTGCCGGTCGCCACCACCGTGAGCGCGCCGGAGATCGATGAACTGCCGACGACGAACTGCCCTGCTCCGGCGGCGGAGACAGACGCAGTGCCTGCCGCCATGACCGTATCGAGCGTGCCGGTCGCATCGATATTGTCGGTGCCGGTGCCGGCCTGCACGACATCGGACGCGCCGCTGACCGAGATCTGGTTCCGGCCCGTGCCGCCCGAGATCGTGTCGTTTCCCTGGGTGGCGCTGAGCGTATCGTTGCCGCTGTTGCCGATCAGCGCCGCATTGCCCACCGCGTTGTCCGACAACGATGCCGCGACCGTACCGCCGAGATAGAGGGCCTGATAGTCGCTCGGCACCGCGTAGGAGCCGCCTGTGGTCGGCGCTGTGACAATTGCCTCGTTGCTGGCGCCCGGCGTTGTGGAGGCCGGCGCAAAATTCGTCCCGTCGGGGCTCACCGAGATCGTGTTGGATGTGCCGGTTCCGCTGAACCCCGGCACCTCCTGCGTCACGGTGGTGACGGTCACTGTGTTGTTGATGGCCTCGCCGCCACTGTCCGTCACCTGGACGCTGAAATCGGTGGTCGAGACGTAACTGCCGCTCGGCGGCGGCCCGGGCAGGAACAGCAGGTCCTCGAGGGCAGTGCTCAGCGCTGCGATCGTGCCGACCAGCGAATAGACGCCGGTCGCGGCATCGAACGTGCCGCCGGACAGCACACTGAGCGTGCCGCCATTCGACGGCGATAGCGCCACGGTCAACGTGCCGATATGGCCGCCGGCATCCGGGTCGGTGATGGCCAGCCCGGCAAACGGCGCCGATGAGCCCTGGTTCGGCACGCCGGTGTTGACCGGGATGGTGGTGATCTCCGGCGGGTCGTTTGCCGCCGTGGCGATGACGCTGGTGGTGCTGTTGCTGGCGGTCGCGCCCGCCGAATTGGTGGCCGTGAGGGTAAAGGTGGAGGCCACCGTCCCGCCGGGCACCACCTCATGCGCCGTTGGAGTGAATACCAGCGCCTGCAGCGCCTGCGTGACCGCCAGCGTGGTGCCGGTAACCACGTAGGTGCCATTGTTGACGCTGCCACCAACGCTGTCCGACAGCGTGCCGTTGGCCGGGTTGGACAGCGTGACGACGATCGTCTCGATCTGGTTGATGCTGCTGTCGTTGACCGTCACGCCGGAGAACGGCCGGATCGGCGCCTCGTCAGTCGTCCCTTGATTGGCGACCGTGCCGCTGATCACCGGCGGCGGTGCGATGTCGACCGTGCTGGTTACCGGCATGCTGGTTTGCTGCGGATCGCTGGTGTTCAGCGTCCAGGTCAGCGTGCGCGTGGGATCGGCACCGCTGTTATCGGCATTGGTACCGGTGTTGTCGAAGATCACTGACGCCAGCGCCTGCTGCCAGTCGGCCAGGCTGGCGCCGCCCGACTCGCCGAACGTCAGGGTGCCGTTGTTGTAGCTCGCCGCGATGGTCACGCCGCCGGCGAACGTCTCGCTATTGGTGCCATGGTTGAATGCCAGCACGTCGCCGGTCAGGGACCCGGCGCTGATGACCACCGTACCTGTCAGGATCGGGTTGGTGTCGGCATCGGCAACGCCGAGCGTCGGCTGCACCAGGATCGCCCCTGCGCCGATGCCGAAAGCAACCGTGTTGCCGGTGGTCACTACCGGACGCACGTGATCCACCACGGTGGTCGTGCCGATGTTGGACAGGTTGTTCCCGCCGCGACCATCGTTCACCTGCCAAACGATCGTTCGATCACGATCCGCGCCATCGCTGGTCGGATCGGCCGCACTGCTGGCGTAGACGACGCTGCGCAGCACCTGCTGGTAGTCGGCCAGCGTATCGGTACCCGACAGGGTCAGCGTGCCGTCGTTATAGCTGGCGGTGATTTCGGTATCGGCGGTGTTCGCCGTCAGCGTGTCGCCGGCAATCACACTGCCGCTGATCGTTACGGTCGCGCCGACCAGCGTCGAGCTGTCGCTGTCCGATATCGTGATCTGGCTATCCAGCGTCGCCGCCGTGCCTTGCTGGATGTAATCGACGACCCAGTCGGCGGTGCCGGAGATGGCTGGGGTCGGCCCATACACGGTGAGCCCGGTGTTGCCGGTGTTGCTGACGCCGTTGCTGCTGGTGCCGTCGGTCACCGTCCAGTCGATCGTGCGCGTTGGATGGGCGCCGCCGTAGGATGGATCGCTGATCGTGCTGCTGTAGGTGATCGATGCCATCGCGCTCTGGTAGGCCGCGATGCTCGCGGTGCCGGTCAGTGTCATGACACCGGTCGTCGGATTGTAGCCGCCGCTGATCGAGCCGGTGTTGACGAAGTTCAGGACGTCGCCGGCCTCGAACCCGCCGATCGAGATCGTCGCGCCGGTGAGGCTGTTGCTGCTGTCCGGATCGTTGACGATGAGCCCCGGGTCGAGTGCCGCCGCGGTTCCGCCAATGGCGAAGCCAACCGTGCCGGACGCGGTGATGCTGGGCGCGATATGCACGTCGGACAATGAACTGCTGGCAATGTTGCTGGCCGCGACGCCGTCATTCACCGACCAGGATATCGTCCGGCTGGTATCGCCGCCGCCATTGGTCGGGTCGGCGTTTGTGGGGATGAAACTATAGGTGATCGAGTCGAGCGCCGATTCGTAGTTGAGTATGCTGGAGCTGCCGTTCAGCGTCAGCGTGCCGGTGGCTGTGTCGTAAGTGCCGGCGATCCCGAGCCCGCCCAGGCTGGTGTAGTTCAGCATGTCGCCGTCAACGAAGCTGCCGCTGTTGATGGCGACGCTCGCTCCGGCCAGCGTGGCGAAGCTGTCCACGTCGGTGATCGCGATCGAGCCGTCCAGCACCACCCTGGATCCGCCGCCGTCGAAGATCGCGGTCACACCTGCGGCGATGGTGGGCGCCACGTGCACGATATCCACCGTGCTGGTGCCGGTGTTGCTGACGCCGTTGCTGGTACTGCCGTCGCTGACGGACCAATCGATAACGCGGACGGTATTGTCGCCACCGCCGGTCGGATCGCCGGTGCCGGGATTGAAGCTGTAGGTGACCGACGCCAGGGCGGAGTCGTAATTGGCGAGACTGGATGTGCCGGTCAGCGTCAGCGTGCCGGTGACGCTGTCGTAGGTGCCGTTGATCCCCAGCCCGGTCAGGCTGGCGTAGTTCAGCATGTCGCCGGGGATGCTGCCGCTGCTGATCCAGATCGCCGCCGCGGCCAGGTTGCCGTTGCTGTCCGGATCGGTGACGTGGGCGTTGCTGTCCAGCACGACCGACGCCCCGCCGCCGGCGAAGGTCGCAGTGCCGGCCGCCGAGATGGTCGGCGCGACATGCACGACATCCAGCGTCGTGCTGCCGGTCGTGCTGAGGCCGTTGCTGGCGTTCCCGTCGGTGACGGACCAATCGATGACGCGGACGGTATTGTCGCCACCGCCGGTCGGATCGCCGGTGCCGGGATTGAAGCTATAGGTGATCGACGCCAGGGCGGAGTCGTAATTGGCCAGACTGGAAGTGCCGGTCAGCGTCAGCGCGCCAGCGAGGGCGTCATATGTGCCGGCGATCCCCAACCCGTTCAGGCTGGAATAGTTCAGTATGTCGCCGGAAACGCTACCGCTGTTGATCCAGATCGTTGCCCCGGTCAGATTACCGCCGCTGTCCGGATCGGTGGCGCTGGCAGCGCTGTCCAGCACGACCGGCGACCCGCCGCCGGTGAACGTCGCCGTACCGAGGACCGAAATGGTCGGCGCGACATGCACCACATCCAGCGTCGAACTGCCGGTGTTGCTGGTGCCGTTGACGTTGCTGCCGTCGGTGACCGTCCAATCGATGACGCGGACGGTATCGTCACCCGCGGTCGGATTGCCGGTGCCGGGATTGAAACTGTAAGTGATCGAGGCCAGCGCCGAATCATAGCTGGAGATGTCGGCCGCACCGCTGAGGGTCAGGGTGCCGCCGCTATAAATGCCGGTGATGCCCAGCCCGGTCAGGCTGGCGTAGTTCAGCATGTCGCCGGCCAGGCTGCCGCTGTTGATCCACACCGTGGCGCCGGTCAGCGTGCCGCCACTATTGATATCGGTCACGCTGGCCGTGCCATCCAGCGTCACCGCGCTGCCGCCGCCCGTGAACGTAGCGGTGCCGCCAATGACGATGGTGGGCACGACGTGCACCTCGTTCACCGTGCTGGTGCCGCCGGCAGTGCCGTTGCTGGTGCTGCCGTCGTTCACCGTCCAGTCGATGGTGCGCGTCGCCGGATCGATGCCCGCGGTCGGATCGGCATCCGACGGATTGACGCTGTAAGAGACACTGTCCAGCACCTGCCGGTAGTCAGCCACTGTCGCTGTGCCGGTCAGGGTTAGCGTACCGCTCGCGTAGCTGGCGGCGATGCCGCCCACCGTTGTCCCCGCCGACAGAACATCGCCGGCGGCGAAATTCGCGATGATGACCGTCCCACTGTTCAGCATGTCATTGCTGTCGGGATCGGCGACTGCCAGCGAGCTGTCGAGCACCACCGGGCTGCCGCCCCCGGTGAACGTGACGGTACCGCCCACGGTCAGCGTCGGCGGCGCATGCACGACATCCAGTGTGCTGGTGGAGGGGGCGCTGGTGCCGGTCGCGTCGTTGACGATCCACTGAATGGCACGGCTGGTGTCGACGCCGCCCGCGGTCGGATCGCCGGTGCCGGGATTGAAGCTGTAGGTGACGGACTTCAGTGCCGACTCATAGTTCTGGATGTTGGCCGTGCCGGCCAGCGTCAGTTCGCCGGTCTCGGGGTCGTAGCCGCCGGTGATGCCCAGTTCCGAAAGGCCGGTGGCGCTCAGTGTGTCGCCGGTGGTGAAGCCGCTGTCGATGTCGACCGTCGCACCGCTCAGCAGCGTGCCGTTCGGATCGGTGATGGCGATGCTGCCGTCCAGCACCACCGGGCTGCCGCCACCGGTGAAACTGGCCGTGGCACCCGCGGTGATCGTGGACCCGGGCAGCAGATAGACGTTGGTGCCGGTGCCGCTGCCATCCCTGGCGGCGCGCAGGTTTGCCGCGGCGAACGTGCCGGTGACGTGCAGCGTCTCCTGCGCCGCAGCCGCGTCGGTCAGGATCAGCGTGCTACCGCTGAGGGTGTGGGCGGTCGCGACAAACCCGGTCAGGTCGATCGTGTCGCCGATGGCAAAGCCGCTGATACCGAGCGTACCGAGTCCATTGGCGGAATCGTTGCCCGAAACGGTCCACTGGGCGCCGGGATCGAACACCAGCGAGGTGAAATTGGTGATGCTGGTGCCGAAGCCGGTTACGGTGCCGGTGCCACTGCTCGATGCCAGTTCGAACACAGCCGGGCCGCCGTTGCCGCCGTAAATGGAGCCGATGAACACCGCGCCGGGATCATCGACCAACCGGACGCTCCCCTGGTCGAATTCCACCGCTTTGCCGGATGCACCCTGGCTGGATGCAATCGTGCCGGCATTGGTGACGGTCCCGCCGTCCACGATCCGGACGCCGACATGGCCCTGGATCAGCGCGGTGCTGCCCAGGTTGCCGACGCTGCCGATGCTGTTGATCTGCACGCCGTAATCACCGATCGACGCACCGGTGGCGACGATCGTTGCATCGTTGATGATGGTGCCATCGACGGCATAGACTCCGATGCCGCCGCCCTGGATCAGCGCCGCACCGGCATTGCTCTGGCCGTTCAGGATCGTGCCGGTGTTGCCAAGAAAGACCCCCTTGCCGGCGCTGCCGTAGCCAAGCACGGTGCCATAATTCGCCAGCGTGCCGTTGGCGCTGGCCGTGGCCGGGAACCCGATCCCGCTATAGCCCTGGACCGAGGCGGTGCTCGTGCTGCCGCCCTGCCCGTTGGTGACAAGCCCGCCGTCGCCCAAATAGACGCCGTAGCTGGCCACGATGCCGGTGACGCCGACCAGCGATCCCAGATTGCTGACTGCCGCGGCGCTCCCCTGCATCCGCAGCGCGGAGCCATAGCCGGCGACCAGCGCACCTGCGGCATTGCTGATGCTGCCGCCCGCGTGCAGATAGATCGCGGCGCCGCCGCTGTTGGTGACGGTGCCGAAATTGACGACGGTGTCGGCCGCACCCGCCGCCGCGCCATAAACAGTCGCCGTCAGCAGTCCCGCGCTGGCATTCGTCAGCACCCCGCCACTCAGCGCCAGGCGGTTGCCGGTGATCATTCCGTCGTTCAGCAATGTGCCGGCGTCGGTCAGGGTGCCGGAATTGGTCAGCGTGGCGCCGGCGGCCAGCGTGTTGCCGGCGCTCAGCGTCCACTGCGCGCCGGAATCGATCATGACCTGGCCGAAGCCGACATATTTGGTGCCAAGCAAGCTGACCGTTCCGGCAGTCGCGGCCGAAGCCAGTTCCAGCGTGCCGGTTCCGGCGGCGGTCACCTGCCCTACGAACACTGCACCGGGATCGACGATCAGTCTGTCGGTTCCCGCACCGAGCTTGACGGCAATGTAGTTGCTGTCGTGACTCGCGGTGTCATCCGAGATGATGCCGCCGTTGACGACCGTTGCGTTGCCTCCGGCATATACGCCGTCGGTGCCGACGATCAGCGACGCGGTGCCCAGGTTGGCAACGGTGCCACCGCCGGCCAGCGAGACTCCGTAATACGTCCCGCCGGTGTTGATGTTCTTGATCGTGCCGTAGTTGACGACCGCTCCGGTGCCCGAGATGTCGATAGCATCGGCGGCGCCTGCGATGATTTGCGCGCGGATCGCTCCGCTCGGCCCGTTGATCACCACCCCATTGGCCAGCACAACCGCCGGCGCGCCCTGGCCGTAGAAGATCGTGCCGTAGTTGATCACCGTACCGGTGCCGCCCGAGCCGATCTTCACGCCAACATGGTAGGCGTTGATATAGGCCGCGCTGACCGTGCTGCCGGCAGCGCCGTTGATGACCGTGCCGCCGCTTTGCAGGTAGATGCCGTCGTTGCCCGCGAGGGTGCTGTGATCATCCGAGTCGATGCGGCCCAGGTTGAGCACCGTGCCGGTGCCACCCGAGATCTGGATGCCGTTGGCACCGCTGATCGTGCCGTTCGCGGCATTTGTGACGACGCCGCCACCGGCGATCGAAATCCCCGCGCCGGCCCGCAGATCGCCCGCAATGACGCCGCTCGCGGCATTGATGATCGTGCCGGCGGACGCCAGGCTGACACCGATGCCGCCGTATGCGATGTCGCTGACCAGCCCGTAGTTCACCAGCGTCCAGGTGGGGCCCGATGAGCCATGGACCGCCGCGCTGTAGGTCGCAGTGCTGGTTACCTGGCCGGTCGCCGCGATTGTCGTCGGGTCGGTCAGCAACGTCACGCCGCTGCCATAGGTGCCGATCGCCGTATCGACGACGATATAACTGGTCGAACCGTTGTTGGTGAGCAGGAAATTACCCGTGCCCAGAGAACTGCCGACCGTGATGTGCCCGAGCGTGCCAGCGCCGCCGTTGAGCAATGTCATCACGCCGGCGTTCACGGTCTCCGAAGCCGCGACGATGCCGGTTTCCTCGATCGTCTCGTCATAGAGGAGGACCGTGCCTTCCGACGTGATCACGGTGCTGTTGGTGACGGAGCTGGGGCCGCTGGCGTCGGTCGCCTTCCAGTCGATGGTGCGGCTGGCGTGGTTGCCGGCGTCCGTGGGATCGCCGTCGCCGGGGGAGAAGCTGAAGGTGACGGAATCGATCGCGCTCTGGAACGCCGCGGCGCTGGTCGTGCCGGTCAGTACCAGCGTGCCGTTGTTGAAACTGCCGCTGATGCTGCCCTGGTTGGTAAAGTTGAGCTGGTCGCCTGCGAGATAGCCGCTGGCGAACCAGATCGTCGCGCCGGTGACGGGGTTGCTGTCGGTGATCGCGGCGCCGGGATCCAGCACGACGGGCGAGGGTGACACGGTACCGGTGTAGGTGACAGTGCCGCCCGTGCTCAGGGTCGGGCCGACAACGACGCCCTCGATGTCTGTGTTGCCGTCGCCGGAGATGGCCTGGAAATTGGTGACCGACCCCTGGATCGTCAGGGTCATGGTCGCGTCGCCGGTCAGCGTGACGTGAGTCAGCCCGCCACTTGTCTGTTGATGCGAGATGGTTTCAATCAGCCCGGTAAGCTGAATCGTGTCGGTGGCGGCGAAGCCGGCGATGGTCCCGAACTCATTCGGCAGACTCGAATCGCCGTCGATGATCCAACTGGCGTCCGCATCGAGCGTGAGCGTAGCGAAATTGGTGAAACCGGAGCTGGCCGCGTACAGCGTACCGGTGCCGCTGCCGGACGCCAGTTCGAGGATGCTTTGTGTTGGGTCGCCGCCGTCCACCTGGCCGGAAAATACCGCGCCCGGATCGACGATGACCCGATTGGGGTAGTTGTCCGCCAGCGTAACGCTGCCGCTGATTGTCGCTGCGTTGGTGACCGTGCCGGCACTGCCGACGATCTTGATGCCATAGGCGCCGCCATTCGCCGCGATCGTGCCGGCCAGGTTGGTGACGGTCCCGCCTAATTCCAGGTAGACCCCGCCATACACGGGGCCGCCCAGAACCACACCGTAGTTGACCACGGTGGCGTCCGACTCCGCAAAAATGCCGTTGGTGGCGATCGTGCCGGAACTCAGGTTGGTAACGCTTCCGCCTGCGAACAACCCAACGGCGTTGGCCGCATCGTTGGCTGGACCGCCGCCGCCGACGATCAATCCAGCATTGACGAGCGCGCCACCCGCGCCGGCGAATTCGATACCATCAACGTTGGTTCCCGCGCCGTGAAGGTAGCCACCAGCCTGATTGGTGACACTGACACCGGTCCCATAGATGGCTAGCGCCGCGTAGTCCCCCATTTCATTCACAGCGGGACGAACGCCGGCGAGAATTGTACCGCTGTTGAGCAGAACATCGTCGGAGCCGTTGATTCGTACGCCCCGGTAGACGTTCACAGCGCCCCGCGTCAGGCCCGACGCAAGCGAGTATGTCGCGTTGCCTGTTGTGATGGTGAATGTGCTCGTTCCGGCAGGGATCGTGGTTGTCATGAGATTTGACTCTCCATCCCGCCACTGGACGGTTGGTATCGGCGGTGAACCCGTTTGAATCGACACTGGTCATCCACGCGTCCGCCGAAACTGCCGGCAGCGTCCGCGTCGGCCGGCCGCCTCGTTGCCGGAGACATGGCCGTCGCCGATGGCGACAACGGCGGATCTGCCGAGGAGCAATCTGTGACCAGATTCGAGCCGGCGGAGACGACATCGTCCGAGGCGTTGCCCCTGCGGCCACAGGCTCGGGCGTTGGTGCTGATCAGGCTTGTGTTGCGGACATTGCCGGCTTGGACGGACAACCCGCGACAGTGGTCGTTGCCACGGCGTGGACGATGAAGGTCCCGGTCCCCCGGGCGGCCGCAGGTCACTGCGGCGTCGGCGCCGTCGATCGGCCAGGCCTGGGCGCGATCACCACGGGCCTCGCTGCTGCCGTACACGCCGACTAGTCCCGCCAGGACACGCGGACGGTCTGAACAGCCCGGGTGACGGCGGCAGCACCGAGGTAATCCACGATGTTGCAAACCGCGGACACAGCCGGCTGCCCGGCAGCGGCGTGCGGTCGGCAGCCGCAGCGACCGGCAGCGGCGTCGCCATGGGCCATGGTGACGTTTCCCCTCATCTACGTAGCGTCGGTGAACGTACCGATTTGCGTGTAATCTGATCCTTTATCTTCCTCGGATTATACATAGACTGACGATACATACAACTATGGATTGTTGTTCATTCCGATAGATCGCGCTGCCGTCGGTGGATTGAAGTGTCGCGTCATGGAACGCGCGATGCGTTCGAATAAAAAGCAATCCGGTGGTCCGCGCTTTGGTCGACGGCCTGACGTCCGGCACGATATTCTGGTTTTGTTCTTTTCTGGTTCGGCCGTGTACCGGGGGTGTGCGTGTTTGCTGACCCGGGCGTTATCGAGCAGCGCCACGCAGCTGAAAATCCATCGTCCGGTTTGGTAAAGCAGAGTGCGTCGTTGGTGTGGGGATGGGGTGGGTGGGCGCGTGCGTGGCAAAGGGCCAGGGGCGAACCATGCCCGCCGCTGTCACGGGCCGGTTGCACGCCTTGGGCGGTTAAGATCCGCGCCGCGGACTCGGAAGGTTAGAATCGCCGCGGCAGCCACCGCCGCGGCTGCCAGAAGCGATGGTTCGGCAAAATTATGGGTGCGGTCCAGCAACAGTCCGGCGACGCTCGGCCCGACGATCTGGCCGAGGCCGAATCCGGCGGTGATCACCGCGAAGCAGCGGTGCTGCTGATGCGGCGCCAGCGCGCGGGCGGCGGTGAAACCCAGAGCGGTGATGCCCATGAAGGTGGCGCCGAGCAAAACGGCGGCCAGCATTACCCCCGCCGCTGAAACCCACAGGCCGCCGGCCGCGACGCCCACCGCTTCCAGCAGACAGGCCAACGCGTAAGCCCTGACGGCGCCGATGCGGCTGCCGATGCGGCCCCACACCGCGGTCGAGGGCGCGGCCGTGACTCCGACCAACAGCCAAGTGACTGCTTCCAGGCCGGGGGCATGCAGCGTGCTGCGCACGATCGCGACCAGGAATGTCGCAGTGACGACGTAGCCAAAACCGAACAGCCCATGGCACAGCGTCAGGGTGCCGATGCCGCGGGGCAGGCGGCGGTGGTGCTGTGCTGCATGGTGATGGCGCGCCTCCGGCGTGGCGGCCGGCTTCGGCATCAGCCATGCCGCCAACGGAACAGTACAGGCCGAGACCGCGCCGGATGCCAGCCAGAGCCAGCGCCAGTCGGCATGGGCCGCCTGCAGCACATCCACCAGTAGCGACGAGATTGCGATGCCGACTCCAACTCCGGCGAAATGCACCGCCGCACGGTGCGATCGCTCCAACGCGGCGAGGTGGTCCAGGACAAGCGCGGACCCGACGATCAGGACGAAGGCACTCGCGGTGCCGCCGATGAAGCGAAGCAACAGGAAGGCCGGTATTGTGCTGGGCAGGGCCATGACGGCGGTCGAGGCAGCGCTGGCCGCCAGGCCTGCAAGGAACCAGTTCCGGCGCCCGCCCGGCAGATGCGGTATCGTCACCAGGACGGCGCCCGCCAGATAACCGAGAAAGTTGGCCGAGGCGATCAGCCCGGCAGCGGACGCAGTGAGGCCGAGGGCCCGCGCCATATCCGGCAGGATGGGCGTATAGACGAACCGCCCGATGCCCATCCCTGCTGCCAGCGCCACCATGCCGCCCAGCGCAACAGCCATGCCCGACCGCACACGGGTAGTCGGCGGAGCGCCCAGGTAAATTCCCTCACTGCTGGCGCTCATGTCCCGATCTCCGCTTTGCTGGGTTGAAACTGGATCGGCGGGACGCGCTGGAAAAATGATTAATTGTGATCCTGGGTATCACCACCAGAGATGGCGCATGGTATTCCGCGAAAACGCAAAGGCCAGTTGGGGATGTCGAAACCATTGGCAGAGACGTTGTTGCTCGCGCCGGTTGAATGGCACCCCAAAGGGCGGCGGTATCGTCGCTTTCTCCAAACGGCTGCCTGTCGCCAATCCGCGCCATCGTGAAACCAGGGTGATGCCAATCAGCAACGATCATCTTCATGCGGGACTTTCGTCAAGCGATCGGGGCAAGGCGAAGCGGACCGAGACTACGCCGATGACGATCGCGCCACCGGCGCCGGAGCTGGGCAAGCAGCCGGCGGAACCGCTGCTCACGGGCAGTCCGCTGTGGGCGCGCGGTGACGGAATCCGGGGTTGCAATCAGGCTGCATGGACGTCCGACCTTGTTCGGACGTGGCGGCGAGATGGGCCAAAGCAACACAACCGTCGACAGCACCAACGTCCCGCAGCGCCCCGCAGGCGCCCGCAGGCTCTCGCAAACCGCTCCTTTCACCGCTATATCCGCTCCGCAAGGGAGTTCGCCCATGTCTGCCGTACTGGACCGTTCCGTACCTGCAGAGACTGCCACCGGCGCGTTCGCCGATGCTGTCGCCCGGACCGAGCGTGACAAAGCCCGTGTTGTGCTGACACGCGGCGGGCAGCCGGTTGCGGCGTTGGTGCCAATTGAGGATGTGGCGCGCCTGGAAGCCATGGACGACGAGCAGGACGCCCGCCTTGCCGATAAGGCCATCGCCGAATGGGAGGCGGAAGGACGCCCGCCGGGGGCGACGCTGGAGGAACTCGCGACGCGCTGGGGCGTTACGCTCGACCCAGACGCGGCGTGAGCTGGACGGTTCGGTTCACTCCGGCCGCGCAGCGGCAGGCGGACAGTCTCGACCCTCCGGTCCGGCAGCGCATCGCCAACTCGCTCGCCCGCCTCGCGCTTGATCCACATCGAGCGGCCAATGTGAAGGCGCTGCGGGGCGACAGTCGCTATCGGCTCCGGGTAGGCGACTGGCGCGTGATTTACACCCTGGAAGATGACGTGTTGGTGGTGCTGGTGATTCGCGTTGGCCATCGGCGCGAGGTGTACGACTGAACTGCGTGGTTAGGTCGGGCACAGGGGCTGGCACCTGAGAACAGGATTCTGCTGCTTGTCCTGTCAATGTCCTGTTTCTCGGAAGCGCCAGCAGTTGGCAACGGCTATGGCTAGTCAGAATTATCTGGTGAATTCAGGACTTGCCATTGGTGGGCGCACAAGGACTCGAACCTTGGACCCGCTGATTAAGAGTTACCCCCAGCGCCCTTCCGCGCCCGCCGTGTCCGTCGTGTCCGTAGATTGGACCCCAGAAAATGACGGAAAATCAGGACGATTGCACGAAACCCGCTGAAAAAGATTGCACGGGATTGAACGTCAGCGCATATTCTCTGCGGACACTGTGCGGACACGGGAATCGGTGCGATGGCGGACAAACCAAACTTCAAGATGATCGACCGGCTGGTG
>DATKPQ010000152.1:0-9477 GCA_035523995.1 Acetobacteraceae bacterium | reverse complement strand
TCCGTCCGCCTTCGGTATATACGTCCGGCGGGACGGTTGCGGTCGGTAGGCTCCCCGCTGGACCCGATCGTGCAGGGCTTCGAGCCGAGGCTCGAGGTCTGCCTCGTAGTCCCGCCACGTCAGCCCATCCACTCCCGGCGCGGCGTCGCGTTGGAGCGCGAGGAACGCGGTACGAAGCAGATCGATGTCGACGTGATGCAGGAGCGCGGTGAACCATTCCTTCTTCCTTGTCCTTGCTGCTTGCCGTACGCGATCCAGCGCCTGGGTCACGCTTTCCCGGTTCAGCGCCCGGCGCGTGTTGTGCTGTTCCGCGTTTCCCTTGGTCCCGACCCTTCGCTCCACCAGCTCCGCCACCGGCCGCCCGGCTTCGTTCGTCGGCTTCTCCCGGCGCGTGCCGCCGGCATTCGTCCGGATCGCTACTACGATCGGGTCTGACTCCTCATTCCTGTTCATCGACGGCTACGGCTCCTCGCCTTCCCGCCGCGGGCCGGCGCAGCCAATGGCTGCCCGGTCGGGCCTGAGGTCTCCCAGGTTCCGGCGCGATCCTTTTGTGCGTGATAGGGTCTCAGACCTCGGCAGAGCGTCGGCGCCTCGCATAGCGGCGTCGGTCGTGTTGCCTTCGACGTTACGTACCGTCTCGGCCTCTGCGGCTTTCTCCCTTTCGCGGCTCAATCGCCTACCCCACACAATTGCTGTGTACGCTTCGCCGCGGTCGTCACCTTCCGCGACGCAACACTCGCTACCAGGCGGGCGCTACCCCTTACCTGCACCGGTCTTCCACCGGCTGGATCGCGCCAGCTTCGCCTGGCGCACATGAAACAGAGTACTTAGCTGAGAGCAGGAAGTCGATAGTTTGCCCGTGGCTGTCGACCGCTCGATACAGATAGGTCCAGCGGCCCTTGACCTTCACATACGTCTCGTCCACGCGCCACGAGCCGTTGCTCGTTCGCAGGTGCGGCCGAATCCGCTTCTCCAGCTCGGCGGCATAGGCCTGGATCCACCGGAAAATGGTGGTGTGATCGACCGAGACGCCGCGATCCTGCAGCATAAGCTCAAGATCGCGGTAGCTGATGGGGAATTGGAGATACCAGCGCACGGCCCAGAGGATCACCTCGGCGGTGAATTGCCGCCCCTTGAACTGCTCGCCCAGACGCCCCATTGCCGTCCTTGCTTGGCCGCCAGCCGCACCAACTAACCTGCGAGGCAGTAGCGCTCAAACCTTGCAACCCAGCCCTCGGCCTCACCCGCACCGCACGCGGCACCGGCGGCGGCGTCGCTCTGGCGGTGGCGCCGGAGACGGTGCGGCTGGGATCTTTGATGCGACAACTCGAGGCCGACCAGCCGGTGGTGGAATGCTTCCGCCACGACGGCTGCGCCTGCACGCTGCTTCCGGCCTGCCGGTTGCGCGGCATGTTGCAAAACGCACGCGACAGCTTTTACCAAAGCCTGGAGGCGTTCACGCTGGCGGACTGCCTGACCGGCGCCGTTTTCCCCCAGCCAATATAACGTTGGCGTCGCGTCGGGCCTGAACCAGATGTCGAGTTCTACCCCGTTCTGATCGACCGCGCGCCAATGATAGTGCTGCACGCCTTGGATCGGGATAAAGACTTCGTCCATACACCAGTCGTCTCCCGGCTGTGGCCGGCGACAGCGCATGCGGTCGGCGAAACTGGCGGTGAACTTCTTGCATCGCCGTCGCACCGTCTCGCAGGAGACGACAACGCTACGTTCTCCGAGGATTGGCTCGTCATGCCGCAGGCTGAGCCTGAACACATGATACAGCCGGACGGCGTGGCTGATGATCGCGGCGGGGAACCGATGGCGGTAGGACGGGTGCGGTTGCGGCGTCATCGCGCCAATTTCGCCCCTCCACGGGCACGCGGCCAATGCGGCTTACCGTGACGATGCCTGGCAGCGGGCGCCCGCGTTGCGACGGTCCTTCCGCCCCCGGTTGAGCCGCTGGCATGGCGATTGCACAGAAAGCAATTCCCGATTGGTCCGGAAATCTGCCGGGCCTCCGCGTTCGAAAGACGCCGACGTGTCCATGGTTACCGCAGCCCGCCACGATGCGCGCACGATGCCGGTTCGTGTGGTGTGCAACTGCTGAGCATGCACGTACTGCTCGCCGACGATGACGCCATCCGCTCAAGCGCACTGATACGTGTGCTCGCCGCGGTCCCAGGCCTTAGGCTTTCTCACCTGCAATCCGGCCAGTTGCTTGCGGACGCCGTCGAGATGTACGCGCCCGATGTGGTGATCGTCGACATGGCTCGGCCTGATCGCGACGCACTCGACGATGTGCGGCGCGTGACGAAGGCCAATCCTCGTCCGATCGTCATGTTTGTCGATCAGGACGACCCGGACTTCATGGAGGCAGCGATCAATGCGGGTGTTTGCTCCTATAACGTCGCCGGCGTACCGCCGCCCGACATGCGGCCGATCCTGCGCGCGGCAATCGCCTTGTTCCGACGTCATAAAGAAGCGCAGGACGAGCTGCGCGTCGTGCAGACCAGGCTGGAGGAGCGCGGTGTGGTCGATCGCGCCAAAGCCTTGCTGATACGCGAGCGCCGCATGACCGAACCCGACGCCTATCGCTGGCTGCGTCGCCGCGCCATGGCCAGCGGCCGGCGCATTCCCGAAATCGCCCGGGATCTGCTGCACGATTCCGGTAAGGCGCAGCCATGAGCCAGCCTGTCCGGATCGGCCTCCTACGCCTTGCCGACAGCGCCCCTGTCCTGGTCGCCGCCAGCCGGGGCGTGTTCCAGGACTGCGGCCTGGCGGTGCGGATCAGCGTCGAGCCGTCCTGGGCCAATATCGCGGACAAGCTGACCTACGGTCTGCTCGATGCCGCGGTTATGCTGCCGCCGCTTGCCCTGGCCTGCACGCTGGGCCTGCGGGGCGTGCGGGCGCCGCTGCTGGTGCCGATGGGGATCAGCCAGGGCGGCAACTCGGTCGTGCTGAGCACCGCCGTCGCCACGGCGGTTGGCGGTGAGACGGGCGCGATGGCCACGGGACGGCGCTTCGCCGCCTGGGCGCACGCACAGCCCGAACCGCCGCGGATCGCCGTCGTCCATGTGTTCTCGACGCACAATCTGCTGCTGCGCTATTGGCTGGCCGCATGCGGGGTCGATCCGGATCGCGACGTACGGATCGTCAGCGTGCCGCCGGAACTGGTCGTGGCGGCGATGGCCGCGGGCGCCGTTGCCGGATTCTGCGCCGGCGCGCCATGGGGCGCCGTGGCGGAGGAGCAAGGTGCCGGCCACGTGGCGTTGGGCAGTTCGGAAATCTGGGCCTCGCATCCCGAGAAATGCCTGGCGGTGCGTGCCGCCTGGGGGGCGGACAACCCGATGGTGCTGCAAGCGCTGCTGCGGGCGCTCCTGCGGGCTGGGCGTGTGTGTGACGATCGGGCGCAGGCTGGCGCCGTGGCGGATCTGCTGGGGTCGGAATTTCCCGGTTTGTCGCGCACCGCCTGGCGGGCCGCGCTGCCAGGCGGCGGTGCCATGGAGCAGTTGTATTTTCATGCGCCAGCGGTTTGGTTTCCCTGGCGCGGCCATGCCAAATGGTTCCTGGGCCAGATGGGCCGATGGGGCTGGTTGGACGGCATTACGGAGCAAGAGAAGGACGTGGCAGCACAGAGCTACCATCCGGACCTGCTGGAGGCGGTGGCGCGTTCCGAGGGATTGAACTGGCCGGACGAGGCCCACCGCCCGCAGCAACGGCACCGCGGCGCCTGGGTTTGGGAGGCCGATCCCAGGCCGATTGATATGCGAGCTGATTTATTTTGCGATGATTAATTATTGTGCCCATATAGGAGGCATAAGCCTATAGTTTATCCACAGGATCGGCGTCGGACAACCAGGAGATCCCGACAGTCTGGCCTTTGCCGCGTTGGCAAGCATTTTGCTGGTCGTTCCCCGCCCGCGGTCATGTGACGCCGGGCGGCTGGCGCCCAACGGCGGGCGCCGCCCTTGCCGGGATCCCAGTCCCACCATGCGAATCGGCAGGTCAGCGCCGGCCTGCCAGCGGATCACCCAATCCGCGGGCGCCACAACACTCTGCGAGCGCCCAACCCGGAGCTGCCCTGATGGCGCCAGACATCGCCCCATCATCCCGCCGTCACCACGGGCCTCTGCCGGCTGCGACAATGCGACCGGCGTCGCACGTCGCCGCGCCAATCCACGGGCAACGGCGATCCCCCGGCCAACGCGCAACGTCTCATATCAAAACGAGCCGGCCATGAAGACGCACAAAGTCGAGCAACTCATTATCGCGACCATCGGATTCTTCTGGTGCTTCCTGATGTGGTTTTCCACCGCCGCATTCAGTCCCAGCATCGCCGCGCACTATCGCCTGTCGATCGCCGCGCTCGGATTGCTCGCGAGTTCCGCGATCTGGATGGCACCCATTGGCCGCATCGTCGCCGGCTGGGCCTCCGATCGCTTCGGCGCGCCACGCACCTTCGCCATCATCCTTGCCGGATGCGGCCTGGTATCGATCCTCTCCGCCTTCACCACAAACTACAATCTCCTGTTCTTCGAACGCGTGATCGTCGCGATCGCCGGCGTGTCCTTCGTGGTTGGCATTCAGCACGTCGCGCAATGGTTCGACGCGCAGGAGATCGGTACCGCGGAAGGCCTCTACGCCGGGACCGGCAATGTCGGCGCTGGCATGGGCGCCCTGCTGCTGCCGCGCATTTTCGGCACCAATTATCACGCCGCCTTCGTCTGGCTGGGTGCGATCGCGATCGGGATCGCCGCCTGGTACCTGCTGCGCGGACAGGCCGCCAAATCCATCGAACGCCGCGCCGCGGTGCAGCGGCGCAGCAATATGCGCGGCACGCTGTTCGTCTGGAGCCGCTATATCGCCATCGCCCTGATGCTGGCCTACGCGATGTCGTTCGGTCTCGAAATCGCAATGAATGCCTGGCTGCCGGGCTATTTCACGCGCGGCTTCCATGACGCGATCCTGGCGCTCGGCTTCTCTGGCGTCGCAGGCGTACAGATCGCCGCCGGGACATTCGCCGCCGTCGAGTCGTTCTGCGCCTCTCTGTTCCGGCCCTTCGCCGGATTCATGTCCGATCTGTTCCAGCAGAAGGGCTGGACGCCACTGCCCTTCATCGCCAGGACGCTGCCCTACGCGCCGCGCCTGCATTGGCTCGGCATCGCGCTGATCCTGATCGCGCTTTGCATGATCGGATTGACGATGGCCGGGCTCAGTGGATCGCTGCACGCCTCCGTACTGCTCCTTGTACTGCTCGGCATCTGCCTCTCGTTCGGCAC
The DNA here is from genome assembly GCA_035523995.1 of Acetobacteraceae bacterium. Classification (GTDB taxonomy): domain Bacteria; phylum Pseudomonadota; class Alphaproteobacteria; order Acetobacterales; family Acetobacteraceae; genus JASHVB01. The sequence continues at coordinate 4,198 of DATKPQ010000152.1, read as the reverse complement.
CGGAGCCACCTTCGCGCTTGTGCCGCTGCTGTTCCCCGATCGTCCCGGCGCTGCCGCAGGCTTCATCGGTGGAGTCTCCACCGCTGCCGGCATCGTCTATCCGCTGATCTTTGCCAGCGGTTCGAACATCCATCTCGGCTACCTCCGTGCGGCGATTTACATGTTCGTGCCAATCATCCTCTTCTACTTCTGGGCGGCACGCTACGAACGTCATCCCGAAGAGCATGGCCTGATCAGCCCGGCGGTACTCGTCGCCGAGCAAGCCTGACGCGCATCCACCCCCTGTTTCGAAAGGTCCTGACCATGGCTGCGACTCCGTTCAACGCGCCGGCCGGGCACGAGCCCTGGTTCAAATACGGCGTTGCCACGCTGTGCCTGGAAATGGCGATCGCGATCGCGGTGAGTGCCTACTCTCTCTACATGACGTTCAACGGCCTTGGCGGCTTTCCCGGCAAGCACTGAAACGCACTGTCCAGGACCCGTTGTCGGTGGAACGTGAGGCGCGCCGTTCATATGTCATTGCGAGAAGCGCAGCGACGAAGCAACCTCGTTTGGGCAGGCAAACGGAGTTTCGTGCGTCCGGCCGCGCGCGATTGCCTCGCACCCGCCAGAGCTTGGCAATGACACGGGGGTTTCGTCGCGCCCGGCATAAGGGCAACGGCCAATGAACATGGTTGTGCCGCGGCGCCAACGGCTTGTCGTGGTCGGCAACGGCATGGCCGGCGCCCGCGCGCTGGAAGAAATCCTGGCGCGCGCGCCGCAGGCTTTCGACATCACCGTGTTCGGCGCAGAGCAGCACGGCACTTACAACCGTATCATGCTGTCGCCGCTGTTGGCGGGAGAGAAGCGCTTCGCCGACATCGTCACACATGACCGAGCATGGTTCGCCGCCAATCGCATAGAGCAATTCTCCGGTGAAGCGGTCGTTGCGATCGACCGGCGTCATCGCGTCGTCACTAGCGCGCGTGGCACGCAGCGAACCTATGACGTCCTGTTGCTCGCGACCGGTTCCAATCCCGTGATGCTGCCGCTGCCCGGCGCGACACTGTCCGGGGTGACCAGCTTTCGAGACGTTTCGGACGTCAACGTGATGCTGGACGCCTGCCGCGATGGCGAACGGGCCGTGGTGATCGGCGGCGGCCTGCTGGGGCTCGAAGCTGCGCATGGACTGTCGCGCAACGGCATGCTGGTGAGCGTGCTGCACTTGATGCCGACATTGATGGAGCGCCAGCTCGATCCGCTGTCGGCCGGATTGCTCGCTACGGATTTGCAGTCGTGCGGGATCGATGTTCTGACCGGCGTCAACACGCAGGCGATCCTCGGCGAAGATCGCGTGCGCGCGGTGCTCCTGGCCGACGGACGCGAGCTGCCGGCGGACCTCGTGGTGATGGCGGTCGGCGTCCGTCCGAATTGTGCGTTGGCCAAGGCGGCGGGGCTTGCGTGCGCACGCGGTATCCAGGTCGACGGCACCATGCGCAGCAGCGATCCGCATATCTATGCCGTTGGCGAGTGCGTCGAATTCTGCGGTCAGATCTTCGGACTGGTGGCGCCTATCTACGACATGGCCGGCATCTGCGCCGATCACATCACCGGTGTGGCCGACAGCCGCTATGAACCGGGAATCGCCGGGACAAGGCTGAAAGTCGCCGGGATCGAGATGTTCTCGGCTGGCGACTTCCTCGGCGATGCCAGCACGCAGGCGGTGGTCTATCGCGACATCGCCCGTGGCGTGCACAAGCGCCTCGTATTGCGCGCCGATCGTCTGGTCGGCGCAGTGTTATATGGCGATGCGCGCGATAGCGTCTGGTATTTCGACCTGATCCAACAGGGCGCCGACATCGGCACGATGCGCGACACGCTGATTTTCGGTCCAGTGGTCGCATCCGGGCCAGCGGAGCATGGCGCGGCGGCCACGATGCTCGATGAAGCGCAAGATTGCACTGCGGCGGTCGCATGACCCCGGTGCACACCACCTGCCCCTATTGCGGCGTTGGGTGCGGCCTGATCGTCCGCTCGCAAACCGAAATCGCAGGCGATCCGGCGCATCCGGCCAACCAGGGCAGGCTCTGCTCAAAGGGAGCCGCGCTGGCACACACATTCGATGACTCCGAGCGTTTGACCGTGCCTTTGCTGCATGGTCGCGCCGTGTCCTGGGATACCGCACTCGACCACGTCGCCGATCAGTTCATGGCGACGATCGCCGCCCACGGTCCCGACAGCGTGGCGTTCTATGTCTCCGGCCAGTTCCTCACCGAGGACTACTACGCCGCCAACAAGCTGATGAAGGGCTGCATCGGCAGCGGCAACATCGACACCAATTCGCGCCTCTGCATGGCGTCCTCCGTCGCCGGCCATGTGCGCGCGTTCGGCGAGGACCTTGTCCCTGGCGTCTATGAAGACTGGGACGAGGCCGATTTGTTCGTCCTGGTGGGCAGCAATGCCGCGTGGTGCCATCCGGTGTTGCACCAGCGCCTGCTTGCGGCACGGCGGTCCCGCGGCGCCCGTGTCGTCGTGCTGGACCCGCGTCGCACCGCCACCGCCGAGGCCGCCGACCTGCATTTGCCGCTCGCCCCGGACACCGACGTTGCGTTGTTCAACGGCCTGCTGGTGCATCTGCAGCGGGCCGGCTGCCTCGATCGGACCTGGCTGGACCGCTGCGCCACCGGATTCGATGCCGCCCTGGCAGCCGCGCTGGAGGACGCGCCGGACCCTGATGCCGTCGGTGCCATATGCGGCATCGATCCCGAGGCGGTGGAAACCTTCTACGACTGGTTCGCCGGTACCGAACGGGTGCTGACCGTCTGGTCGCAGGGCGTGAACCAGTCGGAAGCGGGCACCGATAAGGTGAACGCCATCATCAATTGCCATCTGGCGACCGGCCGGATCGGCCGGCCAGGCATGGGGCCGTTCTCGGTTACCGGCCAGCCAAATGCCATGGGTGGCCGCGAGGTCGGCGGCCTGGCCAGTCAGCTTGCCGCGCATCTGCGGATGGACGCCGCGGATTGCGATCGCTTGCGCCGCTTCTGGCGGGTGCCGCGCGTCGCCTCGCGTCCGGGCCTGAAGGCGGTGGAGTTGTTCGACGCGGTGCTGGACGGGCGGGTGAAGGCGATCTGGATCGCCGGCACCAATCCTGCTGCCAGTATGCCCCGCGCCGACCGCGTGCGCCGCGCGTTGGCCGCCTGCCCGTTCGTAGTCGTTGCCGATTGCTGGCCGACCGACACCACCGCCTATGCCGACGTAGTGCTGCCCGCCGCCGGCTGGGGCGAGAAGGACGGCACCGTCACCAATTCCGAGCGCCGCATTTCCCGCCAGCGTGCGTTCCGTTCGCCCCCCGGCGCAGCGCAGCCGGATTGGTGGATGTTCGCCGAGGCCGGCGGCCGCATGGGCTTTGCCGCCCAGTTCCCCTGGGACAGCGCGGCGGACGTGTTCCGCGAGCATGCCGCTCTGTCAGGATTCGAAAACCACGACAGCCGGGTATTCGATATTTCGGGGCTGGCCGGGCTGAACGATGATGCCTACGCAGCGCTGCCCCCTGTCCGGTGGCCGCTTCCCGCAGGTTCCCGCGGCGAAGGCGGCCGGCTGTTCGCGATGGGCGGCTTTCCCACGGCCGACGGCCGCGCCCAGTTGGTACCGGTGCGCGCAGGGGGCTGGGCGGACAGGGAAGGAAAGGGACTCCCCCTCCCCTTGTGGGAGGGGGTTGGGGGGAGCGGTCAAAACGTACCTCTCGACCCCTCCCCCCATCCCCCTCGCACAAGGGGAGGCGGGGATCCTTCGCTCACCCCCACAGACCCTGCCCCACCCATTTTCATCCTCAACACCGGGCGCGTCCGCGACCAGTGGCACACCATGACCCGGACCGGCACGGTGGCCTCATTGATGGCACACACGCCGGAGCCACGCCTCGCCATCCACCCGGCGGACGCGGCCCGCATCGGCCTGGAGCAGGACGCGCTGGCCCGGGTCGAGACCGAGGACGGCGCGACACTGCTGTACGCCGATCTCCACCACGGCCAGCGGCGTGGCGAAGTGTTCGCTCCGATGCACTGGACCGACGCGTTCGCCTCCGCCGGTCCCATCGCGCGCAGCGTCACCGGACGCACCGACCCCCACTCCGGGCAGCCGGCGCTGAAATCGAGCCGCGCCACTGTCACCCAAGTCCAGGCACGCTTCCATGGCCTGCTGCTGCGCCGCGATGGTG
>DATKPQ010000151.1:0-79717 GCA_035523995.1 Acetobacteraceae bacterium | reverse complement strand
GTCAGGAACCGCTCCACCAGCTCCTTCGGGATCGACGCCAGATTCCCAACGTCGCGGTCCAACTTCCTGGCTTTGCTCGGCATAACACGCCTCCTTGGCGTTCGTTATGCCCCGCACACAGAATCACGGACAGGCTCGATTCGGCAGCGCCTGGACAACGACCCCGATAACGTCGGACTCCAAGATGAACTTGAGGCAATAACTGGCGAAATTGAAAATCTAGTGCAGTTGCTCGCGGCGCTTGTCCATCCGCGAAGCGCTGTCTTGTTATCATTCTCTATCGGACAGCACGATCAGTTACGCCAGCTTCTGTCCGATATAGAAAAGAGAGAGATGATGTCGGATGCTCAACTGATAGCGACATCACGCCGACTTCGTCAGACGTTGCGGAATACCAGTTATTGAGGACCCTGGCGTTGAAGATTTGGTGGCCTGTAATTTTGGGCGGGATCACAAGCTGCCACGCAGGGCGGCTTTCGAGGCGATTTGCGACGGCGGCAACGAGGCCCAAGCGTCGGAGGAGTCCGGGTCAGATCATTCGGTGATGCCACTTGAGCAACGATGCTACCCCCCCAGCGCCCCCCGCACCGCCGCCAGCGCTTCCTCCGCCCGCGCCCCATCCGGCCCGCCCGCCTGTGCCATGTCCGGCCGGCCGCCGCCGCCCTTGCCGCCGACCGCTGCCGACGCCGTCCGCACCAGATCGACCGCGCTGATCTTCCCCGCCAGGTCCGGCGACACGCCCACCACGATGCTCGCCTTGCCATCCGCGGTGGACACCAGCGCCACCACGCCGGAGCCGATCTGTTTGCCGATCGCCTCCGCCAGACCCTTCAACTCACGCGGCGGCACGTCGCCCAGGTTGCGCGCCGCGAACTTCACCCCGTTCACTTGCTCCACCGCGGCGGCACCGTCACCGCCGGTCGCCAGCTTCTTTTGCAGCTCCGCGATCTGGCGCTCCTGGCGGCGCGTCGTCTCCACCAGCGCCTCGACCCGCGCCGGGACGTCGGCCGGCGGCACGCGCAAGGCGCCCGCGGCGGCATGCAACTGGCGCTGCATGTCCGCCACCACCGCCTCGGCGAATGGTCCGGTCACCGCCTCGATCCGCCGCACGCCCGCCGCCACGGCGCTTTCACCGACGATGCGGAAATAGCCGATGTCACCGGTGCGGCGGACATGCGTGCCGCCGCACAATTCGATCGACCACGCCGGCTTGTTGCCCTCCGGCGCGCCCATCATCACCACGCGCACTTCCTCGCCGTATTTCTCGCCGAACAGGGCCATGGCACCCATCTCGACGGCGGCGGCGGGGGTCATCAGGCGGGTGGTGACTTCGGAGTTCTCGCGGATCTTCGCATTCACCTCGGCTTCCACCACGGCGATGTCCTCGCCGGTGATCGGCCGCGGATGACTCACGTCGAAGCGCAGCCGGTCCGGCGCGTTCAGGCTGCCCTTCTGCGCGACATGCGTGCCCAGGCGGCGCCGCAGCGCCTCGTGCAGCAGGTGCGTCGCCGAATGGTGCGCACGAATATGGGTGCGCCGTTCGTGGTCCACCCGGGCGGCCACCGGCGTGCCCACGTGCGCCTCGCCCGATTCCACGCGGCCGAGATGGACGAACAGGTCGCCCAGCTTCTTCTGGGTGTCGGTGATGGCGATACGCAGGCCGTCGGGGCCGGTGATCAGCCCGGTGTCGCCCACCTGGCCGCCTGATTCCCCATAGAACGGCGTCTGGTTCAGCACCACCGCCACGTCCTTGCCGACCGCGGCGCTGTGCACCGGAGCGCCGTCCATCACCAGCGCGACGATCTCCCCTTCGGCATTTTCCGTGGAGTAGCCCAGGAACTCGCTGGCCCCGACCTTCTGCTTGAGCTCGAACCAGACCTGCTCGGTGGCGGCCTCGCCCGATCCCGCCCAGGCCGCGCGCGCCCGCGCCCGCTGCTCTTCCATCGCCGCTTCGAACCCGGCGAGGTCCACGCCCCGTCCTTCCTCGCGCAGCGCGTCCTGCGTCAGGTCGAGCGGGAAGCCGTAGGTGTCGTACAGCCGGAACGCCACCGCACCGGGCAGCGCTTCGCCCCCGCCGAGCTTGGCGGTTTCCTCCGCCAGCAGCCCCAGGCCGCGTTCCAGCAGCGTCTTGAACCGGGTCTCCTCCAGCTCCAGCGTCTCGCGAATCAGCGGCTCGGCGCGCACCAGTTCCGGATAGGCGGTGCCCATCTGGCGCACCAAGGTCGGCACGAGGCGATACATCACCGGATCCCGTGCGCCCATCATCGTGGCGTGGCGCATCGCGCGGCGCATGATGCGGCGCAGCACATAGCCGCGGCCTTCGTTCGACGGCAGCACGCCGTCGGCGATCAGGAACGCGCTGGACCGCAGATGGTCGGCGATGACGCGATGCGACACCTTGTGCGCACCGTCCGGGTCCTGGCCGGTGACCTCGGCGGAGGCCAGAATCAACGATCGCAGAATGTCGATGTCGTAGTTGTCGTGCTTGCCTTGCAGGATGGCGGCGAGACGTTCCAGCCCCATGCCGGTGTCGATCGAGGGCCGCGGCAGCGGAACGCGGGTGCCAGGCGGGCCTTCCTCGAACTGCATGAACACCAAGTTCCAGATTTCGATGAATCTGTCGCCGTCTTCGTCGGCGCTGCCAGGCGGTCCGCCGGGAATGTGCGGGCCGTGGTCGTAGAAGATCTCGCTGCACGGGCCGCAGGGACCGGTTTCGCCCATGCGCCAGAAATTGTCGTCGGTGGGGATGCGGATGATTTTCTCCCGTGGCAGGCCGGAGACCTTGCGCCAGATTTCGGCGGCGTCGTCGTCTTCGGAATAGACCGTGACGGTCAGCCGATCCTTCGGCAGGCCGTAGTCGCGGGTCACCAGTTCCCAGGCGTAGGGGATCGCCAGCTCCTTGAAATAGTCGCCGAAGCTGAAATTGCCGAGCATTTCGAAAAACGTATGGTGGCGGGCGGTGTAGCCGACATTGTCGAGGTCGTTGTGCTTGCCGCCGGCACGCACGCATTTCTGCGCCGTGGTGGCGCGTACGTACGGGCGCTGCTCCTGCCCGGTGAAGACGTTCTTGAACTGCACCATGCCCGCGTTGGTGAACATCAGCGTGGGATCGTTGCGTGGCACGAGGGGGGAACTCGGCACCACGGTGTGGCCGTTGCGGGCGAAGAAGTCGAGGAACGCGGCGCGGATGTCGTTGCTGCTGGCCATGGCGGTCAGATGGGGTCCCGGGATTTGGCACGAAAGGACGGGACGTAGCCTAACGTGGCGGCCGAGTCACGGGAGCCCGCGGGCCAGGCGCCCGGCCGCGATTACTACACGCGGATCAATCCGACATTCTGCTCCGCCTGCAGAGGCAGACCTACGACGACGCCACCAAGGCGACCGTCCCGGGCAGCGTCACGAATTACGGCTGTGCAACGGTCATCGACTTCACGGTGAAGACGATCCCGCAGCCGGCCGACTTCAACATGCCGCAACAGACGATCATCGACGCCAATAGAAATGTTCCGTCAGGCGGTCTGACCACCGGGCTGCAATCGGGCCGGGCGATCCGGCTGCCGGCCACCACACTGACGGTGGGCATCGTCGACCTTGCCGCCGGGCAGCCAGGCGATTTTGATCAGCCGACCGGCGCCGCCGGCGATTCCCGTGCCGACCGACACCAACTACGGCAAGCACCTCATCCGCAACAACTTCTCCTTGCTCGGCTTCCAGATCGGGGTGTGAGCGACATTCCACTCCCGTCGCAGTCGCGGGTGGTGAAACGCGCGCGGCGAGTTTGGCGGTATCGCAAGGCAGGCGCGGACGAGGCGATCCGTTCGGCGGCCTGTCGGTGGATGAGCCGGAATGGGACCCGACGGTCGTCAGGCAGCGTCGGCAAATAAGTGCGTCAGCACGATCATCGCGCACATTTTGCGGCCTGACATTCCATTGCGCCTTTCAAAAATTTCGTACCAAGCGGCAAACCGTGCCAGTTCGGCGGCATCCATGGTGCGGAACTCCGGTGCGAACCGCTTCGGGCCGAAACGATCTTGCTCCGCCAACCATGTCCCAACGCGCAGGTCGTCCCGCCCGGCCCGGCATCCATCCCATCGAATCTCCGCGCAGCGATACCGGCCCTGGACAGCGTAGGCCGGCTGCGCCATCCGATGCTGTCTGAGCCGGAGGGTAGGAATGGCGGTCAGCGAAACTCTGTTGGCGGCGGACGAGCCATCGCCCGTGCGCGTGTTGCGGGACGGCGGCAGCGCCGATTTCGTTCTGGTCGCGGACCATGCCGGGCGGGTGATCCCGGCGCGGCTCGGTCGGCTCGGCGTGCCCGAGAGCGAGCTGCAGCGGCACATCGCGTGGGACATCGGCGTCGCCGGCGTGACCGAGCAACTGTCCGCGGCGTTGGATGCCGTTGCCGTGCTGCAGGCCTATTCGCGGCTGGTGATCGACTGCAACCGCGACCCCTCGGTGCCGACGTCGATCCCGGAGGTCAGCGAGCTCACGCCGATCCCCGGCAATGCCGCCATCGCCGCGGTCGAGCGCGTCGCACGGCTGCGCGAGATCTTCACGCCATATCACGCCCGGATCGCCGCGCTGCTGGATGCGCGCGCGGCCGCCGGGCGGCGGACGGTGCTGATCTCGATGCACAGCTTCACCCCGGTGTTCAAAGGCGAATCGCGCGCGGTGCAGGTGGGGGTACTGTTCAATCGCGACACGCGCCTGGCCTCCGCGCTGCTTGCCCTGCTGCGCGCGGAAGGCGACATCGTGGTGGGAGAGAACGCGCCCTACGCGATCACCGACACCAGCGACTACACCGTGCCGGTGCACGGGGAAAAACGCGGCCTGCCGCATGTCGAGATCGAAATCCGTCAGGACCTGATCGCGGATGCGGCGGGGCAGGCGGCGTGGGCGGCACGTTTCGCGCGGTTGCTGCCGGCGGCGGATGCGGCGATGCGCGCGGGGATGGCAGGGCGGTGAACGGCGGCGCTGGGCTGGCGGGAGAATGACGATGCACGATCCGGAACGCGCGGCGCCGTGGACCGCGCCGCACCTGATGGACAAGCCGGCACTGTATGACGCGCTGGCGCGCGAACTGGATGCGCTGCTGAGTGGCGAGCCCGATCCCGTCGCCAATGCCGCCAATGCCGCGGCGGCGATCTATCATGCGCTGCCCGCGCTGAACTGGGCCGGTTTTTATTTTCTTCGCGGTGATGTGCTGGTGCTGGGACCGTTTCAGGGGCGTCCGGCGTGTGTGCGAATTCCGCTCGGCAAGGGCGTGTGCGGAACGGCGGCGCAGCGGCGGACTTCTGTGCTGGTGCCGGATGTCGCGGGGTTTCCCGGCCACATTGCCTGCGATACCGCATCACGGTCGGAACTGGTGGTGCCGTTGCTGGCGGCGGACCGGTTGCTCGGCGTGCTCGATCTCGACAGTCCGGAGTTGGGGCGTTTCGATGCAGCGGACCAGGCGGGATGCGAGCGGGTGGCAGGAATTACGGTGCGGCATCTGATGCTATTGCGACACTGAGGAGAGCAGAGCGTTTCATCCGATCCGGGCGGCCCGCCACGGACCGGCAGGCTATGCGGTGAACCAACCCCCAGTCCCAACACGGAGGATTCGATGTCGTGCTCGGGAACCCGCACGCATGCCGTGTGGCCAGGCGGCACGCGGATCCGCCGTGGATCGGGTCCGAATCGAACCTATTGACAGAATAAGCTGATCCGTTTGGCAGCGTGTTTCTCCTGCGGATGCAGGGATTTATGCGCCTGGAGCCGGCCAGTGGGCTGACGCTCTTGTCGCCCGTTAGCAGGCGTTGATGAGTCCGGCGCGGAACAGATTGTGCCGCCGGCTCAGCCGACGCGTCGCATATTAGGTTGCTGTGCCTTCCGGCACTGTGTGGTGGCGCTTCGCAGGAGCGGAATACCACGTTCCAGAACGCGTGATGTACTCCCACATGACCGGTTGCTCGCGCGCCAACCGTGCCATCGTTGGTACAAGTTCCGCGACTGCCGGTTGCCGAAGGCCGTGGTAGTCGACAGCGGCACCCAAGGGAACGAAGTGGATGCCCGTCGCCCGCAACACTCGCAATAATGTGTGCTCCATCATTGCCACCCAATGGGTATGACCGACCTCGGCGCTCAGCCAAACTGCTCCGCGAATCAAAGCCAGCCGCAAGATCGGTGCAGTGTCCGCACTCGTGCGCCGCATTTGCTGCGTCATCCACTTGGCCAACGCGAAACGCGAGACCTCGCCAATGGTGTTTCGAGGCAGCCCGTCCAGCACTCCCGGGTCGCATATGCGTTGCATTGGAAAATCATCATTGCCCGGCGGATCGTTTGGCAGGATCAGGCGAACGGTTCCGATCACTTTGCCGGTCTGCCGCCACCGGGCTACGGCGTGCACGGCAGAGTCGTCGTAGCCGTCCTGCTCGATCCCGTTGTAGCCCGGCTCATAATTGCGTTCGATGCAGTAGACCTGATAGCGCAGCGCAAACGCCTCCCGCCGAGCCGCTGGCGTATCAGCGAGTTCCACAGATACTTCTTTGTTCAGCTTGAGGATCGCATTTTCGAGAGCAGAGCTGCGCATGTCACAAGCCCTTCAGGTTACGACCCGATGCTCCCCGCGCCAGTGTATGTAGTTCACATCAGATCGGCTAACGTGGTTGCCGGACTCCCCTGCGTATCGTGGAGTTTCTGGCCGCTTCGGTAGCCGGTTGTGATGCATCGTGCCAATGCAAGAAGATGAGATTCCGCACGCGAGCCGACAGCGGCTGATCGTGAAACCACCGCTATTATCGCAGCGGTAGGGGCCGCGGGATTAACGCCCCCGCGCTCAGGCGAAGCGAAATCGAATTCAGCCTCGCCAGAGTTCTCTCGAATACACGACCAGCGTGGCCAAAGCTCCCTATAGTCTTCATCCCTCGACGTCAATGGCCCAACAGTGTTAGACTTTTGCCCGATGGTATCAACCCCGACTGCGCCGCCTCGAAAGCCATTCGGATTGGAGAGCAGCGGTGCAAGGTAAATATCAGGAAGCCGCCCGGGCAGTTTCGTGCGCGTGTGATCCGACCCCAGCGACGACCCGTTTCGCCCGCGGTATCCTGGACCTATCGACGGCGGCCTGAATAATGCGGTCCGGCCGCGCGAGAGTGTTTCTAACCGCCGCGCACGACCAACTGCGTGCATTCCCATGGGCCATGTCGCGGGTTCCCTCGCACCGCCGGCACGTCCATTCTGGCTGCCTCGCACCGCCGCAGGAACGCCCCATGCCCGCTTCCGACCCCGCTCTGCTCTCCGCCGAAGACATGCTGGCGCAGTTCGCCCGCCGCACGCTCAGTCCGGTCGAGGTCCTGCAAGCGGTCACCGAGCGGGTTGCCCGCCTCAACCCCGGCCTGAACGCCTTTGTCGTGATGAACCCGCGCGCGCTCGATGCCGCGGCGGAAAGCGAGATGCGCTGGCGCGCCGGCCGGCCGCTGGGCGTGCTGGATGGCGTGCCGTGCACCGTGAAGGACCTGGTGGACCTCGCGGGCTTCCCCACCCGGCGCGGCAGCCGCACGTCCGACCCCGCGCCGGTCCACGACGATGCACCCGCCGTGGTGGGGCTCAAGGCCGCCGGCGCGGTCATCCTGGGCAAGACCACCACCACCGAGTACGGCTGGAAATCGCCCGGCGACTGCCCGCTGCACGGCATTTCCCGCAATCCCTGGAACCCCGCCTATACCACCGGCGGATCCTCCTCGGGCGCGGGCGCCGCCGGGGCAGCAGGGTTTGGGCCGCTGCATATTGGCACCGATGCGGGCGGCTCGATCCGTATCCCGGCGGCCTGGTGCGGGCTGGTGGGGTTGAAGCCCACCTTCGGCCGCGTGCCGATCTGGCCCGCCAGCGCCTTCCCGGGCGTCTCCGTCGCCGGCCCCATGACTCGCAGCGTGCGCGACGCCGCGCTGATGCTGACCGCCATGGCCCGCTACGACGCGCGCGACCCGTTCGCCATGCCCGACGAGGGCCAGGACTGGCGCGATGGCATCGACGCCGGCGTGGCGGACCTGCATGTCGGCGTGTTGCGCCGCCCCGGCTTCGACGCACCGGTGGATGCCGAGTCCGTCGAGGCCGTCGAGCAGGCGGCGGCGCTGCTGGCGGAGGCGGGAGCGACGGTCGCGGAAGCCGCCCCCGACCTGCCGGACACCCGCGCGATCTTCGCCGGCGTCTGGGGCGCCAGCCTCGCCCGCCTGGCCGCCTCCCTCCCCGAGCAACTGCGCGGTCTGCTCGACCCGGGCATCCGCGAGGTCGCTGATCGGCTCGGCGACATGACCGCGATCCAGTACCTGGACGGCGAGACCCTGCGCGCCGCCGCGGGGCATGCCATGGCCCGGCTGCATCAACGCTTCGACCTGGTGCTGTGCCCGACCGTGCCCGGCGGTCCGCCGCTGGCCGACGCGCCGACCGTAAATCCGGTGAAGGCGTTGTGGACGCATTGGGCGCCGTGGACGTTCACCTTCAACCTGACGCGGCAGCCGGCGATCACGGTGCCCCTGGGACTGCGGGCGAACGGGTTGCCGAACGCGGTGCAGATTGCCGCCGCCCAGTACCGGGAGGATCTGGTTCTGCGGGCGGCCCGCGTCCTGGAGGTGGCGGAGCCTTTCCCGGTGGCCCCGCTGGGGTAAAACTGCATCGCGCCGGGAGCTGCCACATGGCCGGGCGGCGGCCAGGTCGCATTAAGCCTCGTCCGGCCGCAACGCGGCGTTATCCGGCAATGAACGCGCGGCGTTATCCGGCGATGAACCCGCGGCGGTCAGTCGGCGCCGTGCTTGGTGCCGCCGATCACCGGGCCGCCGGGCGCCTCGCTGCGCGGCGGAACAATCTGGCAGGTGGCGTCCAGAACCGCGAGCACGCGGTCGACCACCAGGCCGATCGTCCGGCCGGACCGTTGAATGGCCGGATCGGCATTCTGCCGCAGCCGGTCGGCAACCAGGGCCGCGGGACTGATGGCGCCGCGCAGATCATGGCGCAGCTCCGAGACCAGCCGTTCGAGCACTTCCACACGCGATCGCGCCGCGTCTTCCATCGCTTGCTCTCCACGGGCCGCGATTCGCGCGCGGCCAAGCGAGTCGTTCCAGGGATGCCCGGCTCACGCAAGTCTATGCTCTTCCCTGATGCTATACGCGACAGGAACCGCCGCGATGCGGCGCCAACCAGAAATTGATCACGCCCGCTTGAGGCGACGCCGCGGTCATCGACGCCGGCGTGATTGACGCCGGGCGCGCTACGATGAAAAGCATCCGAGCGTGGAGCGGAAGCGCATGGGTCAGTTGGTGTGGATCGCGTCCTATCCGAAATCGGGCAACACCTGGGTGCGGGCCTTTCTGCACAACTACATCCGGCAGCCGGCGGCGCCTTACGACATCAATTGCCTCACCGACCTGACGGCATCCGATGTGAACGCCGAGCGGTATGCGCGCTACGATCCCCGGCCGGCCTCGCAATACAGCGTCGCCGACGTGCAGCGGATGCGACCGCTGGTGCAGCACGACCTCATGGCGCTGGACCCAAGTCTGGTGTTCGTCAAGACGCATAACGCCAGGCTGACGGTGGCCGGCACCCCGCTGATCGTGCCGGAGGTTACGGCCGGTGCGATCTGCATCGTGCGCGATCCGCGCGATGTCGCGGTATCCTACAGCCGGCATCGCGGCCGTTCCATCGATGACACGATTGCGTTCATGGCGGATCCGCGGGCGGCAACCGGCGGGACCGACGCCAAGGTGCACGAATGGCTTGGCACCTGGTCGGTGCATGTGAATTCCTGGACCGCGCGCCGGGACCCGCGCGTGTTCGTGCTGCGCTACGAATCGCTGGTCGCCGCGCCGGCCGAGGCATTCGGACGTTTGATCGGCTGGCTGGGACAGGATCCGCCGGCCGGGCGGCTGGAACGCGCGATCCGGTTCAGCGCCTTCGCCGAGCTCCACGCGCAGGAGCGAGCGCGCGGCTTCAAGGAGCGTGTGGCGGAGGCGACAGGGCCGTTTTTCGGAGCCGGGCAGCCGGGCGGGTGGCGCGACGTGCTGAGCCCGGCTCAGGCGGCGCGGATCGAGCAAGACCACGCGGCGGCGATGCGGCGGTTCGGTTACCTGTGACCGCTTCCTCCGGTTGCGCCGGGGAATCTTCCAGCGCCGGGTTTATGCAGATACGGGGTAGCGGCGGGGCCGTCACGACTTCGACGGTATCTTCCCGCGATGCGAAGATGCCTGCCAGGTTCCTACGGCGATGGCTCCCGCAGCAACTGACTGACTTTTTGTTCTTCAACTTACTGGCTATTTGTTCTTCGATATCAACGTCCCGCCGTAATCCGAAGGCCCGCGAGCGGCGCGCCGCGATTGCGGTCAGGGCCATGACGTGAATGTCCTGGCGCTAAAACAATGACGGCTGGATGGGCTCACTACCGTTGGAGCGCGCTGGCGGCCACGTTTTGCCGTTCACCTGCTGGACCAGCTGCGCCGGAAGGATGTTCCGGCCAGCATGCAGCTGGCCTGGAATGAGACGATACGCGCATTATTGGAATCCTGAGATCACGCATCCATTTTCAGCGCCGCCAGGAACGCCGACTGCGGGATTTCCACCTTGCCGAACTGGCGCATGCGCTTCTTGCCTTCCTTCTGCTTCTCCAGCAGCTTGCGCTTGCGCGTGATGTCGCCGCCGTAGCATTTCGCGGTCACGTCCTTCGACAGCGCGCTGATCGTTTCGCGCGCGATCACGCGGCCGCCGATCGCCGCCTGCACCGCGATCTTGAACAATTGCCGCGGGATCAGGTCCTTCAGCTTGGCGCAGATTGCGCGCCCGCGCTGTTCCGCCACGCTGCGGTGGGCGATGAAGCTCAGCGCATCCACGGCATCGCCATTCACCAGGATGGAAATGCGCACCAGGTCGCCCTCGGCGTAGCCGTCCATCTGATAGTCGAAGCTGGCATAGCCGCGGCTGACCGATTTCAGCCGGTCGTAGAAATCGAACACCACCTCGTTCAGCGGCAGCCGATAGACCACCATGGCGCGGTTGCCGACATAGGTCAGGTCCTGCTGCACGCCACGGCGCTCGGTGCAGAGGGCCAGCACGTTCCCTAAATAGTCGTCAGGCACCATGATGGTGGCGCGGATCCAGGGTTCCTCGATGTGGTCGATCACGCTGCCATCCGGCATGTCCACCGGGTTGTGCAGCTCCATCATTTCGCCGTTGGTGCGGTGGACGCGATACACCACACTCGGCGCGGTCGCAATCAGGTCCAGGTCGAACTCGCGGGTCAGCCGCTCCTGGATAATCTCGAGGTGGAGCAGCCCCAGGAAGCCGCAGCGGAAGCCGAAGCCCAGCGCCGCCGAGGTCTCCGGTTCGTAGTGGAAGCTTGCGTCGTTCAGCCGCAGTTTCCCCAGCGATTCGCGCAGCTTCTCGAAATCATCGGCGTCCACAGGGTAAAGGCCGCACCATACCACCGGGATCGACGGCTTGAATCCCGGCAGCGGCTCTTGCGCCGGGTTGCGGTCGTCGGTGATCGTGTCGCCGACAGAGCAATCGGCTACCGTCTTGATCGAGGCGGTGATGTAGCCGATCTCGCCTGGACCCAGATCGTCCGCGGGGACCATCTTGGGCGAGAACACGCCGACTTGCTCAACGTGGTGCACCGCGCTGGTGGACATCATGCGGATGCGCTGGCCGCGCTTCAGGCGGCCGTCCTTAACCCGCACCAGGATCACCACGCCGAGATACTGGTCGTACCAGCTATCCACGAGCAATGCCTTCAATGGTGCGTCGGCGTCCCCCGTAGGGGGTGGCAGGCGGTGCACCAGCGCCTCCAGCACCTGGTCGATGTTCAGGCCAGTCTTGGCGCTGATCTCGATCGCGTCCGAGGCGTCCAGGCCGATCACGTCCTCGATCTGCTGCTTCACCCGTTCCGGCTCGGCCGCGGGGAGGTCGATCTTGTTGAGGATGGGAACGATCTCGTGGTTGGCGTCGATCGCCTGGTAGACGTTGGCGAGCGTCTGCGCCTCCACCCCCTGGCTGGCGTCCACCACCAGCAAGCTGCCCTCACAGGCAGCGAGACTGCGGCTGACCTCGTAGGCGAAGTCCACGTGGCCGGGGGTGTCCATCAGGTTCAACTCGTAGACCTGGCCGTTCCTGGCCCGATAGGTCAGAAGGACGGTCTGGGCCTTGATGGTGATGCCGCGCTCACGCTCGAGCTCCATGTTGTCGAGGACCTGGTTGGTCATCTCCCGGTCGCTCAGCGCGCCGGTGGTCTGGATCAGCCGGTCGGCCAGGGTGGATTTCCCGTGGTCGATATGGGCGATGATCGAGAAGTTGCGGATGTGGTCGATCGGGGTGTCGGTCATGGACCAGTCGTGGGTTGTAGGTCGCCGGTCGCCGGGATCAGCCTTCCGGGCCGTCGGCGCGGCGCGTCGATAAGGGAGATAGAAGGTCCGGGGGGCGGTGTCATCCGCCGCGGGAGCCAGATGTGGGACGAGAGGGCGCGACGTCTCGCCGGCGTCTCGTTTCGTTCATCGCGAGACTTTGTCTTGTGATGCGTGATGCAGGCCGAGCGGTCGGGGCGGAGACGGGACGACGCATGGGAATCCCATATCCGTTTCATGGCTCGTTCTTTACTCAATCGGGTCGTGACGTGAGCCGGCCCCTGCACCTCGGCCGTCCTTCTGGTGCACAGGATCCTTGTTGCGGATTTGCGCTTTCCGCACGATGCGGTCGATATCCGGCGGGAAGCAGTGCTGCGTCCTGGTGCATCCCGTTCTGGTCCCGAAGTTCGTGCGCTGCACGTTGAAGTGGGTTGCCTGCCAGGGACGCGGCAAGGCATTCTGGCGGATGAGGTTCTTGTGCGTGTTTCGCCGGGCGCGGCGCAAGCAGGACGGACTGACAGCGGCAGAGGCGATGCGGCGTTCTGGCGGTTGGTGTTTTGAAAGCCGGCCGGCGAGGACATTCGCTGGTCACCTGTCGCTGTTGTTCGCCGTCTGTTCTATCAGGCGTGCCGCGTAGCCACGGCATTGTCCGACATCATCAGGTATCGCTTTGCGCGCGGCACCGTGCGTATCCTCCGGGCTCGCCATACCTCAAAGCGCCCAACGAACCCATGACCGCCGCGACATGCGGCCTGGCCGACACCCCACCGCAGGAGGAAGCCCCAAATGCCCGAGACCCCCAGCTTCGGCCGTTACGCCGAACTCCCCCTCGACGCCATGACCCCGGAGCAAAAGGACGCCTACAACTTGCTCATGGAAACCCGCGGCCGCCTGCCCGGGCCGAACAAGATCTACGTCCACAACCCCAAACTGGCGAAGGTGATGGCTCCCTTGGGCGCCTATTTCCGCACCGGCTATTCCCTCAGCGAACGCGAGCGCGAGATCGCCGTCGTCGTCACCACAGCACATTTCCACGCCGCCTACCCCACCAACGCCCATGAGCGCGCCGGCAAGGCGGCCGGACTGCCGCATGACAAGGTCGAGGCTATGCTCTCCAGCCTGCCCACCTCGTTCGACGACGAGCGCGAGCAAGTCGTCTACGAAATGGCAGTCGCGCTGATCAACGCGCGATGGATCTCGAAAGGGTTGTATGACCGCGCGCTGACGGTACTCGGCCACGAAGGCATCACCGATGTCACCTGCCTCATGGGCTTTTACAGCAGCGTGTCAATGACGCTCGCCTTCTACGACGTCCCGGCGGGCGCGGAAGGGATGTCTCGGTAGGCCTGATCGCGCTTGCTCGGGGCAGCGGAACGAACGATCGACGGACGCGGCGTCCGCCAGCGCGGCGCCGCGGATCAATACCACCGTCCCGAACAGCTGCTTCGAGCTCTGGACTTTGCGCTGCTAATGGCAAGGATACCGCTCGGCCAGGAAATGCATCAGCCCGTTCACCGGATTCTGGCTGCCGCGGTCCGGCGACGCACGCACCCACTCGACGAACTGGCGCAACGTGGCAGTTCGCGTCGGCGCGGGGCTGGGGAAGCAGAATGGCCTGCCGTTCATCAGCTCAACATCCACCACGCCCTGCGCGAAGCCATGGCAGTAGTTGATCCGTGCGTCGCCGCCCGGATCGCGCGGATTGGCGGCGCACAGGTCGGCCAGTTCGCCGGCGCTGCGCACATGTAGGTCGATTGGGCGCTGTGCGTGTGCCGCCAACGGCAGGGTGAGGCAAGCGGCGGCAAGCAGCGGCAGGGCAAGTTTCATGCGGTGTCTCCTCACGGGCCGGGCATTGAAGCGCGGCCACCGGTGGCATGCCAGCGATGCCAGCCGGCGGCACGCAGCTCGCAGGCGGGACAAGCGCCGCAGCCATAGCCCCAATCGTGCAGGTGGCTGCGATCGCCCTTGTAACAGCTATGCGTTTCGGTCCGGATCAGTTCCACCAGCCTATCGCCGCCCAGGACGTGCGCCAGTGCCCAGGTCGCGGCCTTGCCGCGCCACATCAGCGGCGTCTCCAACACGAAGCGGCGCTGCATGCCCAGGTTCAGCGCGAGCTGCATCGCCTTGACCGTGTCATCGCGGCAATCGGGATAGCCGGAGTAATCGGTCTCGCACGTGCCGGCGACGATGCGCCGCAGGTTGCGGCGATAGGCGATGGCGGCGGCGCAGGCGAGGAACAATATGTTGCGGCCGGGAACGAAGGTGTTGGGCAGGCCTTCCTCGGTCATGGCGATCTCGGTTTCCGACGTCAGCGCAGTCTGACCGAGCGAGCCGATGGTCGCAGCGAGGTCCACCATGTGATCGGGGCCGAGCGCCGGGCTCGCGAGCTTCGCGCGGATCGGCTCGCGGCAGGCCAGTTCCACGGCATGGCGCTGGCCATAGGCGAAACCCACCGTCTCGACATGCTGATAGCGTGCCAGCGCCCAGGCGAGGCAGGTCGTGGAATCCTGTCCGCCGGAAAACAGTACCAGGGCGCGGTCGGTGTCAGCCATAGCGAGAGTCTTAAGGCGCCTGCGGTATTTGTGGGAGGGGCGGGCATCAGGGGAGGAAGCTTGAGCTGGCCATCCACAGGCCGCACACCGGTCGTTCCGGCCCAGGATTCACTGCGGCATCGTGAGAGATCCTGGCACATGAATATTGCGTCAGCACACGACGGCTCTCGTCCCGATGCCTCCCGCAAATTCGTCTGGCCGTTCGCCAGGGCGCGAAGCCTTGCTGCCCAGAATCGAACTCTATGGCTCACCAGGGTGCCTCTCATACGCGACATGATCGAGTGACTTTATTCACGCGTTGGGCAGGTTCAGAACGCCTGTCCGATTCCCAAATACAACTCGAACGCGTCCCCGCCCGGTTCGCGGTTCACCGGCACCGCCACATCCAGCCGGATCGGCCCGATCGAGGTGTAATAACGGAACCCAACCCCCACGCCGACGCGCCACGCGTTGCTGAACGGTATCCCATTGGAGCTGACCTGCCCTGCATCCACGAACGCCACCGCGCCGTAATTGCCGATGATCCGCTGGCGCAACTCCACCGTCCCGGCGCTGATCGCGGTGCCGCCCGTCGGCGTCCTGTCCGGGAATTGTGGCCCCACTGATTGATATTTGTATCCGCGCACCGTGCCGCTGCCACCGGCATAGAAGCGCTGGTCCGGCGGCAGAGAGAACGTATTCGTCCCAGGCACTTCTCCTACCAGCCCACGCAATGCGAGCACGCTGCGGCCATTGCCACTCAGGTCCAGATAGGTCGAACCCGCCGCCTCCAGGATGAGGAAGCCTGTGTCATTGGATCCCAACGCCCCGGTCGGCGTGGCGTTGAAGGTCGCACGGATCCCGTGCGTCGGATTCAGCAGACTGTTGCTGTCGTCGAATTTCAGCGTCAGCGGCAGCCCCACCAACTGGTAATGCCGCGTCATTCCTTCCTGCTCGATCGTCTCTTGCTCGCCCGACACGCCATAGCTGAACGTCCAATGCGGTGACAGTTTGCGGTCCAGCAGGAATTTCTCGATCAATGCCGTCTGATTGTAGGCCTGCAAGTCCTGCTTTACCGCTTGCAGTTCGATGTCCAACGATTGGTCGCGTGCCAGAAAATCCGGTTCGATGAACTGTGCGCCAAAATTATATCCGGGCGCCACCACCGAATTGCCCCCCAGGTTGGTTGCTGCGGTCAGGTTCAATTGCTCTGCATTGCCGAACACATCGCGGTCGTGCCAGCCGACATTGAAGTTGATGCCAAGGTCGGTGGAGTAGGCTGTTCCGATATCGACAGCATGCCGAGGCCGTTCCGTCGTGTCCACGGTGATAGGCAGCGTGCCGTCGGGCGCCAGGTGATCCGCGGGCACGATGCGCACCACCGAAAACACCCCAAGCGATTGCAGGTCCTGCTGTGCTCTGGCAATGGCTGTGGGACTGAAGCGTTCACCCTGATGCAACAGCAGGCGCCGGCGCACGAATGCCTCGTGCATGTGCTTCAGGCCGGTGATAGCGATCGGGCCGAGCGACGCTCGCGGCCCGGTATCGGCAACAAACGTAACGTCGAGCAAGTTCTTGTCCAGATGCAGGGTCGCCGGCGGCAGATTGACTTTGGCCAGTGGATAACCGTCGTCCTGGATCGCGGTCAGCAAGCGTCCTTGAGCTGCGAGCACATCGGATGCGAGCGCCGGCTGGCCTGGCGCCAGCCCCAGCGTGGCGCGTGCACTGGGCGGTACGGTGCCCTGAATCGTGACCTGTCCCAGACGGAATTGCGGGCCCAGATCGAATTTCACATCCACCGGTACCGGCGGTTTTGCCGGCAGATGGTCGATCGTGTCGGCCAGGTCCGGCGCGCCCAATGGTTTGCCATCGATCGTTATGATGGTTTGCGCCTTGTAATAGCCGAAGCTCTGCAGCGCGGCGGCGAACGGGCCAAGATCCTGGCGTGCTCGTCCGATCAGTGCGAAGCCGCCAACGGGCACAGTCTTTTGCAGTGAGATGAGGCCGGAACTATCGCGCAGCGCGGTATCCAGTGCGCTGTTGCCGGTGGGTGCGAGTTTGACCTCGTAGGGCTCCGGGTCTGCGGCCGTGCCCGGCAGCGGCGCCGCCGAGAGAAGCAGCGCGGCAAGGAGCAGGAAGCGTAAGCGGCGCATTGGGCGAGCGTAGCGCCGATAACGGGGCCGGTGGTGACTTCGCGGTCACGCTTGCGGCATTGTCCGGTCACAAGCCGCAGGGTAATCGGATCGTCCATGCGGGAATCGCCACGCCGGCTGCGCCGATTGACGCCTCGTCCCCCGCTGCTGCCGCAGCGTGGGGCATTTTCTCCCATGGATATGCCGCTCGAGGCAGAGAAACGGCACCTGTTGCGGCGGATCCGCGTGGTCCGCCGTTTCCTGGCGCTGCTGTTACTGACTCTGCCGGCCATGGTGATCCAGGCAGTTTGCCTGCTGCTGCCAGGCCGGGCGAAGGTGGCATTTGCTCGCATCTTTTGGGCCTTGTTCAGCCGGCTATTGGGCGTGCAAGTGCGGGTGGTCGGCACGCCAGCGGTGGCACAGCCAGGGCGGCCGATGGTGTTCGTCTCCAACCACTCATCCTGGGTGGACGTGCCCGTGGTGGGCGGCGTGCTGGAAGGCTGTTTCGTTGCCAAAGGCGAAATCGAGCGCTGGCCGCTGATCAACGTGATTGCGTGGCTGGGCCGCACCGTCTTCGTCACACGCCGCCGCGGCGCCGCCGCGCGCGAGCGCGACGCCATGCGCGCCCGCCTTCGCTCCGGCGACAGCCTGATCTTGTTCCCTGAAGGTACCAGCTCCGATGGATCACGCGTGCTGCCGTTCCGGACTGCGTTCTTCGCGGTGGCCGAGGCCGACGATGGGGCGGCGCCGCTGATCCAGCCGGTCTCCGTGGTCTACGACCGGCTGGGCTGGTTGCCGACCGGGCGGGCGCGGCGTCCGGTTTTCGCCTGGTACGGTGATATGGATGTCGCCACGCATTTCTTGCGGCTGGCACAGCATTCCGGCCTGCGCGCCACTGTGCTGCTGCACGCACCGCTGGATCCGGCGCGATATCCGGACCGCAAGGCGCTGGCGCAGGCAGTGTGGCGCATCGTCGCAGACGGCGCCGCGACGCTGCGGCAGAACCGCCCGGCACAGCCGATCGGCGAGGCCGCGGAAGTGCAGGCCAGTGCGGCGGACGGCGCGCCGGCTTTCGCATAGGGGCACGGGCCGGACCCTCGAAACCGGCTGTCAGCGGCGCACGTCTTGCGCCGATCTTGTGTCTTCACGTGGGGCGCCACGTCGAAGCAATCTCGCCCAAATAAGCGCACGAGCGCCCGCCTGAACGAGATTGCTTCGGCCCCGCGGCTTCGCAAGGACTTGGCAGCAATATGCGTACGGACGCTTGCGCACTCGCTGCAACGAGATTGCTGCGACCCTTGCGGGTGTCATAATGACACGGCGGCCGCAGCACGTCCGGTCAATGCAGCATCCACTCCTTCTCGAACCGCGCGTAGCAATCACGTTCGCCTGGCATTTTTGGCCACCCTGCGAGTTGCCGAACCGAAGCCAGCAGCAGCCTGTCGCGCAGATGCGTGGTGTTGTTCTCGTACTCCTCAAACGAAGAGTGCGTGATCTTCTGATTGTGCGGATCATCTTGGAACTTGCAGGCCGTGATTGCGACTCTCATCTGATATGCCCGGCGGTCGGCACCCGTTTGCAAATACGCGTTCGCGACCGCGGTGCTGCGCGGGATATCGAACGCCAGGATAGCCTGGTCCAGATCGCGCAACAGCGCCTCCGGCGCATGTTCGCCGGCGTCGAACCCTGCCAGCTCCTCATCCAGCATCGGTTTGAACCACTTGTTTGCGCGAGCGGCGTCGTTGACGAAATTTGCCATCAGATACAGCACGCGCGGCTGGTACGGGCTGGTACTGCTCCGCATCCAGTAATTTGCCGTATTGCAATAGTCGAATGGATGCTGCCCGTCGGTGAATGCGCGCGGTACCGAGTTGCGCAGGATCAGCTCGGCTGCGCCAATCTGGATGGTGTCGCCCAGGCTACGGAGCGAGTGGCCCGCCTTCAAATGCGCAGTGAGCTGATCCCACACGTCCTGCTGCGTTCCCACCATCAATAGATCGACGAAGGCTTCCACTTCCGTTTGCGTCAGGGGAATCGTGTTGGTCTCGCGGAGGCTCTTGCCGCCGTCAGGAAAGGCGGCAGCCAGGATCACGCAAGCCGCGTCATAGGCCGAGTAGTACAAGGGCCCCACCGCCATGTCAGGCACCCCGGTATAGAACACGCCATGCGCTTGCTCCCAGCCGACGAAATCGGCAAGGTCGGCGATCGCGCGCGCCCGCAGAGCCTTGTGGCCGGTGTTGCGTGCCTTACGGCCCATAATGGTGTCCTGCACGTCGATCAGGCCCAAGAAGAGAAGCTGGTCGCGCAGCTTCGGGCGCGCCTCGGAATCCGCAGCGAGATCGAGGAACATGCCGTAAGAACGGTCCACCTCGCCGCCCATCGTAGCGAGCATGTGCGCG
Source organism: Acetobacteraceae bacterium (assembly GCA_035523995.1). Lineage (GTDB taxonomy): Bacteria > Pseudomonadota > Alphaproteobacteria > Acetobacterales > Acetobacteraceae > JASHVB01. The sequence continues at coordinate 60,290 of DATKPQ010000151.1, read as the reverse complement.
TTGAGCCGTTCCTCGATGGTGCCGCCTTCGCGGATCGGAGCCTGGTCCTGGTTCCATATCACGGGGCCGTACTCGGGCGGCGGCACATTCATGCCTTTCATGGTCGCGTAGCGGCCGGGGTACTTGCCGAGCAACTGATTCCATATGTCGAGACCGGCCGGAATGTACCACACGCTCTGCAGCAGCGGCAGCAGGCGATGCGAGTCCGGCATGTATGGCATAAGGTTGGTGGAGGTGCGCAGGCCGAGAATCGTGTGGTCGTTGTTCACCAGCACGATCTGCCCATCGCGCACATTGATATGGTTGGGCACCTGGACGAATGGTGCTTCGGCCGCGGTGACGATGCCCAGCGCCTCGCCGACGGCGCGCCCCTCGCGTGCCACCATGCCAAAGAACAGATCGACGGTGCGCGGTTGGTCGCGTTGCAGGATGGCGTCGGTCAGCGCATCAAATGTCTTGTCGTTACACAGGCTTTCTCGGTTCATCGACATGGGTGCCAGGCTCCAGTGGACGTTTGCTGTTTGTTGGAGCGAGCCTAGACCCAGATTGGACGACGTTGGAAGTACGGCGTGGGACAGGACTTTCCTGACACTTGCAAAAGCGGACGGCGAGTTCCGATCAGACGCTGGTCTCGCGAGGCCAGTGTTGTAATCCTGACGGATGTTGGCCTCTTCACATGTCATTGCGAGCAAGGCGAAGCGATCCGCGACGGGCGATCGCACGCTCTTTCGGCGGAGATTGCTTCGCTTCGCTCGCAATGACAGTTGACGCGATCGGTCACGGTCACAACACCACGCCGCGGTACGAACGCAATTCGGGCGCGCCGCATATTACGATCAGCGATCTCCGTCCGCCGTGACGCGCAAGCGGAAATTCAACACGTTACACCGCGGTGGAATGGCGGGCATTGCCGGAACCGAGGTAGGTGTCGAACGTGGCAGCGATGGCGCGTACGAATGGCCTCCCCTCTGGCGTGACCACCACCCGCATGCCATCCCACTGCACGAGCCCGTCCTTCGCCAATGCCTGCAACGTCGGGGCAGCACTCATCAACGTCGCGGGATCGGTGCCGTACTGCGCTGCGACCGCGCGCAGGTCGACGGCATTGGTGCACATCAGTGTGTCGATCACGGTGCGACGCAGGCGGTCTTCGACCGTCAGTGCAATGCCACGCGCGATAGGCAGGAGACCGCCACGCACCGCATCGCGCCAGGCGGGTACCGAGGGATTGTTCTGCACGTACCCTTGAGGCAGCGAACCGATCGAGGATGCCCCGAGCCCCACCAGCACAGGCGCATCGTCTGTCGTGTACCCCTGAAAGTTGCGCCTCAATCGTGCATTCGCGGCGGCAGTCGTAAGCGCGTCGTCGGGCCGGGCGAAATGGTCGAGGCCGATGGCCGTGTAACCGGCCCCTGTGAGTATTTGTTCCACCACTTCACGCTGGGCAAAGCGTTGCGTCGCGTCGGGAAGCGCGTCGGCCGGCAGCAGCGCCTGGTGCTTTTTCATCCAAGGGACATGCGCGTAGCCGAACACAGCGACTCTGTCAGGCGCAATCTGCAACGCCTGTTGCACTGTCTTCGCCACACCGGGAACGGTCTGGTGCGGTAGGCCATAGATCAGATCCAGATTGATCGAGCGTATACCCACCTTTCGCAGGCGCTCGGCACAGTTGGCGGTGAGGGCATAGTCCTGCAGACGATGGATGGCTTCTTGCACATCGGGATCGAAATCCTGCACGCCAAGACTGGCGCGGGTAACACCAATCTCACCCAGCGCCTCGACGGATTCGTCCGACAGCGCGCGCGGGTCCACTTCCACCGCCAATTCAGCACCCGATAGCACGTCGAAATGGGTGCGCAGGCTGGTCATGATGTTGCGCATCACGGCCGGGGGCAGCGCGGTGGGCGTGCCGCCGCCCCAGTGGATATGGCGCACGGGCAGGCGCCGGCCGATGGCACCAGCGACGTTGGTGATCTCGATCTGCAAGGTGGCGCCGTACGAGATCAGCGGCTCCGGGTGATGCACCACGGTCGTGTGGCAGGCACAGAACAGACACAGCGAGGCACAGAACGGGACGTGAAGATACAGCGACAGGGGCGTTTCGTGGGACAGCGCGGCGAGCCAGCCGGCGTAATGCCCACCAGCAATCGTGGGCGAGAAATGCGGCGCCGTCGGGTAGGAAGTATAGCGCGGTACCCGCCGGTCGTATTTGACGATCAGATCGGCGATGTTCATGGTTGTCAGTGTCGCCCGCAGCTGGGGCTCGTGCCTTGATTTGGGTCAACGTGCGGCCGTCCCTCGCGACTTTGGGCCGCCCGTGCGCTATGGTCTCCGCCAAACGTGGCTCCCAGCCAGCAAAGGAAACGCCATGCAACTCAACCGCGAGACGCTGATCCAGGCCTTCCGTGCCATGACCGCCATCCGGCGCTTCGAGGAGCGGGTGCAGGAGGAATTCTCCAAGGGCGGCATCCCCGGTTTCGTTCATCTTTACGCCGGACAGGAGGCATCCGCGGTCGGCGTTTGCTCGCATCTCGGTCCGCGCGACCACATCGCGAGCACGCATCGTGGCCATGGCCATAGCATCGCCAAGGGCTGCGATGTCGTCGCGATGATGGCCGAATTGTTCGGCAAGAAAGACGGGCTGTGCGGCGGCAAGGGTGGATCGATGCATATTGCCGATCTGGACCAGGGCATGCTCGGTGCCAATGGGATCGTCGGTGGCGGACCACCGCTGGTGGTGGGCGCCGCACTCACCGCGAAGACGCTAGGCACGGGTGGCGTTGCGGTGTCGTTCACAGGCGATGGCGGGTCGAACCAGGGCACGACGTTCGAGGCGATGAATCTCGCCGTGGTGTTGCAACTTCCCGCGGTGTTCGTGTTCGAGAACAACGGTTACGGCGAATATACCGGCGCGGGCTATGCGGTTGGCAGCCGCGACATTGCGGGCCGCGCCGCAGGGTTTGGGTTGCCGGCGGTGAAGATAAGCGGCGACGATTTCTTCGCCGTGCATGAAGCTGCGGGCGAAGCGATCGAACGGGCCCGCGCGGGTGGCGGCCCTGGCGTGGTCGAGGTGAATACCTGCCGGTTCTATGGCCACCATTCGGGCGATGCTCAGCTCTATCGCGGCAAGGACGAGGTGAAGCGGCTGCGCGAGGAGCGCGACTGCCTCAAGAATTTTCGTGCGCGGGTCACCGAAGCGGCCTTGTTGGAGCGTGCGGAGTTGGACGCGGTCGAGGCCGACGTGGCGGCGCTGATCGATCGGGCGGTTGCGTACGCTCGGGCTGCGGAGGTGCCGGCGGCAGAAGCGCTGCTGACTGATGTCTATGTGTCCTACTGAGGGAGGGTTGCCATGACTGTCAAAACCATCCGTCAGGCCCTGCATGAAGCGCTGGAGCAGGAGATGCGTCGCGACCCGAGAGTGGTGGTGATCGGGGAGGACGTGTCGGGCGGTGCCGGAACGGAAGGCGGCCGCGATGCCGCTGGCGGCGTGCTGGGCGTCACCAAGGGGTTGATCAAGGAATTCGGCGAAACGCGCGTGATCGACACGCCCATTACCGAATCGGCGATCATGGGGGCTGCAGCGGGCGCGGCGGTGACGGGCCTGCGGCCGGTAGCGGAGCTGATGTTCTCGGATTTCCTCGGCGTCTGCTTCGACCAGATTTTCAACCAGGCCGCCAAGTTCCGCTACATGTTCGGCGGCAAGGCGAAAACGCCGATGGTGATCCGCACCATGGTCGGTGCTGGGCGCAGCGCCGCCGCGCAGCATTCGCAGAGCCCGTACCACATTTTTACCAGTGTGCCGGGGCTGAAAGTGGTAGTGCCATCGAATGCCTATGACGCGAAGGGTCTGCTGATTCAGGCGATCCGTGACGACGACCCGGTGATCTTCTGCGAACACAAGCTAATGTACGATTTGAAAACCGAAGTGCCGGATGAGGCGTACGTGATTCCCTTCGGTGAGGCGAACGTGGTGCGGGACGGCGACGATGTGACAATCGTGGCACTGGCCCGCATGGTGCATTACGCTGGCGAAGCTGCCGATACCCTGGAAGCGAAAGGCATCGGATGCGAGATCATCGACCCGCGCACCACCTCGCCGCTGGACGAGGATACTATCCTGGAGAGCGTCGAACGTACCGGCCGGCTTGTGGTGGTGGACGAAGCGACGCCCCGCTGCGGCATGGCGACGGACATCGCGGCACTGGTGGCGGACCGCGCGTTTGGCGCGTTGAAGGCTCCGGTGCGGCGGGTGACCGCACCGCACACGCCGGTGCCGTTCGCGCCGTCACTGGAAAAACTCTACATTCCGGATAAGGACCGTATCGTCGCCGCGGTGCGCGACGTTCACGGCTATGCGCGATGAGCGCGTCACTGACTGCGATCACCATGCCCAAATGGGGGCTGACGATGAACGAGGGCAAGGTCGTCGCCTGGTTGCGGGAAGCCGGCGCGCCCTTCGCGCCGGGTGACGAGCTGCTGGAAATCGAAACGTCCAAGATCACCAATGTCGTCGAGGCGGACGCCGCCAGCACGCTGCTGCGTGTGGTTGCACCAGAGGGCACAACACTGCCGATCGGCGGATTGCTCGCCGTGTGCGGGCCAGCAGACGTGCCTGCGGCAGACATCGATGCCTTCGTCTCGCGTTTCGTCGTGGCGGAGCATGATGAAGAAGCTGCCGAAACCATGGCGGCGGCGGCCCCTCGTATGCTGGAGGTGGTTGGCACACGGCTGCGCTACTTCGAGCTAGGCAGCGACGCCGGCATTCCGATGTTGTTGCTGCACGGCTTCGGCGCCGATCTGAACACCTGGATGTTCAATCAGCCTGCGTTGTCCGAAGGGCGGCGCGTGGTTGCACTGGACCTGCCCGGGCATGGCGGCTCGGCACGCGAGGTGGGCACCGGCGATGCCGAGGTATTGCGCCAGGCGGTGGCAGGGTTCGTGGACGCGCTCGATCTCGGGCCTGTGCATGTGGTTGGGCACTCGCTGGGTGGGGCGCTCGCGCTGTTGTTGGCCGCGCATCGGCCCGGCCTGGTGCGATCGCTGACTTTGATCGCGCCAGCGGGTCTGGGGCCAGACATCAACCCCGCGTTCATCGAAGGCTTCGTGCGGGCGTCGCGCCGTAAAGATGCCGTCGAGGTGCTCCAACTTTTGGTGCACGATCCGGCGCTGGTCAGCCGCACGATGGTGGAGGAGGTACTGCGCTTCAAACGCCTCGATGGCGTTACCGCTGCACTGGCCGCGATAGCGCACGCTTGGTTTGCGGGCGGGCGACAACAGGTGTCGGTGGCTGCCGACCTCGCGCGTTTGGACACGCCCGTGCAGCTCATCTGGGGCCGAGAGGATCGCATCGTTCCCGTTACACACGCGCAGGCCGCGCCGGCGCGTGCCGCGACACATGTGCTGGAAGGTGCGGGACATCTGCCCCACATGGAAAAGACGGGCGAGGTGAACCGGTTGATCCGACGGTTCATCGAGGCGTGAATGCGCCGGCCGCAAAACGCATGTGATTGCGAGGCGTGAAACGCCGAAGCAACGTCCGTCGTGACGAACGATGCACGACGGGGTTGCTTCGGCGCTTCGCGCCTCGCAATGACATAATAGGGAGCGCATTCCGCACCACCATCGGTCGCCTGCACCTACTCGCGCATTTCCTCCCACTCCGCATCTGGTCCTATACCTGCACCAACGAAGGACCATCACGAGATGCCTGAGACCGTACTACCTGCTATTTCCCCCTTGCTCGCTGAGATCCGCGACATCGTAGGCGACCGCGGCCTGTTGACCGATCCGGCCGACAGCGCTCCATATTGCGAGGACTGGCGCCGTCTTTACCAAGGCCATACCCCAGCGGTCGTCCGCCCGGCCACGACGCGGGAAACTGCCGCCGTCGTCCGTCTGTGCGCGCAGGCCGGCGTCGCCATCGTACCACAAGGCGGCAACACCTCCATGGTCGGCGGCGCAGTTCCGGCCGAGGACGGCAGCCAACTCGTGCTGAGCACGACGCGTTTGAACCGCGTGCGCGACATCGACACGATCGATCTGACGATGACGATCGAGGCCGGTGTCACCCTGAAAGCGGCACAACTCGCCGCCGCCGATGCCGGCTGCCTGTTGCCGCTGTCCATTTCCTCCGAGGGCAGCGCGCAGATCGGCGGCGTGCTCGCAGCCAATGCGGGCGGCAACAACACCGTGCGCTACGGCAATGCGCGCGACCTGGTGTTGGGGCTGGAAGTCGTACTGGCAGACGGCAGCATCTGGAACGGTTTGCGCCGGCTGCGCAAGGACAACACCGGCTATTGCCTGCGCCAGTTGTTCGTCGGGTCGGAAGGAACGCTTGGCATCATCACCGCCGCAGTATTGAAGCTGGCGCCGCGCCCGCGTGAAACCGCGGTGGCGTTCTGCGCCGTGCCGACACCCGAGGCGGCATTGGCGCTGTTTGCCCGCTTCCAGGCACATGATGCGGCCACGATCAGCGCGTTCGAACTGATGTCGGGCCTCGGCACGGACTTCGTGCTGAAGCGCATCGAGGGCGCGACGCTGCCGCTGGCGCAACCGTCGCCGTTTTATGCACTGGTGGAACTCGCTACCCCACGTCCGAAAGCCGGCTTGGACGATGCAATGGAACTCATATTGGAGGACGCGCTCGGCGACGGCGTGATCACGGATGCAGCGATCGCAGAATCCGAGGCGCAGCGTGCGGCGATCTGGCGACTGCGCGAGGAACATTCGGAAGCGCAGAAGCGCGAAGGCGCCAGCGTGAAGAACGACGTGTCGGTGCCGGTTTCCAAAGTGCCGGAGTTCATCCGCCGCGCCACCGAAGCGTGTGAACGCCTGATGCCGGGTATTCGCGCCGTGCCGTTCGGCCACATGGGCGACGGCAACATCCATTTCAATCTCGAGCAACCGGAGGATGCCGATCCGGATTGGTTCCTGGCTCAGGACCACGCGATCATGGACACGGTGAACGAGGTGGTACGCGCGCTGGACGGCAGCTTCTCGGCGGAGCATGGCATCGGCAAGCTGAAACCCTATATGATGCCGGACTGGCGCGGCGGGGTGGAGCTGACGATGATGCAACTGATCAAGGCCGCGCTGGATCCGCGGGGAATATTGAATCCGGGAAAGGTGCTTCCCTCTCCGGCCGTTCAACCATCGTTGCGAGGAGCCTAGCGACAACCGTCGGTGCGAGAAGCGCAGCGACAGCCGTCATTGGGAGGAGCGCAGCGATAGCCGCCATTGCGAGGAGCGCAGCGACGAAGCAATCTTGATCACGTGGCCCGTGGACCATCCGGCCCCCCCGAAACGAGGTTGCTTTGTTGCTACATCCCTAGCAATAACATATCCCTCGCAATAACATATAGGTGCGGGAACAAACTGCGCGCTTCCCGCGTCTATTCCCTGAAGCATTACGCAAGGTGCCGATGACCCAGGCCTGGCTCAATCGCATCGGCACCGCCGTGCCGCCGCACGACATCCACGCAGAGTTCGTGGATTTTGGGCGTACGACGGCGCTCGACGGCCGCACGGCAGCGTTGTTCGATCGTATGGTAGCGCTCGCCGATATCGAACACCGTTACGCCATCTTCGCGCCCGGCCCAAAACCGCGCGATCACGTTCTCGACAGCGAGGGATTCTACCGGCGCGGTGCCTTCCCGAGCACGGCCGCACGCATGACCCGTTACGAACCGGCGGCGCTCGCGCTTGCCAGCCAAGCAATCGAGGCGTTGGACATCACGCGGGAACGCGACGCGATCACCCACATTGTCGTCGCAAGCTGCACCGGCTTCACCGCGCCTGGCCTGGACTTTCAGATCATGCGGGCGGCCGGACTCCGCGAGAGCGTCGAACGCACCATCGTCGGATTCATGGGCTGCTTCGCCGCCGTCAATGCGCTGAAACTTGCGGCGCATATCGTACGTGCCGACTCTCGCGCCAAGGTGCTGGTGGTGAACCTGGAACTGTCCAGCTTGCATTTGCAAGAAGATTGGCGCATCGAGAAATTGCTCAGTTTCCTGCTGTTTGCCGACGGCGCCAGCGCCTGCCTGGTTTCGGCGGAGCCATGCGGCATCGCGTTGGGCGTTTTTCGTGCCGCGGTGATTCCCAACAGCGATGGCCTGATCACATGGCATATCGGCGATCAAGGGTTCGTCATGCATCTCTCCGGACAGGTGCCGGGGCGCATCCGCCGTTGGCTGCCTGCATATGGCGCCTCGCTGCTGCGTGACCGCACCGTGAGCGACATTACACTGTGGGCGGTGCACGCGGGCGGGCGTTCGATCCTCGACGCAGTCCAGCAGGCAATGCCGTTGTCGCCGCACGCCCTGGATTTCTCCCGTGGCGTGCTGCGCGATTTCGGCAACATGTCGTCGGCAACGCTGGTCTTCGTACTGCAACGGATCATGTCCGACCCCGCCGCGACGGGTGAGGGCATGGCGATGGCCTTTGGCCCCGGCCTGACCGTGGAAACCTTCACCTTTCACCAGCCATGAGCCTCGCCACGCGCAGCACCGCCGCCGAGCGGATGGATACAGATTGCACCGGCTACGACGACTATGCGCATTGCCTGGCCGACCTGGCGCGCGTGAACCTGGTAACGCGTACGCATCAGCCGCTGCTTGCATGGCTCGCGCGCGAAACCACCGATCTGCAATCCTTCACCCTGCTCGATGTCGCCTGTGGCCATGGCGATTTGCTGCGCCGCATCCGGCGCTGGGCTCAGCGGCGCGGTATCGATGCCACGCTTTACGGGATCGACCTGAACCCCTGGAGCCAGCGTGCTGCGATCGCTGCCACGCCACCGGATTTTGGGATTGTCTGGCACAATGGCGATGTGTTCGCGTTCGAACCGCCACAGCCTTACGATTTCATCGTCAGTTCCCAGTTCACCCACCACCTGACGGATGCCGACATCGTTCGCTTCATTACCTGGATGGAGCAACATGCCGCGCGTGGCTGGTACATTGCCGACCTGCATCGCCATTGGTTTCCCTATTACGGGTTCGGCTTGCTCGCATGGGCGGCACGCTGGCATCGCTTCGTCGGGTCGGATGGCCGGATTTCCATTGCCCGCAGCTTTGTGCCGGCCGAGTGGCGCGCGTTGGTACATGCAGCCGGCCTGCCGGCGGACAGCGTGCAGATCGCCTGGCACATGCCCTTCCGCATCTGCGTATCGCGGCGATGCGCCCGCCCGTAATCATTGGCGGCGGGCCGGCGGGCGCCGCGGCCGCTGCGACGATCGCCGCTGCCGGCACACCCGTGACGCTGATCGAGCGCAACACCGGCCCAACCGACAAGGTCTGCGGTGACTTCCTCAGCGGCGGCGCGATCGCGGCACTGCGGGGTCTTGGTGTCGATCCGTTCGCGCTGGGGGCGGAGTCGCTATCAACGGTCCGGTTGGTCCATCGCGGCACGATCGCCGAAGCTCGTCTGCCTTTTCTCGCCGCCGGCCTGTCGCGACGCAGCCTGGACGAGGCGCTGCTGGACATCGCCACGCGACGTGGCGCCATGATCCGCAGAGGCGAAACCGTGCGCGGCATGGAACGAAGCGGCACAGGCTTTACCGTCCGGACCGGGGGTGGTGAGACTTTGGCGGCCGAGACCGTCTTCCTCGCCACCGGCAAGCATGACCTTCGCGGCCTGCCACGGCCGCCGCGGGCCAACGGGTTGCTCGGTTTGAAAATGTATTTTTTTCTCGTGTCGGACCAGCGCGCGGCGTTGCGCAGTTGTATCGAGCTGATGCTGCTGAATGGCGGTTACGCCGGGCTGCAGCTTGTAGAGCAAGATCGGGCGGTGTTGTGCATGCTGCTGCCGGGCGTGCGGTACCGGAACATGGGCCGCAATTGGAACACGGTGCTTGACGAGCTCTGCGCCGAAACACCGCTGCTGCAGCACCGGCTCGCCGGCGCGGCGCCATGTCTGGCCCGTCCGTTGGCCATTTCCGGCACGCCGTATGGCCATTTGTTTCGCGCCCAAACCCGGGCAGCGCCTGACGTTTTTCGGCTGGGCGATCAGGCTTGCGTGGTGCCGTCGTTTGCCGGCGACGGCATCGCGATCGCGCTGCACAGCGGCATGATGGCCGCGACTGCGTGGCTGAACGGTCTGCATGCGCCGCGCTATCATGCTGAGTTCGCCCGGCAGGTGCGCGCGCCGTTGCGGTTCGCCTCACTAATTCATTTCGTAGCCCGTACACCCACGGTGCAGCCAATGATGGCGGCGGCGGCTCGCTGCTGGCCGATGACGCTGCGCCAGGTGGCGTCGCTAACGCGGATGGCGCCCGTAGCGTACCCGCCGGTACCTCGTTGAGACGAAAGAAGCCGCTAAATGATCAAGGGGGGCGGGCGCCCTGTTGGCGTTCATTCTGCACGATTTTGATGAAGGCATATCAGGGCGGTGCGTCATCGCTGCCGATCGCTCGCGGTAGTCCCTGCTCCCGCAGCGGGACCGGCCGCATATGCTCGGCCAGGAGATCCACAAACCTGCGCACCTTGGATGAGAACCGGCGCGCTGGAGTCGAGACCACATAGATCGGTATGTTACGCGGTATCTGATCCAGGACGAAGCGCAACACAGCCCAAGTATGTCGTTGCGGGGAGCGAAGCGACGAAGCAACCTCGTTCGGAGCAGCGCCTGGACCGTTCCTACGCCTTCTCGAAGGAGATTGCTTCGCCGCCACGCTCCTCGCAATGACCTTTTTTTCGAATGACCGGGCTTCCTGATAGCGGGTGCTATTCCGGCAACCCTTTCCCGGGCGCGAGTTCCAGCCACATCGCGTTCAGCGAAGCGAAGGCCGCGGCAAAACTTAGCCCGAGAATCCACGAAAAGTACCACATGCAACAAGCTCCTTAGTACGACGTATGTGGATCGGCCTCGATATCGGCTGCGGTGACGGGGCCGCGCAACACCCGGTACACCCATGCGGTATAGGCCAGCACGATCGGCAGGAAAATGACCGTCGCGACCGTCATGACCAGCAGCGTCATGGCGGAGGACGACGCGTCCCACACCATCAAACTGGAATTCGGATCCAGCGACGACGGCAGCAGGAATGGGAACAGACTGACGCCGGCCGTGGCGATCACCCCGGCGATAGCGAGCGCGCTGGTCACCCAGGCGAGCACGCGCAATCGGCGCAACGAGACCAGCAATGCCGTCAGGAGCGCACCGGCAAACCCCAGCACGGGCGCAGCGATCGTTACCGGCACCACGCTGTAGTTTGCCATCAAGGCGCCGATCGCTCGGCCGACATGCTTGTTCAGCGGGTTCGACGCAGCATCCACACCGGCAAAGGTTTGCAGCACGTAGCCGTTCAGCCTGGCGGCCCAGACGCCGCCGGCCAGGAACAATACTGCCAGGATCAGCGCAGCAAGGAACGCGGCCCGTTGCGAACGGGTCCGCACCGCACCTTCGGTCTTGCAGGCGAGCCAGGTCGCGCCATGCATCGTCAGCATGGACACGCTGACCAGTCCGCACAGCAATGCGAACGGATTGAACAAACCGAACAAGCTGCCGGTGTAGGTCATGCGCATCGTGTCGTCGAGGCGGAACGGCACGCCCTGCAGCACGTTGCCGAAGGCGACGCCGAACACCAGCGCCGGCACCAGCCCACCCAGGAACAAGGCCGCGTCCCAGAGCATGCGCCACCGCATGCCGTCCAGCTTGCTGCGATATTTGAATCCCACCGGCCGCAGGATCAGCGACAGAAGCAGCAGCAGCATGGCCAGGTAGAAGCCCGAGAACGCCACGGCGTAGATCGCAGGCCAGGCGGCGAAGATCGCGCCGCCGCCCAGGATCAGCCACACCTGATTCCCTTCCCACACCGGACCGATGGTATTGATGACGATGCGGCGTTCCATGTCGGTGCGGCCGACGAAGGGCAGCAGAATGGCAGAGCCCATGTCGAAGCCGTCCATCACCGCGATGCCGATCAGCAACACGCCCAACACGGCCCACCAAAGCAGGCGGAGAATTTCGTATTCGGTCATTGGGGGCTCCTATTCCGCGGCGACGGCGCGAAGGCCGGGGCGGGCGGGATGCGGCTCGGTCTCGGGGCCGAGGCGGATGGTGCGAACCATCAAATAGACTTCGACGCAGGCCAGCACCGAATAGAACAATACGAAGCCGGCCAATGAGATCCAGACATTGCTGGCGGGCACGCTGGACACCGACAGAAAGGTCGGCAGCACGCCGGCGATGGTCCAGGGCTGGCGGCCGACTTCTGCCACCACCCAGCCAAGTTCCGCGGCGATCCAGGGCAGCGGCAGCGACCACAGGCACACATGCAGCAGCCAGCGCCGGCGTTCCAGGTCGCGCCTCGAAGCGAGCACGAACAAGGTGCCGAACAAGGCGATGAAGTAGAACCCGAGTAATACCATGATCCGGAAACTGAAAAAGAGCGGCAGCACCGGCGGGATCGTGTCGAGCGCTGCGGCGGCGATCTGATCCTCGCCGGCATCCGCGACCTGGGGTGTGTAGCGCTTCAACAACAGCGCATAGCCCAGATCGTGCACGTGGGCGTTGAAAGCCGCGCGGGCGGTTGCGTCGTCCGGATGCTGGCGCAGCGTCTCCATGGCGCCATAGGCGATCATGCCGCTTTTGATGCGCAACTCTGCCTCGGACACCAGGTTGTCGATGCCTTCGACCGGTTGGCTGATCGAGCGCGTGGCGATCAGGCCAAGTACCCAGGGGACGCGGATGGCATCGTCGGTTTCGTGGGTCTGCATGTTGGGAATGCCGACCACGGTGAACGGCTCGGGTGCTGGCTCGGTCTGCCACATCGCCTCGATGGCGGCGATTTTCATCTTTTGGTTGAGGCTGGCCATGTAGCCGCTCTCGTCGCCCAGCACGACCACAGACAGCGCCGAGGCAAGGCCGAAGCTGGCGGCCACGGTCATTGAACGGATCGCCAAACCCCGGTAACGCCCGCGCAGCAAGTAGAACGCGCTGACCGCAAGCACGAACATCGAGCCGGTGACGTAGCCCGCAGACACGGTGTGCACGAACTTCGCCTGCGCTACCGGGTTGAACACCACCGCCCAGAAATCGGTGATTTCCATCCGCATTGTAGCGACGTTGAAACGCGCGCCGACCGGATATTGCATCCAGCCATTGGCGATCAGGATCCACAGCGCCGACAGATTGGTGCCCAGCGCCATCAGGATGGTGGCCGCCAGGTGCTGCACGCGGCTGAGCTTGTTCCAGCCGAAGAAGAACATGCCGATGAAGGTGGCTTCGAGGAAGAACGCCATCAGGCCTTCGATCGCCAGCGGCGCGCCGAAGATGTCGCCGACATAGTGGGCGTAATAGGCCCAGTTGGTGCCGAACTCGAATTCCATGGTCAGGCCGGTGGCGACGCCGAGGGCGAAGTTGACGCCGAACAGTACCCCCCAGAAGCGCGTCATGTCGCGCCAGATGGTGCGGCCGGTGGTGACGTAGATGCTCTCCATGATCGCCAACAGGATGGACAATCCGAGCGTCAGTGGAACGAAAAGGAAATGATACATGGCCGTAAGGCCGAATTGCAGGCGGGAGAGTTCGACAACACTCATGTCGCTGACCTTCGCAGCATCCGACAAGGGGGCACGCCGCACGCGAGGCGGCATAGCTCAGCATGGCGAAGGCACGGGGCCGCGCATTGATCCAGGTCAACGGCAAAGAGACATGCAGGGCGTCAGCCGCGCTCTGGTCAGGTTTGGTGAGTTGTCGGACGAAGCGGCGCGCGACTGTCAGATCGCGCAGAGTGCTGCCCAGGCAGCAGCGAGTGCGAAGGCCATACCGGCCACGGCACCGTATGGCACCACAGGTTGCCGGATTCCGCGCCGCGACGTCCCTAGCCCAGGTACGTTGCCGCCGGCCGGAGGTTCGGCGGACGATGCCACTCTCGTCCGATCCTGCATGCTCGGACGGATCGGCCACAATTGAGCGAGATCGTATTCGACGGCCGACCAGGGCATCATTGCCGATCCGTCTGTCTCGGTCCTTGGCCGCGGCTTCTGCCCAAGAAGGACCGCCGGAAACGATCGACTTCCCGGCGGTTGTAAGTTTGGGGAGGAAACCGAAGTCAATTTAGCTCTCGATTTCGCGAGCGACAAACAGGAACTCACGATTCCGCGATCACAATTTTACGCGCATTTTGAAATTATTCTTGAGTTATAATGTCGTGCGCTATTGACTGCCGGATTGCACCGCACCCGGTGCAGTCGTTTGTGATCCCGGGTGGAGCACGGGCAAGGCTCGCATGGTGACGCGCAAGGGCCACACAGCCCCCGCTTTCGCCACCGGGTTCCGTTCCTCTACCATGCCGAAAGGCACGGAGTCGCACCCATGGCGGTCGTCATCACGGTGGCCCAGCAGAAGGGTGGCACCGGCAAGACCACGCTTGCGGCCAATCTCGCCGCCGGCCTGGCTCCCACCGCGCGGGTCGCGTTGCTTGACATCGACCCGCAACGTAGCCTGACGCGCTGGCACGCCATCCGCACCCAGCACACCACTCCGCCGCCCACGATCAGCTTCTCCGACGTCTCCGGCTGGCGCCTTTCTGCCGAGCTGGAACGGCTGAAGGGCAGCCACGACGTGGTACTGATCGATTCACCGCCACAGGTCGACACAGACGCCCGCCTGGCGGTCCGCGGGGCGAACCTGGTGCTGATCCCGGTGCAGCCTAGCCCGCCGGATGTCTGGGCGGCGGAGGGCACGCTGGGCCTCGCCGCCGCCGAACGCCGCGACGCGCGCATGGTCTTGAACCGGGTGCCGTCCGCCTCGCGGCTGGGCGAGACGGTGAAGGCGGAACTGACCGCCCGCAAACTGCCTTTGTTGCACACCGCAATCGGCAACCGCACCGGCTTCGCGACCGCCTTCGCCGCTGGCCTGGGCGTCACCGAGGCCGCCCCGCGATCCAACGCCGCCGCCGAGCTGCGCGCATTGCTCGACGAAATCAGGGAGATCATTGAATGAGCATCTGGTCCTGGCTGCTGGCGCTTCACATCCTCTGCGCGGTGCTTTGGGTGGGCGGGATGTTCTTCGCCTATGTCATCGTACGTCCCAGCCTTTCGGTTCTGGAACCGCCGCAGCGGCTATTGCTCCATACCCAGGTGTTCCGCCGGTTCTTCCTGGTGGTGTGGCACGTGATGCCGTTGCTATTGCTCTCTGGCTTCATCCTTGTGTTCGGCTTGTTCGGCGGGATGGCCAACGTGCCGTGGAACATCCAGGCGATGATGGGCATCGGCGTTTTGATGGCAGTGATCTTCGTGGTGCTGGTGTTCGGCCCCTATGCGCGGTTTCGCCGCACCACCGACCGCAACCGCATGGTGGCCAACCTCGACAGCATCCGCAAGCTGATCGGGATCAATTTGATCCTGGGGCTGATCACTGTCGTGTTGGCGGCGCTGAGTCAGTTCTGAAGAAGGGATCCAGCCGGACCGCAGCATTTTCTTCAGTGCGGCGACAGGCACGCGTTGGCCCGTTTCGCTTCCGCTCACCCTGCTCACAAACGCGTTTGACACCGCCCCCAACCCCCGCCAATGATCCGCGCTTCCTATGGACCCGCCCCGAAAGGTCGCGGGCGGGTGATCCATTGGAACAAAACGCCCCGGAGGGTCAGCAACCCCCATGATCTCCGCCCTGCTGCCGAACTACGCGCGCGCCGACCTCGCCTTCGAAAAAGGCGAAGGCGCCTGGCTGTGGACGGTGGACGGGCGACGATTCCTCGATTTCGGCTCCGGCATCGCCACCGCTTCCCTGGGCCACGCCCATCCGCATCTGGTGCAGGCGATCGCCGAGCAAGCCGCCAAGGTGATGCATACCTCCAACCTCTACCGCATTCCGCAGGCGGAACGCCTCGCCGCGCGGCTGGTCGACGCGACCTTCGCGGATAGCGTGTTCTTCTGCAATTCGGGCGCGGAAGCGAACGAGGGCATGATCAAGATGATGCGCCGCGCCATGTCGGACGCGGGAACACCGGAACGCTTCCGCTTCATCTGCTTCGAAGGCGCCTTCCACGGCCGCACGCTGGCCACGCTCGCCGCCACCGGCAACCCGCACTACATGGAAGGCTTCGGTCCGGTGGTAGACGGTTTCGACCACGTGCCGTTCAACAACATGAACGCGGTGCGCGACGCGATCGGTCCCGCCACCTGCGGCATCATCGTCGAGCCGATCCAGGGCGAAGGCGGCATCCGCCCCGCCGACCCGCAATTCCTACGGGACCTGCGCGCGGTGTGCGACGAATACGGCATCATCCTGGGCATGGACGAGGTGCAGACCGGCATGGGCCGCACCGGCAAATTGTTCGCCCACGAATGGGCCGGCATCGCGCCGGACGTCATGTCCTCGGCCAAGGGCATCGGCGGCGGCTTCCCCCTCGGCGCGGTGCTGGCGAAGGAACAATACGCCAAGGCGCTGGTGCCCGGCACGCACGGCACCACGTTCGGCGGCAATCCGCTGGCCTGCGCTGCCGGCAATGCAGTGCTGGACATCATCCTTTCGCCGGGCTTCCTGGAAAGCGTCGAACGCAAGGGTAAGCGCTTGCGCGCGGAACTCGACGAGATCGCCCGCGAATATCCGCAGGTCTATGAAAACGCTCGCGGCATCGGGCTGCTGTTAGGTATGAAATGCGTGATCCCGGTAGCGCAGGTGCAGGCCGCCTGCGTCGCCGAAGGCCTGGCGGCCATTACCGCAGGCGAGAACGTGCTGCGCCTCGCCCCGCCACTGGTGGTCACCGACTCCGACCTGGACGAAGCCGTCACCATGCTACGCCGTGCCACGCGGCGCGTTCTGCCCTCCACCAGCAAGGAAGCTGCGAAATGAGCGCGTCTCTCCGGCGCCCGCAGGATATCGAGGACCGGACCCCCAGCCAGGGCACCGGCCCGCGCCATTTCATCGACCTGCGCGATTTCGACGGTGCGACGCTACGCCGCATGCTGGAGGCGGCCGTCAGCTACAAGCGGGCGGGAGTCACCTCGCGCCCGCTGGCCGGCAAGACGCTGGCGGTGATCTTCGAAAAGCCATCGACGCGCACGCGCGTTTCGTTCGAAGTCGGCATGCGCCAGCTCGGCGGCGACGTGGTGGTGCTGTACGGCCACGACATGCAGAGCGGCCGTGGCGAAACGCCGGCCGACACTGCGCGCGTGCTGTCACGCTACGTCGACGCGATCATGCTGCGCACGGATCGCGTGTCGAAGCTGCACGAATTGGCGCACTACGCGACGGTGCCCGTGATCAACGGCCTGACCGATACATCGCATCCGTGCCAGCTCATGGCCGACGTGATGACGTTCGAGGAGCATCGCGGGCCGATTGCCGGCCAGGTAGTGGCCTGGTGCGGCGACGGCAACAACGTGGCGCGAAGCTGGATCGAGGCGGCGGTGCGCTTCGGCTTCACGCTGCGCCTGGCAACGCCTGACTCGCTGCGTCCGCCGGCCGAGCTGATCGATTGGGCACGCGCCCAAGGTGGCCGGATCGAACTCACCGGCAACCCTGAAGCTGCCGTGGCCGGCGCCCGTTGCGTGGTGACTGACACCTGGATTTCGATGTCCGACGATCCGAAGCAGAGCAGACACAATCTGCTGGCACCGTATCGGGTGACGGGGGGGCTGATGACGAAGGCGGCGCCCGACGCGATCTTCATGCATTGCCTGCCGGCGCACCGCGGCGAGGAGGTCACTGCGGACGTGATCGACGGCCCCCAATCCGTGGTGTTCGACGAAGCTGAGAACCGCCTCCACGCGCAGAAGGGCGTCCTGGCCTGGGCCCTGGGTGCGGTAAGGTAACGAGGTAACCTCTCCCACGCGCGCTTGTTTGCGCGCGTGGGAGAGGTCGAGACGCAAAGCGTCGAGGGTGACACGGTGATCGGGTCGGAGAGAAACCGCGCCGCGCAAGGTTCTCCGCCAACCTGGGCCGGCGTCACGCTCGACCGCCCCCGCGTCATGGGCATCCTCAACGTCACCCCAGACAGCTTCAGCGACGGCGGGCGCTACCTGGCCCCACAGCCCGCGATCGAAGCCGGCAAGGCCATGGTCGCGGCCGGTGCCGACATCGTCGACGTGGGCGGCGAAAGCACCCGTCCCGGCGCTCCACCGGTTCCGCTGGATGAGGAGCAAGCCCGCGTCCTTCCCGTGATCCGCGG
Organism: Acetobacteraceae bacterium; assembly: GCA_035523995.1. Lineage (GTDB taxonomy): Bacteria > Pseudomonadota > Alphaproteobacteria > Acetobacterales > Acetobacteraceae > JASHVB01. Next base: position 42,172 of record DATKPQ010000151.1, on the reverse strand, counting down.
CCTGGCCGCAAACGGCGTCCGCATCTCGATCGACACCCGAAACGCCGCCACCATGGCCGCCGCACTCGAAGCCGGTGCAGCGATCGTCAATGACGTGTCGGCGCTGACCCACGACCCCACCTCCGCCTCGGTCCTGGCGGCACACGCTTGTCCCGTGATCCTGATGCACATGCGCGGCGGTCCGGCGACGATGAACGCCCGCGCGGTCTATGCCGACATCGCCCGCGAGGTCGTTACCGAGCTTGCCAACCGGATCACCGCCGCCGAGGCGGCGGGCATTGCCCGCGACGCCATCGCCATCGACCCTGGCATCGGCTTCGCCAAGCTCGCGCCACACTCGCTGGAATTGCTCCGGCGCCTGCCGGAACTGGCGGTTCTTAGCCGGCCGATCCTTGTCGGCGTGTCCCGCAAGTCCTTCATCGGGCGTATCAGTGGAGAACCCGACCCGCAGCGCCGCATCGCTGGCTCCATTGCTGCCGGATTGTTCGCGCTCTCCCGGGGCGCCCACATCCTGCGTGTTCATGACGTGGCGGAAACGGTCCAGGCCATCAAGCTCTGGTCAGCGTTGACACAACCGCCGTAAACGCAGCTTTCCCTTTGTCCCGCCGCCCCGCTAGTGTTCTGACCCTGACACTTTGATCTCACAGCGGACGGCAAAACCGGCCTGCGACCCCAGGATCGATAGGATCGAAATGTCAGGGTCAGAACACTAGTTTCCGCAAGTAAAGTCGTATCGGAGATCGGATGACCAACTCCAGACGCTTGTTCGGCACCGATGGCATCCGAGGCAAGGCGAATACCGACCCCATGACCGCCGGCACGGCGTTGCGCCTGGGCCAGGCGGCTGGCCTCTTGTTCACCCGCGGCAACCACCGCCATCGTGTCGTGATCGGCAAAGATACGCGGTTGTCCGGCTACATGATCGAGCCCGCGCTGACGGCCGGCTTCATTGGCGCCGGTATGGACGTGACCTTGCTCGGTCCGCTCCCCACTCCGGCCGTCGCGATGCTGACCCGCAGCCTGCGCGCCGACCTGGGAGTGATGATTTCCGCCTCGCACAACCCCTTCGAGGACAACGGCATCAAATTGTTCGGCCCGGACGGCAACAAGCTGTCGGACGAGACGGAAGCCGAGATTGAAGCGATGATGGACAGCACCTTCGCTGGCCGTCTCGCCACGCCCGAGGCGCTGGGCCGTGCTGCCCGCCTGGACGATGCTGCCGGCCGCTACATCGAGGTCGCCAAGGCAAGCTTTCCGCGCGGACTGCGCCTGGACGACCTCAAAATAGTCGTCGATTGCGCCAACGGTGCCGCCTATCGCGTCGCGCCGACCGTGCTGTGGGAACTCGGCGCCACCGTCGTTTCCGAGGGTGTCTCGCCGGATGGCTTCAACATCAACAAGGGTTGTGGCTCCACCACGCCCGACCACCTCTGCGCCAAAGTGCTGGAACATGGAGCACATCTCGGCATCGCCCTGGACGGCGACGCCGACCGCGTGGTGCTGGCGGACGAGCATGGTGAGCTGATCGACGGCGACCAGATCCTGGCGCTGATTGCGCGATCCTGGGGCGAGGCCGGCCAACTCCGAGGCGGCGGGATTGTCGCCACGGTGATGTCCAATCTCGGCCTGGAGCATTTCCTGCGCGACGCCGGCCTGGCGTTGCACCGCACCCAGGTCGGCGACCGCTATGTAGCAGAACGGATGCGCGAGCTGCGGGCCAATGTCGGGGGCGAGCAATCGGGGCACGTTATCCTGTCCGACTTTGCCACCACCGGCGATGGATTGCTGGCGGCGCTGCAGGTGCTGGCGGTCGTCGTGGGCCAGGGCCATCCGGCGAGCGAAGTATGCCGCGTGTTCACCCCGCTGCCGCAGCGGTTGAAGAACGTGCGGTTCGCCGGCACGTCGCCGTTGCGGCATCCGACGGTAGTTGAGGCGGTGGCGGCAGCGCAGGCGTCGCTGAATGGCGCCGGCCGCCTGCTGATTCGAGAAAGCGGCACGGAGCCGCTGGTGCGCGTCATGGCCGAGGGCGAGGACGAGGCGGCGATCGGCCGGCTTGTGGACGAGCTGTGCGGTGTGATTGCGGATGCCGTCAACCTTTCCGCGGGGCGGGGTTGAGCCGCGAAGCGCATCAACGCGGTGAGGCCGCGGAGCGGACCGACCGTCAATGCCGAGGGTGAGGGAGATCGGGAGGGAAGGACAACAACGCACATGCCGACCCAATCACCCTTACCCTCGGCGCCAAGCGCCTCGACCTCTTTTGCTTTGCGGGAGAGGTTAATTCGCGGCCGCGTCCTGGCGATTGCGGGCTCCGATTCCGGCGGGGGGGCCGGTATTCAGGCCGACATCAAGGCCATCACGACGATGGGTGCCTATGCCGCCACCGCGATCACTGCCTTGACCGCACAGAATACCCTGGGTGTTCAGAGCATCCGCATGGTCCCCCCCGAATTCATCTACCAGCAGATCTTCGTCGTCCTGGACGATATCGGCGCCGATGCGGTGAAAACCGGTATGCTCGGCGATGTCGCGACCATCGAGACCGTTGCCGACGCATTGTCCCGCCATGCCGCTGGCATTCCGTTCGTCCTCGACCCAGTCATGGTGGCCAAAGGTGGCGCGCGGCTGCTGGACCCCGGCTCGGTGGATGCCCTGGTCCGCCACCTGCTGTCGAAGGCCAGCGTGATCACGCCCAACCTGCCGGAAGCGGAGGTGTTGTCCAACCGCGCGATCCCCGACGTTACCGCGATGCATGACGCTGCAAAGGCATTGCTGGACCTGGGCGTCCCAGCCGTGTTGCTGAAGGGCGGCCATCTCCCCGGCGACACCCTGGTCGATTTGCTCGCCACTGGTGAGGGCATCGAATCATTCAGTGCATTGCGCATTGACACCCGCCACACGCACGGCACCGGTTGCACGATGGCCAGCGCCATTGCTGCGGGACTCGCGCAAGGCATGACACTGCGCGACGCCGTAGTGCGGTCTCGGGACTACGTGCGCGCGGCGATTGAAACGGCTCCAGGCTTCGGGGCCGGGCATGGACCGCTGAATCACTACGCCTGGTGAGCACCCATTCCTGTACCAGCACCCAGGGAGAACGGCTCGTGTGACCATCACGCGCGGGCCTACATCCCAGCCGCCCCGTAAAGCTGCATCACCGTAGCCGCGGCAAACCGTGCCCGCTGCTCCCGCTCCATCTCGTCCGGCGCGTCGGTCACGCGCAACAGTAGGCTTGGCAGCAATCCGTGCCGCCACAGCACGGCGAGGAAAACATCCGCAATCTCCTCCGGCTCCCCGGACGCGGTCAGTAATCCGCGTGCCTGTGCCGCCGACACAACGGCCCTGAGCATGTCGAAGTTGCCGGCGCGGCCCGCTTCCTCGAGCGTCTGCGCCAGTTCCGGCGCCCGGTCTGATTCGGCAATGGCAAGCCGGTGCGTTGCCAGGACTTCGGGCCGGCAGACTTCCAACAGCAACGTGCTGCCAAACCCCTTCAGCGTCGCCACCAGAGCCTCCTGGCTGGTTGGCTCCGGCAGCTTCAGTGGCTGTTTCATTCGCTCGGTGCGTTCGGTGATACACGCCACCATCATTGACTGCTTGCTGCCGAACAAGGCGTAGAGGTCGCGTTTGGAGACGCGCGCGCGGCGCGCAATGTCCGAGGTGCTGGTACCGCCGTAGCCCCGCTCCATGAACAAAGAGAAGGCTGCCCCCACGATGCGGTCGCGCAGGGATGGCGCGGCAGGGTCGGGGGGAGCGTTGTCTGAAGCTTTCATCAAATTGCCCTTGCGCGGTACCGCACAGTACCCTATACCGCCAAATGGTGGTACCATCTAGTACCGCACGCTTGGAGACCGCGCCAGATGAGCGACGACCGCGCGCCCGTCGTCCGCCTGCAACATGTCGTGAAAACGTATCACGCAGGGTCGGTCGATGTGTCCGCCATCCGTGATATCAGCCTGGACATCCCTGCGCGTCGATTCTCCATGATCATTGGCCCGTCCGGCAGCGGGAAGACCACGCTGCTGAACCTGATCGGCTGCATCGACGCTCCGACCAGCGGCGGTATTGAAGTCTGCGGTGAAGATGTCGGCCGCCTGAAAGACAACGTGCTGGCCGATTTCCGCGCCCGCAATATCGGTTTCATCTTCCAGGCGTTCAGCCTGGTGCCGGTGCTGTCGGCGTACGAGAACATCGAATACCCGCTGCTGCTTGTTGGCATGCCGGCCGCCGAGCGACGCCGCCGCACACTGGCGGTGCTGGACGCCGTTGGCCTGCAAGCGCAGGCCAGGCAGCGCCCGAACGAACTATCCGGCGGCCAGAAGCAGCGCGTGGCAATCGCGCGGGCGCTGGTGAAGCAGCCGACGATCGTGCTGGCCGACGAACCCACCGCTAACCTCGACAGCGGCACGGGTGCCGCAATCATCGCGCTGATGCGCCGCATGCAGGCGGAGCAACAAACGACCTTCATCTTCTCCACCCACGACCAGCAACTGATGTCGCATTCCGAGGAGACCTTCGCGATCCGCGACGGCGCGCTGGTGGCGCATGAAATACCGGCCGCCACGGCAGAGGAAGCTGCATGATGTTGTTCAAGATCGCTTTCCGCAACATCATGCGCAACCAGCGGCGGTCGCTCATGACCGGCTCGGCGGTGGCCGTCGGCGTGATGGCGATGCTCGTGTTCGGCGGTTATATCGCTTACATCTTCTCTGCGTTCGAGACCGGCCTGGTGCAACGGATCGGCCATCTGACCGTGTTCCGCAGCGGCTATTTCGTTTTCGGTGCCGGCAATCCCGCCGCCTACGGCATCGACGACTACCAGAGCGTCATGCGGATGATCGCAGAGGATCCGGTATTGAAACCAATGATCCGCGTCATCACGCCGACCCAGTCCTTGCTCGGCATCGCCGGCAATTTCTCCGGCGGCAACAATGCGGCGAAGACGTTCCTCGGCACCGGCGTTATCCCTTCCAACCAGCAGCGCATGCGGCAATGGAACGAATACGGCGTGGCGCCGCCGGAGGTCCCGGGTCCCCGATTGTCGGACGATGCGCCTCAACGCGGGCTGATCGGTGGCGGCATGGCGCGCATCCTGGGGCTTTGTCCGGCCTTGAAGATGCAAGATTGCCCTGCGCCACCGCAAACTCATGATACCACACAAGCCGCGCCGGTGGACCGGAACCTGACCGCGCTGGCGCAAAGCGAAATCGGCAGCGGTGAGGTGAAGCACATCACGATGCCACAACTCGATCTGCTGTCGGCGACGGCTAACGGTGCCCCCAATGTCGTCGCGCTGGATGTCGCCGGCGTCGCCGTGCAGGGCGTGAAGGAGCTGGACGACAACTATGTCGTGATGCCGCTGGCCCTGGCGCAGCAGCTTGTGTATGGCCGCGGCGAACACAAGGCCACCGGCATCGTGCTGCAACTCCATCGCAGCGAGGACCTGCACGCAGCCCGAGCGCGCCTGCGGACGCTGATCGCGCAACATCATTTGGACTTGGAGGTGCGCGACTTCGCTGAGCTCACGCCATTCTACGTGCAAGTGGTGCGTTTGTTCTCGGCCATCTTTCTGTTCATTGCCCTGATCATGGGCGTTATCGTGTTGTTCGCGGTGGTCAACACCATGACCATGAACGTGATGGAGCGCACCAACGAGATTGGCACCATCCGCGCCATGGGCGTGCGCCGCAACGGCATCCGCGCGCAGTTCGTCACCGAAGGCTGGATGCTGGGAGCCGTCGCGGCAACAGTCGGCGTGGTGCTGGCGTTCATCGTAGACGCGGCAATCAACCATTCCGGCTTGACCTGGCTGCCGCCTGGCAACGCCACAACGGTGCCGTTCCGCCTGGCCACGCCAGCAGACCGACCGTTGCTGCTGCTTGGCACATGGCTGGGGTTGGTCTTGCTGGCGACGTTCGCCGCCTTGCTTCCCGCCAATCGCGCCGCCCGCCTGCCGGTGGTCGATGCGTTGCGCCATGTGTGAGGCCGCGATGCTCCCTTCTCCCCGTGCATTCGCGGCAGCGCTGTTGATCGCAATGGCGGCGGCGGTATTGCCCGCCGCGGCGCAAACGCCACAGGAGATCGTCGCCTCGGCTGACAAGGTGCGGAATCCGGGCCAGCCGTTCCGCTCCACCGATACGCTAACGGAATACATATCCGGCCGTCCGCGCGACCAGGACCAGCTTGTGGTCTACGCGAAGGAAGATCCCGGCACACACCAGTTCCGCAACCTGGTGCGCTACGTCGAGCCGCCGCGCGACGCCGGCAAGATCGCCTTGTTCGATAAACATGATCTGTGGTTCTACGACCCGTCCTCCCAGGCCAGCGTGCGCATCTCGCCGCAGCAGCGGCTGATCGGCCAGGCTTCGATCGGCGACGTGCTGACGGTGAATTTCGTGGTGGATTACGCCACCACGCTGCTGGGCGACGAGACCATCACCGATGCAGACCGGCAGCGGCGGCTTTGCTGGCATCTTGATCTGAAGGCGGTGACAGATACCGCGATCTATAACCGCATCGAATATTGGGTGGAGCGTGGCAGTTTCCAGCCCGTGAAGGCGAAATTCTATTCCGACAGCGGACGTTTGCTGAAAATTTTGTACTATCGCGAGTATCGCGAGCAATTGGGGGCAGTTCGGCCGAGTGAGGCGGTGATTATCGACGCGGTGGACAGCTCGCTGGTCACCACGATCCAATTCGGCAATCTGCAGTTTCGGGATATTCCGGAGGCCTGGTTCCAGCGTGATTATCTGCCGCGTTTGAGGGCGGAGTGAAAACCTCGCCTGCCCTGCGCGCGGGAGAGGTCGCCGCGAAGCGGTGGGCGAGGGGTGGCGGGAGGGTAGGACGACGGCTTCGTGCCATCGCGATCACCTTCACCCTTGGTGCGTCGCACCTCGGCCTCTCCCGCTTCGCGGGAGAGGTGTTGTGTGCCCTCATCGTCTTTTCTATTCCCGCCATCGCCGCGGATGAGGACCAGGACCTGAACCTTATCCCACCCGCCGCGCAGGCGCCCGCACCGGCCATCCTTCCGGTTCCCACCAGCAACGCAGCGCAGCGCAACTACGTCGAGGACGCCTTCACCGTAACCCCCCTGCGCAACGACCTGCTTGTCCCATATCCGCCGCCGACGCCCGCAAGCTGGGAAGATCGTCTGTTCCTGGATTCCCGCGACGAATGGAAGCTCGGCAACAACGTCACGCTGGACTATAGCGGCCGTTTCAATCTGCGGGCCGCCAACGATGTCCCGTTCCCCAGCCACGAATCCGTCCGCAACGATCTGCGCGAACTTTTTCTGGGCTGGCAGCCAAACGACAGCACGTGGATCGACCTGGGCCGGGTCAACGTGAAAAGTGGCGTCGCGGTGGGCTACAACCCCACCGACTTCTTTCGCACCCGCGCCGTCGTCGAACCGCTGACCGCCGACCCCACGATCCTGCGCGAGGACCGGCTCGGCACCCTGATGGTGCTCGCCCAGCATGTCTGGACCGGCGGTTCCATCACCGCCGCCTTCGCGCCAAGAGTGACGCTACCCACCGCCATCTATACCAATACCGATCTGCCCAGCTTCGACCCCATGCTGGACCGTACCAATGCGCAGGACCGTTTCCTGTTGAAGGGCAGCGCCAGCATCGCCAACGGGTTCAGCCCGGAGCTGCTGCTGTACCACGCCGGCGACCAGACGCAGATTGGCACCAACCTGACCGTCAGTATCGGGCAGCAGACCATTGCCTATGTCGAATGGGCCGGTGGCGAGCAAGCGAGCCTGATTGCGAACGCGCTGGCCTATGGCCGGGAAACCGGAACGCTGCCCAGGCAGGCGCCTCCGGTCATCCCCACGAATACCACGCAGTATTTCCAGAACGATCTTGCCGCTGGGTTTTCTTATACGCCTGTGGATACCAAGTTGACGCTGAACCTGGAATATCACTACCACGAGGTAGGTTTTACCCCAGAGGACTGGCGCAATTGGTTCAACGCGGGGGTGCAGCGCGGCAACATCCCTGGCGTCGCCGCCGAACTTTGGTATATCCGATCTTACGCGCAGGACCAGCAGGAACCGGAAACGCGCAATTCGGCATTCCTGCGCGCCGACTGGGTGGATGCGTTCGTCACCGACCTGGAAATCACGGCGCTGGCGAATATCAACGTCCAGGACGGGTCCGGGCTGATACAGGCGACCGCCAACTACTATCTGTCGCGCGCTTGGACCATTGGCGCGCAGGCGACCCTGACGTTCGGCGGGCGCCGCTCCGAGTTCGGCAGCCTGCCGCAGGCGGGCGGGTTTCTGGTGCAGGTGGTGCGGTACCTTTAAGGCCAACGATGCCCTGGAGCCTTGCCGAATCTGATCAGATTGGTTGAGAGGGTTGGCAAGAACAGCATTGGCCGGCACGCGTCGCCGGCGTCCGCTGCTCAGTATTTCCTGACCGTGATCGCGCGTCAGATTTGGTAATATGACCATCTCCTCCCGCATGGCGGGGGGGGCGGCCTTGATCTATCTCAAGGCATTTTCGGGCGCTTCGGATCATTGCTTCCGACGCTTGCTTCAAACCACCCCAACGGAGCGTGCCATGCCCGGCGAATCTGTCGCGACGAAGCGCGAACGTGATGCCTCGTCCAGCGCCCTCATCGCTGCGCCCAACGTCCCATCGACGTCTGTACCCATCGGGCACCGCGATGACGCAGCCACCCATTCGGTCGTGCCGGACTTTCGCACCTTCGATCGCATGCTGCGCGCGATCCAGGCCCGCGCGACGCAAGGCGTCTCGCCGGTGGCGCTGGCGCGCACCTGGGAAGATTGGGCGGCACAGCTCGCCGCCGCGCCGGGCAAGCAACTCTCGCTGGCGCTGCAGGCCTGGGTTACGTTGGCCCGCTACGCGCTGTGGCTGCCGAAGGCCATTACCGACGGCGCCGACAGCGTGCCGACCACCACCATTGACCACCGCTTCACCGATCCCGCCTGGGCGGAATGGCCGTTCAACGTCATCGCCCGCTCCTACCAGATGGCGGAAGCCTGGTGCCTGGACACCGCGCGCGACGTCCCCGGCATGACCCATACCCACCAGCAGGAGATGGCCTTCCTGATCCGCCAGCTCGCCGATGTCTGGGCGCCCAGCAACATCCCGTGGCTCAACCCGTTGATTCTGCGGCAGACCGTTCAGGAGGCGGGCTTCAATCTGCGGCGCGGACTGGATTACTGGATGGATGACCTGGATCGATCGCTCGCCGGCAAGCCGCCGGCTGGCACCGAGAATTTCGTCGTCGGACGCAACCTGGCCATCACACCCGGACGCGTGGTTTACCGCAACGCGTTGATTGAACTGATCCAGTATGCACCGCTCACCGAGACGGTGCATGCCGAGCCGGTGTTGATCGTGCCGGCCTGGATCATGAAATATTACATCCTCGACCTGCGGCCGGAGAATTCCCTGGTCCGCTGGCTGGTGTCCCAGGGCCACACGGTCTTCATCGTGTCCTGGAAGAATCCATCAGCGAATGATCGCGAAACCAGCCTGGACGATTACCGCCGCGAAGGCGTGATGGCGGCGCTGGATGCCATTTCGAGCATTCAGCCAGGGCACAAGGTGCATGGCTGCGGCTATTGTCTCGGCGGCACAATTCTCACCATCGCCGCGGCCACCATGGCGCGCGATCACGATGACCGGCTCGCCAGCCTCACCTTGCTTGCCGCCCAGACAGACTTCGCTGAAGCCGGCGAACTGATGCTGTTCATCGACGAACGTCAGCTCGGCTACCTGGAAGACCTGATGTGGGACCAGGGCTATCTCGACACGCGGCAAATGTCTGGCGCGTTCCAGGCTTTGCGGTCCAACGAACTGCTGTGGTCCCGGCTGATCCGCGAATATGTGTTAGGGCAGCGCGAGCCAATGACCGACCTGGCGGCCTGGAACGCCGACCAGACTCGCATGCCGGCGCGGATGCACAGCGAGTATCTGCGCGGTCTTTTCCTCGAGAACAGGTTGACGGCGGGGCGATTCGCTGTGGACGGACGCGTTATCGCGATGCGCGATATCGCGGTGCCAATCTTCGCGCTCGGCACGCTGCACGACCACATTGCGCCCTGGCGTTCGGTCTACAAGGCGGCGTTGTTCACCGACACCGATTCGACGTTCGCCCTGGTGAGCGGCGGCCACAACGTGGGCATCGTCAATCCGCCGGAGACGCGGCGCGGCAGTTTCCAGGTCATGACGCGCAGCCGAGGCGAACGCTACGTCGATCCGGATACCTGGGCGTCGCGCGCGCCGCAACGTGACGGATCGTGGTGGCCGGCCTGGCAGGCATGGCTGGTCGGGATCGGGGCAGGCACGCGCGAGCCGCCGCCGCCAATGGGTGCGCCGCAACGCGACCTGCCGCCGATGGAGCCCGCTCCTGGGCAATACGTGCTCATGCCTTGAGCAACGCGGTGCTGGCTATCAACGCCGAGATTGTGAGATCCGCCAACACATCGCCAGGTCACCGACTGGCTCGCGACAACCCGGACGCGACTGGCTCCTGCGATATGGCTCCTGCGATATTGCCCGGACCGCGTATTGGGCGCAGGCTGTGTCCCAAGAAAAGCGGGAGGAGCTCGGATCATGGCGGACGGAACGCTGTCGGCCCTTGCCGAAAAGCCCTTGTCGCCGCCGCCGGCACGACGCACGTGGCCGGATGCTGGGCCGTCGCGCGTCCCGAACTGGGTCTACACCGATCCAAACATCTTCGCCCTCGAGCAAGACCGCGTGTTCGGCGAGAACAACTGGCTGTACGTCTGCCTGGAAGCAGAACTGCCCAAGGCAGGTGATTTCAAGCGTACCCAGCTTGGCACGCGCGAAGTGGTCGCCGTGCGCGCCAGCGACGATGCGATCAACGTGCTGGTCAATCGCTGCGCCCATCGCGGCATGCAGTTCTGCGCCGCTGCGCGCGGGACTGCGAAGGAGTTCGTCTGCCCGTATCACCAATGGACCTACGATCTGTCCGGCAATCTGCTTGGCGTGCCGTTCCGCCGTGGCTATCGCGGCCAGGGCGGAATGCCGACGGACTTCCGGCAAGAAGAGCATGGGCTGCAACGCCTCACGGTGACGCAGCGCCACGGCGTGGTGTTCGCTAGCTTCGGTTCCCCCAATGAATCACTGGAAACCTGGCTCGGCGAACGCATGCTCGGCTATTTCGACCGTGTGTTCGACGGCCGCAAGCTGGAAGTGCTTGGCACCATGCGCCAGCGCATTCCCAGCAACTGGAAGCTGATGTTCGAGAACATCAAGGACCCGTACCACGCCAGCTTGCTGCACGTCTTCCTGGTGACGTTCGGCTTGTTCCGGTTGGACCAGCAATCCGCGGTGGAAATGGACGACACCGGCCGGCACGGCGTGCTGGTCAGCCGGCGCGGCGCGCAGGAAACCAATGATGCCACGTCGCAGATGCGTGCCTTCAAGGCCAATTTTTCCCTCCGCGACAAGCGCCTGCTGGACCCGGTTCGCGAGTTCCCGGGCGATGCCACCGTGGTGATGCAAACACTATGGCCCAACCTGATTGTGCAGCAGCAATCCAATACGCTGGCGATGCGTCAGATCGTGCCGCTGGATGCGCGTACGTTCGATCTGGCCTGGACGTTCTTTGGTTACGCCGACGATACGCCTGACATGCGCCAGCGCCGGCTGCGACAGGCGAACCTGATGGGGCCGGCGGGGCTGGTGTCGCTTGATGACAGCGAGGCAATGGTGCTGTCGCAGGCCGGCCTTGAGACCGATGACGATGAAGCCTGCGTGGTGGAAATGGGCGGCCGCATGGTGTCCAATGAGCAACACATGGTGACGGAGACGGCGATCCGGGGCTTTTACCAGCACTATCGTTCGGTCATGGGATTGTAGTGTCGTGACCGGCCGTCATTGCAACGCCGTTGCGAGCGCGGTGCAGCACGCTGGGTCGGTGCGATCGCACGACCGGGATTGCTTGGCTTCGCTCGCAATGACATGGGTCGCTTCGCTCGCAATGACATGGAGTGTCGGGGCTGCGCGGTGGAGTGCCGGGGCTGCGCCATGATCGCAGCCGCGGCCGGCGTGGCTGTGACGCTGGAGCAGCGGGCGCGGCTCGCGGATTTGTATTGCGCCTATGACGATGTGCTGAACGGCGGGGCACTGGAACAATGGCCTGGGCTGTTTGCCGATCCCTGCCTTTACAAGATCGTCGAACGGGCCAGTCACGAGCAGGGGTTTCCGGTCGCCGTGATCTATTGCGAGAGCCGCGACATGCTGATGGACCGCGTGGTTGCCCTGCGCGAGACGGCATTGTTCGCACCGCGCATTGCCCGGCGTATCACCAGCGGCATCTGCGTGCGCTCTGTCCAATCGGACGGGCTGTGCCTGACCGCGAGCTTCGCCATCTACCAGACAATGCCCGACCAACCCAGCGCATTGTTCCTGTGCGGAAGCTGCCAGGATCGCGTGGTCGACGATGCCGGCGTGCTGCGCTTTGCCGAGCGCATCTGCATCTACGATTCGACTATTGTCCCGACGTCGCTGGTCTATCCGATCTGACCATGACCGCTCGGCCGCGCTACACGATCCGCGAGCATTGCATTCCGGCCGCGAATGCGCAGCCCTATATTGTGACTCTGGGTCCCGACGGCAATGTCTGGTTCTGTGAAAGCGGCGCGGATCGGATCGGCCGCCTGTCCACCCGCGACTACAGTTTTATGGAATTCCCGCTGGCACGGAAGGGCAGCGTCCCAATCGGCATCATCGCCGGCGCCGACGGCAATTTGTGGTTCACGCAATCCGCCGGCCATCGCATTGGCCGCATGACACCAGCAGGCGCCATCACGGAGTTCACGGTGCCGACGGCGAGTGCCGGGCCGAACGGCATCGCCCGCGGTGCTGACGGTAATGTATGGTTTGCCGAGGCTGAAGCGGGGAAAGTGGGACGCATCACGCCGCACGGCGAGATCACGGAATTCGCGGCTGGGATCACAGCAGGGAGCAGACCCCTGGCCCCCACCGCCGATGCAGCCTTCATCTGGATCAGCGAGGCCGACGGTAGCGCGGTTGCGCGCGTGGCGATGGATGGTTCGATCCGTGAATTTCCCACGCCGACCAAGAACAGTGGGCCGCGTGCAATCGTTTGTGCCACGGACGGACGTTGTTGGTTCGTCGAGACGATCGCCAATGCGATCGGCTGCATCGACCGGGACGGCCATATTGTCGAATTTCCGTTTCCACGCCCGGATGCCAGCCTGCGCGGCATCGACTGCATGCCCGGCGGGGAATTTTTGGTGACGGAGAACGCCGCTAACAGGGTTGCGCGGATGAGCCTCGGCGGCGAGCTGCTGGAGGAATACTTGATCCCCACGCCACAGGCAGGAGCGCGTTCGATCATCGCCCTGCCTGATGGCCGCGCATTCTTTTCTGAATTCGATGCCGGGCAAATCGGTGAATTGGTACCTGCCGATTGAGCGCGTTCTCGGCAAATCGGCGCGATGCATAGCATACACCGGCGCGTCAGCACGACCGAGATTGCTTCGCTGCTTCCATCCTTGCAATGACATCGGGGGCGAGGCTCATGCTTCTCTCAGAGCGGGCGTTAGCGTACCGCTGCGGAGGTTAGCGTACCGCTTGCGGAGGTTACCGTACCGCTAGGGTGGTCCGCTTCGCTGCGGCCCGGCGACGACCGGGCGATGGTAGGGCTGGGTCGGCTCTACCGCGGCCGCACGCATCGGCGACCAGGCCAGGAGGTCGCTTGCTGTCAACAAGACTGCGAGCGGCGGGTGGTCGGCCATGCGTCCCTTCACTTCGATCGAGCGGAACCGGCGCGCGGTGAAGCGGGGGGAAAAATGGTTGGCCGCCATGCCTGACTTGAGTTTCAGGTGAGTCAGGAAGATCCGCGGCATTGGGATCTCCCCCCAGACGCTGGGCAAGAACAATGCAGAGCGGCCGGAGTCCTCGATGATCAGCCCGTCGATGCCGGGCTGTAGCTGGGCCAGCAGGTCGGCCTCGTCGGCGAAGGTCATCGGCAGCGGCGGGGTGAGCACACTCACCGACAGGTCCAGCCCCGCCAGCTCGTCCAACGCCAGGCGAGGGAAGCGCCAGTCTCGGAATGCGGCGTTGAAGGCGTGTTGCACGACATCGACGATCAGGGGACGTGTCGCGACTGGTGAGCCGATGCAGCCTCGCAACTGGCCGTTGCGCTGCAGCGTCACGAAGGCCGCGCCGTGGGCGGCGAACAAGGTCGGGAGCGGGGCTGCGGGGTTCACTTCGGCCGGGCGACCGGTGCGGAACCCGATCGCAATGCCGGTGCGGACGAGCTGGATCAGGTCGGGGCCAAGCGCCTCTACCGTGTCGCGTTCGTTGTCTTGCTCCACGGACGCGACCGGGTCGTACAGCGCCCAGGCGCCGTAGCCGACAACGCGGTCGCGCAGGCCGGCGGTATCGCCGGAATTGCGCAGGTCCAGCCGCTCGATCGTCAGGCCGCGGTTGGTGGCGGAGCGCAGCAGGCCGCGGGTGGGAACCGCACCGCAGGCACAAGTTGAGGTGATGGCGTCGATGTCGGAGCGTTCGATCGCCGCGGCGGTGTCGCTGTCCATGCGCTGGCAGGCCTGGTAGCCCAGGTAGTGCGACAGGTCGGTGGAGACCACGAACAGGGTCTCGGGGCCGCCCCAGAGCATATCGAACACGGCGGCGACGGCGTCGGGCGGCGTGTCGCCGGCGACGATCGGGACGAGGCGGAACTCGCCCAGCACGTGCTGCAGGAAGGGCACGTGGACTTCCAGCGCATGCTCTCGCGTGTAGGCGGCTTCCAGTTCGCCCACCATCGGCAGGTGGCGGATGGTGGCGATCGCTTCCGTATCGAGCGCCACGGTGCCGTTCGGCATGGCCCAGGCACGGGCGGTGTCCACCGCGAGGCCCTGAAAGCCGACATAGTGCGACGGCCCGATCAGCACGACGCGGCGGATTTTTCCTCGGGCGCCGGCAAGGCGGGCGTAGGCGCGGGCGGCGACAGGGCCAGAAAAGACGTAGCCGGCGTGCGGCGCGATGATCGCTTTCGGGAAGTGGCTGGCGGTGGGGGGTGCGTTATCCGCATCGGCCAGGAAGTCCGCGACCTGACGGCGCAGGACGGCAGGGTCCGCGGGATAGAAGGTGCCGGCGACGGCGGGAGAACGAAGGTCGGTCACGGCGGGGCCTCGGCTGTGGACCAATGTCGGTGCGAGGAGCGGAGCGACGAAACAATCCCGGCCATGGATTGCTGCCGGGCAACAAGATTGCTGCGTGGCCTGGTCCCTCGCAATGACATTCTACTGGATTTGAATTGGACTTGGCTGCGCGTTTTACCCGGTCGCATGCCGCAGCCTGACGCCATCGTCCTGCGCCGCCGCCTGCCCGCGGCAGGGAGGGGAAATCCCTTTTAGCCGGCCAGCGGTTAACGCGCATCGGCCGATCCGCGGCGGAGCCACGAACATAGGCGTGGTCAGGAGGGATTGAGATGGCACGAATCGGTATGGCGGGGCCGCCAAGGGGCGGTCCCGTGCATTGCCTCACACGCGCGCTGGACTCAGCGCGCAGGATTGCTCAGGGAGGGCTGGCGCGGGCGGCGTAGCACCAATGGCACATCGGTGGAGATTGCAGGTTGCGACTGAGACGTGAGCCGCAGCCGCAGAAGAGCCAGTGAACGCGCTGGATCACCAGGTAGATGCCTATTAGCAACGACCGGCGGTGAGCCCAGGCGCGACACGCGTGATGTGTGACAGGTCCGGGCCGAGAAGCGGTGTTTGGCTCGGTCGCAGATGTGGCGGTGGCGATCGAAGCGTCGGGCGGCAGGTCCGGCGTTGGCAATTCGGGTGCCAGCGGCGGCGCTGCAAGCGCCGCGTAAGGCACTGCCTCGGCTGGCATGCGTGACAATTGTTGCGCCGGTGATGGAAACGGGACGTGCGGCAATTCATCTGCCGGCGACGACGCCTCCGCGCGCGGATCCGGGGCAATCGCCGGTGCGTCCGGCACTGCCTGCGGCGGGGTGGCTGGTGCGGCGGCGGCCAGAGCGGCATCAGGGCTCGCGGCATCGAGCGGGGTGTCCAAACCCCTCCACAGCGTAGAAAGCAGCGCCGTCGCTTCCGTCATGCCAGCCTCGTGCGGCATGAGATCGGCCAGCTTGCTGGCGAGCGCATCAAGCAGCCTCGCCAGGATCTCGGGATCGAGATCTTCGAGCGGGGTGCTGAAAAACGCGCAGGCTTCGGGGCTGAGGCCGGGAAATTCCTCAGGGGTGAAGGGTGCATCGAGATTTTCGAAGAATTGCGCGCGGCTGAACGGTGCCGCGGGGCGGCGGCGGTGGAGCAATCGCGCCAGCCAGCCGCGCCTGGATGGCCGGACAGGGGAAGCGGCGCCGGACCGGCGCGGGGCACGGGCATGCGGTGACACCGGGCACGCGTCCGCTTTTCGGTCCACGGCGTGGCCGATGGTGGATTGCGACGCTTCCAGGCGCCGCGTCGCACCGGCCAGAGGCAGGCTGTCGGCGATCGCATTGCGCACCGCACCGCCGATGCGGCGGAGGAGGCGCGCACCAACCCTTTGGCGGGGTTGGGAAGACAAGCCAGGAAAGTCGAGTGCAGTTGCCATAACGGTCAATGTAGAGCGCCACTAACTGTCAGTCAACCGATCTAACGGGGCCGGGCGAAAAAAATCTTTGCCCCTCGGCACCTGACTCTAACGGGCAGCGCCTACCGTCACGCGAGGCGCGAAGCGAGGGGCCCGACAGTTCTTCCCCCGCCCCGTTCTGGTTCGCAAAAACGTCGAGCCAGGCACTGTGGACAAACCCTTTGCCATAACAGCCATCATCCAAGGGCCTGTCCACAGGACCGGGGCGAGAATATCCGCGACAGGTTGTCTCCAACGGGGTCACAGCCCCCGAAAGCCATCCTGAAAAGGCAGCAGTTCCCTCGGTCAGGACGGCAGCACCAGAATCCGGAAGAACCGTCAGGCCAGACGAAGCAATCCCGATCAAAGCGTCTCGACGAAACTGGCTGCTTTGCTGCTTTCGCCTCGCACCGCTCGCACCGGCGGCAAAGCTGTCGCTCTCACCCAGGCAACTCTCCATCCTGCCGCAGCATCCGTATGGATTCCCGCAACGCCGCTGCGGTTTGCGCCACGTCCTGCGCGCTGTGGGTGCAGGACAGGAACCCGCCGATGCGCCCGCCGACATCGACGCCGTTCACCAGCAGCGCGAGCCGCAGCCGGTTCACCAGATCCTTCGGCTGTGTCTTCAGCTCTTCCAAGCTGCATGCGGCCGGATCGAAGCGGCGCGGCTGAACCGCGCGGCCGTGCGGATTGAAGAAGGTGTGAAACCCGGAAAACGTGCCATACACCGCCCAAGGAACGCGCTCCGATTCGAGTACCTCGTTGCACGCATCGCGAAGCAGCGCCGCGGTAGCCGAAGCACGATCGCAGGCATCGCTCTCTGCTATGATCGTCAGCGCCGATGTTCCCGCCGCCGCAGAAACCGGGTTGGCGTTAAAGGTGCCCTGATGCGCCACCTTCTCCTGTCCGCGTTGCGCCATAACGTCGAAATCGAGGAGTGAAAGCACGTCGGCGCGTCCTGCAACCGCCGCGCCGGGCAATCCGCCCGCCAGAATCTTGGCGAACGCCGACAGATCCGGCCGCACGCCAAACGCCGCCTGCGCGCCGCCCGGCGAAACCCGGAACCCCGTGATGACCTCATCCATGATCAGCAGCGCATCATGGTCGAGCGTGATCTGCCGCAACTCCCGGATGAAGTCGCCCCCGACCGGCACCTGGCCAAAGGACGAGCCTGTCGGTTCCAGAATCACCGCGGCGATGTCGCGATTGGCAGCAAGTGCGGCGCGCACTGCCGCCGGATCGTTCGGCGGTACCAGCACGCTTTTTTCCGCCACGCCCGGCAGCACGCCCGGCGTCGGCGACCCATCGAAATGGCTGGAATAGCCGCTGGTCATATGGTCGTGCCAGCCGTGGAAATGCCCCAGGAAGCGCAGAATCGTCTGCTTTCCGGTGAAGGCACGGGCAAGGCGCACGGCCATCAGCGTGGCCTCGGTGCCAGAGGACGTGAAGCGCACTCGTTCCGCCGATGGTACCAAACGTTGGACCGCGCGCGCCCAGGCAATCTCGCCCGGGTGATTGGCGCCGAACTGCGTGCCCAAAGGCAGCGCGTCCTGGACGGCGGCGGAGACCGTGGCGTTGTTGTGGCCCAGCAACAACGCGCCGTGGCCGCCGAAATAGTCGATGTAGCGGTTGCCATCGACATCCCATTTGTGCGGCCCCTGAGCGCGCGTGACATAGATGCCGTAGGGATCGAGCTGGCGCGAATCGTGCGAGATGCCGCTGGGGAACAATGCGGCAGCCTCGCGTGCAAGGGTGGCGGACCCTGGCGTGCGGGCGCGATAGGCGGCGACGATACCGGTATTGCTCAGCGTATGCTCGGAAAGGCTGTCCATGTGATCCGCCCTGGTGCTCTCGGTGCGGCCATTGTGCGCCGGGCGATGTGGCTGGGCAATTTGTCGTGGCCATGCAAGAACGAGCAACCGGTGTTGTGCGTCGGGCGACCGTAGCGCGAACCGCCGCAGTCATGCATGACGGGGGCGAGCGCTTCCACAGGAGGGCCCATTGGCATCGGGCCAGGACGCGGGCATGCAAAAGGAAATCCCCCGCCTCTTGTGGGAGGGGCGAGAGCTTTTCTCCGCCCGCGCCTTATCCTGATGCCCCTGAGGGAGGGCCCGGCATGAGCCCGATGGTCACGCCAGAACTATCGACGCGCCGGACAGCCCCGGCCGGGGCAGCGGGACGCAATGGCGGCATCGACGCGCTTCGCGCCGTCGTCACCCTGCTGGTTGTGTTCCATCACACCGCGATCACCTACGGCGCCATCGGCGGCTGGTACTACAAGGAAGTTCTGCCCTCTGCCACGCTCGGATCGCGGCTGCTGGTATTGTTCTGCACGGTTAACCAGGCCTGGTTCATGGGTCTGTTCTTTCTCCTGGCCGGCTACTACACGCCCCCGGCCTGGCACCGGTACGGGACGGCGGGTTTCATCCGCGGGCGCCTGGCGCGTCTTGGCATACCCATCGTCATCTACGCTCTCTTGCTGAGTCCACTGACGATCGCACTGGCCGCTACCGCGCGCGGCCGCCCGTTCATGCGCATGTTCGCCTATCGCTGGTCGCATGGCGCGTTCGAACCGGGTCCACTTTGGTTCACCGAGGCCCTGCTGATCTTCTCTGCCGCCTGGCTGCTGTTGCAACCAGTCAACCCAATCGGGTCCGCCCGGCCGCGTCCGTTTCCGTCGAACGCAACGCTTCTTATTGCCGCATTGCTCACCGGCGCGGTGGCGTTCTTGCTGCGCCTGATCTGGCCGGTCGGCGTCAACGTTGCCTTTTTGCAACCTGGCTATTTCGCGTCATACGTCGTGTTGTTCGCCGCCGGCTGCCTGGCAGCCGACATGCGACTGCTGGAGAATATTCCGGCGCGGCAGGCGGTCCGCTGGCGACGGATTGCCTGGATGGCGTTGCCTCTATTCCCGCTCGTTTCGATAATGGGATCGCGGATCGGGTGGCTCGGCGGCCGCGCCGAGGGAGGTTGGAATCTCCAGGCGCTGGCCTATGCGTTCTGGGAACCGTTCGTCGCCTGGGGCTTCATTCTCGGCCTTTTGGCCTGGTTTCAACGCCGGTTCGCGGTGTTGCGCGGACTTTGGCCGTTACTCGCGCGGCGCGCCTACCTGATCTACATTATCCATCCGCCGTTCCTGGTGGCGACCGCACTCGCCTGGCGCCACGTCGCGGCACCGGCGCTACTGAAGTTCGTTCTCACTGGCTCGATCGCCTGCGTGTTATGTTTCCTGGCGGCGGGGCTGTTATTGCGTCTCCCCGCAGTTGCGCGCATCGGCTGAGGCTCGTTGCGGCGTGAGACGAAATGCCGCGTTGCGCCCTTCAAGGCGCGAACGCCTGCTACGACCTGCCCGCCGGTCAGGCTTCCATCGGCGTGGCAAAGACAGTGCTATTCGTGCGCGTCGGCGTTCGTGTCCGGTTCTCCCTCGTAGCCCCATTCCTCGACCAGCTTGTTGCGCTCGGCCCTGAGCCGGGCAGTGCGGGTGGCAGTGATCGCGTCCAGCACCACCAGCACCACCACCGGTGCCAGTTCCGCCAGGATCCAGCCGACCGCGGCGGCACTCCAGGCGGTGCCGGTCACGCGCAGGTCGCCCAGCAATCCCAGGCAGGCATCCATCGAGGAGCCGGCGCCCCATAGCGCCAGAACCGGGGCAATCGCCGCCGCGGTGCCGCATATCAGCACGGTGCGCGCCACCGGACGCCCGGGCTGCTGGTCGGACAACACCGCCAGCACGCCGGGCAGCAGCAACACGCCGAGCAATAGCGCCATGGCCGGCAGCAGAGTCACCACCGCACCACAGCCGAGTCCTTGCAGCCAGACCAGCGAGTGCCGCCGTGGGGGCCGCGCCACTGTCGGCATCAACCCAGCACCGCCAGGGCCAACATCGCAGTTAGAGCGAGCAAGCCGGCTCCGGCGGCGATCTCCTGCCCAAGCCGCGTCGCTACGGCCCGGCGTTCATCGGCGCCAGCGGCTATGGCGGCCAGTTCCGCATCGATACGGTTCAACTCGTCTGCGGCAACCCTGGCCGCCGCGGCATCGGCGGAACGCCCTGGCGGATCCTCCAGCAGCGCCAGCATCGGCAGCAACTGCCCCGCTGCGGCGAGTGCCTTTAGCCGCTCGGTCAGTTCGCGCCGGCGCGGGCGGTTCATCCAGAGCGCAAGCATCGGCGCCGCCGCACCGGCGATCCAGGCGGCCAGCGCAGGAAGCGGCCGGGGGTGGTAGCGGACCTGCAACTCCGCGAGTAATCGCAGTTCCGGCAGGTTCACCACGTCCTGCGCGTTACCGGTCAGGGCGTTGGTTTCCGTCTCAATCCGGCTGTCACCGCGAGCGCCGATGAATGCGGCCAGTTGGGCATCCAAGGGCACGGCCTTTGGGTTGGCCGTGATGGCAGCCTCGATCGCAGCTGGCACATCGGCCAGGCGCATGACCCATCGATCGGCCACCAATGGGCTCGCACAGGGCAGCAGCGGGTTCAGCATATAGGTCAGGCGGGACCGCCCCCCGGCGGGGCCGGGCGTGCCCAGGTAGGCGCGATTCTGCCGTGCCTCCAGGCGCAACATCGGCACGTCGCAACGCTCCGGCCGCAGGCTTCCCCAGTTCGCGGGGGCCTCGACGGCGACCATGTCGTGCAGCTTGCCGGCAAGTGCAGAATCGCCGGACGCGGCCAACAACGGACCCAGCCCGTCCGGCCACAGCGCGGTGCCGTGCCAGCACAGCGGGGCCAGTGGGTCGATCGCAGTGACGGCGCGCATCAGCATTATGGCGTCGGCGCGGGGCTCCTCGCCGGGGGTATCGGCGAGACGCTGACGCACGAGTTCGTCCACCCGCGTCGCCAACTGAACATCGCCAAGGCTGCGCCGCAGCCACTGCACCGCTGTTCCCGATCGCAGCGCGCCGATCCCTTGTTCTGCGTCGGTCCCAAGCGCGTAGGCCAGCGTGCGGGCGTCCCACACCGCGGTCTCACCCACCGGCAAGGCACGTTGCGCCCGGGGCGGTGGACGGGCAGCGACGCGGCGCGACCGCGCCACGGCGGAATCGAGCAGGAGCGTTGGGGTGGGGCGATGCTCGGGGTCCTCGGCCAGCATGCCGCGGAGCAGATCGGAGATCAGTGCCGGCAGGCGCTCCTCGCTGACCAGCGCGGCATGGCTGCCGAGTTCAAGCTTGCGGCGCAGGATCGCGGCATCGTCAAGGTCGGCAAGCGGTACGCGGCCGAGTGCCAAGGTCAGCAGCAGCACACCGAGGGCGTAGACATCGTCGGCGATCCGGCCGTCGCCGCGGCCGGCGGGGTGGCACATGGCGCTGTAGGGGGGTTCGAACAGGGCGGGCTGGTGCAGGGCCGGTGGGGCGGCCCAGGCGGCGCCGAGCACCAGTGGCTGCCCGCGCCGGCCCTCGAATACGTTGTTCCGCCGGATGGCTCGGTGCGTGACGTTATGGCCGGCCAGCTTCTCCAGTACCAGGGCAATCGGCCGCAGCGCGAGGGAAATCAGCGCGGCCTCGGGCCAGGGCCGCAAACGGCCGGTGATCGGTGGCCCCGGTGGGGCAGGGCAGATGACGAAATAGCCGGCCTCGCCGCGGGGACCTGGCGCCGGACCATGAGCGAGCGGAGTCAGCAGGCCGTCGATCGGCTGCCCCAGCATCTGCAGGGAATGCGCGCGTGCCGGGGAATCACGGCGGACCTGAATGGCGATCAGCGGGGTGTCGCCGCTGCGGCTGTCCTTCGCGGCGAAGCAGGGAAGTCCGCCGCCCGATTCGGGCATCGGCTGGCCGAGCGAGACGGTGAAGCGTCCGGCGATCAGGGTCTCGGGTGGCGTGGCCATCCTGGCGGTGCCTATGGTGCCCAAAGCGTGCAGCGCCAGGATGGCGTGGAATGGTTGACGAAAAGTGAGCATGCCCTCGTCAGGGGCAGGCCGTCGTGCCGACGATGCCCCGTCGCAGGTCCTCGCGGTCTCAACGCCTCCCTATTTCGCGGCAGCCATTCCCGCCATCTGCCGCTCCACCAGCCGCGCGTAGACCCCGCGCCGTGCCAGCAGTTCCGCATGCCGTCCGGCCTCGATCACTTTCCCGGCCTGCAGCACCAGGATCAGATCTGCGGCGCGGATCGTGGACAGCCGATGTGCCACCACGATCGTCGTCCGATGTTGCATCAGCCCGGCCAGTGCCGCCCGCACCGATTGCTCGCTGATCGTGTCGAGATGCGAGGTCGCCTCATCCAGCACCAGCAGCGGCGCGTCCTTCAGGACCGCGCGTGCAATCGCCACGCGCTGCCGTTGCCCGCCAGACAACTGCACGCCGCGCTCACCGACGCGCGTTTCCAGCCCTTCCGGCAATTCGGCCACGAACTCTGCCAGAGCGGCGCGTTGCAAGGCCTCGGCGACGTCAGCGGCGGACGCATCCGGCCGTGCCAGGCGCACATTCGCGCCCAGTGTGTCGTTGAACAGGTAAGTATCCTGCGCCACCAGGGCGACGCGCTGGCGCAGCCCGTCCAGAGTCAGTTCGCGCAGATCCATTCCGTCCAGGCGGATCGACCCAGCATCCGGATCCCAGAAGCGCAGCAGCAGGTTGGCGATCGTGGTCTTGCCTGCGCCGGACGGGCCGACCAGCGCCACCGTCGCGCCTGCCGGCACGGTGAACGAAACGTCCGTCAGCGCCGGGCGCAACCGGCCGGGATAGGTGAAGTTCACACCTTCGAACGTCACCTCCGATCCGCCCGGATGTTGCTCTGGCTCGAACGGTCCGTCCACGATCGTTTCCCGTTCGTCGTGCACCACATGCAGGCGTCGGGTGGAGGCGATCGTGTCGGCCAACTGCCGCCCCACCTGCGCGATCTCGGACACCGGCAAAAAGGCCGAGATCGACACCAGCACCAGCAGCGGCAGCATCCAGGGCGGCAGCCAGCCCTTCAGCACCAGCGGCGCTCCCAGCGCGGCCACCGCCAACCCGCCCAGACCGGTCGCGATTTCGAGCCCGGCGGTCTGCCGGGTCAGGTCCGCCAGCAACGCCAGCCGCTGCTCCTGATAGCGGCCGACCGCGGCCATGAAGGCGGTGCGGCGGCGCGCGGTGGCGTCGAAGGCGGCGAGTTCCGCGAGCCCCTGGATCGTCTCCGCGGCGAACGCGCCGAGGGTTCCCAGTGCGGCGCGCGCTTCGGAGCCCAGCGCATCGATCCGCCGCCGTCCGAATATCGGGGATCCGCCGGCGTAGAGCAGGAACGGCGCCAGGACCAAGGCCAGCGGCCAACAGGTCCAGCCCAGGATCGCCACCACACCCGCCGGCACCAGGACCGCGACGACGGATGGCGCGATCGTATGGGCGAAGAAATATTCGACCGTTTCGACATCCTGAGTCGCCAGCGCCACGAGGTCGCCGGACCGCCGCCGCAACAGATAGGCCGGCGCCAACGCATCCAGCTTACAGAACAAGTCGATGCGCATCTGGGCGAGAAGGCGATAGGCCATGACATGGGCCAGCCAGGATTCCAGCCAGTGCAGCAGGCCCGCCATGGGCGCGGTCAGCAGCAGCGCCAGGGTCAGTGTCAGGATCGGTGCGTGCGCGCGCACCGCGCCAAGCAGCAGCGCGCTCCAGACGCCGACGCCGATGAACGCCACCACGCGCAGGATGCCGGCGAACACGGTTACGCCGACCTGTCCGCGCCAGGGGCCGACGAAGCCGAGCAAGGTGCGGATGGTTTCCGGCCAACCGACCTCGGCGGCGTCTTCCGACAGCGGGCGCACCAGCGGTGCAGCCGTGCCGATGATTTCCACCGCGGGCACCCCGCCGGGTGCGGGCAGCTCGCCGATGAGTGCATCGTCATGTTCTGCGAGCTGCGGCGCCATCAGCTCGCGGTATGGGCCGGGCGCTGCGATCAGCTCGGTGTGGCGGCCGGACTGCGCCACCGCGCCGTCTTCCAGCACCAGGATGCGGTCGGCGCCGATCACGCTGGACAGGCGGTGGGCGAGGATCAGCGTGGTGCGGCCGGTCATCAGGCGGTCGAGCGCCTGCTGGATCACCGCCTCGTTCTCGGCGTCGACGGACGACAGCGCCTCGTCCAGTACCAGGATCGGCGCGTCGCACAGCAGGGCGCGGGCGATGGCGATGCGCTGGCGCTGGCCGCCGGAGAGTTGTGCGCCGCGCTCGCCGATCACCGTATCGTAGTCGTGCGGCAGCGCCATGATGAAGTCGTGGGCGTTGGCGGCCCTGGCGGCGGCGACCACTTCGGCCTCGGACGCGTCGGGGCGGCCGAGACGCAGGTTGTCGTCGATCGTGCCATGGAACAATACCGTGTCCTGCGACACCACCGCGACCATGCGGCGCAAGGCATCGGGATCGAGCGCGCGCAAGTCCTGGCCGTCGATGCGCACGCTGCCGGATTGCGGGTCATAGAGACGCAGCAGCAGCCGCACGATCGATGATTTGCCCGAGCCGCTGGGGCCGACGACGCCGACATGCTCTCCCCGCTCCACCACGAAGGACAGGCCCTGATGCGCCGCCCGCCGGCCGCCGGGATAGGCGAAGCGGACGTCCTGGAATTCGATACGCGGGCGCAGGTTGATCGTGGGGATGGGACGCGCGGGCGCGACGGGCGCGGTCTCCGGCGCGGCGAGCAATGTGACGATACCGTGTGCCGCCGATTGTCCATTCAGGCCCTGGTGCAGCACCGTGCGAAGATCGCGCAGCGGGCGAAAGATCTCTGTGCCCGCCATCAGCACGATCAGCAGCGCGGTCAGCGACATCTCGCCGTGGCTGACGCGCCAGGCGCCCAGCACCATGGCCAGAGCGGCGCCGAGCGCGGTGCCCAGGTCGGTGAAGCAGCGGGTCAGCACGCTGACCGCAAGGACCCACAGCGTGCTGTCGGACAGCGCCTTCGCCTTGGCGGCCAGCATCGCGCCATAGGATTTGCTCTGGCCGAACGCCTTCAGCGTGGGCAGGCCCTGGACGGCGTCGAGGAACTCCTCGCCGAATGCCTTGAATGCGCCTTGCCGCGCGCGCGAGGCGCGGCCGGAGCGTTCGTGCACCAGTGCCGGCAGCACCAGGGTGACCAGCGCGCCGGCTACCATCACCGCGGCGACGGGGATGTCCCAGAAGGCGATGAAGGCGAAGATCGCGACCGGGGCCGCAACCGCGATCGCGACCTGGGGAATGTACTGGCCAAAGAACGTCTGCAATTGCTCCACGCCGTCGACCATGGAGAGCATGACGCCGCCGGTGCGCTCGGCGCCGAACCAGGCGGGGCCGAGGGCGATGATCTTGTCGTAGAGGCGGCCTCGGAGCACCTTCTGGATCTGCATGGCGGTGCGGTGCGCGACCATGGTACGGCCGTGGTCCAGCGACGCGCGCAGGACGATGGCGATGCCGGCGCCGGCCAGCGGCCAGATCAGCGTGGCGGCGGGTGCGTGCTGGAACACCCCGGCCAGGAAGCGGCCCAGGAAGACGAAGCGGGCGATGCCGAACACCATCGCCAGCAGCCCCAGCGCCACCGACAGCGCGATTCGCCAGCGGTAGCCCTGCGTCATGCGCCAGAGCGTGAGGTCGAAATGCATCGGTCCGGTCTCCCTGTCCCGAGGGAATATCCTGGGGGGCGGAAAGGCGTTGCGCAAACGAGTGTTTTTCAACCGCTGTTGAGTTAAATTGCACGGTGATGGCGGAGCGTATTCCTCCTTTGGCGGCCCTGCGGGCCTTTGCCGCGGTGGCGCGGTTGGGCAGCTTCGCACGCGCGGCGTCGGAACTGAACGTCAGCACCAGCGCGGTCAGCCATCAGGTGCGCGGGCTGGAGGAGTCGCTCGGAGCAACGCTCCTGTTGCGTGCCCGCAATGGTGCCGGCCGCACCGTGGTCACTGTGGACGGTGCGACGTTACAGCGGGCGGTGGAGCAAGCGTTCGCACAGCTCGGCGCGGCCTGTGCGGTTGTGCGCGATCGGCGCGAGCGCCCGCTACTGACGATTTCGGCCAACGGATCGGTCGCTTCGCTGTGGCTGGCGCCACGGCTTGCTTCGTTCGCCGCACTGCATCCCTCGGTGCAATGGCAGATGCGCGCGATCGAGGACAATGCGCCTGACATGGTGCGGGAAGGACTCGATCTCGCCGTCCTGCGCGTGCCTCGTGGCGCATTGGCCGCCGGCGACCAACTGCTGTTCCATGAAACGGTGTTTCCGGTATGCAGCCCGTCGCTCGGAGTGGCCGGGACGGCGGCCGAGCTCGCGCGCCACACGCTGCTGCAGGAGGATAACATTGCCAGTCCCGAGAAGGACTGGTCTACCTGGCTGGAATGGTTGGGCAGCGACCACGGTGTGAAGGCAACGATTGTACGATTCTACACGTTCAACGCTGTGGTCGCAGCAGCGATTGCCGGGGCGGGCATCGCGCTGGGCAGGCAGCCGCTGATCGATTTCGAGCTCGCCGCGAACCGGCTGGTGCGGGTATTTCCCGATCGCGTCAAGCCGGGATCATTCGATTTCGTCATCCACCGCCGGCCGGGGATGGAACGCGACCGTCATGTGGGGCAGCTTGTCGAGTATCTGCTGGACGTTCCGCTACCGGCAGAACGCCTTCGTTCATCGGCACAGCGAACCTGAGCGCCTGATGGACGTTCCTGGCGTCTTCCGGTTCTGCACCTTGTTCCACTCGCCCGAGCCCACTAGTTTCCGGCCCTTACCCCCGAAAGGCCGCGCCGCATGCCATCCCAGCCACACTACAAGCGCGTCCTGCTGAAACTCTCCGGCGAGGCCCTGATGGGCCGGCGCGACTACGGCCTGGACAATGAAACCGTCCGCGCCATCGCTGTGGATATCGGCGACGTGGTCGGCATGGGCGTGCAGGTCTGCGTGGTGATCGGCGGGGGAAACATCTTCCGCGGCGTCTCCGGCGCCGCCTCGGGCATGGAGCGTGCCCAGGCCGACTTCATCGGCATGCTGGCCACGGTGATGAACGCGCTCGCCATGCAGTCGGCGCTCGAGCAACGCGGCACTCCCACGCGCGTGCAGTCCGCGATCCCGATGTCGCAGGTTTGCGAGCCCTATATCCGGCGCCGTGCCGAACGGCACATGGAGAAGGGCCGCGTCGTCATCTTCGCTGCCGGCACCGGCAACCCGTTTTTCACGACGGACACCGCCGCAGCGCTGCGCGCCGCCGAAATGAACTGCGACGCGCTGCTGAAGGGTACCCAGGTGGACGGCGTGTATTCCGCCGATCCCCGCAAGGTGCCGGATGCGCGCCGCTACGAGGAGCTCAGCTACCTGGAGGTGCTGTCGAAGGACCTGGCGGTGATGGACGCTGCCGCGATCAGCCTGGCACGGGAGAACGCTCTGCCGATCCTGGTGTTCAATATCCACGCCCCCGGCGCCTTTGCCGCGGTGATGCGCGGCGAAGGCCGCTTCACG
Organism: Acetobacteraceae bacterium; assembly: GCA_035523995.1. Lineage (GTDB taxonomy): Bacteria > Pseudomonadota > Alphaproteobacteria > Acetobacterales > Acetobacteraceae > JASHVB01. Next base: position 14,197 of record DATKPQ010000151.1, on the reverse strand, counting down.
CGCATCATCGAACGGTCATAAGATAGCGGCGCATGAAGCGGGGGACCTTCCGATGCCGGCACCGCCCGACCTCGACAAGCTGAAGCAGGACCTCACGCGCCGGATGGACGGCGCGCTGGACACGCTCAGACGGGAATTCAACGGCCTGCGCACCGGCCGCGCTCATCCGGCGCTGCTGGAGCCGGTGAAGGTGCAGGCCTACGGCACCGAGATGCCGCTGACCCAGGTGGGCAGCGTCGGTGCCCCGGAAGCGCGGATGTTGACGGTGCAGGTCTGGGACCGACAGCTTGTCGGCGCAGTAGAGAAGGCGATCCGCGATTCCGGGCTCGGGTTGAACCCCGCGGCGGACGGCCAGTTGGTGCGGGTGCCGATCCCGCAGCTCACCACCGAACGCCGTAACGAACTGGCCAAGACGGCGCATAAATACGCGGAAGGCGCCCGCGTCGCCGTGCGCGGCGTGCGGCGTGACGGCATGGAACAAGTGAAGACGTTCGAAAAGAAGCATGACATTGGAGAGGATGTGGCGAAGGACTGGAGCGCCGAGGTGCAAAAGCTGACCGACGCCTATACCAAAAGGGTGGACGAGGCGCTGGCGGAGAAGGAAAAGGACATCCGTCAGGTCTGAGTCCGCTCCCCCATGTCTGCTGCCGTTCGACCCTCTTCCGGCACCGAGCCGGTCCCCACGCATGTCGCCATCATCATGGACGGCAATGGCCGCTGGGCTGCATCCCGCCGCCTGCCCCGCGTCGCCGGGCATCGCGAAGGCGCCCGCGCCGTGCGCCGCACGATCGAAGCGGCGATCCAGTCCGGCGTCTGGTGGCTGACGCTGTATGCGTTCTCCAGCGAGAACTGGAGGCGCTCGCCCGCGGAAGTGCTCGACCTGACCGGATTGCTGCGCCATTACCTGCGGACCGAAATCGCGGAGCTTCGCGCCAATGGCGTACGCCTGCGCATCATCGGCGAGCGGACGCGGTTCGACCGCGATATCCAGGAAGATCTTGCAGAGGCAGAGCAAACCACTGCCGTGAATACGCGGCTGAACCTGACGGTAGCGTTGTCCTACGGGTCGCGGGCGGAGATCGTGGCCGCCGCACGTAAAGCGGCCTTGGCGGCGCGGGACGGGCGGCTGGATCCGCAGGCGCTGGACGAAACGACTTTCGCCGGATGGCTGGCCACCGATGGCATGCCGGACCCGGACCTCATCATCCGAACGTCAGGCGAGCAGCGGCTGTCGAATTTCCTGCTGTGGCAGGGGGCGTATGCCGAGCTGGTTTTCCTGGACGTGCTGTGGCCGGATTTCGGCGGGGAGCATTTCGCCGCGGCATTGGCGACGTATGCGGCGCGGGAGAGGCGGTTCGGCGCACGGCCAGGGTGAAATTAAACCCAGGGCGAGACGTTCGGCGTCGACTTCGAAGGTTGGAACCAGCGCATCGTGATGCAACGCCGGCATGCCGCCTCCGCCAGAGTGCCCTTCTCCACCAGCGCAACCCCACGACGGCCCCGCGCCGTGGCGGAACGTTTCACCGCGGCGGTACATCCCCTGGCTCCCACAAGGGCAGGGGGAACGTCGCTTTCAGGCTGTCAGTTCCGGTAGCCGTCGTCGACCGTGTCGAGCATGCGAAGATACGCGGGCCATTCGGCCGACGCCCGCCCCCTGTCATGCTGCTCGTACTGCGACGCAACATGCTCGCAGATCTGCGTCGGAATCTCCGACAATTCCGCGCCGGTCGCCTCCATCATCAACTGGATCTTCGCAGCGCGAACGAACTGCTTCATCAGGCTGAACGCCTCACGCGCAGTGACGCCAACCGTGGTGATGCCGTGGTGCCGCATAATGAGCGCGCGGTTCTTCCCAAGAGCCGCGGTGATGCGTTCGCGTTCGTCGAAACTGTCGGTGATGCCTTCGTACTCGTGGTATCCGACCCGGTTGTAAAACCGCATCGCATCCTGCGACAGCATGCGCAGTCCATGCTGCAGGCCGGAGATCGCGACCCCTTCATCCGGATGCACGTGCACGGAGCAATTTACGTCCGGCCGTGCGCGCAGCACGCCGCTGTGCAGCGTGAAACCAGGGCGATTGACGCCGGAGCGCTCGTCCAGATCGTCATCCATGCTGACTTCGACCAGGTTCGACGCCGTTACCTCGGTGTACAGATGCTCGTGCCGCTTGATCAGGAAGTGCCGAGGATTCGATGGGCATCGCATGGCGGCATGGTTGAAGATCACATCCCCCCAGCCGTGATGCGCGAGCAAACGGTAGACGGCGGCGAGGTCGACGCGGGCCTGCCAGTCTGCATCGGCGGTGGCGACAGGGGCGGTTTCGATGTCCATCGCGTGGGTTCCTCCGGTTCGGCACTTTGTCGTGATGTAGCGGGTCTGCGGGGTGAGCGGCAATCTGCCTCCCTTGCCTGCCTCCCTGGGCTGCCTCCCTTGGCCGCCCCCCTTGGCCGCGCGCCTTGGCCGCCCGCCTTGGGAGTTGGCCGCTCTCGCCCGTCATCCTACCTTGTAGCAATGGTGGTGCTTACCCCTGCTCCCGCTGTGCTTCCCGACGGCCAACGCGTCTACGCGGTAGGTGACGTGCATGGCTGCTTCGAGCGGCTGGTGGCCATGCATGAGCAAATCGCGGCCGACCTGGCGGAACGGCCGGTAGAGCAAGCCGTGTTGGTCCACCTGGGTGACTATGTGGACCGCGGACTGGAAAGTGCGCAGGTGGTGGAGTGGCTGGTAGCGGGGCCTCCGGTGCCAGCGCAGCAGGTCGTCAACCTGATGGGAAACCACGAGCACATGATGCTCTCTGCGCTGGCACAGGCGGACCCGGAGGTGGCGGACCTCTGGATGCGTAACGGCGGCGCGGATTCTCTGATGAGCTGGGGGGTGCCGCGGAATATCGCCCAACAGGATTGGGCGACGCGCATTCCAGTGCCGCATTTGATTTTCCTGCGCGACCTGCCATTGCGTCACCGTATCGGTCCCTATCTGTTCGTGCACGCCGGCGTGCGGCCGGGCGTGCCGCTGGCCCAGCAGGTGCGCGAGGACCTGCTATGGATACGCGAACCGTTCCTGTCCTCGAAAAAGGATCATGGCGCGGTCATCGTGCACGGCCATTCGCCCCGGCGGGACCCGTTCGTCTCGGCCAACCGCATTGGTATCGATACCGGCGCGGTTATTGGCGGCGCACTGACCTGCGTCGTTCTTGAAGCAGATAAATTGGGGTTTATCCACACGTGAAGATTGCTTGCCGCGGGACCATGGCTCACACTACCCGCTACGCATGAATCAGATCGCACCGGGCGAGCCCCTCGCCGATCAACCGGACCCCGATCTCGCTGGCGCGGTTCGGCGCCTGGCGAACACCAGCGTGCTGGTCATCGGCGATGTCATGCTGGACCGCTATATCTATGGGGATATGACGCGGATCAGCGCGGAGGCCCCGGTGCCGATTCTGTCAATCACGCGGGAGATCGGGCTGCCGGGGGGCGCCGGCAATGTGGTGCGCAATCTCACCGCGCTGGGTGCGGCGGTGGCGTTCATTTCCGTGCTCGGCGATGACCAGACCGGATCCGACCTCACCGCGCTGGTGGGCGGGCAGCCGAACGTTGAGCCGTGGCTGCTGGTGCAAGGCGGCCGCACGACCACGCTGAAGACGCGCTATGTCGCTGCGGGCCAGCAGTTGTTCCGCGCCGACCGCGAAATCACCGCACCGATCCATCCGAAGCTCGCCGAACGGATGCTGCGTATCGCCGGCGATGCCATGGCAGCCACCTCGGTCACCGTGCTGTCGGACTACGGTAAGGGCGTACTGGCCGGGGACGTGCCGGCCAAACTGGTGGAACTGGCGCGCAAGGCTGGCCGGCGGCTGATCGTCGATCCGCGCGGGCCCGACCACGCGCGCTACGCCGGGGCCGACATCATCATGCCGAACCGGATCGACCTCGCGGAAGCAACCGGGATGCCGGTGGATACGGAACCAGCGATCAACGCTGCCGCAACGGCCCTGAGGGCCCGGCATGGGTTCGGCGCGGTGGTGGTGACACGCGGCAATGACGGCATGACGTTGGTGGATGCAGGCGGCGCGCGGCATTTTCCCGCCGAGGCGGCGGAAGTCTACGATGTTGCCGGCGCCGGCGACACGGCCGTCGCCACGCTCGCCGCGGCGATCGCCGGTGGCAGCGACGTGGAAATGGCGGTGCGGCTGGCCAACCTCGCGGCGGGCGTGGTGGTTGGGAAGGCGGGCACGGCGGTGGTGCGGGAGGGCGATCTGATGTTCGCGCTCTCCCCCCAACGCAGCGCGCTACGGAAAATCGTCACGCGCGACGAGGCGGCAGAGCATGTGGAACGCTGGCGCCGCCGCGGCTGGCGGGTCGGCTTTACCAATGGCTGCTTCGACCTGTTGCATCCCGGCCACGTGCATCTGTTGGAGGAAGCGCGCGCGAAGTGCGACCGGCTGGTGGTTGGGCTGAATTCGGATGCCAGCGTGCGGCGGCTGAAAGGGCCGAAGCGGCCGGTGCAGCCCGAGGCGGCGCGCGCCGCGGTGTTGGCAAGCCTCGCGAGTGTCGATCTGGTGTGCGTCTTCGAGGAAGATACGCCGGAGGCGCTGATCTTTGAACTGCGTCCAGATCTGCTGATGAAGGGCGCGGATTACCGGCTGGATGAGATCGTCGGGGCGGAACTGGTACGGAGTTGGGGCGGCAAGGTAGCATTGGCCGATCTGCTGCCAGGGCATTCCACCTCCGCGACACTGGCACGGATCCGGGCGTAGCTGCCCGGCCCGGTTGGCGGCGCGACTGCCGCCGAGCCAGTCATGGCATCGGGCGAAGCAACGAACCAGGTCATTGCGAGAAGCGCAGCGACGAAGCAATCTCGCTTCAGATTGGCGACAGGGAGACCGCCCATGGACTTCGACGATACGCCGGACGAAGCCACATTCCGCGCCGAGGCCCGCGCCTTTCTGAATGCCAATGCCGCGCGCAAACAGCGCAACAGCGGCGCGCATCGCTACGGCGATACCGATGCAGCGGATGTCGCGCGCGCCAAGGCGTGGCAGGCGAAGAAGGCGGACGCGGGCTTCGCCGGCATCACCTGGCCGAAGGAATGGGGCGGCCGCGGCGGCACGCCGATGCAGCAGATCATCTGGAACCAGGAAGAGGCGGAGTACGACGTGCCGCCCAATATCTTCCTGATCGGCCTTGGCATGTGCATCCCAACCGTGATCGCTTACGCCGGGCCCGAGCAATTGCGGCGCTACGTGCAACCCGCACTGCGCGGGGACGAAATCTGGTGCCAGCTCTTTTCCGAGCCATCCGGAGGATCGGATGTCGCCGGACTGCGCACGCGCGCAGAGAAGCGGGGCGACGAATGGGTGGTCAACGGCCAGAAGATCTGGACCTCGGGTGCGCATTATTCGGACTATGGCCTGCTGCTGACACGCAGCGATCCCAACAAACCCAAACATGCAGGCCTGACTGCGTTCTTCATCGACATGCACGCGCCGGGCGTAGAGGTGCGGCCGATCCACCAGATGTCCGGCGCTTCGAATTTCAACGAGGTGTTTTTCACCGACCTGCGCATTCCGGATGCGCAACGCCTCGCTGCGCCGGGGGCGGGTTGGAAGGTGGCGATCACCACGCTCATGAACGAACGGCTGGCCGCCAGCGAAATCAGGCGCCCCGATATGCAGGATTTGCTCGATCTGGCGCGTGCCGTGGAAATCGATGGCCGCCCGGCGATCGCCGATCCGGCCGTGCGCGAGCGCGTCGCCGAATGGCATGCCCAGAATGCGGGGCTGACCTATACGCGGTTCCGTGTGCTGACCGCCTTGTCGCGCGGTCAGACGCCGGGGCCGGAGAATTCAATTTTCAAGCTCGTCAATGCCAGCAACCAACAGGCGATTTCATCGTTCGGGATGGACCTGCTTGGCATGGCGGGCGGTGTCACGGATCCCGAACTGGTTCCGATGCATGCGATGTTCCAGGAGTCGTTGCTCTCGGCGCCCGGGATGCGCATTGCCGGCGGCACAGACGAGATCCTGCGGAATATTATTGCGGAGCGCGTGCTTGGGTTGCCGGGCGACGTGAGGGTGGACAAGGATGTTGCGTTCAACCAGCTGCCGGGCGGGAGATGACACAACCTCTCCCGCGCCGCGCGCGGGAGAGGTCGAGGCGCGTCAGCGCCGAGGGTAAGGGTGATGGGGCCGGTACAACCTTTTTCCGTACCGGCCCGATGGCCCTCGCCCTCGCTGCCTCGCATCTCGCGTTGATCCGCTTCACGGCTCAACCCCACTTTGTGGGAGAGGTCACATGCGAACTCTTCGAGGCAAGACCGCCATCGTCGGCATCGGCGAGACCACCTACTACCGCCATGGCCAGTCGCCGGATGCGGAATTCAAACTCGCCCTGATAGCGATCGTAAACGCCTGCAAGGATGCCGGCATCGATCCGCACGACATCGACGGCTTCGCCTCCTACGGCAACGACCGCAGCGACGCCGGCCGGCTCGCCGCCGCGCTCGGCGTCAAGGAGCTGCGTTTCTCCAACATGTTCTGGGGCGGTGGCGGTGGCGGCGTGTGCGGCGCCGTCGGCAATGCCGCCGCGGCCGTCGCCACCGGCATGGCGGATTGCGTGGTTGCGTTCCGCTCGCTGGCACAGGGGCAGTTCGCGCGTTACGGCCGCGGTTCCGGCGCACCGCTCGCCGGCGGCGACGACCAGTTCCTGTTCCCCTACGGCCTGATGTCGCCGGCGCAGCGTTTCGCCATGAAGGTGACGCGCTTCATGCACGACCACGGCATCCGCCAGGAGGCGCTGCGGGCGATCTCGCTGGCATGCTATCGCCATGCGCAGAACAATCCCAATGCGGTGATGCGCGGCCGGCCGCTGGATGCAGCGAAATACGACGACTCCCGCTGGATCATCGAGCCGTTCTTCCATCTCTACGACTGCTGCCAGGAAAACGACGGTGCCGCCGCGGTGATCGTGGTGCCGGCCGACCGCGCCCGCGATTTCCCGCACAAACCCTCCTACCTGCTCGCTTGCGCCCAGGGGTGCGACCATCGCAGCGCTGCTCCGGTGCACAACATGCCGAACTATCCCGGTTCGCATTTTGCCCAGCTTGCGCCGCGGCTGTACGACATGGCGAAGCTGACGCCGGCTGACATGGGCATCGTGCAGTGCTACGAAAACTTCACCGGCGGCGTGCTGATGAGCCTGGTGGAGCATGGCCTAGTGCGCGCCGATGAAGCCAATGACTTTCTGATCCCCGAGAACCTCTATGCGCCCGACGGCCGCATGCCGCTGAACACCAGCGGCGGCAACCTCGCCGAATGCTATATGCACGGGCTGGAACTGGTGAACGAGTCGGTGCGCCAGATCCGTGGCACTGCCACCAACCAGGTGAAACGCAACGACACAGCGATCGTCATCGGCGGGCCGATGGTGACGCCGGTGAGTTCCCTGATCCTCGGTTCGGAGGCGGTGCTATGAGCGATTCCTATCTGCCCGAAGGGCTGCCGCTGCCGAACACCGGCGATCCGCTCAGTGCGCCGTATTGGGAGGCGGCCCGCCAAGGCAAGCTACGGATTCAAAAATGCCGCGGTTGCGGTGCGTGGCAATGGGGCCCGGAATGGATCTGCCACCGCTGCCATTCCTTCGATCTGGCCTGGGATGATGTCGAAGGCCACGGCCGCATCTACAGTTACCAGCGCCCGCATCACCCGGTGCATCCGGCGCTGAACGGCCACGGCCCCTATATCGTTGCCCTGGTCGAACTCCCCCACGCCGGCAACGTCCGCATGGTCGGCAACTTGCTCGGCGATCCGCGGCTACCGGTGCAGATTGGCGCGCCGGTGCAGGCAGTGTTCGAACCGCACGACAGTGCCGATCCGCCATTCACGCTGGTGCAGTGGCGCCTTGCGTAGCGCCAGATCTGGTGCCCAGAGGCAGAGAAGCACGATTAAGCCTGCTCCATATGTCGTTGCTTCGTCGCCTCGCGCCTGGCAACGACATATGGAGCCGCCAGCATCAGTTGAAATCATAACATTGGCAGGCGACCGGAGGTATCTCGGCCATGATTGGCAAAAGGGGTTATGCGGCCCTGCCCGTGCGCAACATCTCGAACACCTCGGTCGTCGCACGCCGCTGCACCAGATGCCGGTCGCCGCGCAGTACTTCGAACTCGGTTGACTCGCCGGCCCGCCAGAAACGGACGTCGAAATGCCGTCGCCCCAGCCGCAGATCGGATAGCGTGATGTCCGGCAGCCAGTGCGGCAGCACCGGATCGACATACAACCGCTCCCGCGGCGCATCCGGCCAGATGCCCAGGACCGCCTGCAACAGTGCAAAGGCGGAACCCGCGGCCCAGGCCTGTGGCACGTTGGCACCGAGATATTGGACCGGGAACAATCCCTCACTGCGCTCGATGCCCGCGTAAAGTTCCGGCAACTGGTTCAGCAGGAAATGGCTGGCGGCATCGGAAATGCCGCGCGCGATCTGCCCCGCTTCCTCAACGAACCCGTAGCGCTTGAAGCCGAGGGCGATCAGGCTGTTGTCGTGCGGCCAGACCGAGCCGTTCTGGTACGAATATGGATTATAGGCCGGATTGTCTGCCGACAGCGTGCGAATCCCCCAGCCGGTATTCATGTCCGGCGCCATCAGCCGCGCGACCACCTTCACGGCGCGTTCCGGTGGCACCAGGCCGGACCACAGCAGGTGGCCCGGATTCGAAGCCACGGTCAGCACCTTCCGCTTCTCGCCATCCAGCATGTAGGCGTAGAAGCCGCTGGGTTCGTCCCAGAACGCTTCGTCGAAGCGGCGATACAGTGTGGCGGCCTTGTCGCGCAGCGCGGCGGCGCGGTCCGGGCGCTCCAGCGCATCGAACACTTCCGCCATGCGCAGCCAGGCGTCATAGACATAGCCCTGCAGCTCGCACAGCGCCTTCGGCCCCTGCACCGGCGAGCCATCGGGATACATCATCGAATCGCCGGCGTCCTTCCAGTCCGTATTTTCGTAACCGACCGGCGAGCGCGTCTTGAATTCCTGGAACCCGTCGCCGTCACGGTCGCCATGCTCGTCGATCCAGCGTAGCGCGGCTTCGGCATGGGACAGGTGGCGGCGGAGCAAGCTGATGTCGCCGGTGGCGCGCCAGGCGGCGTGGAGCGTGATCAGATAGAGCGGCGTGGCATCGGCAGTGCCGTAGTACGGCGTGTGCGGGATCAGCTTGAAATGCGCCAGCTCGCCATAGCGGAGCTCGTGCATGATCTTGCCCGGCTCGGCGTCACGGTAGTCGTCGCGTTCCGTCGCCTGCCAACGGCCCAGCACATCGAGCGAGCCGCGGGCAAATTCCGGATACACCAGGATGTTCTGCAGCGACACGATCAGGCTGTCGCGGCCGAACGGCGCATTGAACCACGGCAGGCCGGCGCCGGGCACGAACACCATGTGGTCGGTGCCTTCGATGGGCAGGCGCAGTGCCGCCATGTCCTCGATCGCCTGGTGATAGAAGCGGTAGAACTCTTCGTTGCTGGTGCGCACCTTCAGCACCGCCTGTTGCCACGAATGCTGGGCGATAGCGTGACGCGAGTTTTCGGAATGCAGGGCGCAGGTGCGTGGCGCGTGATAGTGGCGGTCGCTGTCGGCCAGCTCGTAGAGCATGCAGGCGTGCCAGGACGCGGCGGGACCAAGTGCCACTTCAAAGCTGAGACGCCCATTGGCGTAGGCGGCATGGCTTGTGGCCTCGCCCACCGACACCGACACGGCGCGAATGAAATCGCGATTGCGATAGACGGTGCGCAGGCGCTGATGCGAGTCCGCCCACTCGGTACCGATGCGGCCGCGCCGCACCGAGCGTCCGGCTTTGACGTCGAAGATATCGGCGAAGTCCGACCTGATCGCGATTTCCAGATTGAAGCGCACGGGGCGTTGGCCGTGGTTGGCGATGTCCAGATCCTCGTGCAGACCGCCGTCGATGGCCCGGCTGATGACGAACGACAGCGAATGCGCCGGAACAGCGCCGTCCTCGGTGAGAAAAGCCCGGTTGGTCAGGAAGATGCGGGCGACGTCGTAGTTCACGGCGCCGCCGTTCAGCAGATCCCAGGGCTCCCCGTTGGCGTAGACGTTCCAGGCGGAGATCAGGCGGGTGTCGAAGAAATACAGGCCCTTGTCGGTAGGCCAGCGCACCTGGCCGTCCGGCTCGGTCACCAGCACAGTCATGGCCTGGTGGATGGCAATCTGCGGCGGGCCAACCTGGACCTTGAACGGCATGGCAATGGTCTCCTGGAGAATGGGCAGGGAAGCCGCGGGGGCGGCCTGGCACCAGCCGGTATAGCCGCGAGCAAGTGCACGATCACGCGAGGCTGCGGCGTGCCAAATCCCCATTCCAGTTGCGGCCGCCGGTAATTACCGTCTGCCGCGCAGCCTCGGCTTTACCGGCTGCAAGACCTGTGATCTGGTCATCGGGACCTTTTGGATCGAGCATCGGCACGCATTGCCCCACGACGACCGCGAATTCGCGCCGATGCGGGTGCATCCCAGCCTGGCAGTGCGCTTTGTGCAGGGAAATCCGGCCTTTCATGCCGGCGGAAGCGCCGAGGTGCTTCCAGCGCTTCGCAGGTCCGCCCTGCATCCATAGCATAGCCCACGATCTGGCACGGATATCATAAGCTGACTTATAGTCACGGCAGCCAAGAGACCCTAGGAACGTCCGTCCCTTGCCCGACTTTCAACGCGACCTGTTGTTCCTGTTGCACGACGTCGCCCGCTTGCTCCGCGTGGATGCAGACAAGCGCGCCCGTCAGCACGACATGACCCGTGCCCAATGGGGCATCCTGGTCTGGTTGGAGCGCCAGCCCGGTATCTCCCAGAAAGAGCTATCCGAACTCCTGGAAGTGGAGCCGATCACGGTCGCGCGCCTGATCGACCGGCTGGAGGCGCGCGGGATGGTGGAACGCCGTCCGGACCCGCGGGACCGCCGCATCTGGCGCCTGCACCTGCGCCCGGCGGCGCGCCCTGTGCTGGCCGATATTGCCAGCCAGCGCGCCGAAATCACCCGCATGGTCACCACCGGCCTTGACGAGGACACCGTTGACGCCGTCACCGAAGCATTGTTGCGCATGAAAGTGACATTGGTCCAAGAGGCGCACGCCGCCCGCCGCAGCGCCGACGCCGCGGAAACACGTAACGACGCCGAAGCGACGGAGCTCGCCTGATGTCGCAAGCCGCTACCGCTGGCTCGTCCGCCCCGCCCGTACCTCGCGTCACCGAGGCTCCCTCGCGTCGCCGTGTCTCGCGTGCGACGCTGCGCCCGATCCTGATGCTGGGCGGCATCCTGGTTGTCGCCGCCGGCGCCGCCACCTGGTGGGTCACTGGCGGCCGATACGTCGATATCGACGATGCCTATGTGCGCGCCGCCAAGGAGTCGCTCGCGACCGATGTCAGCGGCATCGTCGCCGAAGTACCGGTGCATGAAGGCCAGTTCGTGAGGAAGGGTCAGGTGCTGCTGCGGCTGGATCCGCTTCAGTACCAGATCGCGGTCGATGCGGCGCGGGCCAACCTCGGCGGCGTCGTCTCCGACCTGGTGGCAGAGAAGCTCAACTACCGCCGCATGCTGCGCGATGCCGATGCAAAGCAGGCGCTAGTGGAATCCGACCAGGCGAATTTCGACCGCTTCGCCAACCTGGTCAGGTCCGGCGGCGTCACGCGGGCCGAGTACGACAATGCGAAATACCAGCTCGCTGCCGACAAGCAGGCCTTGGACGCACTGAAGATGGCGGCACAGGTACAGTTGGCGAAGCTTGGCAGCGCCGACGTCGATGTGCGCACGATGTCGGACTACCTGATGGCCAAGGCGAAGCTGGACGAGGCGCAGCGTGAGCTGAGGCACACGGTGATCTATGCGCCGTTCGACGGCATCGTGACCCAGGTCGATACCGTGCAGCGGGGCATGTATCTCGCCGCGTCCACCGCGGCGTTCGGCATCATTTCCACGGAGCATGTCTGGGTCGAGGCCAACCCGAAGGAAACGGAACTCACCTGGGTGAAGCCGGGCGACCCGGTGGATATCGCGGTGGACACCTATCCCGACCGAACCTGGAGGGGTGAAGTCGAGAGCATCGCGCCGAACAGTGGATCGGAGTTTTCGGTGCTGCCGGCCCAGAATACGTCGGGGAACTGGGTGAAGGTGGTGCAGCGCATTCCGGTCCGCATCCGTGTGGACCGCAAGCCGGGCGATCCGGAGTTGCGTGCCGGTATGAGCGTCGAAGCCGACATCGACACCAGCCACCAGCGCACCTGGCGCGATCTGCTGCCCTGATATTTTGCCTCCCACTTGCGGGCCAGGGCCGCGAAGCGGACCAAGGCCAGGGGAGGGTGTCGCGGGGGGCAAGCGAAATCCTTCGTAACCTCGCTCCAGTTTGCGGCGAAGCCCGCAAGCATACGGGGAGTCCAAGACGCCGACGCTGCATCTAGTCGGGAGAGCTCCCTCCGTGCCGCCATCGTCCAGCGATCCGACCCACGTTCCCTACCGCCTGATCATTACGTTGTGCACCGTTGGTGCCACGCTGATGCAGGCGCTCGACCAGACCATTGCCAACGTCGCGCTGCCCTATATGCAGGGCAGCCTGTCGGCGACCTATGACGAGATCACCTGGGTCCTGACGTCGTACATCACCGCCGCGGCGATCATGACGGCGCCCGTCGGTTGGCTCGCTGCGCGGTTCGGCCGCAAATACCTTTTCATCACCTGCCTGGTCGGCTTCACCATCACCTCGATGCTGTGCGGCGCGGCGGCATCACTGAACCAGATGGTGTTGTTCCGCATCCTGCAAGGCGTATTCGGCGCCGCGCTGGTGCCGCTGTCGCAAGCCACCATGCTGGACATCTATCCGGTCGAGCAACGCGGCCAGGCGATGGCGATCTGGGGCATGGGCGTGATGGTCGGGCCGATCCTAGGTCCCACACTCGGCGGCTATCTGACCGAATTGTACAACTGGCGCTACGTGTTCTTTGTAAACATGCCGTTCGGCATCGCGGCGGCATTGGGGCTTTGGTACGCATTGCCATCGGAGAAGCAGCAGAGCGGATTACAGTTTGACTGGTTTGGCTTTACCGCGCTGGCAATCGGCATTGGCGGGTTGCAGCTGATGCTGGACCGGGGTGAGACGAAAGACTGGTTCGGTTCGACCGAGATCATCGTTGAGACGGTGATGGCGGCCGCCGGGTTCTATCTTTTTCTCGTGCATATGTTCACCGGAGAGCGGCGATTCCTGAGTCCTGCGTTGTTCAAGGACCGCAACCTGGTCATGGGCTTCATGGTGATGTTCGCCGTGGGGATGGTGCTGCTGGCGACTTCGGCATTGCTGGCCCCTTGGCTGCAGGAGTTAGGGAATTATCCTGTGGAGGTGGCGGGCGTGCTGCTGGCTCCGCGCGGCGTCGGGACCATGATCGCGATGATGATCTCCGGCCGGCTGACGAATTACGTCGATCCACGAAAGATCATGGCGTTTGGGGTGGTGTTGCTGGTGTGGAGCCTATTTCGCCTGTCGGAATGGACGCCGGCGATCAATGAATGGAGCCTGATTTTCAATACGATCGTTCAGGGCGCGGGTATCGGCTTCGTGTTCGTGCCGCTTAATGTCGTGGCGTTCGCCACGCTGGATTCGAAGCTGCGGTATGAGGCGACGTCGTTCTTGAGTTTGGTGCGGAACGTCGGGAGTTCAATCGGGATTTCGATTTTCGAGGCGTTGATTACCAGCCAGACGCAGGTGGAGCACTCGGTGCTGTCGGGGTTCGCAACGCCCCTGAATCGCGCGCTGCAGCAAGCGCCGATGCTGTCGCTGCATACGCCACATGGGATCGCGATGTTGGATCAGATGGTGACATACCAGGCGCAGGTGATCGCGTATGTGGATGATTTCTGGCTGATGGCGATCATGTCGGCGCCGATCATGCTGATGCTGTTTTTCATGACGAAGCCGAAGCCGAGCGATGGCGGCGGTCATGCGGCGGTGATGGATTAACATGCAAGGGTGGTTCGGGTTTCTTCGTTACGCTTCGCGACCTCATAATAACGCCCGCTCTTCGGGTGCCGTGAACGGCGTAGGATCGCGGAAGCGGTTCAGCACGTTCGTCGTCAGTCGGAACAGATTGTTATCGAAGCCATTCCAGCCAAGGGAGCCGGCATAGGCGATCGAGCCGGTGGAGAAGACCGCGCC
>DATKPQ010000150.1:0-8158 GCA_035523995.1 Acetobacteraceae bacterium | reverse complement strand
CACCGCGTTGCAGTGGGTGCTGGACGGCTACACCCTGACCTATGCGGTACTCCTGCTCACGGGCGGCCTCCTCGCTGATCTCTATGGCCGCCGGCGCGTGTTCCAGCTGGGCGCCGGCATCCTCGCCGCCGCGTCGGTCGCCTGCGCACTCGCCCCCAGCATCGGCGTCCTGATCGCCGCCCGTGTCGCCAGCGGAGCAGGCGCTGCCCTGCTCCTGCCGGCCTCGCTCGCCATCGTTCGCGTGGTATGGACCGACCCGGGCCAGCGCCGCCGCGCCCTCGGTGTCTGGGCAAGCTGCAACGGCCTTGCCTTCGTCATCGGCCCCACGCTTGGCGGCCTGCTGATCGAGCATTTCGGCTGGCCAAGCGTCTTCCTGCTGTCGGTCCCGCTGGCGCTCGCCGCATTGCTCCTGGCTCGCCTCGTCATCACCGAGTCCGCCCACCCGCATGAGCGCACCTTCGACCTCCCCGGCCAGCTTGCGGGCGCCGCAGCGCTCGGCGGTCTGGTGTTCGCTGCCATCGATGGCCACCAGGGCGGCCACCAGGGCGGCCACCAGGGCGGCGGCCACGCCTGGATCGCCGCGCTGGCCGTGTCGGTGGTCGCCTTGCCGACCTTCCTTGCCCTCGAACACCGCGCCAGCCGTGCCGCCCTGGTTCCGCTCGAGCTGTTTCGCAACCCCGCGTTCCGCGGAGCCATCGCCGCCACCGCCTGCATGACGTTCGGCATCTACGGCATGATCTTCCTGCTGCCGCTGGTCTGGCAGGCGACCCATGTCCTGGGGCCAGAGCAAGCCGGGTTCGCCCTGATGCCCTGCGCCCTGGTGTTCTTCCTGGTCTCGCCCCGATCCGGCCATCTGGCCCAGCGCATCGGCATCCGGGCCATCACCGCCGGCGGCACCGCCACTATCGGCATCGGGCTCCTGGTGCTGGCAACCACCCATGCCGGACGTCCTCTCCCGCTGGCCACGGTCGGACTGACGCTGACCGGCATCGGCATGGGACTGAACACCGGCCCGCTGATGTCGGTCGCGGTCGACTCCGTCACCGCCGCACGCTCCGGCACCGCCTCCGCCCTGATCAACGTTGCCCGCATGGCCGGAGCGACGCTGGGCGTCGCCATCCTCGGCGCCGCCTTCGCCCTGTGGCATGGCGGCGCGCCGGGGCTGCGCGCCGCCATGCTCGGGGGCGGGATCGTGCAGTGCCTCGGCGCCACCATTGCCTGCGCGACCATCCGTCCGGCCAGGTCAGCCTGACGCTGCCGCTACCCACAGGAAAAGGAGCCACCTCTCTCGATCACTGATGACGGGCCGGCGACCGGTCGCTACCCTGGCGGCTTCTCCCCATCGCCGGCACGGAGGCTGCCAGTTGGCTGGACCGGAGCGCGGCCCTCGTGCCGCCGTGAAGCTCAGCGACGTGGCGGCCGCAGCCGGCGTGGCACCAATGACCGTCTCGCGCGTCATCAACACGCCCGACCGGGTCTCGCCTGCCACCGCCGCCCGCGTCCGCGCCGCCATCGAGAAGCTGGGCTACGTTCCGAACATGGTGGCGGGTGGGCTGTCCTCGCGCCGCTCGCGCATGGTGGCCGCGATCGTCCCCACCATCGCCCATCCGATGTTCGCCGACATGGTGCTGCACTTCACCGACACCATGCGGACGGCCGGCTACCAGGTGATGCTGTCGCTCAGCGGCTATAACGATTTTGCCGGCCTCGACCTCGTGCGCGGCTTGCTGGCGCGGCGCCCCGACGCCATGTTGGTCACCGGCGCAGAGCACTCGCCGCCGATGCGGCAGATGCTGGCGGAGGCCGGCATACCGGTGGTGGAAATCTGGGACGTGGCTCCCGAGCCGGTGGACATGCTGGTGGGGTTGGACCACGTCCAGGCCGGCGCTGCCGTGGCGAAGCTGTTTTTCGACAAGGGGATCACCCATTTCGCGGCCTTCGCGGCGGCGGATTCGCGTGCCCAGGCCCGCCGCCGCGGCTTCACCGACGCCGTCCGCCAGGCGGGCGGCACGCTGCTGGCACAGCAAGTCCTGCCGGCCCCCAGCACGATCACGGCCGGCCGCCAGGCCATGGCAGCCCTCGCCCCCTCCGTGACGCAACAGACCGGCCTGTTCTGCAGCTCCGACCTGCTGGCGTTCGGGGCAATCACCGAAGCGCACATCCGCGGCATTGTCGTCCCGGAGCAACTCTCCGTGTGCGGCTTCGGCAATTTCGAGCTGGGAGCCGCGAGCGAGCCGCCGTTCAGCACCGTCAACGTCGAGGGCGGCGAAATCGGCCGCACCGCCGCCAGCTTCCTGCTCCGCCGCCTCGGCGGTGCGCCGCCCGGCGACGCGGATCGCATGCTTGTGCCGTTCCGCATCGTAGAGCGCGCGACCACCTGACGTTTCACGTTTACTTGGTTCGGATAGGCACTGTTGCGTTGCGCCGCAACATGCTATGCTGCGCCGCACCACGCCGGTGCGGCCGCCGCATGGTCGCGCGATCGCCGCCACGGGGCATGCGCCACACCCGGCGAATGCGGAAGGAAAACCGATGAATTACGTCACGGCCGTTGATGCCCGCGTGGAGGCCGGCGGTCTCCGCATTGCGTGCGAGCTGCACGATTTCGTCGTCCAGGAGGCGATGCCCGGCACCGGCATCGAGCCGCGGTCCTTCTGGCAGGGATTCGGCCTGCTGGTCCGTGAGTTCGCCCCACGCAACCGGGCGCTATTGGAGCGGCGCGATGCCTTGCAGCAGCAGATCGATGACTGGCATCGCACCTCTCGCTCCAGGCCGATCGACCAGGCAGCCTACCTCCGCTTCCTGCACGAGATCGGCTACCTGCAACCCGAACCGGAGGCCGTCGCGGTGGATACCCCCCGCGTCGACGCGGAAATCGCCAACATTGCCGGTCCCCAGCTCGTCGTGCCGGTAACCAATGCCCGCTATGCGCTGAACGCGGCCAATGCGCGTTGGGGCAGCCTGTACGATGCACTTTATGGCACCGACGCGATCCCGGAGGACGGCGGTGCCACGCGCGGCGGCGACTACAACCCCGTCCGGGGTGCTCACGTGATTGCCCGTGCGCGCGCCCTGCTTGACGAGGTTGCGCCGCTTGCCCACGGCAGCCACGCCGACGCGATCTGCTATTCCTTGATCCCGTCAGGCCTTGCCGTGACGTTGCGTGACGGCTCGACGACCGGGCTGCGGGACCCGGCCGCCTTCGCAGGTTACCGCGGCGATGCGGCAGCCCTTTCAGCAGTTCTGCTGAGCCATCACGGCCTGCATGTCGAAATCCAGATCGACCGCAGCCGGCCGATCGGCCGCAACGATCCGGCCGGCATCGCCGACGTGGTGCTGGAAGCCGCCATCACCACCATCCAGGACCTTGAAGATTCGATCGCTGCGGTCGATGCCGCGGACAAAGTACTCGCCTACCGCAACTGGCTCGGCCTGATGAAGGGCACGCTGGAAGACACGTTCGACAAAGGCGGCCACAGGATGACACGCCGCCTGCACATGGATCGGACCTACCGCAAGCCGGGTGGTGGCATTGTGGCGCTGTCGGGCCGCAGCCTGATGCTGGTCCGCAATGTCGGCTTGCACATGTACACCGACGCAGTGCTGGACGCCGAAGGCCGGGAAATTCCCGAGGGGATACTGGATGCGGTGGTGACCTCGCTGATTGCGCTGCACGACCTGAACAATACCGGCCCGCTGCGCAATTCGCGCATGGGTTCGATTTATATCGTGAAGCCGAAGATGCACGGCCCCGACGAAGTGGCTTTCGCCGACACATTGTTCTCACGTGTCGAGGAGATGCTGAAGCTGCGGCCCTATACCATCAAAATGGGCATCATGGATGAGGAGCGGCGCACCTCCGCCAACCTGAAGGCGTGCATTGCCGCCGCAAAGCATCGCGTGGCGTTCATCAACACCGGATTTCTGGACCGCACCGGCGACGAGATTCATACGTCGATGGAAGCCGGGCCGATGATCCGCAAGAACGACATGAAAGGCACCGCCTGGATCAAGGCGTACGAGAACCAGAACGTCGATATCGGCCTGGCATGCGGGCTGCGCGGCAAGGCACAGATCGGCAAGGGCATGTGGGCGGCACCTGATCGGATGGCTGACATGCTGGCGCAGAAAGTCGCGCATCCCAAGGCCGGCGCGAATACCGCCTGGGTCCCTTCACCCACCGCCGCAACACTGCACGCGCTGCACTATCTCACGGTGGACGTCGCCGCACGGCAAGCGGAGCTGGCGGCCCGCCAGCGCTCGCCGCTTGAGGGTTTGCTGACGATCCCGCTGGCCGATCGACCCAACTGGTCGCCTGACGAAGTGCAGCAGGAACTGGACAACAACTGTCAGGGCATCCTGGGTTACGTGGTGCGCTGGATCGACCAGGGCGTCGGGTGCTCCAAGGTGCCGGACATCCATGACATCGGCCTGATGGAAGATCGCGCCACACTGCGGATTTCGTCGCAGCACATAGCCAACTGGCTGCACCACGGAATCACAACGGAAGAGCAAGTGATGGCGACGCTGCGGCGGATGGCGGACGTGGTGGATCGGCAGAACGCCGGCGATCCGCATTACGCGCCGATGGCGCCGGATTTCGATGGCGTGGCATTCCAGGCTGCCTGCGACTTGGTATTCAAGGGCCGCACCCAGCCGAACGGGTATACCGAATTCGTTCTGCACGCGCGGCGGCGGGAATATAAAAACGTTTCCGCCCAGCGCTGACGTGCCTGTTCCCCCGCAGTCCGTGCCGTTGATTTCGGCTTCAGTATCCGCAGACGTCGCCGGGATGACGATATAGCCGGCTTGGTCCAGTGTGGGCGAAGTTGGGTCGCCAGTATGGCGATCGACGCACAACCTGGAGGAAACGAACATGCGCCTGGCAAACAAGATCGGAATCGTTACAGCGGCCGGCTCCGGCATGGGCCGCGCCGGTGCATTGCGTTTTGCCGGGGAGGGCGCGGCGGTCGCCGTCGTGGACGTGAATGGCGATGCCGCCAACGCGGTGGTGCAACGGATCGCCGATGCCGGCGGCAAGGCCATCGCGCTGGTCGGCGACCTGACCGGCGATGACTTCGCCCGCGACATCGTGCGCCAGACCGCGCGGCAATTCGGCGGGCTGGATTTCGTGTGGAACCACGTCGGCACGCCCGGCCCCGCTTCGGTCGAGGGCATCGACTGGAAGGATTTCGAGTTTGCCATAACTCTGAACGTCCGCACCGTGCTGGTGACGACCGAGGCCGCATTGCCGGAGTTGCGCGCCCGTGGCGGCGGCGCATTGTTGTTCACGGCGTCGACGTCGGGCTTGGTCGGCTCCCCGTACAGCCCGGTGTACAACATTGCCAAGTTCGGCGTTGTGGGCCTGGTGAAGGGCCTGGCGAAACGCTACGGCGCGGAAAAGATCCGCGTCAATGCGGTGTGCCCCGGCACGACCGACACGCCGATGCTGCGCGTGTTCGTCGCACGGCCCGACAGCCAGATGCCGCCGGGCGAGACACCGGAAACGCTCGTGGTGAAGCGCGGCGGCCTGAACCCGATGCGCCGCGTCGCGCAGCCGGAGGAGATCGCGAACGCCGCCTTGTTCCTGATCTCGGACGAAGCGTCGTTCGTCAACGGCGTGGCCCTGCCGGTGGATGGCGGCGCGACTGCGTGAAACGCAATCAGGATCATCCGCCAGCCGATGGCCGCCGCTTGCGATGTCGAGTGGAGAACTGATCCCACAACCGCCGCCGCACGGCATCGTCGAGACGCTGTAGCGGCGTCATGCCGCGTGTCGCCTTGTCCAGAGAGCGTGACGACCGTTGCTGCAGCAGCAGCACGGCAGCGGCGGGTATTGGCGGCGGGCCGCCATCTCCCGTCAGGGCATTGCCGACGCGATAACGGGTACGCGGCAAAACGTGGAGCAATTGTGACTCCGGCCGCTCCGGCTGGGTGGGACGCGGCGTCTGGCGCACGGTGAAGACAGGCCGTGTGTCATCGTCCGCCTCCGCCGCGGCACGCGTGCGGCTGGCCGGCGCTTGCGGGACGGGCAGGGCGCGCGGCTTATCCGGGGCCAGGCGAGCGACAGATATCCCTTGGGTCGGCCTAGTGCCGCCTTGGCCTCTGCTGTTCGTCAGCAGGTCCGGCGGACCTTCGCGCATGGAAACGCTGCGCAGCTTCAGGAACGGACGGAGAGGAGGTGTGTCGATCTGATCCGGCATGGCTGATTCATCGCGACCTGTCAGTAGCAGGTGCGGCTCAATTTGAGTCACCTGACCCCTGCCCTAGCGGTTGCTGTGCCTGCGTTCCCGGGGCCCTTTGGCCCGTGCTGTCGTTCGCGTCGGACCTGAGTTCAAACACTCCTACGGACACATAGGGATGCCCTGGTGGCGGCTCGCCTTCCGGCACGAGAACGCCAAGAATCTTCAGCGGGCGCGAGCCAACGGCAGCGACGACATCGGCGCGGGAAAGTGCGCCTCCTTCTCCGTCCGGCACGAAGGAAGCATGAAGCTTGAGCGTATGGCGGCCAAAGGGACGTTCGGAATTATTCGGCATGGGACTTTCCACAGGCAAATGCGAGTCAAACTAACATAATCTAACACATGATGTCAAATATCGTTTCACCCATGGTAACCGGGCGTCGCCAAACCTGGTTTATGCCTACCCCTCCGGCATCGCCGAGGCGAGCCGGCCGCCCACCCGCACCGGCTCGATCCGCTTCGCCAGGCCGGTTGCTTCGTCCGTTTCAACGAACACGCCGCACACCGTCGCCTCGCCCTCGGCCGGGTTCAGTTTTTCCCCCCTCATTTTGCGCCAGAACTGCAACGTCGCGGCGTCCTTCTGCATGCCGATCACGCTGTCATAATCGCCCGACATGCCGGCATCCGACTGAAACGCTGTGCCGCGCGGCAGGATTTGCGCATCCGCCGACGGGCAGTGCGTGTGGGTGCCGACGACCGCGGAAACCTGGCCATCGAGGAAATGCGCGAACGCCATTTTCTCGCTGGACGCCTCGGCGTGGAAATCGACGAAGATCGCGGCGACTGTGCCTCCCAGCCGGTGGCGCGACAGCACGTCTGCGGTGCCGCGAAACGGGCAATCCAGCGGATCCATGAAAAGCCGCCCCATCGCCTGCAATACGAGGGCGCGGCGCCCGCCCGGCAGTTCGGCCAGATAAGCCCCAGCGCCCGGCGTGCCCGGGGGATAATTCAGCGGACGCAACAGGCGAGGGTGGTCGGCGATGAAAGGGATGATCTCCTTGCGGTCCCACGCATGGTTGCCCAGCGTGATCACGTCGGCGCCGGCGGAGAACAATGCGGCCGCCATGTCGGGGCTCAGCCCGAACCCGTGGGAGGCGTTCTCCGCATTGACCACGGCAAGATCGATGCGCAGCGCCTCTCGCAGCCGCGGCAGCGCCGCGCCCACGGCCTCGCGGCCGGTGCGGCCCACCACGTCGCCAACAAAAAGGATGCGCATTCAGGACTCCGTAACCAGGATGATGCCGCGGTCGGTCGCCACCGCGTCCAGGCGGATATCGGTCGGGCCGGCGGGAACCTCCGGCACTTCCTGGGCCGCGTAGGCGACCCCCAACGCATAGCGCCCGGACGGCAGTGCGGCGAGCGTACGGTCGTAAAAGCCGGCACCGTAGCCCAGACGATGGCCGCGCCGGTCGAATGCCAGCAGCGGCACGAGCAGGAAATCCGGCACCGCAGGTTCACCGATCGGGCGGAAGGTGCCGAAGCGTTCGGGTTCCAGCGCATCGCCCGGGCGCCAGCGGCGAAAGCTCAGCGGGTTGCCGCGCTTCTGCGTCACTGGCAGCACCACCGCGTGGCCCCGCTCACGCAGCGCCTGGAGCAGCGGACGGATGTCGACTTCCTTCCCGATCGGCCAGAACCCGGACACCACTGCGCCTTCCGGTGGCGGCGCCTCGGCCAGGACGTGGCCCATCAGTGCCAGACCGGCCGCCGCCGGGTCCCACGCCTCGCGCGCCGCCAGCATGCGCTGCCGCAGGGCGCGTTTCGCTTCCGTCAGATCAGGGGAAAAACTGTGCGGAGCCGCCATGGCCGTTGGCGTCTCACCCTCCCAGAGCCTGCTGTGCAGGTGGGCGCCAGATACCGAGACCACGATCCCGGCAGAGCCAGCTCCCTGGAGGATGCTTACTGGCCCCGGGGATGAA